>DASSEZ010000022.1:0-45011 GCA_035694945.1 Vulcanimicrobiaceae bacterium
GAGGCGGTCGAGGACCTGAGCGATTGGCGCTCGCGTCTGCTTGCCATGCTGGCGCACGACTTCAAATCGCAACTGGCGGTGATAATCGGCGCCGCGCATCTGCTTGAAGATTTTCCGCACAGGCGCGGCGATCCGGAACTCCTGGCCACCCTGCGCAGTTCGGGCTATACGCTCGCGGAGATGGCTGACAACGCGATTCTACTGGCGCGCGCGCAAGAACGCCGCCTCGTGCTGCAGCGCAGCGCCTTCGACGTGACGGAAATCGTCAATACCGTCGTGCAGCGCTACGGCTCCGAACGCGAGTTTCAGGTCTACCTCGAAAGTGCGATGGCCATGATCGATGGCGATCGCTCCTACGTAACTCGCGTGATGGACAACATCATCGGGAACGCCGTGAAGTACTCCGATCACCCTGTCGAAGTCCGCATCGGCGAAGAACACAACAAGATTCGAGTGACCGTCACGGATCGCGGCGTGGGAATTGCCGCCGAGGACTTGCCGCATATCTTCGAAGAGTTCTGGCGCGCGGAGAACCTGCAGTGGAGCAAGCGCGGCAGCGGCGTGGGTCTGTTCATCGTCAAGGAGATCATGGAAGCGCATAACGGCAGCATTCGAGTGGAGAGCGAACCGGGCAAAGGCACGACGGTAACGCTGCGTTTCCAGCGCGCGCTCACCGCGTTCACCCGGGAACTAAACCCCAAGCAGACGGTCAAAACAGGAACGTAGCGAATTCGCCCGTTTGCTTGAAACCGATGCGCTCGTACAAGCGCAGCGCCGGTGTATTGAACCCGTTGACGTACAGACTGAGCGAGGCGACCTCGCCGAGCAATTCACGGCAGATGCCGGCGAGCGACTGCGTAGCAAGGCCGCGTCCGCGCAGGTGTTCGGGCGTCCAGATCCCTTGGAGTTGCAGCGTGTAGTCGCTGCGCGGCCCGGCGTTGCAGAAGAAGCATAACTCGTTCTCGTGCACGCCCACCCACCATAAGCCGCGGTCGATCATCATGCGTACGTTTGCGTTGAATTCCGCGCTCAGGCTGCGCGGATCGTACTCGAGTTCGTGCTCGATCATTTTCGCGGAGTTGTGCGCAACCGTTTCCCATTCGTTCGGATGCGCATGGCGTACGCGCACCGCTCCTGCATGGGGGACGAGCGATGCGCGGTCGACGGCGAGAACGGGCTGGCTCTTGCGAATGCGGCGCGCCGGCGTGTGCCATTTTCGCACGCGGTCCCAATAGCGTTCGACCACGGGGCGCGGGCCGACGATCATCCGTTCGAAGCGGTAGCCCGGCGCGACGTCGGCAAAGGCGTCGGTCACCTCGTCGTCATCGCAAGCGAGCACGACCTGCCGTCCGAAAAAGGCAACGCCGCGTATCGCATGGCGCGCGTCGACGTACACGTACAGCAAAGAGCGTGTCGCAATGGAACGATCGCTCGCGATAAGCCACGCGAGAAACACGTTGTCGTACGGCGCTTGGGCAAGATACGCGAGTGCCGCGCGCTCGTGCGCACGCACGAGGCGCTGCACTCCGGATTGCATTAGTTGAGTTTGAGTACGAATGTCGGTGTACTGGTCGGCTGTTTGCTCCCGCCGTCCGGCTCGACGCTCACGGCAACTGCTGCAAGTTTCGAAGCATCCGCCGGAACCGGCACGACCGCGACGCCCCCTGCGTTCGGCACAAACGTCACCGACGGCGACATACGTGCCGCGCCGCTGCGCAGCGTCCAGGCCTGATACACCTTACCCTTGGGCGCGGGCGGCAATGCATCCATTGCCAGATACAGACGCTTGCCATGCACGATCACTTCACCGTGCGCGACGGTGTAGTGCTCTGAATCGGCCGCGACGACATCCGCAAGTGCCGTACGCTGATTCGCCAAGTCCCTGGCAAGCAGTCTGCTGCGCGCCTGTGTTTGTGCGAGTTCGGCGTTCTTCTGCCTGAGCTGGTCACCCAGCGAGATATTGAACACGCCGGTAATGAGCGCCACGATGATGCACGCTGCTGCGACCGCGTACGCGGGCCAGACGATCGGTCGAACGGCGCGCATTTCCGCCACGTTGGAACGCGGCGGCGCTGCGGCTTGGCGGCGGACCTGCTGCATGATGCGCGTTTTGAGCAGCGGGCTTGCGACGACGGCGCCGTGCTCCAAATCAGGGCACGACTCCGCGGAATACGCAAGCGCATTGACGGCGGGACGCAGCTGTTCGTACTCTTCGCGACACTCACTGCACGTTTGCAAGTGTGTTCGCACGCGCTGCGCCTCGCCGGCGGGCAGCGAGCCGAGCGCGTAGACGGCAACGTCGTCGAGGATCGCTTCGTGCGGCATCATACGGTTACCGTTCCCTCGAGCGACACGCGCAGTTTACGTAGTCCCGCGCGGATGCGCGTCTTCACCGTTCCTAGCGGAATACCGGTCCGGCGGGCGAGTTCCTCATGCGTGACACCGCCGAAAAACCCGAGCTCGATGAGATCGCGCTGCTCGTGCGGCAACTGCGCGAGAGCGGCGCGTACGCGATCGGCGTCGATGTGAGCAAAGGCCGTTTCTTCAAGCATGTCATCTGCGGGTTGAGCTTCCGAAAGTTCTTCGTGCCGGTATGATTTGCTGCGCAGCAGGTCCAGTGCGCGATTGCGCGTCATGCGGACAAGCCAGCCGGCAAAGTTTCCCGATTCGAAAAGCTCGGGCGCGCTCCAAATCTTGAGGAAGATCGCTTGCGTGACGTCTTCCGCGGCGGCGACGTCGCTAAGCATGCGCATTGCCACACCATAGACGAGACGGTGATACTCGTCGTACAAGGCCTCGAAGGCCGCGGCGTCTCGATTACGCACGCGCGCCATGAGCCGGGTTGCGTCTTCCACGATCCGGTGCTTCGCTTCATTGGGAGCTTCCCCCGGTGTGCTAACGGCGCGAGCGGGGTCGCGGATTGCGGAGTGTCGGAGAAAGCGGGCGGTCAAAAGGTTTGCGGCGCCTCGTATTCACCGGTGACCGGCGGCAACTCCGGCAGTGCGGGCAGCGCGTTATCGAGCCCGGAAAAATGCGGGGCCGCCGGCACGGGCTCCGGAACGGTAATCGGCGGCGGGGGTGTTTCCGGTGTTTCGATCACGGTTTGCAGTGCGGCGATTTCCGGCGGCAAGTGCAGCAGCTCTTCCTCGCTGCGCTTGGCCAGGCCACGAATAATGTACGCTTTTTGCAGCCGGCGCAATCCCGGGAGTGCGAGCGTGTTCGCGGGCACCGCGACGAACTGTTCCGCCACCGGCTCGTACGTTGCCGCCGCCGCAAGGATATATGCATTGATCTCTTCTGCCGCTTGCTGCAGGCGCGAGGCAACGTGTGCGGGATGCCCCACGATCGCGAATTCGCGGCGCTGTGCGAAGCCGACTTCCCCAGCAACCACCGGCCCGGAATTCACGCCGGCATAGACTTGAAACGGGCGCCGCCCTTGCGCCTGCCAGCGCGCATTCATCGCGTTCGCCAGGCGAATGATGCGCAGCGCCGCCCGCAGCGCGCGGTCTTCTTGAAACGTGTCTTCCGTCAGCACGCCGAACACGGCGGTAATGCCGTCGGCGTGCAGCCGTTCGATGACGCCGCCGTGGCGTACGATCGCGCGGCCGGCAACCGCATAAAATTCGTTCAGGTGGCGCAGCGTGTCTTCCGCGCTGAGCTCTTCGGAGAAGAAGCCGAAGTTGCGGATGCGGCAACATAAGACGGTGGCATAGTGGCGCTGTGCCCAGAGCAAGCGCAGATCGCGCCGTGCTAAGATTTCGTCAACGACGTGCTCGGGCACATAACGCGAAAAGAGCGAGCGCAGACGCTGTAATTCCTCGCGCTCGCCGACGTACCGCACCCCCAGGACGGTGAGCCCGGCAAGACCTCCCGCCGCCAGCAGGCCCACGATCACCGCCACTACCATGTGATCGGGTTTTCGGCCGGGAGGCCTGGCGGGCTTACCGTCGTAGCTCGCTGCCGATGGACGCCCTCGCGCGAATACAGTCGTTTATCGGCGGGTTTGCCGGCTATGACGCGGCCGAACACCGCCGAGTCTCGGACGAGCAAATCCGGGCCTTCGTCGGCGAGGTGCTGGCACAGTTGCCGGCCGTCGAAATCGACAATCTTCCGGCGGAGGAGCGCTCGTACTACGATCGCGTCCTGCTGCGCTGCGAATTCATCAATCAGGACGTGTTCCGCATTTTCGAGCGCGATCCGACGCCGCGGCGCATCGAAGCAACGCTCGCCGCCGACGTGCACGTGGTCGAGGCCGCCACCGCGCTGCGTGAAGTGCGCACCGTTACGCTCAACGGCGCACTGGTGAAGCTGAACGACGCATTCGACAGCCGCGACGCCGCCATGCAAATCGAATGATGCTTCTGGCGGCTCTCACGCTGCACGTGCTCCCGCGTCCGCAAAATCTTTCCGTACAGTCCTGTTCGTTTCCGCTCACGCGCTCGCTGCGCGTTTCGGCGAACTTCGATCCAGGCGCGGCAGAAGAGATCGACGAGCGGTGGCGCGCGCTCGGCATTCCGTCGCTCGTGAAAAGCCGAACCGGCGCCGACATCAGGGTGCAGCATGCGAATCTGCCGGCGCAGGCGTATCGCTTGCAGACGCGTGCCGACGGTACCGTGACGATCGCGGCCAGCGATGCGGACGGCGCGTTTTACGCGGCGATGACACTCGCGCAACTGCCGCAGCGTACCGCAAAAGGCTGGGCGATGCCGTGCGTGCGTATCGCCGATGCCCCCGCGCTGCGCTGGCGCATTCTTTCCGATGACGTCTCGCGCGGCCCACTGCCGAACATGCGGTATTTCAAGGAACGCATTCGCACCATTGCGGCGTTCAAATTCAACGGATACTCGCCGTACATGGAGCACGTGTTCGCCGATCCGCACGACCCGCTGCCGGCACCGCTCGACGGCATCACGTCCGCGCAGCTGCGAGAACTCGACGCGTATGCGCGCCGATTTCACGTCACGTTCATTCCCGAGCAGCAGACGTTCGCGCACATGCACAACACGCTGCGCTACGAAACGTACGCGCCCGCCGCCGAACTGCCGCACGCGTTTTTACTGAGTCCCGCGTCGTCAATGTCCGTTCCGTACGTGGGCCGTCTCATCAAAGACGAACTGGCCGCCGTTCCGCACCCGCCGTTCTTTCACATCGGTTCGGACGAAACGTCGTCGCTGGGCAAAGGGCAAAGCGCGCCGATGGTCGCGCAGCGCGGACTTACGCAAGTGTACGCCGAGCACATCAACCGCATGAATGCGATCGTCAAACCGTCGGGCGCGCGCATCATGCTGTGGGACGACGGCATCGAAAACGATCCGGCGATTATGAAACTGATTCCACGCAACGCCGTCATCGTAAATTGGCATTACGGCGCGGAAAAGACGTTCATGCCCTATATCTCGCTGCTCGCCAAGGGCGGCTTCGACCAGATGGTCTCGCCGGGCGACAGCAACTGGAATCAAATCTTTCCCGACGTGAACACGGCGCTGCGCAACGAGCGCACGTTCATCAACGAAGGTAAGCGTGCGCACGTCTTGGGCTTGTTTCAAACCGTGTGGCACGACGACGGCGAATCGCTGTTCGAAGCGACGTGGTATCCGGTGCTCTATGCCGGCGTGAGTGCGTGGGAAACCGGCGACGTCGACCCCGCGCGGTATCAGACCGATTTTCCCTTCGCGTTTTTCGGAAGCGGCGATGCGCGTTACGGCAGCGACGTTGCCAGGTTGGCGGACATTCAAACGCGCATGGCCGACGCATATCAGTACAGCAGCAATTATTTGATGTGGGCCGACCCGTTCGACCAGCGCGCCTCCGCGCACATGGACAAAGTCGACGTCCGGCAAGTGCGCCTGAATGCGGAAGCGGTGGAAACGCATCTACTCGGCAGCACGCCGCCGCTGCACCGCAACGCGGCGCGCGTGATGTTCTTGGCGGCGCGCAAGTATGATCTCATCGGACGAAAATTTCAAGCGGCCAAGGAGATCGCCGATATGTATGCCGACGCCGCCGCGCACGCGCATCAAAAGGGCAGTCCGTCCGGGCGCGATCTGCTCTGGACGAAGTATTGGTTCTGGGAATTGCGCGACGGTTACGAAGAACTTGCCCCGCTGTACGCGCAGGCGTGGCGCTATGAAGATCGGCAGAGCCATCTCGCCTCGAACTTGGAACGCTATCATCTGAACGCGCAGCGCAACATCGAGCGCGCCGATGCGGTTTACGCCGCCACGCTCGACTACTACGCCGGCAAACCGCTCCCGCCGTTAGGTGCCGTGCTGTCGCCAAGTGTCACGCTGAGGTATCGAAGCGCGGCCGAGCCTGCCGAGGCTCAATGATCCTCGCCATCGCGATCCTCGCCGTTTTCCTGGTCTTCGCGGGCTTGATGTATACGCGCGCGATGCCGGCGTTGCTCGCGGTTCCCGCGATGGCAATCGTCATGGCGTTCGTCGCGGGCGTACCAGCCGTGGGGGTCGGCGACATCGTCGTGAAAGGCGCGTCGGCGCTCGCCGGCGTCTACGTCACGGTGATTTTGGGCGCACTGCTCGGGCGCGTGACGCTCGATACAGGTATCGCGAAGGCCATTGTGAATTTCGCCGCGGAGTTCGGCGGCGAACAGCCGATGGTCGTTGCGCTGCTGCTCTGCGCGGTGGTTGCGGTGCTGTTCGTGTCGCTCAGCGGGCTGGGCGCGATCATCATGGTCGGTTCGATCGTGCTGCCGATCATGATGACGACCGGCGTGCCGCGCAAAATTGCGGCCACGCTGTTTTTGATGGCGTTCGCGCTGGGCTTCATTTTCAATCTGGTCAATTGGAAGTTCTACATCCAATTGTTCGGCGTGAGCCAGCAGCAGATGTACGGATACGCGCTCGTGCTGGCAGCCATCGATCTCGTGGCGCTTATCGCGTACGCGGTGGTGTCGTTCAGCCGCTCGCGTGCGTACGCGACGTGGGCGGTGCGCGGTGAGCAGCCTACCGCGCCACGCGTGCCATGGTTCTCTCTTATTACGCCCGTGCTCCCCATCGTATTGTTCTACACGCTGCATTGGGACCCGGTGCTCTCGTTCGGCGTTTCCGCGGTGTACGGTGCCGTCACCACGCGGCCCTCGCGCGCCATCGGCACGTTGGTTGCCGCCGCGATCAAAGGGGTCGAAGACGTTGCTCCCGCCGTCATTTTGTTCATCGGCATCGGCATGCTGCTGACCGCGACGAAAGAACCGGCATTCGTTTCCGCCATGCAGCCGCTCGCGAACGCGCAAGCGCTGCACAACCCGTTCGTGTTCGTTGCCGTCTTCGGTGTGCTCAGTCCGCTCACGCTGTATCGCGGCCCGCTCAACCCGTTCGGTGTCGGCATTGCGATTTTCACCGTGCTGCTCTCGGCACATGCGCTGCCCGCTGTCGTCCTCGTCGCGGCGATCATGGCGGTCGTACAAGTACAGAACGTCTGCGATCCCACCAATACAGCAAACGTGTGGGTTGCCAACTACACCGGCGTCCACATCGAGGAAATCACGCGCCGAACGCTGCCGTACCAAACGGCCGTCGCGATAGCCGCGTGCATTGCCGTCGCGGTGGGTGCCCAAAGCTTTTTCGGCGTACGTCCGTTCACTGCCGCGATACCGGCCGCCGCAGCGGCCGAATTGCCGCCCGCGGGCATGTTTATTCCGGCCAGCGCCGGTAACCGCATCGCCGTTGGCGACGACGGCAGTGCGGACGCGAAAATTGCCACCGGCGCGGTGGTACGCACGCTGAACGCCGGTGCGACGCACGCGTATGCGTTCAAGACCGATCCCAACGCGAGCGATTGTTCGCGCAAGCCATATGCCGCCTACGTCGAAACGCTGTCTTCGCGCTTTCAACTGCTCGAGGGAACCGACGTCGACATCGGCGTGCGTCTGTTCGACTGCGGTGGCTGGGTCGTGAACGAGTGGCACGACCACGCCGTTTTCGCCAAGCCGACGCCGGTCGACCTCGAATCCCTGGCGGTGCAAGGCGCGCAGCGCATGCAGCAGTGGGGCGCGCAAAACGGCGCGCGGTGGAATCATTTGCTCACGCAAGGCCTTGCCTATGCACCGGGCGATCCGCCGACGTTCTATTACGCGCTCTTCAAAACGGTCGACGGCAACATGCGCACGTACGTGCGCGCCGGCGGACCCGCGTACGACGCCGGAATGCGCACGAACGACGTCGTGAACAAACTCGACGGGCTGTTTTGGTGGGAGTACGGCACGTACCAAACGCAGGCGCGCGCCTACGACGGCAAAGCGCACAGTTTCGAATTGCAGCGCGGCAGCGCAACCCTTACCGTTCAACTAGGAGAACCGTTCACGACATGACCGCCATCGATCCGCAACTCGCCGAGTACTGCACGCAACACGAAGTGCAGTATCTCGACGAACTCAAAGCCTGGGTGGCGATCCCCTCGATTTCCGCCGATCCCGACCATCGCGGCGACGTACGGCGCTGCTGCGAACGTTTGGTGCAGCGCATGAGCGAGATCGGCCTCGACGCGCAAGTGCTGGAAACGGGCGGAAATCCGCTTGCGTATGGGCAGTGGCTGCGCGCGCCGGGCAAGCCGACGATCGTGCTGTACGGGCACTACGACGTGCAGCCCGTCGATCCGGTGGAGTTATGGCATTCGCCGCCGTTCGAAGCGACCGTGCGCGACGGGAACGTCTACGGACGCGGAACGGTGGATGACAAGGGCCAAGTGTTGATGCATCTGGCCGCAATCGAGGCGCATCTGCGCACGCGCGGCACGCTGCCGGTCAACGTCAAAGTCGTCGTCGAAGGCGAAGAAGAGATCGGTTCGCCGAACTTCGAGGCTGCGCTCGCCCGTTATGAAGACAAGTTTCGCGCCGACCTCGCCGTGATATCGGACACCGCCGTATATGCGGAAGACGTGCCGTCACTTACGACGTCGATTCGGGGACTGGTGCATTGGGAGATCGCCGTCCATGGGCCAAACGAAGATTTGCACTCCGGCTATTTCGGTGGGCTGATCGTCAATCCGATTGAGGCGCTCGCGAAAATTATCGCCGGTTTGAAAGATGCCGACGGCCGCGTAACCGTGCCCGGGTTTTACGACGGCGTGAACGATATCGCACCCGCCGCGCTCGATGAATTGCGGCGCTTGCCGTTCGACGAAGCGCAGGAAGCGCGCACGCATGGCGTTCCGGAACTCGGCGGCGAACGCGATCGCACTGCGCTGGAGCGGCAGTGGTTCCGGCCGACGCTCGAATGCAACGGCATCTGGGGCGGCTATCAAGGCCCGGGCAGCAAGACGATCATTCCCAGTTGGGCCAAGGCAAAAATTTCTGCGCGCCTCGTCGGCGATCAGGAGCCGCAACGCATCAAGGAATCGGTGCGAAGGCACGTTCTGCAAAGCGCGCCGCGCGGCGTACGCGTCGAAGTTGAAGCAAGCGGCGACGTACGCGCGGTCACCACGTCGCGCGATCATCCCGCCGTTGCGGCGGCGGCGCGCGCAATGGAAGCGGGCTTCGGCAAGAAGCCGGTCTTCATCGGCACGGGCGGAACGATTGGTCCGGTGGCAAGTTTCGATCGTATTTTGAAATTACCGCAAGTGCTCATCGGCGTGGGTTTGCCCGACGACCGCATCCACGCGCCGAACGAAAAATTCACGCTCTCGCAATTCTTCGGCGGCATAAAAACGATGTGCGCGCTTTACGACGAAATCGCGAAGGTGCAGGCATGAGCAGCGATGTGACGCAGCGCTTCTCCGACCGCGCGCAGTCCTACGCACAGCATCGCCCCGGCTATCCGAAGGCCGCGATCGATGCGCTGCTGCGCGGGCTTGGCCCCGAGGAGCAACTCATCGTCGCCGACGTTGGCGCGGGCACCGGCATTTCCGCCAATGTGCTCGCGCAGCGGGTCGCCACTGTCGTCGCGGTGGAACCGAACGCGAACATGCGCGAGCGCGCGGAACGGCGTCCGAACGTACATTGGGAGAACGGCACGGCAGAAGCGCTGCCGCTTCCGGACAAGAGCGTCGACGTTGCCGCTGCATTCCAAGCGTTTCACTGGTTCGACCCGTTGCGTGCGTTCGCCGAATTCGCGCGCGTGGCGCGCAGACGCGTCGCGCTGCTGCAATACGAACGTGATGAAATGCAGCCGTTCTCCGCGGCGTATGCCGCTATCGTGCGGCGCTACGCAACCGACGACACCGAAGCGCTGCGCATGCGCACGCTCGAAACATTCAGTACGCTTGCCGGCAGCGGTTTGCGGCGCGCGGTGGTTCCGTTCAAACAGCGCTTGACGCTGCAAGGCGTCATCGGGCGCGTCGACTCTTCCTCGTATCTGCCGCGCGACGGCGACGCGGGCGAAGCGCTGCGCAAAGAGATGCACGATCTGGTCGATCGCTTCGCACGCGACGGCAACGTCGAGATGGCGATGAACGTCTACGTCCTCGCGGCGGATGTCGCGTAGACTGCGCCTCGGCATAGACGTTGGCGGCACGTTCACGGACGTGGTCGCCGTCGATGCGCAAACGCGATCCGTTGCGGCGCGCGTAAAACTTCCGACGACGCACACCGCGCCCGAAGGCGTCGCTGCCGGCATCATCGCCGGCATCGAAGCGATCTTCGCGCAAAGCGGTGTTTCATCGGCCGAGGTGGCGTTCATCGCTCACTCCACGACGCAGGCAACGAACGCGCTGCTCGAAGGCGACGTTGCGGACGTCGGCGTTCTCGGTTTGCTCGACGGATTTGCCACGCTCGCGCGTTTGCAGATGCGTTTTCCGCGTTTGGAGCTGGCGCCGGGCGTCCCGTTTCACACGCGCTTTGCCTTCGCGCGCACCGGCGATGCCGCGCATACGGCGCTCGAGCGTTTGCGCGCGGCCGGCGCACAAGCGATCGCAGTATCCCAGGCGTTCGGCGTCGACCGGCCCGATGCCGAAAGCGCCGTCGTAGCGCAAGCGCGAGCGCTCGGGATGTACGCGACCGCGGGCCATGAGGTGAGTTCGATGTATGGGTTGCGCGCACGTACGCGCACGGCGGCGCTCAACGCGGCAATTTTGCCGAAAATGGTGCGCACCGCGCGCATGACGGAGGATGCCGTGCAGCGCGCGGCGATTTCCGCGCCGCTGATGGTGATGCGCAGCGACGGCGGCGTGATGGACGTGCGTGAAATGGAGCGCCGCCCCATTCTCACGCTTTTGTCCGGTCCCGCGGCGGGCGTCGCCGGCGCGCTGCTGCACGAAAACGTCACCGACGGCATTTTCATCGAAGTCGGCGGAACGAGCGCGGATTGCTCGGCGATTCGCGCAGGCATGCCGCAGATGCGCCCGGCGCGCGTCGGCGGGCACCGCACGATGCTGCGCACGCTGGACGTGCGTACGCTGGGCATCGCGGGCGGCAGCATGATTCGCATCAACGACCGCAACATCGTCGACGTCGGGCCGCGCTCCGCGCACATCGCAGGACTGAAGTACGCCAGCTTCGTCGATCCCGAAATATTCGACGGCGCGCGTGTCGAGCATATCCGCCCCACCGAACACGACACCCCCGACTATGCGGCGATCGTGGTACGCGACGGTACGCGCGTCGCGCTCACGCCGACATGCGCGTCCAACGTGCTCGGCTTTGTACCGGAGGGCGCATTCGCGCGCGGCAATGCGCTTGCCGCGCGGCGTGGATTCGAGGTGCTGGCCGCACATTTGGGCAGCGATGCGGAACAACTTGCGCGTGATCTGCTCGACGTCGCTTCCGCGAAAGTGATCGCCGCGGTCAACGAACTGATCGCGGATTACGAATTGGATCGCGAAACGCTCGTCGTGGTTGGCGGGGGCGGCGGCGCCGCGGCGCTCGTGCCGTATACCGCGCAGCGCACCGGACTCGAGTTTCGCCTGGCGCGCGACGCCGAAGTCATTTCGCCGATCGGCGTGGCGCTGGCGCTCGTGCGCGAAGTCGTCGAGCGCACCATCGTCGATCCCACGCCCGACGACATCGTACGTATTCGCCGCGAAGCCCAGGATGCGGTCGTCGCAGCGGGAGCCTCGCCCGAGCGGGTGGAGGTGGCGGTGGAAATCGACACGCAGCGCAACCTTGTCCGCGCTACCGCGTCGGGCGCGAGCGAACTCGCCGAAAGCGCCGCGCATATAGTTGAAGACGAAGCATCGCTTGCCGGCATGGCTGCGGCGCTGCTGCGCACAGATGCGGGCGACGTGCGCCGCGTCGCGCACACCGACGGCCTGGCGGTGTTCGAGCGTACGCGCGCGAGCCGCGGGCGATTTGGTCGCGCGAACATCGTGCGCGATCTGCGCGTGCTGGACCGCAGCGGCGTTGGGCGGCTCGCATTGCGTGATGCGTTCGTACGGCAGAGCCGCGGTGCCGATGCGATTGCGGATCTTCGGCAGGCCGTGGAAGACGCGACCGCGTTCGGCGACGTGGGGCGTGCTCTTCCCGACATCTACGTGCTGCATGGTGCGCGCATCGCCGATTTCAGCGGTCTGGCATCCGCCGAGCAAGCCGTTGCTCTGGCGGAAGAAGAATTGGCGGGACGCGAGGGCGATGCGCCGGTGGCCATCGTAACGGCGTCGCGGCCGGCGTAACCTGCACGCACCCATGTGGGTAGCAACCACATATGGCACGCATTGCGATTCAAAGCAACAACGTTCAACTGCAATTGTCCACCGCGGACAAAGTGTGGTCGATGCACGGTTCGCTTACCATTCCGCTCGCGCACATCACGCTCGCTCGCGTCGAGGACGAAAACGGCTGGCAGCACCTGTGGCGCAAGGTCATCGGAACGAACGCGCCCGGCCTGAAGATGGCCGGCACATTTTATCTACCGGGTGGTCTGGCGTTTCTGGATTACGCGGATGGCAACAACTGTCTCGTGCTCGAGACGCAGCACGAAACGTTCAAGCGCGTCATCGTGCAACCCGATCGCGATCAAGACCCGGACGCAATCGCCGCCGAGATCAATCGCCGAATCGGCAAGACGTAAAAAAGGAAAAAGGCCGCGATTGCTCGCGGCCTTTTTCTTGTGTCACCCTGAGGTATCGAAGGGCGAGGTATCGAGGCAGCTAGTTTACCGGCGGCTGCGCCGCGGCCAAACCTTCCATCTGCTGCAACGCGACGGTGCTCTTCCGTCTGCCGTAGCTCAGGTAGAATACCAGGCCGATGAGGAACCACACGATAAACGCGAACCACACGAGTGGGAAGAAGCCCCAGAGTTCCGGATTGCCGTTGCGCAGATAGTAGATCAAACCGAGCGCCGTCACTGCGGAGAGCACGGGAATGATGTACGGACCGAAGGGCAGCGTGAACGCGCCCTTGAGCTCGGGATGCCGTTTGCGCAGCACCGGTACGGCTATGGAGACGAGGATGAACGCGAACAGCGTTCCCATGTTCACCAAAGAGCCGACGATGTTAATCGGCGTCAGCGCCGCGACGATCGCGATGCAAATACCGAAGAACACGGTCGAGTAGATCGGCGTACGCCATGTCGGGTGCAGCGTCGTGAACGACGGCGGAATCAGCCGGTCGCGCGACATCGCGAACCATACACGGCTCTGGCCGAACATCATGACGAGCAGCACCGTCGTCAAACCGGCGATGGCGCCGAGCGAGATGATGACCGATGCCGCCGGTCCCCACGAGAGGCCCATATGACTGACCGCGTACGCCACCGGAAACGCGTTGTTGAGCGTATAGTACGGCGTTACGCCGTTGAGCACGAGCACGACGATGATGTACAGAATCGTGCAGATGACCAAGCTTGAGATGATGCCGAACGGCAGATCTTTGGAGGGATTCTTCGCTTCTTCCGCAGTCGTCGATACCGCGTCGAAGCCGATGTACGCGAAGAAGATGAACGCTGCGCCGCCGAGCATGCCGCCCCAGCCGAACGGGAAGAAGCCGCCTTGATCCATGCCGCCGCCGGTCGGAAGCGGGTGCGGAGCCAAGTGGTAATTCGCCGGAATGATGTGGCCCACGCCGATCACGATGAAGAACAGCACGACGCAGATCTTCAGTGCAACGATGACGGCGTTCACCGTTCCGGACTCTCTCGTGCCTTTTGCGAGCAGCGCCGTGATGATCAAGATGATCACGAACGCGGGAATGTTCGCGGTGCCCGATGTTCCTTGGCCGGCCAGTCCCCACGTCGGACCATTGGCCCACTGGGTAGGAATGTGCACGCCGAACTGGTTGAGGATGTTCACGAAGTAGCCGGACCACCCGATGGCGACGGTCGCGGCGCCAAGCGCATATTCGAGAACCAAGTCCCAGCCGATGACCCACGCGAGAAATTCACCCAGCGTCGCGTACGTATACGTGTACGCGCTGCCGGAGATCGGAATTTTGCTGGAGACTTCCGCGTAGCACAGCGCGGCGAGCGCGCTGACAAAACCGGCGACGACGAACGACAGTGCGATCGACGGGCCCGCACGCGTCGCCGAAGCAACACCCGTCAGCACGAAAATGCCGGTACCGATGATCGCGCCGATGCCCATGGCGGTAAGCGCCCAGGGCCCGAGGGATCGCTTCAGTCCGTGCTCTTGGTCGGAGCCCTCTGCGAGAATCGTCGAGAGCGGCTTAACACGTGACAGCATAGCGCGGAAATTTCACTTCGCCGGGCGTCTCCCTGGTTTTCTTACGGCTAAAGTCGGTTTGTGCCTACGACTCGGCACGAGAAAAACCGACGTACAGACCTCGACCGGAAAAACCTTGCTCTTCATGTTCGACGAACAGGCCGGCCTTGCGGAAGGCGTTGCGGTACTCGTCCTCGGTGAACAGCGTGAGGCGATGGGGTTCGGTGAATGTGCGAATACCGTCGCGGGAAGCGACCATATAATGGAAGTTGAGCACTGACACGTTTGCGTCGCGGCGGCTCACGCTCATGCGCGCGACCTTCAAGTCGGGCTCGTCGACGAACAGTGCGTGCACTTGTCCGTCCTTCCAATCCTGCGGGCGGATCCAGGGCTCGACGATGACGACGCCACCCGGTTTGAGGTGGCGCCCGAACGTTTGCAGCGTCTGGTCGAGGCGCTGCGCGTTAGGCGCATACGCGATTGCACCGAACATGCAGATGATCACGTCGAATCGCTTGGCGAGATTGAAACCGATCATGTCGCCGAGATGGAATGGAACGTTCGGATTGCGTTCTTGCGAGATCTCGATCATCGAACGCGAAACGTCCAACCCTTCGCATACAAAACGATCGCGCAGAGTTTCGATGTGCTTGCCGGTGCCGCAGGCGACGTCCAGCAGCGCGTTTCCACCGGAGCGGCAACGTTCGGCGACGATTTCTTCGATGCGGCGGGTTTCGGATGCGTAGTCTTTTCCGAGCGAAGTATAGAGCGCGTCGTAATATCGCGACGATTGCGAATACATGAAGGGCGCTCGGTTTTTGCTGCGCCTGCGGAAGGCCTGCCGGTCAAGCGAGGGCGAATCGGCCGCCAGATGGCTCGACATTTCGACGTACTCGTCATCGGCGGCGGCAACGCTGGTTGCGCCGCGGCAATCGCGGCAGCGCGCCGCGGCGCAAAAACGCTGCTCGTAGAACGCTACGGCTTTTTGGGAGGCACGGCGACGGCCGCGATGGTCGGGCCATGGATGACGTTTCATTCCGGAAGCAAGCGTATCGTCGGCGGCATCGCGCAAGAAATCGTCGATCGGCTCGTGCGCAAGGGCGGCTCGCCCGGGCATCTGCACGATTCGTCGGATTACGTCTCGACGATCACGCCGTTCGATCCGGAGATCCATAAAGCGGTACTCTTCGAGATGATGCAAGAGGCCGGCGTCGATCTGCTGCTGCACGGATATTTCCTGCGTGCGCTTCTTCGCGCTCAGGATGACGAAATGCAAGCGCCCGAAGTGGACGGTGCGGTGTTTGCCACGGTCGGCGGCGAACGCGAGTATCGCGCGACGTTCACGATTGACACGACTGCGGACGCGTACGTTGCCGCGTCGGCCGGTGTTGCGACGCAGCAGGGTGATGAACGCGGTCGCGTGCAGCCCGCGAGCCTGATGTTCCGGCTCAGTCACGTCGACCTCTCGAAAACCGCTACGTACGTTCGGATGCACCCGGATCAAATGCGAACGTCCCTCAAGGCGCACGAACGCCTTGCGCCGGCGATGACGGCCGTCGCGGGATTGTACGATCTTTGGCACGACGCGCTCGCGCACGGCGAGGTCAGCGTGCCGCGCGAACTCGTGTCGTTCTTCATCTCGCCGTATCCGGATGAAGTGACCGTGAACATGACGCGCGTGACGAACGTCGATCCGCTCGATCCCGACGATCTGACGCGCGCGGAAGTCGAAGCGCGCAAGCAAGTCATGCAGCTGCTCGAATTTTTCCGCGGCCGCGTTCCCGGATTCGAAGAGGCGCGCATCGCCGCGACCGGCACGCAGATCGGCATTCGCGAGTCGCGTCGCATTGTAGGCGAGTATACGCTTACGCGCGATGACGTGCTGCAAGGCCGGCGTTTCGACGATGCGGTGGCGCGCAGCGCGTATCCCATCGACATCCACAACCCGTCCGGGAGCGGCACGACCACGCACCGGCTGCCGGCCGGCGAGAGCTATGAGATTCCGTACCGCTGCATGGTGCCGCAGCACGTTGACCGGCTGCTCGTCGCGGGCCGGTGCATTTCTACTACGCACGAGGCGCTTGCGTCGACGCGCCTGACGCCGACGGTCATGACGCTCGGCCAGGCAGCCGGAACGGCCGCCGCCTTGGCGAAACAAACGGGCAAGCGCTTGCGTTCGATCGATACGCAAGCCTTGCGTAGAGCGCTCATGGATGATGGTGTCTTACTGTAATGCATCCCGTCTTTGAACTGGCCAAGCGGTATGGCGTCGAGATCGAGTACGTCGATCTCGGCGAATGGGGTGTCGACGAATTACGGTCGGAGTACGATCCGGACGGCCCGGTGATTCGCGTGAACAAGCGCGTCATCGAAAATCTGCCCGTCAGCGAGATAGGCGATTTCATCGCGTTCTCGGTCGCGCACGAGTTGTATCATCATCGCGAACATCGCGGCGAAATTCCGCATTTGCTCGATCGTGCGGCGCGCGAAACGGCGGCCAACGATTTCGCCCGTAACTTACTCGGCGGCGCCCACGGGGGGCGCTTATTTTAGCACCGCATTTTAGGCGCCTGTTCAAGTGACGCTCTTCGCCGGCATTGACGGCGGACAGAGCTCGACGATCGCCGTGATCGGCGATGATTCGGGACGCGTGCTCGCACGCGGCAGCGCCGGTCCTGCCGATGAAGTTGCACAAGGCCCTCTGTCGACGCGTCTGCGCGACGCATTGAGAGACGCCGTTGCAGATGCGCTCGCACATGCGCAGTTGCCGCACGATTCGCGCTTTGCGTGCATCGTCGCCGGTGTGAGCGGCTACGACGGCAAGGTGTACGGTGCACCGCCCGACCTCCCTGCGGATCGTTTTGCTCTCGTGCATGACACGGTGATCGCGCACGCGGGCGCGCTCGACGGAAAACCCGGCGTCATCGTCATCGGCGGAACGGGGTCGGTCGCTTACGCGCGGAGCGCGGCGGGCGACGCCGCGCTGGCCGGTGGTTGGGGCTATCTATTTGGTGACGAGGGCAGCGCGTTTTGGCTCGCGCGCGACGCCATTGCCGATGCGATGCGCGAATCCGACGCACATCAAGAGAGCGAATTGCAGCCGCTCATTCTCGCGCACTTCGCGCAGCCGTCCCTGCGCGCATTCGTGCGCGCGTTTTACGCGGGAGAGATTTCGCGGCCGGCGCTCGCCGCGTTTGCGCCGGTCCTCATCGCCCACGGCGAAGCGGGCAACGAACGGGCGGCGCAATATGTGCGAGACGCCGCGGCGTCGCTCGTACTCCTGGCTAAGCATGCGGCGGAGCGCGTGCGGTTGCAGGCGCCCGACGTCGCATTTCTCGGCGGTCTGCTGTGCAACGCAACGTTCAGTGCGGCGGTCGATCGCTGGATGCACGAACTGCTTCCCGATTCGCGTCGCACGCCGCCGGTGCGCGACGCAGCGGAAGGCGCACTGCTGCTGGCGTATCGCTCGGTATGACCCTGCTCGACCGGCTGCGCGGCGGCCTCATCGTGTCGGTGCAAGCTCGTGCCGATTCCGCGCTGGACGATCCGCAGGTGCTCGCTGCCATGGCGCGGGCGGCGCAGGACAACGGCGCCGTCGCACTGCGGATTCAGGGCGTGCGCAACCTGCGCGCGGTTCGTGCACGCGTCGAGATTCCAATCGTCGGCATCATCAAGCGCGCGTATGCGGGTTTCGAGCCGTACATTACGCCGACGCTGCGGGAGGTGCGCGAGGTACTGGACTGCGGCGCGGAGATCGTCGCCTTCGATGCGACGGGCCGGCCGCATCCGCACGGCGTGACGCTCGCCGAACTCGTCGCCGCGATCCATGAAGGGGGCGCGCTGGCCATGGCGGACTGTGCGCTCGCGGACGACGGTGTCTGCGCGCAAGCGGCGGGGGCCGACATTTTGGCATCCACGCTATGCGGTTATACAAAGGAAACGCAAGAAACCGCGCTGCCCGCGCTCGACCTCGTGCGCTCGTTCGCTCAACTCGGCAGTTTCGTCATCTGCGAAGGCGGTATCCACGCGCCGGAAGGCGGTGCCCAGGCGCTGGCGGCGGGTGCCGACGCCGTCGTGGTGGGGACCGCGATCACCAATACGGAGTGGCTGGTGGGCCGGTACGCGGCCGCGCTGCAGCCGGGGGTCCGCAACGCCTGACAAAGGTGGTCGCGTGCATAGGACGGTTTTCCCTATAGTCAAATACAGGTTGTGAAAATTCGATGAGGATTCCGGGAGCGGGATCCTCTTACATCGCTTGCGCTTGTAAGGGTTAACACTTGGCAGAGAATAGAGATCCGGTCGTTCGCCTCGACCGGGGGTTCTGGACGGCGACCGCGGTCATCGTGCTGCTCGGTATCGCCGCGATCTTCTTCTGGGTGTATGTACCGATAACGGGTCTCATGCCCGAAGCGGTCGATCGTGCGCGTCAAATCGATTTGCTGTACCGGTTCCTGGCGGCATCGGGCACGGCACTGCTGGTCGCGGTCATCGGGTACATCCTGTATTTCGTGTTTCGCTTCCGCCGCCGCAAGGAGACGCCGGCCGACGCCATCGGCCTGCAGATTCACGACAATCGCAAACTCGAGTTCTGGTGGACGCTCCTCCCCACGTTGTACGTCCTCGTGCTCGCAATCATCAGCGTGAATCTGTTCTTCCAAATCGAGCCCGTCAACGCGCAAGGCAATACGCTCGTCGTTGAAGCGCTCGGACACCAGTGGTACTACACGTTCCGCTATCCGGGTATTCACGGCGAAGTCAAAGACCTGCATCTGCCGGTCGGGCAGCCAATCACGATGCACGTTTCCGCATACGACGTCATCCATTCGTTCTGGATTCCGGACATGCGCCTGAAGGCCGACATGGTGCCCGGACTCATCAACACGCTGGTGTTCACCCCGACGCGCGTGGGCAAGTACGAACTGCTGTGCACGGAGTTTTGCGGTACGTTCCACGGCGACATGCGCAGCGGTACGCAGCAAGATCGCGCGTGGGTCTACATCGATCCGCCGGACAAATACAAAGCGTGGTACGACGCGACGCAAAAAGCGCAAGCGAACGTGAGCGATGCGGTGCAAGTATCGAGCGGCGCTTCGCTCGACCTCTCGAACGGCGACGTCGCCGCCGGCAAGGCGCTGTTCCAAACGAAATGCTCGGCTTGCCATGCGCTGGGGCCGTTCAACCAGAAGATCGTCGGACCGGGCCTCAAAGGCGTGCTGCACGATCCGGCGCGTCCGAATCTGGTGACCGGCGAGAAAGCAACGCCGGACAACGTTGCCAAGATTCTGCAGAACGGCTTCAACGGCCCGATGGGCACGATGCCGAATCAAACCGCGAACGGGCTCTCAGATAAAGACATTGCGAACCTGGTCGCCTACCTGAACACACTGAAATGAGATCACTGACGGCGTTTCAGATTTCCGTCAGCCCGAGGCGCCAAAAGCCGACGCGTGCTTCGGCACGCGAGGTTTTTGGCAACGACGGGATGGCGGAAATGTGGAATGCCATGGAGCACACATGGCTGTAGCAGCGGTACACTCGGGCGGCATTGCCGACCACATCCATCCGGAGCCTCAGAGTTTTCTCCGGAAGTACGTCTTCTCGATCGATCACAAGATCATCGGCATTCAGTACATCGTCACGGCCGGTATCTTCATGATGCTGGCCGGCGCTCTCGCCGAACTGATCCGCGTACAATTGATGAAGGCGAACGGCGGCTTCCTGACGCCGGATACGTACAACACGGTCTTCACGATGCACGGCTCGACGATGGTGTGGTTCGTCATCATTCCGCTGCTCACGGGCGGATTCGGCAACCTCGTCATGCCGGTGCAAATCGGCGCGCGCGACGTTGCGTTTCCGTGGCTGAACATGATCGCGTACTGGATCTTCCCGGTCGCCGGTCTGATGCTGTACTCGTCGTTCCTGATGGGCGCACCGGTCGCCGGCTGGACCGAGTATCCACCGATGTCGCTGCAAGGCGCGCCCGGTACGTCGATGTGGTGCGCCGCGGTGTTTCTGGTCGGCGTCGGCTCGACGATGACCGGTATGAATTTCTTGGTCACCATTTTGAAGATGCGGGCGCCGGGCATGACGTTCACGCGCATGCCGCTGTTCGTATGGGGTCAATTCGTAACCGCTCCGCTGCTGATGATCGCGACGACGGCACTCGGCGCAGCGCTGGCCGCGCTATTCGTTCAGCGTGAGTTCGGCGTGCCGTTTTTCGACCCGACCAAAGGCGGCAGCCCGCTGCTGTGGCAGCACATGTTCTGGTTCTATTCGCACCCGGCCGTCTACATCATGATTCTGCCGGCGTTCGGGATGATCTCCGAAGTCTTCCCGACCTTCGCGCGCAAGCCGATCTTCGGCTACAAGATGATCGCGTTCTCGTCGTGTGCGATTGCGATCCTCAGTTTCATGGTTTGGGCGCATCACATGTTCACCTCGGGCATGGCGCCGACGCTGCAGCTGCCCTTCATGGTGATTACCATGATCATCGCCATTCCGACCGGCGTGAAAATCTTCTCGTGGACGGCCACACTCTTCGGCGGCATACTCGAATTTTCGACCGCGATGCTGTACTCGATCGGGTTCCTCGTGCTGTTCACGATCGGCGGCGTCACCGGCGTGTTCTTGGCGGCGGTGCCGTTCGATCTGCACGCGCACGGCACGTACTTCATCGTGGCGCACTTCCACTACGTCATCGCAGGCGGCTCGTTGATGGGCGCGCTCGCCGGGCTGTACTTCTGGTATCCCAAGATGACGGGCCGCATGATGAGCGAGAAGATGGGCAAGTGGTCGTTCTGGCTCTACATGATCGGCATGAACGGCACGTTCTTGCCGATGCACTGGCTGGGTCTGTGGGGCATGCCGCGCCGCTATGCGGTGTACGACCCGCAGTTCCAAACCTGGAACCAGATCGAATCGTGGTTCTCGTTCGTGATGACCGCGTCGATTCTGCTCACGATGTACAACGCCATCGTCAGTTTGAAAGCGGGCAAGAAAGCCGGTCCGAATCCGTGGAAGGCGCGTACGCTCGAGTGGCAGATTCCCTCGCCGATGCCGTACTACAACTTCAAACACGTCCCGTCGGTGTTCTCGGCCCCGTACGACTTCGCGGAACCGTTGCCGTACCGCGGCTTGGAAGAAGAACTCACTGATTCGCCTCCGCCGGTCCCGGCCGCTCACTAGCGATGCAACGATGTTTTGGGGCGCCCTCGGGGAGCGCTCACATTAGCAGTAGGTTTATGCGCCCCATAGCATTGGGGGCCCCACGAAGTGGGGGGCGCGCAGGCTGGGCCGAAGCGCCTTTCAAAGGAGAACAATGGCTGTAGCAAGCGTTACGCAGGCCGGGATCGTCGGCCGCCACCATGAGGAGCCGGATCAGCTCTACGTCGAGACGCGCGAACTGCGCGTCCAGGGCTTCCTGCTGTTCATGGTCAGCGACCTGGTGCTGTTCTCGTCGTTCATCTTCGCGTATCTGTATTTGCGCAACACCGGCCAGGGCTGGCCGCCGGCGGGAGCGCCGAAACTCGATCTGGCGCTCGCTGCGATCAATTCGGTGATTCTGTTCGGATCCGGTGCGACGATGCACTTCGCCCTGGAAAACTGGAAGCACCGCAACTTCATGAAGTTCGCGAACTGGATCATCGCGACCATCGTGCTCGGCGCGATGTTCCTGAGCGGCCAGATCGTCGAATACGCGAAGCTCGCGGTCGGCTGGGGAAGCAGCGGCATCTTCGGTGCCGGGTTCTTCACGCTTACGGGCATGCACGGCTTTCACGTATTTTGCGGCATCATTTACCTGACGGTGCTGCTGCTGCAAGCGCTGCAAGGCAAGTACACGTTCCAGAAGTACACCGGTTTGACGCTCGGCACGCTGTACTGGCACTTCGTCGACGTCATCTGGGTCGTGCTGTTCTCGATCTTCTATCTGTACTAGGAGCGCATGTAATGGAAGGTATTAGTGCAACCGTAGCCCACGTCGAGCGCATCTTCGCGTTCGTGTTCGGCATCGTGGTGCTCGTCGTGGCGGCCATCGCGCTCAAGAACGACTGGAAGAGCAAAGGCCTGGAAAATCAGGTCTTTAAAATGATGCTTGCGCTGCTTGCGCTCGGCGCGTTTTTGGCGATTCTCGCGAGCGTCAACGTGCTCGTCGGGAAAGGCGTGGAAATTTAATGTACGATCCAACTGACGAACGCGGAGTTCCGACCAGCCGCGGCGTACCGCGCGCCGTCATCATTGCGGCAATCATCGGCATCCTGTGCATCTTCGGCGTAGGCGCCTATACGATTTACATGTCCGGGTACGGCCACGCATGGCCGTGGCAGCACTCGCTGCGCATTCCGCTGGACGGCAGCTACAAACCGTAACAACCGGCCTCGATGCCTCGGCCATGCTTCGGTACCTCAGCATGACACCGAGCAGCGAACTTAGTGCCGCGGGTTCATTCCAACCGCCATGACGGGAATCTCTTCCGGCAATACGCCGGTCGACTTCCCGTCGATTTTATGCAGTCCGCCGTATTCGGAGAATTCGCACATCCCGGGCAGCGTCATCGTCGGGAGCGGTTTCGTGCCGTAGCATTCCCATTCGCAGCAGAGCTGCTGATCGGCAAAGAGCACGGCCACGTAGCCGCTGCCGCCTAAATCCGAATCCTCGTCCGGCCCGCGATAGCGCACGTAGCCGTCGATGAGGTAGATCGGTTTGTACGTCTGCCGGTACGCGATGAACGGCGCAACGAGCAAGTACACGAAGTACGCCAGAAACATCAGTGCGACAAAGCCGAACAGCGGCGAGAGAATCCACAGGTCGTGCGGCTTGGCGACGCGTGCGCGCCAGATGATGCCGTACGTCATACCGCCGAAAAACAGCGTGCCCAGCAGCGGTTCGATCGCAATGGCAAAGCGCCCCGTGAGGCCGCGCCACACGATAAGCCGTTCGCTGGGCGTCCAGGCGCGGCTGGCCAGGTGATCGCCGCGCTGGATGGTTCGCAGTTTCATCTATCTTTCCGAGTATTCCACATTCGGCGTAGGCTGCGCCCGCTCGATGACCAGACGCACGTCTTTTGACGGTGGCAATGTACCGAGCGTTCGCTCCCACTGCCCGGCAATGCGCGATGCGATGAATAGGTCCGCCGCGGGGTTGTCCCGGTCGCGCGCGAGCAGCGCTGCTTGCCACAGCAGCGCCATGCGTTCCACGATGATGCGCGCGCGGCTTTCCGCGCCATGCGCATCGCGCAACTCGTTCGCAAGCGCGTCGGCCGCACGCCGCATGCGCGGATCGTCCAGTGCGGGCTCGATCTCCGCACGAAATATTTCAAGTACGCGCGGCTGTTTGGTGAGAATGCGCAGCACGTCGAGCGCGTTGATGTTGCCGGAGCCTTCCCAAATCGAGTTGAGCGGTGCCTCGCGGTACAGACGCGGCATCGGCGACTCTTCGACGTACCCGTTGCCGCCCAAACACTCGAGCGCCTCGCAAACCACCGTCGGCGTGCGTTTGCACACGTAATATTTGCCGACCGCCGTACCCAGACGCTTGACCTCGTTCTCGCCGCGATCCACTGCGCATGCCAAGCGCAGCAGCAGTGTCATTGCGGCTTCCGATTCCAGTGCGATGTCGGCGAGGACGTTTTGCATGAGCGGCTGATCGAGGAGTGCCTTGCCGAACGCGTAGCGATACGTCGCGTGATGGATCGCCTGCGCGAGCGCTTGCCGCATCAGCGCCGCGCTCCCGTTGATGCAATCCAGACGCGTGCCGTTGACCATCTCCACGATCGTTTGCACGCCGCGGCCTGCTTCGCCCAGCAGCAGCGCCCACGCGTCGTCGAGTTCGATCTCGCTCGATGCGTTGGAGCGATTGCCGAGTTTGTCTTTGAGCCGCTGAATGAAGATGCGATTGCGCGAACCGTTCGGCAATACGCGCGGCAGCAGAAAACAACTCAGTCCGGCGTCGGTTTGCGCAAGCATCAAAAACGCGTCGCTCATGGGCGCCGAGCAAAACCATTTGTGGCCCGTCACGAGATACGCATCACCGAGGGGCGAGCGTTCGGCGAGCGTCGCGCGCGTGATGTTGGCGCGCACGTCGGAGCCGCCTTGCTTCTCGGTCATCGCCATGCCGCACAGCGCGCTGCTTTTTTCCTCGATCGGCCGCAGCGCCGGATCGTACTCGCACGCGGCCAAACGCGTTTCCCACACGCGCGCAACGGCCGCGTTTGAGGCAAGCGCGGGAATGGCAGCGTACGTCATCGAGATGGGGCAGCCGTGTCCGGCCTCCACTTGCCCCCACACGTAGAATTTGGCGGCGCGCGCGGTGTGCGCGTACGCATCGCGGCTTGCCCACGGCGCCGCATGCAGGCCGTGTCCGGTCGCGACGCTCATCAACTCGTGATACGCGGGATGGAACTCGACCTCGTCGATGCGATGCCCGAAGCGATCGTGCGAGCGCAACTTCGGTGGATGCTCGTTCGCCTGGCGTCCCCACTCGTGCGCCGTTTGGCTGCCCGCGAGCGCACCCAAACGATCGAGCGCGTCGAATGCGCTCGACGCGCCCTCACGCGCGAGGGCCTGCACCAGCGCGCGATCCGAACGGAATACGTTGTAGTCCGTCAGCGGAGGCGGCTGGTTGAGCACCTCGTGCGTGTCGCGCGGCATCGCTTAGGATCCGCCCATCGAATCCGCCTGCAGGCTGAATTGCGCCGAATACTGCGTCGTGGTCGTGGTGCTGCCGTTTTGAATTTGTACCGATTCGGTTACGTCCGCGCTGACCGGAATGGTATGCGCGGGATCGTACGTCACCGTTCCGTCCAATTGCTGGCGCCGCGTTACCGGGTTCGTTTCAAACGCGCGGCCTTTTATGCCGAGCACCACGTGCGCGTCGTCGGTCTTTTGCACGGTCACGCGCAATTGTCCGACTTTGTCCGGCCCGTATGACAGCGTCCACGAATTTCCGGGCGTGTCGTCGTGTCCTGCGACGAAGTTGCGCGCGAGCAGACGCATGAGCGAGAGTTCGGCAATGGTCGGTTCGCGATTCGGCGTGATGGTGATCACCTCGCCGTCGGCGCTAATTCCCATCTGCAGCGGCTGCTGTTTGGGTTCGTTCACGTCCGCAATCAAGCTGCCGTCTTGCGGTGCATCCACGACGTTTACGTAGATCGTCGTATTGCCTTTGTCGTCAACGTCGGAATCGATGGCTCCCGGTACGCCGGATTCGCCGGCGTTGGCGCCGCGATAGCGGGAAACCGTTGCGCCGGTTGCGTTGATGTGTGCGGTAAATACCATTCGCCGCAGGATGTGTATCGACGAGGCTTGCGGTGCCGGCGAAGCAAGCGACGCCGCTAAAAGTATGGCGAGCATACCGCTCACTCGGTTGCGGCGCCGCGAATTTCCTGTTGCCGCCCCCGAAGCGTCATCGTGATGACCAGGGCCACGAGCGCGACGCCCGCAAATGCCAGATACGTGGTGCGAAAGGCCGCGGCGTCCGAGAGTGCGTTACCCATGATACCGCCCGCCAGGCTGCCGCCGAGAATCTGTCCGATAATCAGAAACTGGCTCAGCAGGCCAATCGCCGTCGCGCGTGTGTGTTCCCCGGTTTCGTTGGTGACGATGTAGCGCGTCGGCGCTCCGAGCAGCGCGCCGAAGCCGATACCCGCGACGATCATCGACACGACGGAGAGGCCAAGCGAGTTGAAGCACAGCGCGAATATCACCAGGCCAATTTCCGTGCACAGCGTTCCGGCCACCAGGACGTCGCGGCTGCCGATCTTATCGAGCATCCGCCCCGATGCCGGAATGACCGCGACGAACATGAACGCGCCGACGGCGGCGACGAGCCCCGCTGCGGCATACGAAATGTGCTGCGCGCTCACGAGCACTGCCGGAATGAAAAACAGCGAGCCTTCGAGCACGCCGATGACGATTTCAAGAGCGAATGTTTTCGCGAGTTGCGCGTTGGTGAACAGCGACGGCGGCACGATGGGGTTTGCAACGGCGCGCTGCCACATGACGAAACCGGCAAGCAGCAACAGCCCGAACGCGATCGTCACGGCGTGTGCGCCGGTAATGCCGTACATCACGAACAGCAACCCGATGCACAGCAGCAGCAGACCGGGAACGTCGAGCGGGCCGCGCACGCGCGGCGCATTCGTCGGCACGTAGCGCGCGGCGTACACGAGCACGAATGCGGCGATCGGAAAATTCGGCGCGAAGATGAATCGCCACGACGCAAAATGCGTCACCATGCCGCCGTAAACCGGGCCGAGTACCGCCGCCAACCCCCACGTCGCCGCAACCAATCCGAGCGCGGCGCCGCGGCGTTGCGGCGGAACGACGTCACCGATTGCCGCCGTCGCCACCGGAAAGATGCCGCCCGCACCGAACGCCTGTACCGCGCGCGCAACCAAAAACAATCCGTAGTCGTGCGAAACCACGGCGATGGCGCTGCCCGCGACGAAGATCAGCACGCACGCCAGATAAATCGGGCGGCGTCCGTACCGATCGGCAAGCGTGCTCATCACGGCGATGCCGACGATGTTCACGAGCAGGTACAGCGTAAACACCCATGCGAGATCGCCGGTCGCAACGTTGAAATCTTTGCCGAGCGCGGGAAGTGCCGGCGCGAGAACGCTTAGATCGAGTGCACCGAGAAAAACGCCCAAGCCGAGCGTGAGCAGCAGCGGAATGACTGAGCGGTCGAGTTTATGTCCCGCGAACGTGGTCGTTGCAGATTCCAAGGCCCTACATGCCGATCAATGGAACAGGATCCGATCGGCTACCATGCTCGCGCAGATGAGCGCGAGATACAGCAGTGAGTAGAGAAACGTGGTGCGCGCGGGTTTGGTCGTGCTCTCACGCAGCGTACGTATCGCGTAATAGGTAAAGATGCCGCCGAGAATCGCCGCCGCGGCGCCGTACAGCGGCCCCATGACGTGCAGCGGCCAGTACAACGCAACGGAACCGAGCGTCAGAATCAGCGTGTAAACGAGTATTTCACGTTTCGTGCGCGCGTCGCCATACACGTTCGGCAACATCGGGATGCCGGCTTTGCCGTAATCCGTTTCGGTCATCAGCGCGAGCGCCCAAAAATGCGGCGGCGTCCACAGGAAAATGATCGCGAACAATCCCACGGCGGGCCAGCCGATCGCGTGCGTGACCGCCGCCCAGCCGACGAGCGGCGGAATGGAACCGGCAGCACCGCCGATGACGATGTTCTGCGGCGTTCGGCGTTTGAGCAGCATCGTGTAGATGACGACGTAGTAGACGTTGCCCGCAAGCGACAGCCACGCCGCCAAGTGATTCACCCGGAAATAAAAGATCGCGAACGAGAGCACGCCCATCACGCATGCGTGGGTCGTTGCCGCAAGAATCGTAATACGGCCGGACGGAAGCGGCCGGGAACGCGTGCGCTTCATCACGCGGTCGATGTCGACGTCGTACACGCAGTTCAGCGTGCCGGCTGACATTGCCGCGAGCGCACCGCCGAGCATCGTCCATGCAAGCAAGCCGAGATTCGGAACGCCGCGCGCGGCCATTACCATCGCCGCCGCCGTCGTGACGAGCAGCAAATACATGATGCCGGGCTTGCCGAGATCGTAATAGTCTTTGAATAAGCCGAGCCAACCGACGGCTCGCGCGGGCGCATGCCCTTCGACGCGAGCGACGGTCGTGTTCACGCCGTCACCCGATCGCTTGCGCGCACGCCTTCAAGCGCTGCGAGCATCGTCGCCGAAACGAATGCCAAAAATACGAGCGCGGCATTGGCGGCGTGCGCTTCACGCAAATCGATCGGCAAGCGCAGCGCAACATTGAGCAAGCCGAGCAGCACTTGCACGAATACGAGCGCCAATCCAATCGTCGCCGCGGCGCGCACGCGCGCCGACGCGCGCATCGCCCATACGAGCGCAAACGAGATGACGGCGGTCAACAAACATGCCGCCGCGATAAACCGGTGAAGCATTTGCACGTCTTGCCCTGGCGTATATACCACCACATTGCCCGCGCATCCCGGAATGTCGATACAGGCCAAACCCGCGCCGCTGGAACTGACGTACGCGCCCACGCACATCGTGACGAACGCGATGAGCGCCGTTCCTCCGAGAATACCGGTGAGCGCAAGCTGGCGGCGCGATGCGCCGCCGCTCGCCTTTGCATCCTCACTGAGCGCGAAGATGGCCATGCAGGTGAGCGATGCGACGAAGGCCATAGCGGTCCCCCAATGCCACACCACCGAAATCGGGCTGTTGGAGAGATGCACGGTTGCCGCGCCCAGGAACACTTGGAACGCGAATAGGCCGGCGATGACGACGCCGGCGGGCTTGACGAACGCGGCGTCGCGGCGGCGCCTCCACGCCGTGACGAGCACGGCCAGAACCAGCAGCGAGAGGATCGCCGCGGTGAGGCGATGCGTCCACTCCCAGACGGTGCCGCCGCCCATCGAGGGGATGAATTCGCCGTGGCAGAGGGGGTAGTCCGGACAAGTCATGCCCGCGCCGTTGATGCGGGTCCAACTGCCCAGCATGACCTCGCCGTACGCGACGGCGACCGCCGCCAGGCTCAGGCGTGCGAGAGTCTTCACAGGCTTTAAAGTCTACCGAATACCACGGGGGCGCGACAATGACTTTGTCTTAGCACCCCTGGATGGCGCCGTCGACCTTTCCGGCAGCCGCATTCTCGTCTTTCATGATGATGGGAATGCGGTTCTGGAAGTCGTCCGCCGCCCACTTTGCCTGCTGCGTGGCGTTCGGTTCGCTCGGGTCGTGGCCCAAATGCGGCTTCCCGTTGTTCACGACTTGGCCGACGGCATTGTAATGGCGCATGTCACGCGGCATTTCGCCCGAGAGCGGATCGTTCACGCCGAACTCCGCTTGATTCATCTTCTGGCCGTCTTCGTCGAATTGCGCCATGTCGCGGAAATCTTGATATGCCAGAAAGCCGTTGAGATCGCGCGCGACCTTTTGCTGGCTCCAGAGCGCTCCGCCGAGCAGATCGGCAAATTCCTTGAGCGCTTTCGCCTCGTCGGGATCTTTCGTTTCCGCGGCGATCTTGCGCAAGCGTTTCACTTCATCGTCGCCCGAACGCGCGGATTGCATGAGGTTTTTCGCGAGATCGCCCAGCGCTTTCAAACCGTTGTTGCGGTGAAGCGGATTGCCGTCGTCCAGATTGGTAAAACGCAGCGTCGTGATCGTCTGTCCGATGACTTGATCGTTGCTGAGCGCCGTACTGATCGCGCTGTTCGCATGCGTGATGATCGCCGCGCAGCGAGCGGAAGCGCGAACCGTTGCAATGGTTTTGAGCAGCGGCGTCGGTGATGCTTGCGGTGCCGGCGTACCGGCGGGAAGCGGCATGGCCGCCACCGTGATTGCGGCTGCGGCAATGATGTGCTGGAGCATGAGCCCTACCTCGTTGTACTAATAGTGCACCCGAAGGGCATCCCGTGACAACTGCGCGAACGCCCCGCTCGTGGCCGCTTCCCGCGCTCCATTCCGGTCGCTCGTGCGTCTTTGGCCCCTGCTTGCCTTGGTCGCGCTTGCGGGCTGCCGCGACGTGCGCGTTCAGACGCTTGCGCAAGGCACGACGACGGTGCTCGACGGCGGCAATCAAATCGCCGTCGTACGCGACACCGCATCGCTCGAGCGTTTGGGAATCCACGCACCGGTACGGTTCCGCAGCGAATTTGGCGTGGTGTTGCTCATGGGGCCGCACGACCGCAGCGGCTACCGGCAGATCATCGAATCCATTCGCGCCAACCCCGACGGCGTACGCGTCGTCGCGTTCGAAGCTGCGCCAGCCAGCGGCGGCGAACCGTCCGACCGCTACCGCACGTACACGCTCTGGATCGTGCCGAATACCGTGTACCGACGCGGAATAAAAGTGGTCGTCGTAACGCCTTCCGACGAACCGGTCGCGCAGACGACGCTTCCGTAATGCAGCCCGAACTTGCGCTCGATACGCAGATCGTTGCGGCCAATGCGCGCGCATGGCGCGCTTTTGCCGGCGTGCCGTTGTACGCGGTGGTGAAAGGCGAGGGCTACGGCTGGGGCTACGCGCCGCTGATTCGCGCCCTCGAAGGCATCGCCGACGGCTATTGTGTCGCTGACGCGGACGAACTGCGGGAAATTCGAAAGCACACTCAGGCTCCCGCGGTCGTCTTGGGCTCCGTCGAACCGGATCAGTTGGCCGCCGTCTATCGCGCGAACGCGCAGCCCAGCATCGGCACCGTGACTGAACTCGAGATCGCCGAGCACGTGTTCGCGCAGATCGGCCGGCCGCTGTGCGTACGGGTGGGCGTGCGCCCGGCTGCCGCGTGGACCGGCCTGACCGTAGAGGAAGTCCGCACGTTTGCGCCCGCGCTCGCCAAAGCCGGTGCGCGCGTGCAGCTCTGGACGCACATCACCGATTTCGACGCGCGGGCGGCGCAGCTCGAAAACTTCCGGGCCGCGGCACAAGCCATGGAAGCTGCCGGCGTCGACCTGGAAGGCACCGACGTTGCCAGCACCTTCCCGCTGGGAGCGGACGGCCCGCTCGCCGGTATGGTTCGCGTGGGCGTCGGTCTATTCGGCGCGACCGGTGGATTCGACATCCCGGGCATCCGGTGCGCACTGCGGGTGATCGCCCCGGTCATCCGGGTCGAACGGCACCCGGCCGGGACGCGCCTGGGATATGGGGGTACTATGCTTGCCGATGGGGAGACGGTTGCCACGGCTCGGTGTGGGTACGCCGACGGATTGCCTAAGACTCTCGAAGGCGCGGACGATATCTTATCGGTTGGCATGCAGTACGTTACGGTTCGAGCCTCACGTCTTGACCCCGAAAGCCGGCAGCTCGTTCTGCTCGGCAGCGAGGCGAATCTCGATGAGTTTGCGTCTCGCAGCGGACGTTTGCCACATGAAATTGTTACAGCGTTCGGAAACCGCGCGCGGGCGAGCGGCGTTTCCGTAGAGGTTTGATGCTGGCACACGAAGCGATCGATCTCGACGTTTGCGTCGAGCGCCTTGGACTGATTCTCGAGCCCAACGGCGACGATTCAGAGGCAGAAGGTACGCTCAATCCCGCTTCCGCGCGAACGCGCGAAGGCGAATTGCTGCTGTATCCGCGCGACGTCGCACGCGGAAATATTTCACGCGTCGGTTTGGTACGGGCTCGCGCGAGCAGTGAGGGATGTACTTTCGTGCGCGACGGTTTCGCGCTCGAACCAAACGCGCCGTACGAATTGCGCCCGCATCCGGGCTACGGCTGCGAAGATCCGCGCGTCACGTTCGTTCCCGTCCTGGATCAGTACGTGATGGCGTATACCGCGTTCGGACCGCAAGGCCCGCGCATTGCCGTTGCACTCTCACACGACGGTTTTACGTGGACACGCCTCGGGCTGCTTCATTTCGACAAACCGGGCATGCACATCGGCGACGACAAAGACGCCGCGTTTTTTCCGGAACCGGTGCTCTCGCCCAGCGGCGTGAAGTCGCTGGCTTTCTATCACCGACCGATGCTGCATCTTTCCGCGGTCGACGGCCGCGCGGCAATTCCGATGATCGAACGCATGCCGTTCGCGGACCGCGAATCCATTCGACTGGCGTATATTCCTTTGGCCCCGGTGCTCGAAGACCCGGAGAAACTGCTCGACGTGTGCGAAAGCGTCCTCGTGATGTCGCCCGATGCGCAGTGGGGCTCGCTCAAACTCGGCGCGGGTACGCCTCCCGTGCGTATCGCCGAGGGCTGGATGTCGCTGTTTCACGCGGTTGACGTAATCGACCACCGCACGCAAAAACCAAAACTCAAGTACAGCGCGGGCATCATGATTCACGACTTGGAGCAGCCGCACAAGATCGTCTATCGCTCGCCCAAACCCGTGCTTTCTCCCGAGTCCGACACCGAGCGGCGCGGCATCGTGGACAACGTGGTGTTCCCCACCGCTATCGACCCGCGTCCGGACCTGGGCCCGCGCACCTTCGATTTCTATTACGGTATGGCGGATTGGTCGATCGGCGCGGCGCGTATGACGCTCGGCGCGCGCGTCGGCGCGCGAGAACCGGCCGAGAGCGCTGCTTAGATATCTGGCGATCAGCGCGGTCATCGTGCTGGCCGCGTTTGTGGTCGTCGGCGTGTACTGGCACCGCGAGCAGCTCGCGATTCGCATCAAGTCCGTATTCGTGAAGGTGCCGCCAAAAGCGGCGCAAACGCCGCCGCCGTCGAAACGTAATGCACGCGGCGGGTTTTACGCGGATGCGGGGTGGGCGCTTTCGGCGCTCCCGGACTGTTTTACCCAGACCAGCAAATCAACGGGGCCGCTCAAGTATGTGCTCGCAAATCTGCCCTCCCGGGCGCAGATGCTGCGTCCCGGCGCCAGCGTGAACTCCGGCGATTGCCGCGTGAGCGTGACGAGCGATACGGTGCTGATCGCGCGCGGAACCGATCGCTTGCGGGTACCGCCGATTGCACGGCTTTATGAAGCGCCGGGTGCGGTCGCGCTGTTGCGCGGCGGTCAAGGCGGCTTCGAACTACGAGTATATGAAACGATTCCGGCGCCCTCGGGGAGCTAATGACTGAAATAGAAGAACAGGTTAGTAAACGGCGGACGTTCGCGATCATCTCGCATCCCGACGCCGGCAAGACGACGCTCACGGAAAAACTGCTGCTGTACGGTGGTGCGATTCAAACCGCCGGACAAGTTTCCGCGCGCCGCGCGCAGCGGGCTGCGACGAGCGACTGGATGGAACTCGAAAAACAGCGCGGCATTTCCATCACGTCGACGGTGCTGCAATTCCCGTATGAAGGTTACACCGTCAATCTGCTCGACACGCCGGGCCACCAAGACTTCGGCGAGGACACTTATCGCACGCTGCTGGCCGCGGACGCGGCGGTGATGCTCATCGACGCCGCCAAGGGCGTCGAGCCGCAAACAAAAAAACTTTTCGCCATCTGCCGCGCGCGCCGTATTCCGCTCTTCACGTTCATCAACAAGATGGATCGCCCGAGCCGCGATCCGATCGAACTGCTCGATGAATTGGAAAACGTACTCGGCATCGGGGCGTTCCCCATGAACTGGCCGCTCGGAAACGGTCCGTCGTTCAAGGGCGTGTACGATCGCAACACGCGCGAAGTTCATCTGTTCGAGCGCAGCGCGCACGGCGCAAAGCGTGCGCAAGTACAGGTTGCCGACATCAACGATCCGCAGATCAAAGCGCTCCTGGACGATCAGTCGTATCGTGAATTCGCGGACGGTTTGGAATTGCTCGAAGGCGCCGGCGAGGACTTCGACATGGCGCGCATGCTGCGCGGTGAAGTGACACCGGTCTTTTTCGGCAGTGCCGTGACGAACTTCGGCGTGCAGTTGTTCTTGGACAACTTCGTCAAACTCGCTCCTGCACCCGCGCCGCGCCGGAACGTGGACGGCGGCGAAGATATCGTCATGGTGAGCCCGTCGAACCACGATTTCACGGGCTTCGTCTTCAAAATTCAAGCCAACATGGACCCGCGCCACCGCGATCGCGTTGCGTTCGTGCGCGTATGCTCGGGGAAATTCGAGCGCGACATGACCGTGCGCAACGTGCGCACCGGTAAAGACGTGCGTCTCTCGCGCGCGATGCGGCTTTTCGCCAGCGAGCGCGAATCGCTCGAAGCGGCATACGCTGGTGACGTCGTCGGCCTGGCCAATCCCGGCGTTTTTGCAATCGGCGATACGATTTGCGAAACGGTGCCGGGTTCGCCGCTCGTGCAGTTCGAACCGGTGCCGGCATTCGCGCCCGAACATTTTGCTTCGGTGCGCAGTCTGGATACCGGCAGTTACAAATCGTTCGGCAAGGGCATCGCGCAGCTTCGCGAAGAGGGCGCGATTCAAGTCCTGTATCCGTACGGGTCGATGCGCACGGAGCCGATTCTCGCTGCGGTCGGCGCGCTGCAGTTTGAAGTCGTGAAGTATCGCCTGGAGTCCGAATACGGCGTGAAGACCATCGTTACGTCGCTGCCCTACGGCGTCGCGCGGCGCGTCGCAGGAGAAGAGGAACTCGTCAAACGCGCGCAACTTCCGAGCAACGCTAAACTCGTCGAAGATTGGGATGGCAATGCAGTCGCGCTGTTCGAGTCGGAGTGGAGCTTGCGTCTTGCGGAGGAATGGAACCCGAAGCTGCGCTTCCTGGAAACAAATGAAACCGAACTCGTATCCGATGAAGCAGCGCAGCGTGTGTCATCCTGAGGTAGCGAAGGGCGGCCGAGGTATCGAGGCCTTTTTCTTCGTGCTCCTCGCGCTCACTGCGTGTTCGTTTCAAAATGCGCACGAGCGTATAGCGGACGCCGTTACGCGCGCGGTTATCGACAACGATCTGCAACCCGTCATGAACCGTTTGGAGCCGAGCATCGCTGGCGAGCTCACGCGCGTCCGCGTGGCGCAGATATCCGACGAACTCTCGGCTCGCGGTACCTACCAAGGGCTCAAACAAACCTCGGATTCGTGGTGCCCGCAGGGGCTGCTCTGCTTCGACGTGCGATTCGAACATGGAACCTACCACGAATTGCTCAAGCTCGCTAAGGACGGAAAGGTTCGGTACTGGTGGATACGCGCAGCGCCCAAGCAATCGTAACCATCGAGGAGGTCCGCGCTGCGGCGCACCGCTTGGATGGCATCGCGCACCGCACGCCGATCGTGGCTTCGCGCACGCTCGACGATCTTGCCGGCGGCGAGATCTTTCTGAAGTGCGAAAATTTCCAACGCATGGGCGCCTTTAAATTCCGGGGTGCCTTCAACCGTATCGTGCAGCTCGACGAATCGCAGCGCCGAGCCGGCGTCGTCGCATATTCCAGCGGAAATCACGCGCAAGGCGTGGCACTTGCGAGCAAAATTTTGGGTGTACCGGCTGCCATCGTCATGCCCGAAGACGCTCCAAAATCGAAGATCGATGCCACGCGCGGCTATGGCGCGGAAATCATTCTTTACGATCGCTACCGTTCGCATCGCACGGAGATCGCGCAGAAGATCTGCGACGAGCGCGGCGCCACGCTCGTACCGCCGTTCAACGATCGGCATGTCATCGCGGGCGCCGGTACCGCTGCGCTCGAACTGTTTGAAGACGTTGAAGGCCTTGATGCGCTCGTTGCTCCGGTCGGCGGCGGCGGGTTGCTTTCAGGCAGCGCTGTCGCCGCGCACGGCTTCGATCCGGACGTGGCGATGTTCGGCGTCGAACCGGAAGCGGGAAACGATTTTCAGCAGTCGCTGGAACGCGGCGAGATCGTGCACATCGACGTGCCGCGCACGATTGCGGACGGCTTGCAAACGCAGGCGCCGGGCGAGTTGACGTTTGCGAACGTGCGGGCCCACAACGGCACGATCGTTACGGTCACGGATGATGAACTCAAAGATGCGATGCGTTTCGCTTTCGAACGGATGAAGATCGTTCTGGAGCCGAGCGGCGCGGCAAGTCTTGCGGCGGTGATGACGCACAAAATCGATTGCGGCCGCAAACGCGTCGGCATCATTATTTCGGGCGGCAACATAGACGCCGCACGCTTCGCCGCTCTGCTCTAGTGCCATAGAGCGAAACAAAGCGCGGTGGCGCACCGTACCGCATGCATGACGACACTCAGCAAGCATGCCAGGGTCGCCGGACTGCTCTACCTCGCGTTGATACTGATCGCGCCGGTCGGCTTGGTCGTCGTTCCAAATTTGCTGCTCGGCTCACCGAATCCGGCGCTCACGGCGCACAGCCTGGCAGCGCACGAATCATTGTTCCGTATCGCGATGTTCGCCGATTTGGTGACTGCGACGATCGACATCTTCCTGGCGCTCGCGCTCTATCGTCTGCTCAATGGCGTCGATCATGGCCTCGCGGTCCTCATGGTGATACTCGGGCTGATGTCGACGCCAATCTACTTCGTCAACACCGCGGTCAACGACGGCGGGGCGCTCCTATTTGCACGCGGTGGGGAATTCTTGTCGGCATTCTCGCGTCCGCAGCAGGAAGCGATGACGGTGCTGTTTCTTCATTTGCACCATTATGGAACGGTTGTAAACGAAGTGTTTTGGGGCTTATGGCTTTTGCCGCTCGGCATGCTCGTCTATAGGTCGGGATTCTTGCCGAAGTTTCTGGGCGTGTGGCTCATCGCGAACGGCTTTGCGTACGTCGCGCAAGACGCCGCAGGCATCCTTTGGCCGCAATACGCGGATATCGTCGGTAATGCCGCACTGCCGTTGCAATTCGGCGAAATTGCGATTATGCTGTGGCTTCTCGTAATCGGCGCGAGAGAGCCGCGTTCGGGAGCAATTGCGGCGACCGCGCAGGAGCGCTGAAGCGTAAAGCGCACATGTCGTGCGCATGGACCGGCTTGCGGCCTTCGGGCCGAACATTTGGATTGCGGACGGCCCGGTTGTAAAGGGCGCCGGATTTTCGTTTCCGACGCGCATGATCGTCGTCAAACTCGCCGACGGAAGCCTGTGGATCAATTCGCCGGTCGAAGCGACGCGCGAGCATATGCAGAGCCTCTCGGCGCTCGGGCCGGTGAAGTACCTGGTTGCGCCGAGCCCGCTTCACGTCTGGCGGCTCGAAGGGTGGGCCGAATGCTTTCCGCAGGCGCAGCTGTGGCGTCCGCCGCGCATGCGCCGTGCGAATCCGTCGATGCACGTGCTGGGCGACGAGCCGCCTACCGGGTGGAGCGCCGAGCTCGACCAGATGGTCTTTCGCGGCAGCGCGATTCTGGACGAAGTCTATTTCTTGCATCGTGAATCGCGCACGCTGATTTTTTGCGATTTCATTCAGCAGTACGCACCCCGTAATCCGGTGCTGAACGCGCTTGCGACAATTGCCGGAGTGCGTGGCGGTGGAACGCCTCCCGATATTCGGCTGAGCTTCGCCTTCGGCAAAACGCAAGGAGGAGAGTCGCTTCGCCGGCTGCTCTCGTGGGATTTCGACAAAGTCATTATCGCGCACGGCGATTGCGTTACCCATGAGGGTAAGGCGTACGTACAGCGCGCATTCCGCTGGCTTGCACCGGGATAACGCGGACGCGGCGTAGTAGGCTAAAAACATGTTTGCACGACGCCATTGGATTCCACCGGCAGCGCTGCTGTATGCGCATCTTTCCCACGGTTTTTCGTGGGCGTTGCTGCTGTGGGCGGCATGGTCGGCGCAGGTGCACGGCTACGTCGGTTTCGCATGGATTCACGCCGTCGTACTTGGATGGGTCACGATGGCCGCACTGGCGATCCTGATTCACGCGCTGCCGAATTTCGTCGACGTCGAGTGGCGCGGCGAAGCGGTTGCGCGCTGGACGCTGGTAGCGTACGGCGCCGGCGTCGTGTTGCTGTTGTACGGATTTCTCGGAAACGCTCGCGTGCTCGGCCCTGCCGGCGACCTGCTGCTCGCCTCAATCGTCGTGTATAGCGCGGTGGCTTTGTTCACGCTCGCGCAAGGAATGCGCGGAGATCGCGTGCAGCGCGCGGTAGCGCGTGCGTTCAGCATCACGTTCGTGTTTTTGCTCGCGGCAGCGGTAATCGGGTACGGACTCGCGGGGTTGCTTTCCGGGCGCGGCATGCTGTGGGCTGCATCGCTGCCGACCGCGCACGCAACACTGGGAACGCTGGGCTGGCTCTCACTGCTGATTTTCGGCGTGTCGATGCGCACGCTGCGCCCCATTACCGGCGAAGCGACGCGCATGCGCTGGATGCACATCGTCGTCGGATCGTGCACGCTGCTAGGCGTACCGCTGCTGGCGGCGGGCCTTGCATCGCAGCATACGCTGCTTGCGTGGATCGGCGGCGTGTTGTTCGTGCTCGCAGCGCTTGGGTATGCGTTCGACGTCTTCGACATTTTGCGCCGCGCGAAAAATCCGCACCGTCCGCCGCAGTTTTTCGTGGCGTTCAGCGTGCTGTGGTTTCTGACGGCGCTCGCAATTGGCGGTGGCGCACTTTCGGGCAAGCCGTGGCAGCCCGCGTATGTCTTCGTGTTGATCGCCGGATGGATCGGACAGATGGTGGTGGCGCATTTTCACCACATCGGCGTTCGCCTCGTGGCAACGGTGTATCGAGGCGAAGACGACGAAACGCGCCCGCAAGCATTACTCGAGCCGCGCCTGTCGTGGTTCACGCTTGCCGCATTCCAGATTGCGATTGCGCTCGTGCTCGTTGGATTATTGAACGACGACGCATTGGGACTCATTGCACGCGGCGCGATCTTCGGCGTCGCGGGATGGATCGCCATGACCGCCAACATGCTCGCGGCGCGTGCACGTGCCAAGGCCGCGCCAAAGACCGTCAGTCTGCTGTAGAACTGCGCCGTGAGTATTTATACTCAAAGGCGAACCCCGAACGCTTGCCGATAGTATAGGGAAACAACCCGTTTTGCACTTTCGGAGGGCGTATGGACCGCCGTTTTCTTGCATTTGTGTTTGTCGCGCTTCTCGCCGCATGCGGCGGTGGCGGCGGTGGAATAACGCCTCCCACGGGCGGTTCTAAAGGCACCCCGACACCGAGCCCAACGCCCACAGCGCCCGCAACGCAGACGTCGACCGCCTCTGTCGGCTCGACGCAGAGCACGGTCACGTTCCCGCAGATTGCCTCCGGTGCATCGGGCAGCGTGACGATTCCCGCCGCGGCGTCCGGGAACGGTACCGCGACGCTCACGCTGAGCAGCACGCTTCCGACGGCTGCACCCTCACCGGCGGCCAGCATCATTCAATGGAAGACGGTGAAGAAGCCGTCATCTTTGGGAGCTGCGGTCAATCCACTCGTGTATATTTCGCTAAGCGTCAGTGCGCCGATTTCGTTTTCATCGACGCCCGCGTTTTCGTTCACGTTCCCGGCCGGAACGCTGAACGGCTACGCATACGTCATCGAATACGATTCGAGCAGCACATCGGGGTGGAACGCCATTCTGGGGCCGATTCAAGTCAGCGGCACGACGGTCACCTTCCCTTCGCTGGCCATTCCGCCGCCGCCGTTCGCACTCGCCGCGAATACGACGTACTATTTCGCAATCGTCGAAACGGGCACGCCGCTGCCGACGCCGACGCCCGAGCCGACGGCAACGCCGACGCCCACACCGACGCCGACTCCAACCGCAACGCCGACGCCCGGTGCAACCGCAACACCCACGCCCGTTGCGAATCTTGGAAGCCCGCTTCCGAGAGTGGAGTCGATCCACGGCTACTCGCCGTACGACGTTGCGAACGGACTGCAATTCCCGGTCCAGAGCGGATACGACGGCGCCGGACAGACGATCGCGATCGTTATGGACACGTACCCATCGGCAACGGATCTTGCGACGTTTCAATCGACGTTCCACATTCCGCAAACTGGACGAACGATTACAAACGTTCCGAGCGTCGACGGATCGCCCTCACCAACCGGTGATGTGGGCGAAGTGACGCTGGATACGGAAACGGTCGCGGGCCTCGCGCCTGGCGCGAACATCGTCGTCTACGGCATCCCGAGTCTGTCGGATACGGCGTTGATTGACACTGTCGAGCAGATTCAAACCGATGGCAGAGCCAAAGTGATCAACTTCTCCGCATCGGGATGCGAATTTCTCGGCATAAACCCCAGCCCGGTGTTCCAATCAGCCGCCGATGCGGGCATTGCCATCGTCAGTTCGGCCGGCGATCAAGGCAACGAATGCTATAGCGGCGGTACGCGGTACACCGTCGGCGTTGGATGGCCGGGCGTTGATCCGCAAGTGCTCAGCATCGGTGGTACGGAAACCGAAATCGGCTCCGATCCGATCACGAGCAATATCGTCTGGAACGATTTCAGTTGCGGTACTAACGAGCAATGCGCGGGCGGCGGCGGCGTTTCGCAATACATCGCGCTGCCGCCGTACCAATCCGGCCTAAGCGGTGCGGCGTCCTCGACGAATCGTAACGTTCCGGATATTTCGATGCCCGCCGAAGACGTTGCGGTCTACACGAGCGGTTCGTGGGGCACGATGGCGGGCACGTCATGGAGCGCGCCGCAATATGCCGCGCTCATGGCGGAAATCTACGAGTATTGCCAGACGTCACTGCCCGATCCGGTGAACATCCCCTACGCTCTATTGCAGAATAGTCCGGCCTCGCTGATCGACGTAACCCAAGGCAATAACCAGTTCGGAAGCTCGTCACCCTTTTACACGGCGGGCGCTGGGTTCGACAATGCGAGCGGCGTCGGCGTTCCGCTCGGCATGCCGGCTGCAAACGTGCTGTGCCCCAATCGCGTTCCGGCCAGCGCACGACGCCGCTTGGCGACGTCGTACACATCGTACGCGCCGGCGCAAGATCGCACGGTCGACGTGACGCCGCGCGTTGCGGGACTCGTCGACGTCGGACGACGTGGGCAGATCGAAAGCACGCGCGTGCAAATCGTCCTGCGCTACACCGGCAACTCGGCAAGCGACGAACGTGTCGTCATCCAAGCACTGCAGCAAGCCGGGTTTAGCATCGTGCACACGTTCAGCAATCATCTCGTTGTCGATGCGCAGGCGCCGAGCGCGACGGTGGAACGCTTCTTCCGGGCGCAGATGGAGAACGTTTCGCAAGGACGCTACGGCACGCGGTACATGCCGGTGACGCAAGCCGTCATTCCCGCGTCAATCGCGCCGTACGTCAACAGCATCAGCCTCGACAACGTGGTGACGATGCATCACGCATCGTCGCGTACGGGCTTGCCGGCGTTACCGTAAACGCCGCCTGGATAAACGCGCGGCGCTGTAGACATTCGGCCTACAGCGCCGCCCCCGCGGCCTCTGTGCCGCGCGCCGCCCGAAGTGCTATTTCTAATGCATGCGCGGGCGCATTGGGTTTGCCGCAACGTTTTGCTTTTGCATTATCATCGCCGGTTGCGGCGGCGGCCCATCGCTTCCGAAAATGGTTGCTACTCCTCCGAGCAACAACGGCGGATCGCCGCCGCCTGCGACAACGCCGACGCCCAGTCCGACGCAGTCACCGATGTTCAATCCTGCGAGCGTGCACATCGCGGAGATTCCCGTGCCTGCACAATCGCCCACGAGTAACGGTCCGGTCGATCCGGACACTATTGACGTGGGCACCGACGGCGCCGTGTATTTCGGACAAATCAACTCCGGTTTGGCGACGACCGGAAACTTCGGAATATTCCGGTACTTTGCCGGTAACATCACGCAGACGCTGCCGTTCGCACAGTCCGGCGCTTCGGCGGGCGGCGTAGACGCCATCGACGCACATGACTCCGCGACGGTGATGTGGAGCAGCAGCTACCAGTTCTTCCCAGCCAGCATTGCATTTGGCGATGCACTCGAATGCGGCGGCATGGGGACGGCGTCGGCGTGCGCCGCGAACGCGTTCGGCGGATTCATTCTTTCGATCGTTACCGCGAAGGATGGAACCGTGTGGACCGCCGGCGCACAGTGCTGTGGCAGCGGCCCCGGCGGATACCCGGCGCAACTTCCGGCGGACGGTGCGACCGCGAGCGCGTTTGCGCTCGTGCTTGCGAACGGGCCGAACTCGCACGTTTGGGGAGCGCTCGAGCATGGTGGTCCAATATACGAATTCGGTTCAAGCGGCGCGGTATTGAATACGTACGCGCTGCCCGCGGGGAGCGTGCTGACCGGGACGGACGAACTTGTCCAGGGCACCGATGGAGCATTGTGGTTTACCGACGACGGACACAACGCCATTGCGCGCATCACTGCCGCAGGTCAAGTCACTGAATTTCCAATTCCCACACCCGGTAGCGGAGTTGCGAGCATAGCGGTTGCCACGGACGGCAGCATGTGGTTTACGGAAACGACCGCCGATAAAATCGGACGCATCGACACCGCGGGCAATATCTACGAGTTTGCCGTGCCGACGCCAAAGGCTGCGCCGACGGCTATTGCCGCCGTGCCTGCGACGTCATCGGCAGGCTCGGCGAAACTGTGGTTTACGGAAACGGCGTCGAATAAAATTGCATCGGTAGCGTACTGACTACTCCGTTACAAACGAGACGTCGGGAATACCACCGGCTTTTGCAGCGTCCAGCACGCGAACGATGAGCCCGTACGGAGCTTTCACGTCGGCATATAACGTCACCGTTTCCTTGGGCGCGTTCTCGTGAAGTTTGGCGAGCACTCCGTACAAGTCGCGGACGGTCACGGCTTTACCGGCAACGAGTATGACGCCGTGCTGCGTCACCGTAACGGGGATGTGCCGAGGATGCGCTATGCGCGCAGCGCCGCAAGCGCAGTTCGCCAGTTGACGTTCGAAACCGGGCGGTAGCGCGAGTGAAGCGAGAATCATGAAGATGATGAGCAGGACGAGCAGCACGTCGGTGAAGGGCGTGATGTTGATCTCGGCCATCACAGGCGCTTGTCCATGCTCGCTCGGCAATAGCGCACTCATACCCCTTGAGCGAGCGGGCGCGCCCTCCCGTGACGCGCCCGCCGTCACGTCGATTACGTGCGCAGATGCGTCTGCGTGGGCGGCGGCACTTCATGCGTCACGTGCATGCGTTCGTATGAGAGTGCGACCAGCGCAGTGACGATGGAGAGCACGCCGAGCACGATATTGCTCCAAACCAAGGTCACGTTGCCGTTCGCCCAGGTAGTGGAAATGAAGAGCCAGATGCCCGCCAGGATGTTGATGAGCGGCCAGTAGCCCATACGGCTCGTGCGAGCGTAGGTCGCCATTTCGATAATTGCCACGATGCCGATGATGAAGCCCGTGATCACGAGATCCCACTTCATCCCGTACGGATTCGGGACCGCGACGAAGGGCGAGATAATCGTCAGGACGCCGACGGCTACGTTCACCCAAGGTACGCGATTCGGAATTTCCATGTGATACCTCCGGTGATCTCGTACCCGAAGGCCCCGCGGTAACGGCGCGGCGTATGCTTGCGGCCAGGCGTGTCGAAAACATCGACGCCCGTTCGACGTCTTGATAAACACGATTCGAAGGGAGACCACGATGCGATTTACGGTAATGGTTCGGGCGAACGAAAAAACCGAGGCGGGCATCTTGCCCAGCACCGAGTTGCTCGACCGGATGGGCAAATTTAATGAGGAACTCGTCAAGGCGGGCGTCATGCTTGCGGGCGATGGGCTGCAAGCTTCATCCAAAGGCGCGCGCCTGGCCTTCGATAACGGGAGAGCGACGGTTACGGACGGTCCGTTCGCCGAAACGAAGGAGCTGATTGCCGGCTTCTGGATCGTGCAGGCGAAGTCGAAGGAAGAAGTCATCGAGCGCTTCTCGCATGCGCCGATGGAGGACGGCGACGTGCTCGAGATCCGGCAAATGTTCGAGGCGGACGATCTGGGTGAGAATTTCACGCCGGAGTTGCGCGAGCGCGAGGAACGCTTGCGGGCGGGGCTTTCCTGAAGTGAACGCGCCTGTTTAAGGAGCGTCTCGATGCGATTTGGCGCATCGAATCACCCAAACTGATCGCCGGCGTCGCGCGCATCGTACGCGACGTCGGCCGAGCGGAAGAAATCGCGCAGGATGCGTTCGTTGCGGCGCTTACGCAGTGGCCCGGCGAAGGCATCCCGCGCAATCCCGGTGCCTGGCTGATGACGGCGGCCAAACGCCGTGCCATCGACGCAATCCGTCGCGAGAAAACGCTGGAAGGTAAAACGGATGCGATCGCGCGCGATTTGCAGGCGCGGGGCGAGCCTTCGGAGTTCGAGAGCGTGTACCGAGAAATCGACGACGACGTGCTGCGCCTGATGTTCATCGCGTGTCATCCGGTGCTTTCCGCGCCGGCCCGCGTCGCGCTTACGCTGCGGCTGATCGGCGGCCTGACGACGCCGGAGATCGCTCGCGCGTTTCTTACTGCCGAAGCGACGATCGCGCAGCGCATCGTGCGGGCGAAACGCACGCTCACCGAAGCACGCGTGCCTTTCGAAGTGCCTTCGGGCCCCGAACGCGCGCAACGCGTCGTTTCCGTACTGGAAGCGATCTATCTCATCTTCAACGAGGGCTACGCCGCCAGCTCCGGTGATGACGTGCTGCGTCCGCAGCTAGTCGAGGATGCGCTGCGCGTGGGCCGCATGCTGGCCGCCCTAATGCCGTACGAGCCGGAAGTGCACGGCCTGCTCGCGCTCATGGAACTGCAGGCGTCGCGGATGCGCGCACGCATCGACGCGCGGGGCGAACCCGTCCTGCTGCTCGATCAGGATCGTTCACGCTGGAACCGGCTGCTCATTACGCGTGGACTTGCATCACTCGCGCGCGCGCAGCAACTCGGCGGCGCACTGGGTGCGTATACGCTCCAAGCGGCGATTGCCGCGTGTCACGCACGAGCCGCTGTGCCCGAGCACACGGATTGGCAGAAGATTGCGGCGCTCTACGACGCCCTCGGCCAAGTGCATCCCTCTCCGGTGGTGGAGCTCAATCGCGCGGTCGCAGTCGGCATGGCGTTCGGTCCGGCTGCAGGATTGGAGATCGCAGACGCCCTGAGCGACGAACCGGCGCTCAAGGCCTACCATCTGCTGCCGAGCGTGCGCGCGGACATGCTGCAAAAACTCGGCCGTTTGACCGAAGCCGCCGAAGAGTTCGAGCGGGCGG
>DASSEZ010000023.1:0-12719 GCA_035694945.1 Vulcanimicrobiaceae bacterium
GACGGCGGATGGCGCGGGTGTCGATCCGTTCGCTCCGTTCGATGCAATGAGCGGGGCGGCGCGCATGCTCGCGAGCTACGTTCGCGAGTACGGCGATCGCTATGCAAATCCGTACGCGGTCGCGCTCGCCGCGTACAACGCCGGGCCGGGCGCAGTGGACGCGTATCACGGCGTTCCGCCGTACGCCGAAACGCGCGACTACATCAACGATATCGTGGATCGCTGGGCAAAGATTGTCGGCTACGAGCGGAGAAGCAGCCGCCCATGATTTCACGATTTCGTCTATCAATCGTGGCGCTTTGCATTGCGGGCATGCTCGCCGGGTGTGGAAGCGTTACGAACGGCCTGGCCTTTCAGGCACCCGCGGGTTGGTCGGGTACGCCGGCCATGTTCGGCCGCTTTCAAGCATGGGTGAAGACCGGCAAGGACAAGAGCAGCACGCAGATGGTGATGCTCGTCAAAGGCGATGCGAATAAAACCAAGCCGGATTTCGCGATCGTTCCGAGCGAGTACAGTAAAGACACGCACGTCATCTCGCATGGCAGCACGAAACTGTGCGGAACGCAGCCTGCGGAACAGTTCATTGCCGAAGGCACGAGCAAAGACGGCCCCTCGCGTATCGAAATGATCTCGACGGTCGTCGGAACCGATCGCTACACGGCGATGTACATACGCCCCGCCAAGATGGCGCCGGACAAAATGGCTGAAGCCGCGATTCATTCGCTCTGTCCGCTCAAGCAATAACGGCGTGAACCACTTCATGCGGCGGCTGCTCGCGCGGCAGCCGCTCGCGTGGACGTTGCCCGAAGTCCAAGAAGGCCCGACGCTGCGGCGCGCACTCGGCTGGCCCGCGCTCACCGCGATCGGCCTAGGAACGATGCTCGGCGGCATTTTCCCGACGATCGGTGCGGGCGCGCACGCATCCGGACCCGGCGTCGTTCTCGCGTACGCGATCTCCGGCCTGGTGTGTTTTTGCGCGGCGCTGTGCTACGCGGAGTTCGCGTCGATGGTGCCGGTCGCGGGCAGCGCGTATACGTATGCGTACGCAACGCTCGGTGAGTTTGTTGCGTGGGTCATCGGCTGGGATCTCATTCTCGAATACGGACTGTCGGTCGCGCCGACTGCGTCGTCGTGGTCGGATTATTTTCAGCACCTCATCGGCAATTTCGGATTCGCTTTACCGCAGTGGCTGCAAACCGCCCATCTCTACGGCTCGAATCCGCAAATCGACGTCGTCGCGGCGCTCATCACGCTGCTCATTACCGGACTCATCGCCATCGGCATTCGTGAATCCGCCAACGTGAACGGCGCGCTGGTCGTCTTTCAAATCGTAACGATGCTCGTATTTTTGGCGGCAGTCGCGGGAGCGGTGCATCCAGGAAACTATCAGCCGTTCGCGCCGCACGGCTGGCACGGCATCATCGCCGGTTCTGCGCTCGTATTTTACGCGTACATCGGTTTCGACACGGTAACCGTCGCTTCGGAAGAGGCGACCAATCCCAAACGCGACGTGCCCATCGGCATCATGCTCTCGCTGGTCATCGGCGCGCTGCTGTACATGTCGCTCTCGTACGTGACTGTCGGAGCAATGCCGTTCGACAAACTCAGCGACGGCGCCGCGATGCTCGACGCGGTTGGAGCGGCGCACGCGTCACGTGCGGTGTACTGGATCGTCGCGCTCGGCGGCATCGCGGGTAATACGACCGTTATGCTCACCTCGCTGCTCGGTCAGATTCGCATCTTTTACGTGATGGCGCGCGACCGCATGCTGCCGCCCGGCGTCGCGCGCGTGCATCCGCGTTTTCGAACCCCCGCGCGCATGACGGTAATCACCGGCATCGTCGTGGCAATCCTGGCTGCAACGCTGCCGCTGGCCGATCTGCTCAACTTCGTGAACATCGGCACGTTCTCGGCGTTCGGGATCGTCTGTTTGGGCGTGCTCGTCCTGCGTATCATTCATCCGGACGCAAAGCGCGGATTCAGCGTCCCGTTCGCTCCGGTTTTTGCGGTGCTCGGCGCGGGAGGCTGCTTTTACTTGATGGGCTACGGGCTAGGCTTGCCGACGTGGATCCGCTTTATCGTGTGGTTCATGCTTGGATTGACTGTGTACGCTCTGTACGGATATCACCGGTCTCGGCTGCGCGCCGTGCTGGCCGATTGAAGACGTCCATCAGGAACGACTTCACCAGATTCCACGAATCCGCTACGGCATGCGCGACGGCCTCATCGGAATAGCGCTGCAGTTCGACGATGGCCTGAGGCCGGCCGTGCCGGAAGAATGAGTGCCCCACGTCCGGATAGATTTGCATGCGTACTTCTTTGCCGGCGGACTTGAGCGTCTGCAGAATCAAGTCCATCTCGTATCGCGGAACGTAGTAATCTTTTTCGCCGAAGATCATCAACAGCGGAACGTTCACCTGCGAGGCATGATCGAGCGGCGGTTCGCCGCCGCTGGGCATGCCGCCGGCCAAATGCGTCGGATAGAACAAAATCGCGCCGCTGAGTTCACGCTGGTCCGCAGTCACGAACGCGGCGGTTGCACCGAAACCGAAACCCCATGCCGCAACTTTTCCGGCCTTTACAAACGGCTGCTTGTTGAGCCACGCGATCGCCGCGTGCACGTCCTCGCCAAGTTCACGCGCAACGACCGATTCCGCAGCACCATACGCGCGTGTGTTGCCTTCTTCGGTGTACGGTTCGTTCATTTGCGGATTGGCGCGGTGATAGTAATTGATCGCCAGGCCCACATATCCGATGCTGGCCAGCAAATCCGTGACGCGCTTGGTTTCGGGCGTGAATCCAAAGACTTCTTGCAGCACGATGACTGCCGGGTGAGGGCCCGATCCCTCTTCGGGGCGAGCCAGATACGCCGGCATGCTGGAACCATTGACGGGAATACTGGCGTCTTGACTGATCATGGCGAGATTGCTCCTCCCGCGTGGTATCATTCCCAGCACATGCACCTGATAACCGGATCGTCAGGCCGCCTCGAACTGCGCACCGCACCCAAGCCGCAACGGGCTGTGACGTTCGGTGACGACGTCTTCGCCGGGCTCTGCGCCGTACCCAAGCGCCTGCAGTCGAAGTATTTCTACGACGACGTCGGTTCGGCGCTGTTCGACGCCATCACGCTGCTGCCCGAATATTACCTCACGCGCGCGGAAACCGAGATATTGCGTGAATGGGGCTGGGAGATCGTGCGCGCGCTCGGCAATCCGATTGAATTCTTGGAATTGGGCAGCGGCAGCGCGGTGAAGACGCGCCTTCTCATCGAAGAGGCGCTGCGCGTTCAAGACATGCTGCGTTACTCGCCAATCGACATTTCGGGTGAGGCGCTGCGTGCTTCGGCTGAAACGCTCGTGGAAGCGTATCCGGCGCTGCGCGTGTCGGCGTACGAAGGCGACTACTTCACGATTTTGGGCAAACCGGATCTGCGGCGCGGCGGCAAAGTGCTCGCGATGTTCATGGGATCGAATATCGGCAACTACACGCCCGCCGTAGCGCGCGAACTGCTCTGCGCGATCTCGAAATCGCTCAAGCCCGGCGACGGCCTGCTGCTCGGCGCCGATCTCAAGAAAGATCCACGCGTGCTGCAACTCGCTTACGACGATCCGACGGGCGTCACGGCCGCATTTAATAGGAATCTGCTCGCACGTATCAACCGGGAATTGGGCGGCACGTTCGAGGTACGCGACTTCGATCACATCGCGCGCTACGAGAACGAAGAGGGCTGCGTCGCCTCGTATCTGCGCGCGCGCCGCGCGCACGACGTGCGCATAGAAGCGCTCGGCACGACCGTTCATTTCGAGCAGGGCGAGACCATCCATACCGAGTCTTCGTATAAGTACTCGAGTGACGACTTGCGGGCACTGGGCCGGGCGGCGGGGCTGCACATGCAGCGCACGTGGACCGATTCGCAGGAGCGCTTTAGCGTAAACCTCTATACTTTGGCATGAATGTAGCCAAGCGCGTTCTCCTGGTGCTCGCTCTTGCGGGGTTGCCGCTCGGCGCGCACGCCGCCCAACGCCCGGTCGCAGCCGAAGATCTCTACAAACTCGTTTTCGTGGCCGGCCCGCAGATCTCGCCGGACGGATTGCGCGTCGTATTCGAAGCGCGGCGTATGAACGGCCCGAAAGACCGCTACGACACCGACTTGTACTTGGTGCGAACCAACGGCACGGGTCTCACGCGCATCACGCATACCGGACATGACGGCGGCCCCGTGTGGTCGCCTGACAGCCGCACCATCGCGTTCACGCGCGGACCGCAGAAAAAAGGGGAGCGTCCGCAGATATACACGTACACCGTGTCGTCCGGAGCGGTCAAGCAGCTCACGCATCTGAAAAACGGCGCCACCTCGCCGGTCTTCTCGCACGACGGTAAACGCATCGCGTTTACCGTTGTGACGGTTGTGCCCGCGCACAACGCGTACGCCGACTTCAAAGCGGCTGGCTTCAAGCCGACGAAAGATCAGCGTAAGAGCGACATCCGCATCATTCACAATTTGTTTTTTGAAACGAACGGCGAAGGCTTCACGTACGACAAGTTTCCGCACATCTGGGTGATGAATGCCGACGGCAGCGGCACGCGTGCGCTTACCAGCGGAACGCGCTGGGGCGAGGGAGATCCGCAGTGGTCGCCCGACGATCGAACGATCGCGTTCGACTCGCTGCGCTACGATGCATCGACCGCCGGCAACAACGATGTGTACACGATTGCGTCGAGCGGCGGCGCGATGCACAAGATTGCCTCGCGCAATCCGGCGAATTACCTTGCCGGTTACGATCGCTCCGGGCACATCTGGTACTTCACGGGAGGCGTCTCCGACCCGGCGCAGTTCCCGGCGCTTATGCGCACCTTGGGCAACGCATCGCACATGGTGGTTCGTCAGAACACGATCCAATTCGGCGACAGCGTGCTGGCCGACATGGGCGAACCGGGCGGCCTCTGCGGTTTCAATTTCGCTTCGGGCGATCGTTTCGCGATCGCAAACGTCGAGCGGCCGGGCTACAGTGCGCTCGTGAAGTTCGATCCGCGCAGCGGCGCCATTACCAAGCTCACGTCCGCCGGCGAAGCCGCGGAGTGCACCATGGATGCGCGCGGCCGGTACGTCGCGTACACGCTGTCCGACTTTACGCACCCGCGGGAAGTGTATCTGCTGGATCTCACGACGGGAAAGAGCAAACGACTCACCGGAATGAACGATGCGTATCTCGCCGGCGTGGTGCTTTCGCATCCGCGCGAGTTCACCGTGAGAGACGACGCCGGCTTTGCGGTGCAGGCCTGGTTCATGCCGGCCGTCGGCCCGAAGGCGGGCGGCAAACGTCCGACCATTCTGGACATCCACGGCGGCCCGCAGACGCAATTCGGACAAACGTTCTTCCACGAATTTCAGTATCTTGCGGGCCAGGGCTACAACATCGTCTTTTCCGATCCGCGCGGCAGCACGGGCCACGGCTACGATTTCGAAGCGGCGCTGAATGCCCGTTGGGGCGAGGCCATGTTCGACGACGTGCAGCGTGTGATGGATCAGGCGATCACGTTTGGCGGCGTCGATCCGAATCGTTTGGCGGTAAGCGGCGGAAGCTACGGCGGCTATGCCACGCTCTGGGTGATTTCGCACACGAATCGTTACAAAACCTCAATCGCCGAACGCGCCGTCAGCAATCTGAGCACCGAACAACTCGGTGCCGATTTTGCGAGTGCGAACGGTTTCGGCATGTACGACACCGAGTATGGTTTCGGCCCGTTTTGGGACAACACGAGCCGGAATTACGCCGAATCTCCGATTACGTTCGTGCAGAACGTACGCACGCCGCTGCTTATCCTGCATTCCGAAGAAGACACGCGCACGCCGGTCGATCAAACACTGCAGGAATTTACGGCCCTCAAAATTCTCGGCCGCACCGTCGAGTACGTCGACGTGCCGGGCGAAAACCACGATCTGTCGCGGACCGGCTCACCGCTTCATCGCGTGGAGCGTTTACACATCATGGACGACTGGCTGCGCAGCTACCTGCGGCCTTAGCGCGCAGCGCATCCGGCACGCTGTAGCGCGTAAGCGCGTGTGTCATGTTGTAGCGCGTAAGCGCGTGTGTCATGTTGTAGCGCGTAAGCGCGTGTGTCATGTTGTAGCGCGTAAGCGCGTGTGTCATCCTGAGGTATCGAAGGACGGCTGAGGCATCGAAGCCATCTCGTCGGTAGGGCGGCGCAAAAGCGCCGCCCGTTTGTTTTGGCTGCCTCGATACCTCGGCCATGCTTCGATACCTCAGCATGACAACTCAACCGGCGCTTGAGAAGGTCCGAAGAACGACGAGTTTCGTATGCGCGCATAGAGGTGCATCGCCTGTGGGAACGATGCATGTAATGGCGATGCAGAGCGATGGTACGAAACGAGTCGCAGCTTAAAGAACAACTCGGAGAACCGTCGAGCCGTTACGAGATTCCCGGCGAACACGAAATTTTTCGCTGGAAGTGCTCGTGCCTTGCGGTGCGCATAGATCCCAGTTCTCTACGGTGGTCGCCCTGCGAACATCATCGTCCGGCCGATTGGATCGGCCATCGCGACGAGTAGTCAGGCGCTGATCCGCCGGCGCGCTGCTCCTTCGATCAGACGCAGAACTCCGTCGGCTATTACGGCAAGCGCCGCGGCGGGTATGCTTCCCGCAAGCGTCTGCGCCATGAACTGGCGTTGTAAACCAAAGAAAATTTCGTTCCCAAGGCCGCCTGCGCCGACGTAACCGCCGAGCGTTGCAATTGCTATGAGCGCCACCGTCGCCAAGCGGACGCCGCCGATGAGAACCGGCGTTGCGAGCGGCAGGCGCACGCGCCAAAACGCTTGGGAAGCCGTCATTCCCAAACCGCGCGCGGCATCGATCTGCGCCTCGGACACCGCCCGCAACGCCGTGACGATGCTGCGCACCAAAATGAACTGCGCGTATGCGGCCAAGATGAGCACGACGGGCCAAAAGCCCAAACCCAAATATTTGACCGCAATCGCCAGAAGCGCAAGCGATGGAATCGTGTAGACGATACCGGCTCCCGCAAAGATCGCCGTGTCGGCGCGCGGCGCACGCAGGATCGCATACGCGAGGGCTGATGCAACCACGAGCGCGAGCGCGAGTCCTGCCCCGACCAGCGCCAAGTGCTGCAGCGTGAGCACGCCGATGTCTCCGGCGTGGCGTTCGATGTAGGTCACAACGCTCCGCGAAGCGCGTCGTACCGCCGCAACTCGGGATCGATCGCGAAAAGTTGTGCTACGTACGGCGTCGCGGGTTCGCGAAGGATTTGCTCGGGCGTACCGTGTTGTTCGATACGGCCCTCGCGCATGACGACGATGCGATCCGCCAGGCGCAGCGCTTCGTCCACGTCATGCGTGACGAACAGGATCGTCGTGTGCAGCGCGCTCGCGATGCGCCGAATTTCATCCTGCAGCGAGCGCCGAACGATTGCGTCGACGGCGCCGAACGGTTCGTCCATCAGCAAAACCGGCGGCTCGGCCGCTATAGCGCGAGCAACGCCGACGCGCTGTTGTTCGCCTCCGGAAAGCTCGCGCGGATACCGATGGCGATAGCGCTGTGGTTCGAGATCGACCAGTCCGAGCAGCTCGTCGACTCGCGCGGCCGTGCGGTCGCGATCCCAGCCCAGCAGCGACGGAACGACGGCGATATTCTGCGCGACGGTCATGTGGCCGAAAAGGCCGACCGCTTGAATCACGTATCCGATCCCGCGACGCAATTGTACCGGATCTTGCGCGGCCACGTCGCGTTCGCCGACGTACACGCTGCCCGAAACAGGTACGGCGAGGCGGTTTACGGTACGCAGCAGCGTGCTTTTTCCGCACCCTGAAGGGCCGAGCACGACGGTAAAACGAGCGGCGGGAATCTCGACGCTGACGCCGTCGACGGCGTTGCGGTCGGCGCCCGCATAGCGAACGACGACCGATTCGAAACGAACCGCGCTTGCGCTCAGTTGTAGCGCTCCTTCAGAAACGCCTGCGCCGCGTCCGCCGGATCCTGATGCTGCACGTTGACCTGCAGATTGAGCCGGCGCACGGCGCTGTCGGTCAGGAGCGGCGCGATGGCATTGAGCACGCCCGTAATTTGCGGATGTGCGCGCAGCGCCGCATTGCGTACGACCGGTGCAATATTGTACGCGGGCCAAAAGTGCTTGTCGTCACGTAGGACGACCAAGGCATTGACCGCGATCTGCGCGTCCGTGGTAAACGCCGTTGCGACGTCCGCATCGCCATGTTGCAGTGCGGTATACTGCAAACCGATTTCGTACGTCTTGACGTCCTTGAAACGGAATCCGCCATAGAATTTTTGCAGACCCGGGAGAGCGTCCGCGCGCGCAACGAACTCCGGGATCGCGGCAAGACGCAGCTGCGGCGCGGCTTTTGCGCAATCCGACAGCGTACGAATACCGTATTTTTGCGCGACGGCTTGCGTCGTGCACAGGCCTTGCGAATCGTTCACGGGAGACGGCTGCAGCCACGTCATGCCGTAGCGCTCCTGATATTGCATGCGTACGCGCTGGTATAACTGCTTGGCGTCATGCAAGGGTGCCATGTGCAGCACGTCGATGAGCGCGGTTCCCGTGTATTCGGGATAGAGATCTATGTCGCCGCGCTGCATTGCCGCCATCGCAATCTGCGTGCTGCCCAAATTCATGTGGCGTTCCACCGGAATGTTCGAGTGCTCGAGCGCCGCGGCATAAATTTCGGCAATGGTGATGTCTTCGCCGAAGTTCTTCGACCCGACGCGAACCGCGCCGCTTCCGCCTTTACCGCCGCAGCTTGGCAAGATGAGCGCGGAGCCCATGAGTGCCAGTGAACGAGCGCGCGTGATATTCAAACCGAAACTCCTATGCGACGTTGCGCGAATGCCAGAGCGTATTCGGCCGCGAGTGCAATCGCCGCAATGGCGGCGACGCCGGTCCAAAGCCGATCCGGTTGATTTGCTTGCAATCCGGTAGTGATGAGTTCCCCCAAGCCGCCCGCGCCGATGAATGCCGCAAGCACGGCGCTTGCGATGACCTCGGTCGCGCCAGTACGAACGCCCGCGAAAACGACCGGAAATGCCAGCGGCCATTCGACGCGCCGCAAAATCTGCGCGCGTGTCATGCCCAATCCGCGCGCCGCATCTATCGCAGCGGCCGGCACGCCGCGAAAGGCAACGTCCGTGGTGATGGCAATTGGAGCGGCTGCCAAAATCGCGAGCGCCGCAAGCGCCGGCGCAAACCCGAGCCCCAATACCGGTATCATGAACGTGAGCAGCGCGAGACTGGGAACGGCGCGGCCGATGTTCGTGAGCGCGAGCACGAGCGTACGAAGGCCGCCGACGTGTGCGGCAAGCACACCGAGTGGGATACCCGCCAAAGCGCCGAGCAGCAAAGCGCACGCGGCAAGCGCCAGGTAGGTCTGCGCATGCGAGCCCAAGTCCGCCCAATTCACGAACCTGGTGTTTCCCCGCCGGCCGTCGAATCCCGGGTGAGCAGTATGGTCTTACGTTCGCAGGCTCCCCTATCGGCCGAAGCGCTTCCTCGAAATCTGGACGACCCGTCGCTCTACATCAGCCGCGAGCTCTCGTGGCTGGAGTTCAACGGCCGCGTCCTGGAAGAAGCGCTGGACGAACGCACGCCCCTGCTCGAACGCTTCAAGTTCGTGTCGATTTACGGTACGAACCTCGACGAGTATTTCATGATCCGCGTCGCGGCGATCAAGCAGCAGATCGACGCGCAAATCTTCCGGCGTTCCGAAGACGGGCGCACGCCGTCCGAGCATCTGCTCGCCATCTCCGAGCGCTTGCGCGTATCGCTCTCACGGCAGATGCATCTGCTCAACGAAACGCTGTTTCCGGCACTCGAAGCGCATGGAATCAAACTGTGGCGCGTGGCGGATCTCGGCGAAGATCAGCGAGCGCATTTGGAACGCGCGTTCGACGATCGCGTTTTTCCGGTGCTCACGCCGCTGGCCGTCGATTCCGGACACCCGTTCCCGTACATTTCGAATCTCTCGCTCTCGCTGGCAGTGGAACTCGAAGAGGTCACCTCCGAAGGCGTCGAGCTGCATTTCGCGCGTGTAAAAATTCCACAGACGCTGCCGCGCTTCGTACCGGTTGAGCCCGCGCCCGAGGGCCAGCGGTGGTTCGTGCTGCTCGAAGATCTCATCGCGCAGCATCTGAGCGCGCTCTTCCCCGGCATGGACGTGCGCGACTCGTACTTGTTCCGCGTCACGCGCGACGCCGACCTCACGCTGCAGGAAGACGAAGCGGACGATTTGCTGCGCGCCATCGAATCCGAACTGCAGCGCCGCCGTTTCGGCGAGCCCGTGCGGTTGGAAATCGAGCGCGGCATGCCGGAATACATGCGCGAGTTTCTGCTCAAGGCGCTGGACTTGAGCCTCGTCGATTGCTACGAGATCGACGGCATGATGGGCCTTGGCGACGTGTCGACGATTTCGAGCCTGGACTATCCGCAATTGCACGATCCGCCGTTCACGCCCGCGATTCCAAAACGCCTCATCGGCGTGACCGACCTGTTCGCCGCCATTCGCGAAAACGACGTGCTGCTGCACCATCCGTACGAATCCTTCGATCCGGTGCTGCAATTTTTGCGGCAAGCAGCGGAGGATGAAAACGTCCTCGCGATCAAGGCGACGCTGTACCGCACGTCCGGCAAGAATTCGCCGATCGTTCGAGCCCTGCTCGATGCGGCGGAGAACGAGAAGCAAGTCGCGGTGATGATCGAACTCAAGGCGCGTTTCGACGAAGAGAACAATATCGAATGGGCGCGCCGCCTGGAACGCGCGGGCGTTCACGTGGTGTACGGTTTCGCGGGATTGAAAACGCATGGCAAAGCGATTCTCGTCGTGCGCCGCGAGGAAGACGGCATCCGCCGTTACATGCATTTCGGCACGGGCAATTACAACGAAAAGTCGTCGCGCCTGTACACGGATCTCAGTTTGTTCACGTGCCGGCCGGAACTTGGCGCCGACGTTTCGCAGCTCTTCAACGCGCTCACCGGATTTTCGAAGATAACGGACTACGAAGATTTGCTCGTCGCGCCGGTCAATCTACGCCGCGAGATCAGCGCGCTGATCGAACGCGAAACCGAGCATGCGCGAGCCGGACGCCCGTGCGGCATTCGCGCCAAACTCAACGCCATCACCGACGGCGACATCGCGCGCGGCCTTTATCGCGCATCGCAGGCGGGCGTTCCCGTTGATTTGCAAGTCCGCGGCATGTGCATCGTCCGCCCAGGCGTCGCGGGCGTGAGCGACCGTATCCGCGTGCGAAGCGTCGTCGGGCGGTTTTTGGAACATTCGCGCATCTACGTCTTCGAGAATGGCGGCGACCGCGAGGTGTTCATCGGTTCGGCCGATTGGATGAGCCGTAACCTGGATCGCCGGGTGGAAATCGTCGTGCCCGTGCTCGATCCGCTGCTCGCCGAAACGATTTACGGCCAGATCCTTGCGGTGCTGTTCGCCGATAACGTGAAGGCTCGCGAACTTCAAAGCGACGGCGGGTACCGGCGCCTTCGACCGGCCGGAGATATGCCGGTCAACGCCCAGCAAGTCTTCCTCACTCAGGCCCAGGCTCTCTGAGGGCCCTGGTAGAAAGGGACGCTCGTCAACCTCTAATCTCCCGTTAATCTACGACGGGGTTGACTCACGTGCTGCGGCCGTTACGGCTGCGGCCACTACCTTTTAGGAGGACGCGTGAACAGATTTTTACGCAGCCTTACGGTAGTTGCCTTGGTACTTGGACTCGTCGGACCTCTTAGCATGGGGACGGTCTTTGCCCAAGCGACTCCCGCTCCGGCTGCAAGCCAAACCACCGGCACCGTGCAAGGCACCATCAAAGACAACAACGGTGCGCCGATTGCCGACGTGAAAGTCACGATTACCGGCATCGAAACCAAGACGACGACCAGCGACGCCACAGGTGCGTTCGCGTTCGCCAGTCTGACTGCCGGCTTCTATACGTTGACCGCTTCGAAAGCCGGTTACCAGACCGCCACGGAAAACGATCTGCCGGTGCTTGCGGGTCAAACGCAAACGCTCGCCGTTGTGATGCCGACGCTTACGTTCGAATCGCTGCGCACGATTGCATCGGTTCGTTCGGTGGGCCGCGGCACGTTCAACACGACGCCCGCGTCGATCAGCGTGGTCAGTTCGCAAGCATTTACAGACCAGGCGCAGCCGCAGGTCATGAAGATTCTCAACGAGACGCCCGGCATCGTTGCCAGCCTTCCGCAAACCAGTGCGAACGGTGCGGCGCCCGGCGCGATCACGTTCCCGAACATCCGCGGCGCGCTTTCATTTGAAACCGCATCGCTCATCGACGGCCACCCGGTTTCGGTTGGCTCGTTCGGCGACTATGTGACGACGTTCCTCAATCCGTTCATGCTGCAAAACGTGGAAGTCGTCAAAGGCCCCGGCGCCGATGCTCCCGAGGTCAACTATGCCATCGGCGGTACGGTCAATTTCCGTACGAAAGATCCGACGTTCAAGCCTGAAGGCATGCTGCAGGTGGGAACCGACAATTTCGGCAGTTCGATCATCAACATCGGACTCTCGAATACCGTGGGCCGCCTCGGCTACGTCTTCGCCTACGGCAGCAACGATCTGCTGAGCAACGTTGCAAACACCAGTACATGGGTGTCGCCGCAAACGCCGCAGCAGGGCGTTCTAAACTGGAACGGCACGTCGGGAACCG
>DASSEZ010000024.1:0-12582 GCA_035694945.1 Vulcanimicrobiaceae bacterium
CAGAACGATTCCGCCGGAGTCCCAATTACCGACGTCCCACACCGCACGAAAGCCTTGCGAGAAACCCGGTTCTTGGAGATGGATCGTGTATTCATCACCGTTGCCGGGCAGTGGCGCACCTCGCAATAACCCGTACCATGCAGGCGACAGCGGATGATCGACGTTCACGCGTCCGGCTTGCGCCCAGGGCAGCGGATCGCGTGAGGTTGGCGGTGCGAGCGCGGCGGCCGCGCGTTCTTGGATGCTGTCGCGGATGCTGAATCGTGGGTGCCGCAGTTTGGCTACCAGCAGCGCCAATGAAACTTCTTGCTGCGCCAGTTCCTCGCGCACGTGATGTTCCAGCGTTGCCGCGCGTGCGCGTCCATCGAAACAGCCGTTCCAGCGCTGCAATTCGCGGCTGCCGGCGATGCGTGAGAGGTTGCGCGCGATCTCACCGTCGATCGGCGAACACGCGTCCATCTGCATGCGGGCAAAATACGTTGCGTCGTACGTTCGGCGAGCGTGCAGAAGTTCTGCGGCGCGATACGCGCGATACGGCGGCTCGAACGCAGCCGAAAGCCGGTATGGATACTGGTGCCCGTACATGCGATTATTGGCGCTGACTAAAATGCCGCTGCGTGATGGTGCGCGTGAAGGCAATCGCGCGAATGCAATGACGTGCAGCGGCGTTTGCAGATCGCGTGCGGGATGCACGTATCGGCCCCATGCGGGATCCGCGAACATCGCTCCCGCCAGATGGTACGCGATCGCGCCGCTGCTGTCGGCAACGATGAAATTTTGCGGCGCACCGTGATAGGTTGACAGTGCGCGCATCGCCGACGAAACGTCCTTCGCCCGATCCAACGCGAACAGCGTTGGAATCGTTGACGTCGTCTGCCGGTATGGCGGCCAGCGTACCAGATAGAGTGCATCGGCGTCGTCCACCGCGATGGAAAACGCATCCGGCGTACGGTAATAGTCGCGTGTAACCGGATGGCCGAAGCGAACCTCGAATCGTTCCGTAACGCGGTAACGCCTTGGAAGCGCCGCCACGCGGTACACCGAACTGGTTGCGACTCCCGCGTTTGTAACTCCCCACGCGATGCGCTCGTTGTGGCCGAGGACAACGCCCGGCAATCCGGGCACCACCGCCCCGGCCGCGTGAAAGCCGGGCGCTTGCAGGTCCACAACGTACCAGATGCCCGGAATAGTGAGGTCGACGTGCGGATCGTTTGCGAGCAGTGCGTGATGATCTCGCGAACGCAAGGCACCGGCCGCCCATGCATTGCTGCCGAGCCTGGGCCGCTGGATGTTTCCAAGTGCGACGGCGCCCTCGCACTCAACCGGTGCCCGCGTTTTCGTAGCCGTTTGCAGCCTTCGTCCATCGGGCAATACGTCGTATCGCGGATCCGACAACGGGAACGCTCGATCGAAACATGCCGCGCCCAGTTGGTGCAACTCGTAGTCTCGGCCAAGTACGTCGTACCAGGAATCGCCCAATTCCAGCGCCGCGACGAGCGAAACGGCTATCGAATCCTGGGGCGTCCACGGCGTGGGACGGTACAGCAGCATGCGGAATTCGACGGGCAGCGGCTGATGTGCCAGCGCGGCGTTGATGCCGTCGCTGAACGCGCGAAGCAGACGGCGCGTTTGCGCATCGGACCCTTGCCATTCGCGTTCCGCAATCTCCGCTATGTCGGCACCGCGCATGCGCTCGTCGATTGAGAGCGCCTTGCTGCCGAACACTTCTGCGAGCCGCCCAAACGCGTAGCGGCGCGTCACATCCATTTCGAACAGCCGATCGGACGCTTCGGCGAAGCCTTGCGCGAAGAACAAGTCGTGCATGTTCTTGGCGCGGATATGCGGTATGCCGCGTTCATCGCGTGCGATCGAAACTGCGCCGTCGAGTGAGAGGCCCGCGAGCGTACCGCTTGCTTTTGCCGCGACGTGCAACCCCAGCACCACGTTCGCTGCATAGGCCGACACAAAAAGCGCGAGCAGCAAAGCCGCGGCACTCGCATGCCGGCGCAGCATGCGATAGAGCGCTGCCGGCCACGACGGGTCTGCCGTAGCCAGCAGCCGCGGGTCCTTGCGTACGAAGACGCTCATGCAAAGAGTATAGACGAAAAAGCACGGGCGTCGTGACGCCCGTGCTCTCGGTAAGCCAAGCGCCGCTCGGGCGCTATTTGATGACGCCGCAGCTCACATAGGTTGCCAGGTCGTTGCTGCTCTTGTGGACGTTGATGGAAAACTTCCCGCCCTGCAAGTCGCTCAGTTTCTTGCCGCTGAGCACCGTAACCGACTTGCCGTTGGTCAGGGGGCTGAGCGGCGCTTCGGGTGCCGGATTCAATTTCGTGCACGTTCCGGGGTGAATGTGCGTCGGCTGCGCACCGGATGGTGCGCCCTTGATATTCACCACGACTTTGACGTTGTTGCCGACTTGCGTAAGGGTTGCCGTGCCGGTTTCGCCGCTGTGGTTGAGTGCTTGCATTTGCACGGTAACGCTGGTGGGAGCCGCTGCAAATGCAAGGCCGGAGGTGGCGAGTACTGCCGCCATGATGGTAAGCAAACGTTTCATGAATAAAGCCTCCTGTTAATGAAGTGCGTGGAGTTTGGATTCGACGTCGCGCACGGCGTTTGCGAGCGTGGGCGTCGGCGCGGTATCGGAGCCCTCCACCGCTTCGTATAATGCGCCGAGTTGGAAGTTGTAGCGCGCGAGTTTCTTGTCGTTCGCCGTTCGCGCCATCAGCGAAACGATGTGCTGCGCGAGCGTGAATTGTGCGCGAAGCGCCGCCGCCGAGAGCGGTACGCGCGGGTCCATCTTGAGCGTGAGCGGCTGCGCATACGTGCGACCGTTTACGCTGAGTTTGACCGTATAACGTCCGGGCAACGCCAGAACGCCTTGCGGCGAGAGCGGGGTGTCATGCGGAACCGCTGAGATTGGATAATCGTAACCGAGCGATTGCGGCCGCGGATAGCGGTAATCCCACAGGAAGCGATGCATGCCGGCGCTCGCACCCGGAATACGCGTGGGTCGCACCCAGTACGTCGGCACGACGATATCGGCGCTAATTGGCAGCGGCTTTTCGGCGCTGCTGTACTTGCGCACCAGCGTGCCGGCGCTGTCGTAGATGGAGATGGTTACTGCTCCGCTCGCATTGTGAGGCAGGCAGTAATCGATGATCGCGCCGTCCGGCGGATTCTCGCCCGCCGGTTCTTCCGGCGGCAAAGGTGTATCGCTCCAAGTGTCGCGTCGCAAACGGTATGCCGTGACCGGTTTGAAGAGATGCGCGCCCGCGTTATCACGGCGATTCTGCCGTGCCGCGGCTTCACGCAATGGTTCGATGTCGTCCAATATCCAGAAACTGCGGCCGTGAGTGCCGACGACGACGTCGTTATCGTGCACGACGAGGTCGCGAATGGAGGTCGACGGCAAATCGAGTTGCAGCGATCGCCACGTGCCGCCGTCGTCGAGCGAATAATAGACGGTACGCTCGGTTCCGGCGAACAGCAGCCCGCGCTGGAGCGGATCTTCGCGCACCGTATTCGCCGGTGAATCGTTCGGCAAACCGCGCGTGATCAGCGTCCAGTGCTTACCGCCGTCATGCGTGCGGTAGACGTACGGACGCAAATCGTCCAGCCTGAAGCGGCTTACGGCAACGTATGCGGTATTCGTGTCGAAGTGCGAAGGATCGATCTGCGTGATCTTGTTCCACGAGCCCACGCCCGGCGGGGTCACGTTGCTCCAACGTTTGCCGCCGTCGCGCGTGAGCCACACGTAGCCGTCGTCCGTTCCGGCCCAAATCTCGTTCTTGTCGATATACGAGGGCGCGATGCTGTAGACGACGCCCCGCTCTTCTTTCGCGAGTGGATCGCGTTTGAACGCACCGAGATTCGCCGGTACGCCGGGGTGTTTGCGGGTAAGATCCGGGCTGATCGCGCGCCAGGTTTTGCCGCCGTTGCTCGTCGCGAAGATAACGTCGGAGCCGAGATACAGCGTGCGCTTGTCGACGCGGTTGAAGACCAGGACGTTCGTGCGATTATACCGGTAGCCGTTCGCATCGAAGCGTCCACCGAATACCGGTGAAACGGTTTGCGATTGCTGCGTGAGTTCGTTATAGCGCGTCACGTGGCCGGCTCCCGCGCCGTAGATGATATGTGGATGGAGCGGATCGGGTGCGATGTACGCGTACTCTTCCGCGCCCACGGGATGCCAATAGCGCGCCCAAATCGAGCCGTCTTCGCTTCGGCTGGCAACCTCGGCGCTGCCGCTTTCTTGTTGACCGCCGTAGACCCAGTACGGAAAGCGGTCGTCGGTAATTACGTGATAGAACTGCGCCGTCGGCTGGTTGTACCACGAACTCCAGGTTTGGCCGTAGTTGACCGAGATCGTCGCACCTTGATCGACGCCGAGGAAAATGATGTTGCGATTATTTGGATCGATCCAGATCGAGTGGTAATCATCGCCTCCCGGCGCGCCTTTGATGCCGGTAAAGGTTTTCCCGGCGTTTGTCGAGCGATAAAACGTCGTGTTCGCGACGTACACCACGTCCGCGTTCGCGGGGTCGACGGCAATACCGGAAAAATCGTCGCCGCGTCCGCAGATGCGGTCTTCGCCGTTTGTTTTTGCCCATGTCGCGCCCGCGTCGGAACTGCGGTAAATGCCGCAATCCTTATCCGTATTGACCCAGGCGTACAGGCGTGAATCATCGCTCGGTGCAATTGCCAGACCAACGCGTCCCAGTTTTGCGGGTAAGCCGCCGTGCAACTGCGTCCACGTCGTGCCGCCGTCGGTAGATTTGTAGACGCCGCCTTTGTCGTACAGTTGCAATATGTCGAGCAATCGCCACGGCGGATTGCGCGATGCCCACAGATCGGCGTAGATAGTGTCGGGGTTTTTCGGATCGATGACGACCGTTGCCGCGCCCGTATCACCGTCGTTCTTGCAGAGCACGCACGACCATGTTTTTCCGCCGTCCGTGCTGCGGTACAGGCCGCGCTGCTTGTTCGAGCCGTACGGATGACCCATCACCGCCGCGAACACCTTGTTCGGGTCGCGCGGATCCACCGCAAGCCCGTTGATTTGCTGGCCGTCGCGCAAGCCCAAGTGCGCCCACGTTTTGCCTGCATCTGTCGACTTGTAGATGCCGTCGCCCACCGAAAGGTCGGGCCGGCGCAAACCTTCACCGGATGCGGCATATATAACGTTCGGGTCGCTTGGCGAAACCGCTAAAGCGCCGATCGATCCCGTGTCCTGGCCATCGAAGACGGGCTTCCACGTGCGGCCGTAATCGGTGCTTTTCCAAATGCCGCCGTCCGTGGGAGCCATATAATACGTGCCGGGCTGCTGCGAAACGCCGCTTACGCCCACTGTACGGCCGGCGCGAAACGGGCCGATGTTGCGCCAGTGCAATGCGCTTGCGGGCGCCTGTGCCGAAATTGCGGCAGATAACAAAAGTGCGAGCATATGCTCGCACTTGGATTACTTGAGAACGCTTCCTTCGTCAGCGCCGTGGATGTGGATTACGTGCGCCGGCGCTTGCCGTTGCGCGGATGACGCGGCTGGAACGGTGCGCCGATCTTGATAGCCTTGTCGCGCGGCAAATCAGTGTCCACGTCTTGACAGCCAATGGGCGTGAAGTCGCGGCAATCGCCGGGACGCGCTTCATAAATACCACAGTAATACCGGCCGCGCGCGCTCTCCTTTAAGAAGACGCATTGGTCGGTGATGTCGTCCGTGACTTTGCGTACCCAGCCCACGTAGTAGCCGTCGGCGGATTTGCGCTTGACGATGTATTCGTCCATGACCTCTTTCGGCGTCATCTTCAAGTAATTTGCAATGCGCGCAACGTCTTGCCGGCTCACGAACGGCTCGTAGCCGCTGCAGCATTCCGCGCAGCCGGGAGGGCATGCGACGTTTTCCGGCAGGTCCTTATGGTGCTTGCGCGCGAGGTCGATCACTTTGGCGATCGCCGCGACCATTTCCTGATCGTCGTTGTACTTATACTCCCATTCGCGATGCGTAACTTCGTTCGCATTATAATAATGCGTCGTTTTCGAGTTGTACGTCACCGTGATGTGCTCTTCGTCGATCTCGATCTTTTTGACGCGCTCGATGGGCGTGGTGTCGAGCAATTCGGGATGCGTGGGCTGTCCGGTTTCGCGCGTGAAGCTGCGCAGGTTGATGAGGTCGATGGTTTCCATTATCGCTAGGGGCTTCGACGCTAAGCCAGAAACAGCCCCCGGGAGGAAGAACCAAGAGTGCGTAAGGCTATTGGCGTGGACCTAGGCGGTTCGCATACCACCGCGGGCGTCATCCAAGAAGACGGCAAGATCCTCAGCCAGCACGAGCTGGACATTAGCGATCGCAGTTTCGACGCAGTCGTCGGTGCGGTCGAACAGGTTGTGAGCGCTGCACTCAAGGAGACCAAAGACAAAGACCTTGTCGGCATCGGCATCGGCTCGCCCGGAAACATCGATCCGAAAAGCGGTGCGGTGCTGTATTCACCCAACTTCCTTTGGGAAAACGTCCCGCTTGGAGACGCGCTGCGAAAACGCTTCAAGCAGCAGCAGGTGTTCGTAGCCAACGACGCACGCTGCGCGACGCTCGGCGAGTACACGTTCGGCACCGGTAAAGGCACCAAAGACTTCGTACTGCTCACGCTCGGCACAGGCATCGGCGGGGGCATCGTTTCAAACGGGCATTTGCTCATCGGCAATCGCGCGGGTGCAGGCGAGATTGGCCACCATCAGATCCGCCCCACCGACGGCTTCATCTGCGGCTGTGGGAAAGTCGGCTGCTTCGAAGCGCAGGCATCGGGAACCGGACTTATGCGGCATGCGCTCGCGGTTGCGCCATCGTTTCCGCGGAGCACGCTGCTTCCGCGCAATCCCGAAAAAATCGGATCGAAGATGATTCGGCGCGCCGCCCAAGCGGGCGATGCGCATGCGCTGGCCGCATGGAGGCACTTCAGTTCCGATCTCGCGCTCGGTATCGCGAACATCGTCACGTTCGTCAATCCGCAGGTCATCGCACTGGGCGGAGGTGTGAGTACCGCCGGCGACTTCATGCTCGACGCCATTCGCGATCGCGTCGACGAACTGACGACGATGGTACCGCGTAAAACCACCCAACTCGTCATTGCCAAACTCGGCAACGACGCCGGGCAAGTGGGCGCCGCAACGATGTGTTTCCGCGGAGGCCTCACAACCGAACATGGCCGCTAGCGTTGCGCTTATTACCGGTGCCTCCGGCGGCATCGGCTTGGAGTTTGCCACGCAGCTCGCACAAGCGGGATACGATCTTGCGGTGGTTGCTCGTTCCAAAGACAAGCTGGAGAGCATTGCCGCGGATTTACGCAGTCGATTCGGCATTGCGGTGCAGGTCGTTGCGTGCGATCTCTCGCGGCATAACTCGGCGCACGACGTACTCGCGCAAGTGCCGGAGTGCGACGTCCTGGTCAATAATGCAGGCTTTGCCAATAACGGCAAGTTTGCGCAGTTGGACGAGGGAGCCACGCTTGAGGAGATCCAAGTCGACGTAACGACGCTCACGCAACTCACGCGTTTGTACTTGCCCGGCATGCTCGAGCGAAAAAGCGGCAGAATTTTGAACGTGGCGTCGACCGCCGGGTTTTTGCCCGGCCCGAACATGGCCGTCTACTATGCCAGCAAAGCGTACGTGATTTCATTTTCCGAAGCGCTCGCGGAAGAAGTGCGCGGCAGCGGCGTTACCGTGACCGTGCTCTGCCCAGGCGCGACCTATACGGGCTTCGCGGAGCGCGCCGGCGCTACCACGACGGCGCTTTTCAAGCTTCCGATGGCAAAGGCGGCCGATGTGGCCAAAGCCGGTATCGACGGCATGCTGCGCGGCAAACCCGTCGTCGTTCCCGGTATCACGAACAAACTTGTGGCGCTTTCGCCAAAAATAACGCCGAGGCGGTTGCTCGTTGCGATAAGCGGCAAGGCGGTCGAACCCGGTTATTAAAGACGCAATGAACAAGCGGCGTGCGGCGGTGCTGTGGACGGGCGGAAAGGATTGCGCGCTGGCGCTCTGCAGAGCTTCCGACGATGGCATCGACATTGCGTGTCTTGCAACTTTTTATCCGGAAGGCAACGCGCACGATCCGTTCAAGGCGCATCCGTTGAACGCAATGCGGCGCATCGCCGCGAGCCTGGGCTTTCCCCATGAACTACTCGCGGTGGGCGAACAGTACGAAGCGGATTATATTCGCGGCCTACGCTATCTACGCAATCGTCACGGCGTCGATACCGTCGTCACCGGCGACATCGATCTGGTTGACGGGAAACCGAACTGGATCCGCCACTGCTGCGCAGAAGCCGAATTGGAAGCGGTGATGCCGTTGTGGCAAGCGCCCCGCGAGACGCTGCTTACCGAACTCGTCTCGCGCGGAATCGCAGCGAGCGTTTCGTGGATCAACTCCGACCATATCCCCCGCGAATGGATCGGCCGGACGATTGACGAGCGATTTATTGCAGACATACGCGAGTTAGCGCTGCGCGTTCCGATCGACATGAGCGGCGAAAACGGCGAGTATCACACCATGGTGTCGAGCGTTCAGCCGGCGTCCTTACCGCGCGCGTAGTCAGCTGCGCCCGCGTGCACGAGTTCGAATCTTCCCTGCGGGAAATTGCGCACTTCATCCGGCTGCTCGAATCGTTTCAAAAGTACGTCCATGGCGTTGTCCTTTGCTAATGGCAAATGCAAGTGCGTCGTACAGCGTCTCTTCGCCCCAAAAAAGTTCACCGTCCACGATGCAGTTCGGTGCACCGAAGATGTCGATGGCCATTGCCTGCTCCGTATTATTGCGCAACGCTTCGCGCCGGCCAGTGTTGAGAGCGGCATGCAACGCGGCGCTGGCGTTTTGGCCGACGCCTTGGAGCAGGCGCCGCACCGTCTCTTCATCGTTCAATTCGCAGTCTTCACCGAAGTTGGCGACGAACGCGCGGCGAATGTATTCACCGATCCACGGCTCGCCGCTGAATGCCGCGGCGACGCGCGCTGCGAGCGTCGTGTTGCGCGGGAATACGCTCGGCCGTTTGAATGGCAAGCCGTATTTTTGGGTGAGGCGTTCCATGTCGCGCCACATGTACGCCCCGCGCAATGAATTGGCGGCAAACGGTGAAGTCGTCCATCCCTGCCTCCGGAAGATGGGCGCCAGCAAAAATGGTCGCCAGCGCAGAGTCACACCGGCATCCCTACACATGTCTTCTATGCGCATGGCGGCAATGTATGAATATGTGCTCGCGAATTCGAACCAAAATTCTAGTCTCGGCTGCCTCACGCGCCGGTATTCTTAGATGAAAGTAGACTGACCCGTGTACAGAAGCCCTCGGCGCAAGTATACAGGTCGGTATACGCTCGGGGCGGAAGCGGTATTTCATGCAAGCCGGGCTGAAGCGGGCGGACCTCAAGCAGCACATCGCGCGCGTCGCCGCGCGCCTTTTTTGCGAACAAGGCATCCACGCAGTTGGAGTCGATCGCATCGCCGATGAGGCGCAAATTACGAAACGCACGCTGTACCATCACTTTTCGTCGAAGAATCAGCTCATCGCGGAATCCCTGCGCGTTTCACCGATTGTATTTTTTCCGGACGAAGGTCCGGCAGTGGAGCGTATGATCGGCGCATTCGAGATGCTGGCGTGTTTTTTGGAAGAAACGGATTTTCGTAGTTGTCCGTACATTTTTTACACGGCCGAACTGGTCGATGCCCGTCACCCCGCGCGTGCGATTATCGAGCGGCGGATCGCCAAACGTTTAACGTGGTTTCGCGATCGAGCTTTGGAAGCGGGCGCCGCGCGCCCGGACAGACTTGCAGAGCAGTTGGACATACTCTTCGATGGCGCGCTCGCTGCAGGCGCCAAACGCGGTAATACGCAGCCGGCACGCGCCGCGCTTGATGCCGCGCGAACGCTTATTGCGCTCTCGCTGCAGCCGTCAACCGTTGCTGCTCGGTCATCGCGAGCAACCCGTTGACGCAGGCGGAAAACGTGCACGCCGGCCCTCAACAAATTGCACGGCTATAAAGTTGTTTGTTGCGTGCAAAGCGAACGTTTCGGCATGCTAATCGCCATGCTGCTGTCGTTGGCGGTGACCGTTGCGGTCGACGCAGCCCCGCAAGCGGTGCCGATTTGGAACGGCGTTGCGCCGGGCTCGCAGACGTGGACACAGCGCGAAACGATCGTACCGAACACTCCGCTCGGCACGGTCGCGTTCAACGTCGTCATGCCGACGATTACTGCGTATCTCCCAGATCCGAAGAAGGCAACAGGCACAGGCGTGATCGTTGCGCCCGGTGGCGCGTGCATCGCGCTCGCGTTGACGCTGGAAGGCGAAAGCGTCGCGAGAGCGCTGCAGCAGCGCGGCATCGCGGCCTTCGTGCTTGCGTATCGCACAATGGAAAAACACGGCTCGGGCATTCCGCCCGATCTCAATGAAGACGTCGCGTGCAGGTGGGGTATGGCGGACGGCATTCAAGCCGTGAAGGTGGTGCGAGCGCGTGCTGCAGCGTGGCACCTCTCGCCGCAGAAGATCGGATTTCTTGGTTTTTCCGCGGGCGGCATGGTTGCAAGCGCCGCCGTATTGCAAAGCGATTCCGCTGCGCGGCCGAATTTTGCGGGGTTTATCTACGGCGGCCCGCTTGCGAGCATGCCGCCTATTCCAAAAGGCTTACCGCCGATCTTCATGGCATGGGCGCAGGACGATCCGCAGGTCTTGGGCGCGGTGAACGCGTTCTATTCGGCGTTGCGCGCGTCAGGCTCCAGACCCGAGGCGCACATCTACAGCGCCGGTGGACATGGCTTCGGAATGAAACATCAAGGCACGACGAGCGATCGCTGGTTCGATGATTTCTATGCTTGGATGCAAGCGCAGGGCTTCGCAGCCGGTAAACCCTAGAACGCCGAGCGTTTCAGCGCGCTCGTACAGGTGCTGGGCGGACCGGCAGCGCGAAGTTAGACCGAGATCGCCTCGCGCATCGGCAGGTACTCATCGTCCGCCGGAATCGTTCCGGTGTTCGCCATCGACGCGATGAGCGCCGCGATGCGGCGCGAACTGCGCTTGGGCGCGACGAGTTCCTGATTGTGGCGCATCGTTGCCATGCGCTGCGGATTATGCACCAAACGATCGACTGCGCGCACGACTTGCGCCGTACTGTTAATCGCGACTTCCCCGATGCCGTTGTGGCGTACGAATTCCACGTTACCGCGTTCTTGTCCGGGAACGTAGTCGTAGACGACGACGGGCAATTGGGCGGCGTTTGCCTCGGCCAACGTTCCGGGGCCGGCTTTGGTCACGAGCAGATCCGCCGCCCGCATCAGCTCGGGAATCTTGTCGGTGAATCCCATCACCGTCATCGGCGTGGGAAGCGTGAGCGCCAGATCGTCCAGTTTTGCGCGAAGCGTTTCGTTGCGTCCGCACACGACCACCAAATGCATCGGTAACCGCGCTTTTGCCAAGGCCATCGTGGTCGGCATCAGCTTGCCGCCGCCTTCGCCGCCCGCCATGAGCAGCGTCACGAAGCGGTTTTGCGGCAAGCCGAGTTGGTCGCGCAGTTGTTCCTTCGTGCCGACCACGTCGTCGAATTTCGGATGAATCGGTTGTCCGAGCATGCGCAGATGCGACGGCCGCACGCCGCGCGAGATGGCGCGCTCGTACACTTCGCGTGCGGGAACGACGACCGCATCCGCTTCCGGCATCAGCCAGGACTCGTGCACTTTGCCCAAATCGGTGATGACCGTCACGATCGGAATATGCTGCATGTGCGCGTCGGCTCGCGCGCGCAAAGCGGCGTGATTGAGCAGCGGATGCACCGAAACGATCACGTCGGGCTGGTAATTTATGAAAAGATCGCGCAGGCGCTCGCGATAGAGCGGCTCGCAAAAACGGACCAGCGCTTTATAGCGCCGGCGGCCGTTGGTCGCATAGTAAAGCGCTCCGTAGACCGGCGGTGCATAGCGCAGGGCCGTCGAGTATCCCCAGCCGAGTTGCGTGAGCGGAAACGAGCAATGCGCGGCGACGTCGTCGATGCGGTGTTCGAACCGGTTCGGCTCCTTGATCTCGTCGAGCGCCGCGGTGATGGCATTGGCCGCACTGCGGTGGCCGCCGCCGGTGTCGGAGATCAAAAAGAGCGCCCGTTTGGTCAACTGCCGTGTATCCTCTTCGTAGCCTTTCGCGCTGCCCTGCTGGTTGGGGCAAGTGCGGCGATAAGCGCCCGCGCCGGGACGTCATAAAAACGAAAAATGTCGCCGAACTCGACCCAGGGGTTTCGGTGGTGACCCTCGTGGTCCTCGGGCGCGACGACACAAAGTGCCGTCATGATGGCCTTCAGGCCGCTGGGCGTTCGCCATCCCAGCTCCCCCGTGTGCCGCCACCATACATGCAACTGACCGAGCGCCAGCCCGAGCAGGGCCCCTTCCGGCGAGAGCAGGTTCCATGCCAAGACGGTAACCGCCAGGTAGGGTACGGCGCCGAGAAGGCCGTCAAGCAGCACCTGCGGGTCGAGCGAGAGGACGGCGTGATCCGCGTAAAATCGGCGTCGGTCATGATGCGTTCGCAGATGCAGCGTGAACCATAGGTGCTGC
>DASSEZ010000025.1:0-23201 GCA_035694945.1 Vulcanimicrobiaceae bacterium
AAGCGTTCGCGGTCCGAGTGCGGTCAATTCGAATCCGAACAGCGATGAGGTTTCGGTTGTCGCCTTGCCGTCGGAATCACGGCTGGATTGCTGGCGAATCAGCGACGTATCCGAGCCTACGCGCGCGTAGTGCAGTACCGCGGGGCAGAATTCGACCATTGCTCGCGCCGTCGCGTGTGAAGACAGAAACAGCGCACATGCCGCAAATGCTACGAGAAGCGACTTCATTCTGCGCCGGTATTCACGAATTCGGATCGAAGGTGACGCGGAAGAAATAATAGCCTGCCGCCGGTTTGCAATATGCTTGACCCCCGGTGTAGCCACTATGTTCAGCTGCTTGCAGTGCGGCTTGATCGAACGGCGCTTGCCCCGTTGGTCCCCAGACCCATGCATCAGCCAAATTGCCGCCGGCGTCGATTGCAAGTTCGACCGTCGTAGTCGCTTCCGCAGGGAAGCCCGACATCAACTGCGGATAGGCGGGGCGCGCCGCCGCGCTCACGAAAGCGCTTTGGAACGCTTCGGTGCATGATGCGTCCGCGAGTGGGCTCGCGGGCTCTGCGGTCAGTATCAGTGACGTAGGTCTCGGCACTGCCGAAAGCGCGTCTTGATCGCGAGCATCCAACGTGTAAAGACTGTTCTTTCCACCGTCGGACGTTTTTGACGGCGCGTGGTTGAACGCCGCCGTGGCGATTACATGCGGTTGCTGACGGACGGGATCGCACTGGACCGTGCCCTGCTTGTCCCAGCCGAATTGCGTGTCGCCCTGCGTTGCCGCGGTATGCACCCATCCGTGCGTAACGCTCGCCGCGTGCGGAAAGCGCACGTAGAAAATCGGCGACACATAATCTTGCAATGTGAACGTACTTGACGGACCGGTGTAGTGGCGGTCCTTCTCGACCAGCGTCACGGCCGGAACGTCAACGGTGAACCAGCCTTTGTCAGTGTCGAACGCCAGGGTAGCTGCTGTAATCGTACGCGGTCCCATGGCAGCCAATTCGAACCCGTACAACGACGCCGTCTGAGCTTGCACATTGCCAAGTGCCGTCGGGCTTGACTGTTGACGAATGAGCGACGTGTTCGCGCCGACGCGCTCGTACTGCAGATGCGCGGGGCAAAACTCCACCATCGCTGATGCCGTACCGCGTAAACAGAGAAAAAACGCCGTGTAGATAAGGCCGGCCGAAAGCACCCGGTTCATGCATTCGGGTTCAGCGCCGCGCGAGCGAGCACCTCGTACCGCGTCGTGGGGCCGGCCGGCAGTGATTCGAAAAGCACGATGTCCGTGACGTGCACATGCATCGGCGGCACGTCGATCAGCGGCAAGTGGCCGCGCGCGCCTTTTATGCGCGCAATGGTGACGTGCGCGACGGCGTCCTTATCGAAGGAAAACCCGACCTGTTCGAAAGCCGCGCGAGTTCCGTACGCCAGCCGCCGGTAGAGCGCTCCTTGATCCCGCGACCCGATCCATACGATTTTTGGCCGGCGTTCGTGCGGAAACGCGCCGAGCGTGTCGAGCGTGAGGGTAAACGGCACGGCGTTGTTCGCAGCCGCATCCAGCGCGCCGACGATCGGCTCCACGCGTTCCGGATCTACCCATCCTAAGAACGCGAGCGTGATGTGCAGTTTCTCCGCGGGTTCGAATCGCGCGTCCAGCCCTTGCGCGGCCAGACGTGATGCAACGTTCGCGCATTTCGTGCGCACGCGTTTGTCGAGCGCGATTCCGGCGAAGAGCTTTGGGCGGTACGGCACGCTTATTGCAAATACGGATTCGAGTTGCGTTCCATACCGATCGTCGTGGAGGGGCCGTGGCCGGGAACGACCGGTGTATTGTCGGCATAATCCAGCAGTTTGCGGTGAATGCTTTCGACGATGTCTTCCATCGACGTACCGCCCAAGTCCCAACGTCCTATCGATCCGGCGAACAGCGTATCTCCGGAAAGAATGCGTGTCGTGCGATCCTCATGGACGGCAAAACAAACGCTGCCCGGTGTATGTCCCGGCGTGTGCAGTACTTCCACGCGCGCGGCACCCAAACGAATGACGTCGCCGTCGTGCAGATCGGCATCGAGATCGACGACGCGCGGCGCCTGCGCAATTCCGATCCAGTGCGCCTGCAGTTCGAGCGTGCGGTACAGCGGCAGATCCGCGGGGTGGAGCAGCGCGCGCCCGCCGGCGCGATCGCGCAGCGCGCCCACGTCGCCGATATGGTCGATGTGCGCGTGCGTGTGCAGCAGATGGGAAACGCGTAGATTGCGCGCCTGCATGCGCCGCAACACCTCATCGACGCCGTCGCCGCCATCCACGACGATAGCCTCGCCGCTTGCCTCGTCCGCCAAAATCGTGCAATTGCAAGCGAGCGGACCCACCGGAAAAGTTTCGATGATCACGCCGCTCCCTATGCTAGAACTTACCGCGCGGCCTGCCGATATCCAGTAGTGGTGGACATCCAATTCGACTTGGCACAGGTTCAGGCGCGCATCTCGGAGATCGCGGGTGGCCCACCCGTGGCACCCGCGCCGCTCGCAGGCGGCGCGTTTGCCTCGCTCGTGAATGCCGTATTTGCGCCGCAGACGCCGGTTTCGTCGGGGCCGTCCACGCCGATGCAATGGCCGGTTGCCGGGCAAATAACGTCCCCGTTCGGCGAGCGCAAGAATCCGATGGGCCCGGGCGAGGATTTTCACCCGGGTCTGGATATCGCCGCGGCAGAAGGCACGCCGATTGCCGCCGCCGCCGCAGGCCGCGTCGTCGCTGCTGGACCCGACGGCGGATACGGCAATCTCATCGTCGTCGACGACGGAAACGGCGTGACCACGCGCTACGGCCATTGCTCGCAGATTTACGCGCGCGTGGGCGATGCGGTAGCGCCGGGGCAAACGATCGGTGCGGTCGGTTCAACGGGCCATTCCACCGGGCCGCATCTGCACTTCGAAGTGCGCGTGAACGATCGGCCCGTCGATCCGTCCCAGTTTTTGGCGAACTAGTTGACGCTGAAATACTTGCCGAAGTAGCGCTCTTGCTCCGTTCGCGCTTCGTCTTCGCCGCGATCGGCTTTGGCTTGGCGTTCCGCTTCGCGGCGCTCGAGCAGCGTGCGCATCTGCGGCAACAGCCGGCGTAAAAATCCAAGTTCCATTCGCAAACGCTGTTTGGTGCTGCTTAATTCGAGCAGACGCTGCTTGGCGGTGTCGGCAACTTGCAGCGCATCGCCGATTGCGTATGAAACGCCGCGCGCATCGCGCGGAAGGTCGACGTTTGGCGTCTCGCCGGTGAATTGCGCAAGCAGTTCGGCGTACTCCAAAAACGTCGAGCGCACGCGCTCTTCCAAATCCGCGACTTCGCCGGCGTCCTCGTCTTGCATCTCCGGCAGTGTATCGACTTCGACGGTGAGATACGGATCGCGGCTGACGATATTGCGAATGCGAAAACGCTCGCGTCCGATCGTGGAGACGTAAAAGCGGCCGAACGGCAGTGGCGTGACCTCTACAATCTCGGCAACGGATCCCACTTGATGCGGTTCGACGGTGGGATCGCCGGCTTCGGTGCCTTCGCGGATGAGCACGACGCCGAACGACTCGCCCGCTTCCAAACATTCGCCGATCATCTGCTTGTAACGCGCCTCGAAGACATGCAGGTTGAGCGCCGCGCCCGGAAAGAGCACGGCGTTGAGTGGAAAGAGCCGCAGGCGTGAGGCCACGCGGCGAGCTTCCGCCGGAGGTGGAAACGCGCCTGCCGCGTAAGCGTGCAAGCGGATTGTTGCCATGAAACGGACGTTCGCCTCGCCCTGGGCCGCGCTCGCGCTCGGCATGGGGCTCACCGCCGCGCTGTACGCAATTGCGCGATCGCTCATACCGCACGGAGGCGGTTAATCGTGGATTGGCCTGCCGCGCTGCTGCGATGGTTTCACGAACTGGCCGCGATTGCGTGGCTGGGGCTGCAGTATTACACCGATTTGGTGTACGCGCGTGCACGCGGCGCAGCAGCCGAAACGGGCAGCCTCGCGATCCTGGACAACTTCGTCGCGACGCGCCTGGGACACGGTTTGCGCGTGTCCGCCATCGTCGCATGGCTGCTGGGATGCGGACTGCTCAGCACGATTTCAATCCCCGGGCATAACGGCTTTGTGGATGCCTTCTTGCTTCGCGGCATGTACGCGCCCATCGGCATCGGTGCGTGGATCGGTACGATCATGCTCGTCATTACGCTCGGCCCGATGCGTACTTCGAACGTGACAACGGCTTTGCTGTGGGCGCGCGTAAACACGGTCCTTTCCGTTCCGCTCATGTTCTTCATGGCGTTCGGCTATTCGCATCAAGGAATCGTCGGTCTGTAAACAAACACCAGGACCGATGTACGACGACGTGCCGCATTATCTGGAAACCGCGCATCCGGCGCCGCATCCGCTGCTGCTGGAACTGGAGCAATTCGGCCACAAGGAAGAGATCAATCGCGTTTCGCGCGCTGTCGGCAGACTGCTCGCCACGATCGTACACGCCATGCAAGCCAATCGCATTTTGGAGATTGGCACCGCGTACGGATACGCAACGCTGTGGATGGCGCTCGCGCAGCCGCCGATGGGCAAGATTTGGACGTTCGATCCCGACGCGGAACGCACCGAGGTCGCGCTGAGTTATTTTCAACGCGCGGGCGAAGCCGACTACATCGAGATCGTCAATCAGCCGGCACTGGAAGTGCTCGGCGTATTTCCGCAGCGCAACATGGACATCGTGTTCGTCGACGCGCCGAAAAGCGATTACGAAGCGTACTTGGAACATTGCGTTCCGCTGCTCAAACTTTCGGGCCTCATCATCTTCAACGGGCTGTTGCAAAGCGAGGAGAGCGATCGTTTCAATCGCTCGTTTTTGCGGCATCCCGACCTGGACGCAACGATTATTCCGCTCGGAAGCGGCTTGGGGCTGGGCGCGCGAAAGCGGTGAGCGTACCGACGGCCGCCGACTTTAAGGCGGTGATGCGCCACTTCGCGACCGGTGTGACGGTCGTCACCAGCGTGCGCGAAGGTGAACCGCGCGGCGTAACGGTCAGCGCCTTTGCCAGCGTTTCCGTCGACCCGCCGCTGGTATTGATCTGCATCAACCGCGAAGCGCGTAGTTATCTCTACATTTCGAGTTCGAAAGTGTTCTGCGTCAACATCCTGGCCGGAAACCAGCGCCATTTGGCCGAACGTTTCGCGGGCAAAATACGCGAGCGGCAATTCGATGGCGTGGAGTACGATGCCGACGTAACCGGCGCGCCCGTCTTGCGCGGAACCGTGGCGCATTTGGATTGTGAAGTGGTGCAAGAACATCATGCCGGCTCGCACAGTATCTTCATCGGGCGCGTGCTCTCGGCGCAGTCCCGCACCGGCTCGCCGCTCGGATATTACAACGGCGATTTTCACGACTTCGGACTGAGGATCGAATAGCCGTTACAGCTACATCTGCGTGAGGTTGGTCGCGGCTTTAATCACGTTGCGCAGGAGCGCGACGTTCGTCACCGGGCCTACGCCGCCGGGCACTGGCGTGATTGCACCCGCCACCTGCACGGCCGATTCGTAATCCACGTCACCCTTCAGTTCGCCTTCGACGACGGTCGTGCCGACGTCGATGACCGTTGCACCGGGCGCAATGTCCGCCCCGCCGATCAGCCCGGGAACGCCCGTCGCAACAACGACGACTTCGGCCATGCGCACGTGCGGCTGCAAGCTCTTCGATTCTTTGTGTAAAACGGTAACGGTGGCGTCCTGCGTGAGCATGAGCATGGCCACCGGTGCCCCCACAACGACCGATCTGCCGATCATCACCGCTTGCCTGCCGGTAAGCGGCCAGTGCGGGCTGCGCTCGAGCAGCAGCATCACAGCGGCGGGCGTCGCAGGAACGAATTCCGCGCCGCTGCCGAAGGCCAAGTGTCCTTGGTTTGTGGGATGCGTTCCGTCGACGTCTTTGTGCCGCGGGATGGCGTCGGCAATCGTACGAATCGAAAGATGCGGCGGAAGCGGCTGCTGCAGGATGACTCCGTGCACGCTGCTGTCGTCGCGCAAGCGATCCAGGCGCTCGCGGATCGCCGATGCCGTCGAAGTTGCAGGCAACTCGTCGACGTGCACCGCGATGCCGACACGCTCTCCGGTCTTCACCAGATTGCGTACGTACGCGAGAGACGACTCGTTTTCGCCAACGAGCGTGATGACGAGCCGGGGATGAATCCCTTCGTCGCGAAGCGCAGTACTGCGAGCGAGCAGCTCGGTGCGCAGCTCGGCTGCGACCGCGCGGCCATCCAATATCCGTGCCGGCACGGCAACGCGCATTCGTCTGAAGAAGGAGGCTCCCCTGGAGCACGTGCGGCGGGAAGTCAGGCTCGGACGCCACTTCAGTCCGGCGGATTTCGAGCGCGCGTTCCGGAGCTTTCAGCAGATGTACCAGGTGCGTCCGACGCACGTGCTGTGCAGTCCCGACGTGCTGGACCGCTACTGCGAACTCTACGCCCGCGCCGGTGAGGCGCACCGCCGCGAACTGCGCTTTGACGGCGTGCGCGTGAGTGCATCCATCATGCCCCCCGGCACCGTTGCATTCGAGGGGGACGTCGACCCCGATAGAATGGGCGACTGGTAGCGATTGGTCATAGCGCGCCCCAGGCGCTGTGTGCGAAGGTAGAACGATGAAGCAGAGGGCCAACTGGCTCTATTGGATTGCGGGCGCGGTAATCGTTGCCGTGGTGCTCGCCGTGTATTTCCGCGGCGGCGGCTCGCAGGCAAGCGGCCCAGCGGCGCTGCAAGGGCAATCGGCGCCCAGTTTCACGGTTCCCACGCTCGCGGGCAGCACGTCCGCGCTGGATGCGTACCGCGGCCACGTCGTTGTAATGAACTTGTGGGCCTCGTGGTGCCCGCCGTGCCGCGCCGAGATGCCGGATCTGCAGCGGCTGTACGCATCGTACAAGTCGCGTAACGTCATCGTGCTCGGGGTCGATCAAGGTGAATCGGCGCAGCGCGTCGGTGCGTTCGCGCAATCGCTCGGTATTCATTATCCGATTCTGTTGGATCAGCAGCAGCAGTACGGACGCGTGTATGCCGCACTCGGATTGCCGACGACGATCGTGATCGATTCGCAAGGCATCGTGGTTCGCGGTTTCGACGGTCCGCTCTCGTATCCGCAAATGGTCGCGGCGGTTACGCCGCTGCTCGGCACGTAGTGGCCGCTTTCTGGGTGCTGCTCGCGTGCGCCGTCGCCATGGTGCTCGCGCAAGACGTGCGTCCCGGCGAAGCGCTGTATCACTACGGGTGGTACAACGCTGTCGACATTGCACTCTTCGTGCTTGCGGCCGTGCAATTGCGTCCGTTGCGAAAGACGCATCCGCACCTCACAACACCGCTCGTGGCTGCCGCATTCGGCGGTGCGATCGTCGTGTTCGCGGGCGCGGCGAGCGGTCTGATGGGGCCCGACACGCACGTCGTGATCGGCGCGCCGGGCGCAAGCGTTCGCGATGACGGCGCAGGCGGCACGTTTTCGTTCCCGCTCGAAGGCGATACCGTCGCATTTGCGCGCGGACGTTCGTCGGTCAGCATTGGTTCACGCGGACGCCGCTACTCCGGCGGTTTCATTTTTTGGGAGCAGAAGCGTACCGTCCTCAACGTTCAAGCAGCGGATGCGCGCGGAAACCACCTGACGATTACGCAGCCGACGAACGCGTCGTTTCTTTCACCGGTTCTGCTCCTGCAGCAGCGCACGACGATCAGCGGCATGGACGTCGCGTTTGACTCGTTCTCGGTGCCTGCCGCGCAGCGCAACGTCAAGGCCGTGCTTTTTTCGCAGCAGCAGGCGGCGCAATTGCACACCGATCCGCCGGTCATCGGTCAGCCGGCAATTCTTTTTGCGGTTGCCGATACGCACGATCGCGTACTGCCGCACGGGATCGGCATTACGCCGCCGGGCGTACGTAAGAACATCGGCGGCTTGTTGCTCAGTGCGGCGGTGGAAACGTATCCCGCCGTCGTCGTGGCATCCGCACCGTACTGGCCGATTCTACTGCTCGGTTTGTTGCTAATCGCATTCGGCGCGGCACGCACCGTTACGATCGCACGCAGAGCGTAATTTTAGTACGCGGGCCGGCTCTGCCCATCCGGCCCGCGCACGGTATCCGACGGCCCAAACCCGCCGCCGGACATCTCAACAAGCGGCCTGAGTGCCGCCCTCGCCGCATACGAAAGAAAAGAATAGCGATCCGCTGTACTGCGCGGCAGTTCCGACAAATGCGTCCTGCTGGCCCATGAAGATCGAAAACGTTTGATTGATCGCATTGGTGCCGTTGACCGCGTTTGTGGTCTTGTACGCAGTCGAGACGGTATTGCCCCAAACACTGGTCGTGCCGTTGCACGTACCGGATCCCGGCAGACACGGCGTATAGCTGAGTTTGAATGAATTCGGCCCCGTCAGGAATGGCGTGGTATATGCTGCGGACGTCGATCCGTTCAGCAGTACGTAGACGTGTGAGGCGTTGCCCGATCCGAGACCGCTGCACGTGAACGTGAGTGTATTCGCCGGGACGGTAATCGCCGTTGCAGCTGATGATTTTGGCGGATCGTAATTCGCGATGAGATCGGCAAGCGTACTCTGGTTCATCGAACACGAGGCCGCCTGAGCGCGCTGCTGCGAGAGCCCCAGCGCGGCAACGCAGCACAGCGCGAACGCTCCAAGCCACATGACGTATTTCATGACCGTACTCCGTTCTGACAAACGATTGTCCCGAGTTTGATGAATGACGACGCGCTTTGCGGCACGGTAAGTTCAAAGGTGCATCGGCCGCCGTGAAACTCGACGAGCGCGCGGTGCACTCCTGTCTGCAATGAATCGAAATAGAACTCGCCGCCCTCGCCGATATCCGATTGTTTTCGTGCGGTTGTGCCGTCGATTACGAGCAGCCCGTACGCGGGGATGATGGTGCGGCCGTCGATGCGAACCTGCACGCTGCCGGTAACCGGGCGCACGTGGCTGATGCCGAATTGTACGACCTCGCCCGATTTATACGCCGGCGCAATTTCCTGTGCCGGCGCATCTATACTGTAGTTCAGCGGCAGATCGGTGCTTTCAAGACTCACCTCGTTGTTCATGTACGAGCCGAGCTGCGGCACGAGCAGATAGCCGTGCGCGTTCGTCCTGCCTACGACCACGTTGTTTGCGAGTACCCGAACGCCGGCGAGTCCCGCGGTATCGACCAATGCATAGCCGTCGCTTACGGATTGCGTGGCGAAAAAGCGCCCACCGATGAATACGACGCCTCCCGCGGCGTTAGCGGCAAGAGTCGTTTGACCCGCGCCGTCGCCGAGATCGACGCTGTAGTTGCCGTGCGCTCCTCGATATTCGGCGGAGCCGAATGCCGACAGGCCGCCATCCGCGCTCGTTGTGCTGAGCGTGTAACCGAACGACGGTGTTTGCGATTCAAGCGCGCGCTGAACCTGAAGCGTCGCCTGCGAGCGACCGCCGGATTCCGAAGCGTTCACGGACGCCGCAAGCCCATGGCGCGGCAGAAAACTCAGCGCCGTTTGCAACCCGAACTGCTTGCCGCCCGAACCGCTGGTGAGATTTTCGGAAACCTGCAGTTGCGTGGTTTCGGAGATTTGCAGCGTGTGCGTGAGTTGCCAAACGCTTTGCATGCCGTTGTCGCGATCTTGCTGACGGTAATAGGAGAGCGTGACCGCGCCCCGCGTCCCCAACTGCCGTGAGAGACTTGCCTGCAGATTCGTCAGCGGCCGGTCTTGCGAAGGCTGCAGCGCGAGTGAGGCATAGTGGGGCGACTGCAGCGTTGCGGAAAAGGCTGCGCTCAGCCGCGGATCCATGTGCTGATATGAGATGACCGCCGCTTCACCAGCCGCTCCGCCGCTGCGGCTGAGCGCGGCTTCGATGCCGGCAACGCCGCCGGCGAAGCGAACGGTGAACGACGGCCCGCCGCTCATCGTCGTGCCGGAAATCTCGAAGCGACCGCCTGCGGTGACATCGTTCGTGATGCCGGCACTGTATCGCGCGGCCGCGGCCATGCCGTGCCCACTTTGGTCACCGAATTGCGAATGCAGAACGCCGGCGCCGTAGCTGAAATCGCTTACGCCTTTGGCGAGCAGCGCGTCCGATCCGTAGAACCTGTTCGTATAGGTCTGCTGCCGTCCGAACGCGTCCGTCACGATGACCGTCGTATTGTTCGGGCCTTGTCCGATTGGCAAATTTTGAAAGTTGAACTGGCCGGGAGGCAAAAGTTCGTGTTTGTACAGCACGCCGTTCACGTACACGTCGGCAGTGGAAGGCGTGAGCGCGTTGCCGGTGATCTGCGGCAGCGCCGTCTTGACGATATTCGGGTTGAGCCCGAAATAGCGCGCGAGTCCGAACCCCGCGATTGCCACGGTCCCGCCGAGATCGCCCGTTGCCGTCACGACGTCGCCGATCGTCAAACGCTGCGCCGACTGCGGCGAGTCGAAGACCCAACTGGTGATGTTGCTGTTGTACTCCCGGTTTCCGGAGGTGCTGAACGTGCTGCTGAATATTCCGGCGCCGAAGTGCGTGCCGAATTCCCCGGCGAACGCGGGGCCCGTCTGGTTCGAGGTAGAGAGAGAATAATTCAGAAATGCGCTGCGTGCCGGTTTGGCGACCTCCACCGCTTCGTGCGGACCGAAGTTCACGAGTGTTCCGCCCAAATGCTCGGGACTCACCTTCAAATCCAAGGCCAGCGAGACGTCGTCGATGTGGAACGTCAGTGCGGGCCGCAGCTCTTGCAGTGACACCAAATCGTCGGCTTTTCCGGCGTTATTGAAGGCGAACCCCATGAGGCCCGCCTGCTCGAGATCCGCGCGGGTCACCAGCACGTCGTCACCGCGCAACGTTACCGTCGCGTCTTGTTTGGCGACCGTGTTCACGCGCAACGTCAACACTGCTCGCTGGTCGCTAGCAGGAGCGCCCGCGCAGGATCCCACGATGACGATCGAACACACCATCGCGCCGATCAGCGAACGCATGTGCTTTAGCGGCAGTCCGCCGGAGAGGTGGTCGTGGTGTGCTGCAAGCGCCCCACGTCGCTTTGCACGGACACGGAAAGCGTTCGAATCTTGCTGCACGCTCGTCCAACGCCGGCCGAAAAATCCCAACTCTGTCCGGCGAGGACGTACCACCCGTTAATGGTTTTTTCGAAGACCGTTGCGCCCTGTGCGTCGCGGCCGACCACGTCAACGGCGGAAATGGTCGCGTGAGCGTTGCCATCGTTGGAAATACGCCCTTGCACGGCGCCGTGCCGCAGATTCGCATACGCGATTTGCGCTTTCGGCGATGCGATTAGCGGTGCATAAAAGACCGGGATCGTTACGCGTGTGCGCACCTGCAGACCCGGCGCGTTGCTCTTGCTGAGTTGGCTTTCGATGGACGGCATTTCGTCCAGCGCGATGCGGTACGTGAGTTCTTTTGCCGCTGCGTTGCCGCTAAAGCCGATCCGGATGCTGCGCCGCTCCATCGGGTTGATGTCGACCAGCGTCGGAAAGACGATGAGATCGTCTGTCGGTGCGAGCACCGGTTTGCCTTGGCGATCGTTCGTCCACGCATAGGCACGAACTTGAAGCCGGAGGACGTTTTGATCCTGGTTCTCGATCGTGACGACGGTGCTGGTTCCGTCCTTGCTGAGAAAAACGCGAATTGGTTTGACGTTGAACGCGCCCGCGCATGCGGGCAGCCACGAAGAGAGCGTGATGGCAGCGGCGGCAGCGAAACCGGCAAGCAGTTTCAGATGGGCAGATTGCATAAGGTCCTCAGAAGTCGATGGTAAGGGAGTTGCGGTGTTTGTCCCATGCAACGCGTTTTAGGAAATACTGCGGCGATGGCGCATCGAATCCGATGCGAATGATTGGGGCGCTTGCACCGGCCGGCACGTCTCGCGCGCCGGTTGGCGCGGTCACCGTGCGAATCGTGCCGCCGGTGAGATACGCGCTCACACTAACTCCCGGCACGATCTGCGCAGAGACAGCGATGCTTTTTGACGTCGTTTTAGCGGCGGCGGATGCAACCGCACCGAGCAGGAACAGCGCGAACGCAACAGTGGCGATGGCTTTCATGGTCACCTCAGAAGCTCACCGTGACGGTAATCGAATCGCTGTACGAGCCGAGATCGGCTTGCTGTCCGGTTTTGATGCGGCCCCAAACCGGGAGGTTTGAACCGGCGTCGCTCGGCGAGACGTACGTATAACCTTGCGGGGTCCAAACCGATGCGCACGCGGAGTCATGGCAGAGGTCGTAACCCAAATACGTTTTGTTTGACGACGACTTCATCGAGCGAGTTCCAAACTGCGCGCCGGCCTTTGCTCCGTATAATCCCGTATCCATGGAGATTTGCACTGCGGCGCCTTTGGTGCAGCGCATGCCGAGTGAGCTTTGCGTCGAGATCGTCTTTCCTGGCTGGTGAATGTAGCCGACGCCGATGCTTGGAAATGCCAGGGGATTGGTGGTGAGCGAACAGTTTTGAGCTACCGCGCCGCGCACCGTGAGGGTCTGCGTCTTGCTGTGCGTCGCAGCCGCGCCGGGTAACGCGCTCGCACAAGCCATAACGGCCAATGCAATGCCCGCAATGCTTCTCATCAGTAGTTCACCGTCACGTGGACCGTGTCGTTGTATGCGCCGGCATCGGTGCTGCTGCTTTGCCCATGCGGCACAACGCCGTAGAGTGAAATTGTGTTGGAGGCTGCGATACCACCGGCTATTAGACTAACCGGCGTACCTTGTCCGCTTGCAGTGCTGAATGGCCACGCGGTCGCGTGCGCGCTATCCTCGTAAAGTTGATAGGTGAGGTAACTGCCGGTGCTGTCTTGCATCGCGCGATTGCCTGTGGGGTTTGCCGCGGCAAAGTTCGCGCCGCCATCGACCGCGACCGTGAACGTCGTGTCGCCGCGCGTGCAGTTGATGGAAAATTGAAACGGGGTGCTCGGTGCGAGATCGACAGAACTGAACGGGTTGTACGCACCGAGTGCGAGCGTCCCGGTCGACGGTACCGTGGTGCAGTCCGCGATGACGTTGCCTGTTACCGTAACCGATTGATTGGTTGTCGCTGCTGCGACGCCGATTGAGATCACGAACAGCGCGGCGGTAAAAAGCAGTGTCGCGCGCATTAAAAGTTCACCGAAACGGTCACTGCGTCCGTATAACCGTTCCCTACGGATGGATTTTGTCCGGCCGGAATCTCGCCGTAGATGCTGAGCGTTTGCGTAGCGCTTGAACTGGTGATAGTCAGCGTCGGCCCGGCATTTCCGGCGCATGTCGTTGCGTTAAACGGCCATGCGGCGCCTGCTGGCGGCGCGCTCTGATACAACTGGTATGCTAAATAGTTGCTGCCGCTTTTCATCGCTCGCGTGCCGCTGACAGGCGAACTCGTGCAATTGTTGCCGCCGCTGACAGAAAAGTTGACGTTCGCCGCGCTCTTGGTGCATTGCGTGGTAAATTGCGCCGGCGCGGCGTCGTCGTCGGGAAGCGTTTTGTTGCCGAAAGCATCATAGGCGGGGAAGGTCATCGTGGATCCGCTCGACGGTGAGAGCGCCGTGCAGGCTTGCGCGATCGTCGCCGACACGGTGACCGTCGACGTCTGCGTGGATGCCGCCGCAGGCCCCGCACCCAGTGCAAGGGCCGCTGCGACGACGACGAACGCTCGAAGCTGCTTCGGCATGGGGCGTTCTAGTAGTTGACGGCAACCGTCACGGAGTCGGTATAGTCGCTCGCTACCGAGACGTCTTGACCAGCCGGAATGCGCCCGTAGATCGTGAGCGTCAGCGTTTGCGTGTTACTCGTCGGATTGAGTGTCGGACCGTTCGTGCCCGAGCCGTTGCTCGAATTGAACGCCCAGGCGGTCGAATCTGCGGCGTCTTGGAAGAGGCCGTAATTCATGTAGTCGCCGGTGCCGGCGCTCTTGAGTGCGCGCGTTCCGGACGTGTGACCGAAGTTGGCGCCGCCGTCGACGCTGAAGGCCACGCTCGAACCTTTCGTGCACTGCGTGGTGTAAGAAACGGGTCCAGCCGTGTCCGCGGTCGTTGCGTTGGCCTGGAAGTCGTATGCGGGGAATGTCAGCGTTTGCGCGCTGCTGAGTGTCGTGCACGATTGGCTGACGCTGCCATTGACCGTAAGGCTTTGCGTTTGTTGTCCGGCTATTGCCGGTCCGGCGCAGAGAGCGGCTGTTGCCAGCGCAAACGTTGCCGAAAGTGTTCCGAGACGTTTCATCATGAGCGTGTGTCTCCAAAGTGAATTTTGTGATTGCCGTGGCTTGATACAGGCATACAAAATAATGACCGCGGTTCACAAGAGAACCGCGGTCCGTTCACGGGAAACTTGACTGAACGTCGATTGACGTTAGCGGATTAACGCCCTTTGAACAGGCTCAGGATGACGAGGGAAAGTCAGCCTTAGAACTCCGTGCCGCTCGAGAACGAGAAGCCGTCGATCTTCGCCGCCGGAACCACCAGCGAATACGCGTAGCCGCCCGTGCGATGCAGCGAGTTGCTGAACTCGCACTGTTTGAGCGCCTCGATGATGCTCTGGTTGAACCGCATGTTGCGTACGCCGCCCGCGATCTCGCCGTTTTCGATGAGGAACGTCCCGTCGCGTGTCATGCCGGTGACAATTGCCTTCTTTTGATCCACTGTGCGAATGTACCAGAAGCGCGTGACGAGCAGCCCGCGTTTGGTTTCGGCAATGAGCTGCGCCAACGGTTTGCTGCCGGGGGCAACCACCAAATGCGAAGGTTGCGGCCCGTAGGCATTGGGCGCCGGCAGTGCATGCCCGGTATTCTCGCGGTTCAGTTTGTGCGCCCAGTAACTGTCGGTAACGACGGTCCTGGCCACACCCCTTTCGACGAGCGTGAGTCGCTGCGTCGGGTGTGCTTCGTAATCGAACGGCATGCCCGGGTTGAGCGGGTGCGCATAGTCGTCGGTGATCGTGACGTTCTCGCCGAAATACTGCCGGTCCAAGCCGTCGCTCAAAAACGACGAACCCTCGTCGAAAGATTGCGCGGAAAAATGATCGGCGATGTAGGTGAACAGTTCACCAAATGCCGCCGGTTCCAAGATCACGGTCCACTCGCCGGGTTCGACACCGCGCGGATTCGCCGATGCGCGCGCCTTTTCGGCCGATAACGTGCCGATTGCATGCGCGTCCAAACGGGATGCGTCGGTGTCATACCCTTCGGCAAAACCCGTCGAGTCGTGCGCGTTCATCTTGACGTTGATGCCGCTGTCGGTGCCGTCGAATGATGCGCAAGCCCCGCTGGAGTTCGCGATGCTGATGCCACTCGTGCTGGTCGTTGCGAATCCTGCGCACCAGTATTCGCGCGCTTCCGCGGTTTTGAAGATCGCGTCGCACATCTGTGCGCGGGTATGCGGCGTTGCGTGCGCGGTCTGCTCGGCGTACGCACCCTCCGGCGGCGTTGCGTCGCCGCCCTGCGGAAGCGGCGGAAGCTGCGGATCTTCGGGCGAGAGTTTCGCCATTTCGACCGCGCGCGACGCTGCGTCGCGGAGCGAATGGTCGTCCGTTGCGTTCGTGGTGGCAACGCCGGTACGCTTGCCGACGATTGCGCGTATGCGCACGGACACGTCGGCTTCGGCCACGTTCTGATGCACCATATTGTGCGTGAACCGCGTGAGGGCGCTGTTCGTGCTCCATACGAGGACTTCGGTTTGATCGGCGCTCGAATGTTTGAGAACACGCCGGGCGACGGCTTCGCGTGCGGCGCTATCCACGGTAACCTACTCCGACCTGCACGTTGCGAAAGCGTGCGGGCGACGCGCACTGTGCAGTGCGTCCGGTCTGCATCGGTTCTCCTTTGCCGCAGTTCGGCGTACCCCAAGCAACCCACGACTTTTCATCGGCAATGGCGTCGCACGAGTTCCAGAAGCGCGGCGTCATTCCGGCGTACGTCGGATTCTTGAGCATGCGCCCGCGCTTGCCGTTCTTGATTTCCCACGCCATCTCGCAGCCGAACTGAAAGTTCAAACGGTGATCGTCGATCGACCACGAGCGGTTGCTTTCCATGTAGATGCCGTCTTTGACGTCGTCGAACAGATTCTCGAAGGGCACGTCGCCCGGCAAGAGGTTCAGGTTGCACATGCGGATCATCGGGACGAACTCCCAACTTTGCGCCCGCACGCACGCGTTGCTCTCGCGGCCGATGAGCCGTGCGGTGTCGTTGCTCATCTCGTAACCGATCAGCATGCCGCCGCGAATGATGTCCGAAACCACGCTCTTGGTGCCTTCGTCGTCATATCCCACCGTGGCCAGACCCTCGGGAAGCGTATTGTCGATGACGATGTTGACGATGTCCGATCCGTACTTGAGTTTTCCCAGCTGTGCGATTTCCAGGAAGCTCACGCCGGAGAAATTCGCTTCCCAGCCCATCACGCGATCGAGTTCGGCGGGATGCCCACACGACTCGTGAATCTGCAGCGAGACTTGCGAGCCGCCCAAGATAACGTCGAACGTACCGCTCGGGCACTGCGGCGCCGAAAGCAGTGCGACGGCTTCCTCGCCGATGCGCTGTGCGTTCGCGCTGAGTTGCGCTTGTTCGATAATTTCCCATCCGCCGGCTTTATAGAGGCCGATGTCGCCCGGAAAGGTTCGTGTCTGCACGTCGCCTTCGCCGACCGCCATCGCTTCGATGCCGCTGCCGGTTTGGCGAATCGACTGCTCGATGCGCGATCCGATGGTGCTGTAGAACGTCTTGTCGGTACGCCAGAGATCCATCCATGCGCGCCCGACGCTGACCTTCGAAGACACGTGCAGCGCTTTTTCGGCGTTCAGCAGCAGCGTAACGCGTTCGTTCAGCGGCACGTCGTGCGGATCGCGCGCGACCTGCGTTGCGAACGTGTCGGTGTACGCAGTCGCGGGGGCATACCCGATGCGATTGCGCGTGATTGCCGCTCCCGCTTTCGCGATTTCGACCGCGCGCGCGGCGGCTCTATCTACGCCTGACTCGCTGAGGTCGGAGCTGGCCGCGAAACCCCAAGCACCGTTTACGAGTGCGCGGATTCCGTATCCGCGGCTGGTGCTGTCGGACAGCGTCGCAACGACGCCGTTACGGGCTTCGATACGTTCGCTGCGCACGTTCTCGAAGCGGATGTCGGCATAGTCCGCTCCGCGCGACGATGCCGTATCGAGCGCGCGGGACGCAAGAGCATCAAAACTCATGCGGGGCTTTATTTTGTTTGGCTTTGAGCGCTGCCTGCCAGGAGGACCGCTAAGTTGCGAATGGAGATGGCGCCTGCCGCCGTTACCGCGGGCATGGGGCCGACTTTATTGATGACGTACATCGACTTGAAGGTGATCGGCTGCGGTAGGGCGGCCGGAAAGCGAAACTCGACGTGACGCCAGCCGTGCCAGTCCACCTTCGCGACGGTGAAGAGAAAGCGCTCGTTTATGGCGTTGTTGACCGCAAGGCGCAGCACTTCGCCGTTACCGTCTCCGTACACGTCGGCGGAAATCCCGAGCGCGCGTTGCGGCAATTGCACGGTTGCATCGATGTACGCCGCGCGTTCTGCGCCGCTGAAATCGTAGCGCAGCGTGGTGCAGCCCGCACACGTTTTCGGTTGTTCGATGCCGCCGGGGCCGCCGCGCGGTGCGGTTGCAAACGTCGTTTTGTGCAATGCCAGCGCTTGCGTGTGTTCGCCCACCGTAATCGTTTGGCGAACGAGCGTGCTGCCCAAACGCACGCTCGCAACGGCGTCTCGAACGCCGGCTGCGAACCGCCCGCGATCGTCCACCGAGCCGCCGGACGCGTTCCACGGCAGCGTGTCGGGAATCGCGATCGGATAGCCGGTCGCATCGAACGCACGTGCCGAAAGTTGTACGCGTTCATGCGCGCGCAATGCCGGATGCAGCGGCATAATTTCTCCGCGCGCGACGGCCGTCGTGACGTGCACCGGAAGGTCCATTTGCAACGCTCCGCTCCGCACGCGAATCACCGCGTCTTGCGGTTTGTCACCCGCGACGAACGTACCGTCCTCGATGCGTCCCGCACTCGCCGGAATCACGCGCAAGTTCGTCGTGCAATGGCACGACACGGCGTGCTGCGCGGCATCGGTTACGGCGACGTGTATCGGAACCCGTGCTCCTGGAAGCGCGCGTACGACCTGCGGCGTGGCATAGAGTTTTGCGGGTGCCCCATACGGCGCATCGCTGTAGACGAGCAACGCGTCGGCGACGCGCCGTTCGACGCCGTCCGATGGTGAGTTTTGCACGGATGCATTCGTAGCTCCGGGCAGACGCGCGACGAGCGTCGAACTGCCGCCGCCGTCGAATTGCATTCCCGTTACGACGCCGAACGCGATCATCAACGATGCGAGCTGCGGTTGAAGTACGCCGATCGAGAGCGCGGGCTGCCGTCCGTCGATCTCGAAGAGCAGCAGCGTTCCATCGTTCGTAACGCCTGCGGCACTGGAGGGCATGTGCGTGCGGAATTCACCAGTGTTCGGACCGTCGGGATCCGCGTACCACGCGCCGTCTTTCACGAGCAGCGGGCCGCCGCCGATTGCAGTGGTGATGCCGTCGACCGGCGGCGTTACGCTGCCTTGAACCGCGATCGTATCGCCGGCGTTCGGCAACGGTACGGTGCCGTACGCTTTCGGGCCGATGACCAAATAGTATCCCGGCTGCTGCGTGGTCGTGTTGTCGGTAATACCTCTCACGCGATATGTGGCGAACGGCGGCGTTCCGTCGACCGGCTGCAGCGCAATCTCGGTGTAATTGTCGGCGGCGTGCAGCGGGCCGAATGCTGGGGTGATGAGCGCCGCGCCGCCGCCCCACGGCGTCCACTGATTCATCGCTTCCAGCGGCAGCGATCCGCCCGGCAACACCGCTTGCTCCGTCACGCTGAACTCGGCAAACTGCGGCGTGTTTTGTTTGTCGAAGGCCAGCGCCCAGCGCTGCATCGGCACGCGTTCCAGTTGACCGTTCTGCACCAGGATGTTCAGCGGTTGGTTCGTCTGGTTGATGTCGAAATAATCGCCGTTGATGCCGGCGACGGCGCCCGTGCGGCGTGCCATCGACGATACGGGCTCGCCGGACGAAATCAGCCGGTCCTGCGCAAGGCCCGCGCCGATGCGCACCGTCGGGTTCTGCAAGTCTACTGCGACGACGTGCAGCGAAATCGGCCCGTCGCTCGTGAGCATACGGTAATCACCGTATTTCACGCCGGGCGCGACGTCGGTGATCACCGGCGCGTCGGTGATGATGGTTGGGAACGGCGGCGCGGGCTGCGGCGAGAGCGGCAGCACCAGCGCGGCAAGCAGAAACGCAGCTAGGGCCAAAGGGCGACGCCAAGCGGAAAGCCGCCGGTTGAAAACGGCGCACCTTTCACGCGGTGAAGCGAACGCAAATCGAATACGTCGACCTTATCGGCGTTTGCGCATGGAACGTACAGGCGGCCGCGAGCAATGCTCGGGCGCCACGGCGTACTGCAAGTCGTCAGCGGCGCATGCACTTCGCGCAGCGTCTTCGTGCTGAGCACGAAAACCGCATCCTTCACTTCGTCGGTAACGAACAAGCGTGCGCTTTGTAAATCGATTGCCGCGCCGATCGGGAAGATCATCCGCGCGCTGCGCTGCACGATACGCGGATTGGTGCGCGCGAGGTCTATAGCGGCGACGTAGCCGGAGTGCTGCGGCATCGACGGACTGGTGTTCGAGACGACGAACAGCCGCTGCGCACGCGGATCCAGCGCAATGCCGAAGGTCCGGGGTACGCTTGGAATTTTTCGCAGCACACGCATGCTGGCCGCATCGACGACGGCCACGCTGTTGTCGTTCACGTTGCCGACGTACACGATGCCGCGCGCTGCGTCGATCGCCAAACCTTCGGCCGTATCTCCGGTTTTGACGCGCGTCAGGTGTCCCTGCGGCGTGATGCGCGTGAGCGCGCCGTATCCGCCCGCATCGCGGTTGCTCACGAACACGTTGCCGGTCGACGCGTCTACCGCGACTTCGTTTCCGAGCGCGACGTTCTGTACCGAATGCAGTCGCCATGGATCGCGCGCGATCGTCGCCATGGTGTCGCCGTCGGTGTTCGGCGCAACGAGTGCGCCACGCGTTGTAAACGCCACGTCGCCCGGCGCGCCGCCGATCGGCATGTAACCGATGAGCCGGAACGTCTTGGGATCGTGCAGCGCGATGCCGTTGTGATAGGTCGCAACGGCAAGCAGTGGTGTTCGAGCGGCAGGCGCGGGAACGATATGCACTTTGCGCACGGCGACCGCACCGCGTGCGCTCGCGATGATCGTCGCCGTCGTCGCTTGCGAGACCGCCGGCGCGACGAACGAGGAGCCGTCGATCTCACCCGGGCCGACGAGCGAGAAAGAGACACGTCCTGTTACGCCCGACGCGCTGACGGGCAGACGGCTGCCGGAGACGTACGGCCCGGGCGGAACGTCGATCTTGAACGAGCCCGCCAGCGGATTGCGATGATGCGGCACGGTACCGAGCAGCGCGAGTAGCGCGCCTGCCGTCAACAACGCTTTAGCGCGCATGCGTTTGTGCGCGGCGAAGGCCTTCGAGCACGTCCGTGCCCGGTGCGACGGCGGTCTGCGTGGTTCTCGCGGGATCGAATGCGAAACTTGCGATCTCATAGTCGCCGAACGTTCCGCACAACACGGCGCCGTCCGGATCCATGGCGTACGCGCGCTCGTGCTGGGCGTCGATCACGATGACGTACATGCGCAATTCCAGCGCGCGCGCTCGCGCGAACGTGACCTGCCATGCCGGTTCGTACGAGGTGCGCCAGACGGCCAGGCGCAGATTCTCGCTCAGGCGCAGCGCCGCGAGCGTGCCGGGATCGAGCAGCGCATCGTCTTCAAAGCCGGGGTAGTTTGCATCTATCAGCACGTCCGCTTCCAAGATGCGCAGGAGCGCGTCGTCGCCCGCTCTGCGCGAGCGATGCGTAATCGCGACGCGCTGCTGCGTATTCCAGTCCATGTGCGGCGCGCTTGTGGTGCTTCGCGATCGCTGCGGTTGCAATTCGCCGATCGTAATGGACGCGGTAATCGTTTCGGCGCGATCTTGCGAGGCGAGCGCGAGTACCTGGCCTTGGCCCGAGACGATTTGGCTCTTGCCGCAATAAGCTACGCACTCCATCTCGACGCCGCATTTGTTCGCGGCGATAAACGGCACGCCGTTTTCACGCGCACGCACGCGCGCGAGCAAGTCGGCTTGCGCGTTCTCGAAATTGCGCGGATCGCGTCCGCTCGTCACCCATGCGGTCGGCATCACCAGCACGTCCGCGCCGGCGTCCACCAGCGCGCGAGAGATCGTGGGGATGCGGCCGTCCGCGCACACCAGCGCGCCAATGCTGCCGATTGACGTGCGTATCGGCTCGATACGTTCGCCCGGCGCAAACCATTGCCGGTCGAAGTGCCACAAAAAGTGCTTGTCCGCCCTCCCTGCGATGCTGCCGTCGCGGTCGACCGCGATCGCGCTGTTGTATACGCGATTTCCCTCGCGCCGCGCCGCTCCGGCAATCAGCACGACGCCGTGCCGTTTTGCCAGCGCGCAGCACTCTTGCAGCGCCGCGGCGGTCTCCGCCTCTTCATACGGTTCGTATCCGAGCACGTAGGCGGGCAGCGTGCCTTCCGGAAGGACGATCAAATTCGCGCCCGCCTCGGCTGCGGCATTGACGAGCGTGACTACGTCCGGCCATGCATCGTGGAACGACGCACGGGAATGCGCCGCGAGCTGAACGGCGGCGGCGAGCAGTGTGCGGGGCATGCGGGACTGGTGCTCGGACAGCGCTCGCGCATCCTCTTGGCCGCCCGCCAGGGCTTGCCTGCGGGCAAGCAGCTAAACTGAGGCGGCAGGCAAGTCGATGCTCGATAGTGGGGGAGAGAAAGGACCGGTGCGCCGTGCGCACATCAGCCGTTCTCTTTTTTCTTATCATTATCGCTGCTCCGTTCTCCGGAGCGGTTGCCGTCGCGAAAACGCAGCACGTTCACGTGCGCGTCGCGCCCGCTGACGAGTACTTCGGCCGTCTGAAGATGAGCATTCTCGGCATACGCAACCAGTTGCACGATCTCGCGCTGCGGCTGCAATACTCGCCTGCGAGCGGCGAAGCGGTGCTCGGAACCGCGGTGCTGGTCGAAGACGCGATGCACGATTGGGAGCACAAATATCCCGCAGATCCGTGGCTTGCGCGCAGTGTCTACGACTTGACCACGCTGTATTCGCACGTGCGTACTTCGCGAGGCCACGCGCGAGCGGCGCACGCAATGCGCTGGCTGCTCAGCCGTTACGGGCGTACACGCTACGGGGCCTTGGCCCGGGCGCAGATGCAGAGCGCGAGTCGGAATACGCTAACTCGGAAGTAAGCGAACTGCCCGGCCGTGAAGTACGTTTCTCAAACACTAGGGTTCGTTTCCGCTGGAGAAAGGGTTCTTGTTGAAACGCGCGTTCATGTCCATATCCGCCGCGGCCATTGCGCTAGCTTTTGCGGGGTCCGTTGCCGCCGCTCCATCTGCGAGCACGACGTCCAAAACCGGTTCGAAGAGCAGCAAGACCAAGAGCAGCAGTAAAAAGGCGCCGAAGCTGAGCAAATGGCAGCAGCACGTCCTGGACGTGCTCAAGCATGCGGCGCCCGGCGATGAATACTTCGGCCGGATGAAGATGAGCTACCTGGGCATCAACAACACGTTCCACGACGACGCGATCCGCGCGGGTGCGTACACCACCGATCCGCACCTCATCAGTTCCGTACAGTGGGCCGACGAAGCGCTGAACGCTTGGGCGCAAAAGTATCCGGAAGATCCGCAGCTCGCGCGCTCGTATTTCCTGGCGTTTCAAATGTACCGCAAAATTTGGACGCAGGATGCGCAGCAAAAAGCTTGGGACTACGCCAACATCGTCATTCGAAAGTGGCCGACGTCGTTTTTCGGCAAGGCGCTGAAAAAAGATCTTGCGATTGGCTACACCGAGCATTATTTCGCAAGTCCCGTGCCATGCGCGGTGCTGGTCGCGAGTGCATCCGCCAAGCCGTCGCCCACGCCAAGCCCCGCTCCGACGCCGACACCGGCTCCCGGACAGCCGAAAGTCGAGATTCTGCCGGTACCGTGCTTGACTGCGACGCCGTCGCCATCGCCCGTCCCGACGGGGTCGCTCTCACCGTTGCCCTCGGCGTCGGGAGCCCCGACAGCGTCGCCGTCAGGAGCACCGGCACCGACAGCGTCGCCGACTCCAAGCCCTT
>DASSEZ010000026.1:0-14550 GCA_035694945.1 Vulcanimicrobiaceae bacterium
GGCGTCGGCGTTGGTGTCGGCGTCGGTGTCGGCGTTGGTGTCGGCGTCGGTGTCGGTGTCGGTGTCGGTGATGGCGTCGGTGTCGCGATTTGCGGTGTGAGTGTGGCGGAGGTCACGCTGGTTATCGTGCCGGTAATCGTCGCGGAAATCGTCGCGTTCGTCACCGCGCTGCTTCCATCGTATGCGAGCGTTACGGTGGTGTCGGGATCGCTCACCGTTGTCGTGGAAAGTACGGTATGGCCCGACGTATCGCTATTCGTGAGCGTGATCGCGGGCGAATAGCCGCCGGGCGCGATGATGGTTGCGCCCGATGCATCTTTTGCCGTTATGGTAACGGGGATCGTCGCGGCCGCGCCCGCGGGCGGCGTTGCATTTCCGAGCGCGATCACCACGGAAGCGACGACCCCGCCGAGCGTAATGTCGAGCGGTGCAGGCGACGCACCGATTGTCGCAGACACCGTGCCGGATCCCAGTTTCGAACCGGACGCGCCGGTGCCCGAGAAGAGTGTAACGGCGAAAGTGTCGTCGCCTTGCGGCGCGGTGACGTTGATGGTACACGTTGTCGCGCCGTTCGACGTCGTGCACCCGCCGGATGACGGCGTAATGTTGGCCGTCACGCTGGGCGCGGCGCCGTTGACCGCAATCGTGACCGATTGCGCGTTCGGCGATACGTAGCCCGGCTTGCGCGTCGTGGACGCTGCGGTGCTCGAGGGAATCGTAATACTGAAAAGAGCGGCACCTGAGCGCGCCGGCGCGGGCGCCGCGGGCAACGACGTTCCGCCGCCACCCCCGCCACACGCCGCCAACGCAAAAATTCCGGCCGCGACAAACGCGCGCTTCCTCATCGTTGCCGGTTTCGCAGGGCGCCAGGCGAGCGCCTCGCCCGACTGGTGGGCCAAAAGGCTTACGCAGGCCTTTCGGCATGCGCTCTTAAGGATTTAGTTGACGGTGAGCGCTGCGCTATACTTCGCCGGCGAGATCGCGGGCAGCGAGCAGGCGCCCTCATAAACGGCATGAGCGGGTTTCGTGCGGACGGAAGGCGGCAGTCCAGAGATGACGGGGACGAAAATCGCGCTCGCTATCTGTCTGGCAACGCTCACCGCGTTGGCGCTTTCATCTCCGAACGGGACCGCTACTGCCGGTCCCGTTTCCATTTCAGACCTTGCGCCGGCCGATGAATATTTCGGCCACATGCGCCTCAGCCCGCTCGGCATTCGTCACCTGATCTTTTCGCTCGCGAACGATCTTCATAACGCGCGCCGCAAGCCCGATGCAATCGCGCACGACGCACTTTCGGTACAAGACGCGCTCCAAGATTGGAGCACACGGTATCCGCGCGATTCGTGGCTGCCCGCCGCGCTTTGGAATCTTGCCGTGCTGTATGAGGAGTTGCCGGGCGCGGATGCAAGACTGCATGCGATTGCGGTGCTGCAAAAGATCCGCGATGATTTTTCCGGTTCGGCATTTGCCGCGAATGCGCGGCGCGATCTCGCGCGGGGAATCGGCGTGCGGCCATGGCCGCATTGGGCCGGCTCCTCGCCTTCACCGTCATGTAGTGCCGGAAGCGGCACGCAGTGTTTGCTCGACGCAATTGCCGCCGCGGACAAGAACGATGCGTCGGCCGCCTTCGCGTTGGAAGCGCGCTTCTGGACGCTTTCACACAATGGATCGGATGCCGCGTACACGCGCTGCGCGTGGGAACTGGCCGCGCGCTTCGAGTCCTTGCCGGGCGAAACCGCACAAACGCACGCAATTCGCCTGCTCGCGTTCTTAGTGGACCGTCATCCCGACGAGATCTTCGGAAAGTGGGCGATGCGCGACCTCAAACGCGGAGTCGGCCTGCGATAACGGCTCAGGAATCGGAGTCGAAGAGCATGTGGTCGAGCTGTTCGCACGTGGTGAACGAAGAGATGCCCGGCGGCGGCCCTGCATCTACGCGCGTTCCGAGCGGAAAGGGCGTCGTGCCGTATGCGTTTTGCAATTGGTTCACGTAATAACGTCGATCGAAGAACGGCGCCAACGTCGCCCCATTGGCTGCACTCACGACGAACGTGCCGTCCGGGAAGATTGCGTTGATGGTTTGCGTCGTGGAGAAATCGCCCTCGTGCACAACCAGACCGTTCGGCAGGGTAAACCACCCGTACGCATAGCCGTAGCCGTTGCCGAAATCCCACGCAGGAGCTAAAAATGCTTTGCGGTGCTGCGCGTCCAGCAACGTGCCGTTCATGACCGCGATGTCGAAACGCACGATATCGCTGGGCGTGCTGATGACGCCGCCAAGACCAACTTCTCCGCTCCAATCGGGCGCAGGGCATTCCATGAACGGGTCGCTCTGCGCGAAATGCACGTAGCCCAGGGCCAGCGACGGGTCGGGCGCGCCGACGTCGCTATACGAATCTTTCATGCCCGCCGGCTGGAAGATTTTGCGCTGCAGAAAGTCGGCGAAACTCATGCCGCTGACGTTTTGCACGAGCTGTGCCAGCAGATAGTAGCTTTCGTTCGAGTAATCCCAGCGCGTGCCGGGATAGCCCCAGAGTTTGAGTTGATTGATCTTCGCGAAAAACTGCGCGGACGTAATGGGCCCGTCGCCGTGAAGCACGGGATCGCCGCCGGCGCGGCCGGGCAGCCCCGACGTCATGCTCATGAGATCCTTGATTTCGATCGGTCGCGGGGAGCCGCTCGGCGTCGGTGTGGCGCCGGGGCTCGGCGGCGCGACCGGCTGCTGGACGTACTGAGGAACGTACTTCGCGACCGGATCGTCGATTGAAATCGCGCCCGCTTGATCCAGCATGAGCACGGCCGCAGAAGTAATCGCTTTGGAAACCGACGCGAAGCGAATGTGCGTCTGCGGGGTCATGGGCGTTTTGTGCGTGCTATCGGCGTCGCCGTACGCGAGCGCCACCTTCACACCTTTGACGGTTCCGACAGCAATCGAAACGCCGAGAAGTGTTGATCGACGGGTTCCCGAACGAGCGCGGGCGGTGCCGCCGTCGTGGGCGGCGGAGCCGCCGCCGCAACGCAGCCGCTCAAGCACAGAGCCGCAAGCAACACCGAAACCGCGCTTGTCAAAAGCGTCCGACTAGTAAAGCAATCCACAACGATGCCTTTCGTGTGAAGGCGAGCCGAGGGTTGTTTGGTGTTTGCGGACCGCCCTTGCGGCGTCCTGCCGCGCCGCGGCTGCTTTACGTTATCCGCGTGAAAACGACCGCCAAAAGCAACGCCGCACACACGACGTCAACCACGTCGACCGTAAGCATGAGAATGCGCACTAAAACGCACGCGGACAGCGCGGCAAAAAGCCCGATGCTGATTGCGGGCTGCAGCTGAATTGCGCCGATTGACATGGCGACCCACAATGCCACAAACGCAAAGAGCAGCCACTGCCGAACCGACGACGTTACTCGTTCCACGCCGCCGAACGAAGCGTTCGAGGTTCGCCATTCCACGACGAGATCTTCCCACGGTATGCCAAGGCCCGCGGCGGGCTGCAAAAACGGAATTTTTCCGCAAAAGGAATCGCGGCCCCACCGAAACGTTGCGTCGATCGCCGATCTGCTGCGCAACAGCGAGGACGCCTCTGCCGGAACGTCGTGATCCTCGCCCAGCGAAAAGCAGACGCGATCCGTTACAGCGAAATCGAACAGCGTGAACGGAAAGAGCGCGTTCGCGGGCCGTACTGTCGACAAAGACGCGATCGTGAGCAGCAGGTCGAGTGGGTTTCGCAGCCGGCGGCGGCGCATCGCCGTCAAACTCGGATCGACCGAAATCCACCCGCGATCGGCTAAATACACTTCCGCCCACACATGCGGCTGACGCCCGCCGTAGATGAACGTTCCGCATACCGAGCGCGCGGGAATCCCCATCGCACGGCACAGCCCAACAAATATCCACGTGTACTCGCCGCAGTCTCCTTGCCGGACCTCGTAGGAAGCGGCTGCGCCGCGCCTGGGCGGCGGCCACACGTACCGCATCGCGTTCACGACGAATTCGAACGCTTGACGAGCGCGATCCTGGGGGCTTTCGTACGTCTGCGTAATTCGCCGAGCGACGCCGGTCAATTCGTCGCTCAAATGCACGAGCGGGCCGTCTTCCAACCACCGCGCAAGGCTGCGCGCATCTTCTTGCGGATCGCCGCGATCGGTGCCCAACCGGATCAGCGCGTCAAAGCCGTAGTGTTTCCCCGGCTCGGCCTCGAGCACCACGCTTGCGGCGGGCGGATTCACGCGTTCTATGCCGCTCGTGGAAAGCGCCACAACGCGCTGCGTGGGCGTATCCGGCGGTACTGCCAGCAGGACGAGCGCGTCGTCTTTCAACGTACTGCGCACTGCGCACCGGAGACGAACGGATCGGGTCATAGCGGACTTACGTGCTTCCAAAAATGTACGGCCACAAGCGACGCGCGAGTGTAACCACGTCGTAGGGCGAACATGCAGCGACAATGGCCAGGCTCGTCCGTGCACCCGGCGCCATTCCATTGTACGAGGTGTATCCGGGAATCAGCCCGTCGTGCCAGATAATCTTCTGCCCGGCGAGATTCGAAACGTATTCCCCGTACGAGTATCCGTCGTCTCGCCCCTGAATCATAATGGCCGGCGTGGCGATCTTCGACATCGGTGAACCGGATTCGGCGACGTGTTCCATGATTCGAGCGTCGAGCGTTCCAAGAGCCTCCACGGTCGTCACGACGTTGCCGGATCCCCGTGCGATCGCGATATTCGGTTTTACGACCTTCCCTGAAAGGCAATCACGACCAGGTACGACTCCAGGTACCGGCCCGTCGACGAAACGATACGCATTCACGGACAACGAGCGCATGTACGTGTTTGCCACGGTGTCGAACGTTTTTTTTTCTACGGCGGAAATGACCTTGCTCAGCAAATAGTAATTCGTATTGCTGTAGAAAAACCGGCTTCCGGGCGAATCGATGAGAGCCAGGCTGTTCATGTGCGCGATTGCGTTATCGACGTCCGCTCGCGTCGCTTTGCCGGGCACGACACCCACGTAATCGGGGAGCTGGGATGTTTGATCCAGCAACTCGCGAATCGTCACGCGACGTCCAAGCGCACCAAGCGCGGAGACGTATGTCGCGACGGGCGCGTCCAAGCGAATTTTCCCTTCGGACGCAAGGTTGAGTGTCATCAACGCCACGGTTTCTTTGGCGAGTGAGCCGCCGTAAAACGGCCGCGCGAGCGCGTCCGCGGTGCTTTTCGTTATCGTCGAATACGTAACCGGCGCTCTGCCGGATTGAAAAACCGCTACGGTCATCGCGGGACCGGCAGCCGCTATTTCCCGTACGGCATTCCGGAGCAATACGGGTGTGATCGTACGGCTGGCGGCTCGATGGCCGCCGCAAGCCGCAAGCGCAAGGACGACCGCCGTTGCAGCAATGGGTTTCAGGAGCCTGCGCATCATCCGAGCAACGTAAGGCCAATGGAGCACACGAGAAATCCAACTGTTGCCAAAGCAACGGCCGCATTTTTCAGTTGGCAGCCGTTACGCAAGCCTGCAGCCAAAAGCCACGCCGCATAGAACACGATCGGATTGACGAACGACAACAGCATGGCCGCAGTGCTGTTCGGGTCTACGAACCAGCCGAGGCTGGGCAGCAACAGGCCCGGCGCGGGCGGCGCCTGTCCCAAACTGTGTCTCAGCGCGCTTATCGCGGCTACCACAACGCCCGCGATGCCGATCCATACGACGTCAACCATGAGCGCGAGCCTGAAGAGCCGTTTGAACGGACTGCGCTCCTTCGCCCCTGCCAACAGGACCCACATTACGCCGCTCTGTAGTGCCGCAAGCAGTGCGGCGGCAACCAACGAACGCACGACCTCGAAGGCCGCTGCGATTCCTGAGTCTCCCCGAGCGAAGGCAACGCTCGCACCCGTGGCGACGATCAGGACGCACAGCGTGATAGCGGCTTGAATTAACGAGGCCCGACTATCGACGAGAGTGCCAGCCGTAGAGCCGGGCACGAGATAAAAATCGTACAAGGCCTGCTTGCGGCGTTCCAACTGAATCTGGGTCATGACAACCTTCCCGGAAGCGAAAGTTTGGCCGTGCGCGATGCGAACCGGCTTACGTGGGTGTACGCCGAACGAACGATCGCGCCGAGATGCAGAAACGCATCGTCGCTGAAAATCGCAAGGTCGGCGACGACCATGGTCAGCGAGAACACCACGAGCCCCATGAAGATCGCGATGCCGGTGTGAAAGAGTGCGGCCGCCAAAAACAGCGGCGCCTTCGCTCTTCGATTCCACATCAAGACGGGGAACGTCCACTGAAACAACAGCGTCGCGTACGTGAGCGCCGTCACGAGGAGCGCATTTTCGTAAATCATCGACGAGAACGGAGGGAACTGAAACTCGTCAACGCGCAGGACGTAGTAGATTGCCGTGCCGTCCTGCCACTTGTGTCCGGTAACCTTGTAGAACGCCGACCAAAAATATAGCAGCGCCACCTGGCCGACGACGGCAATCATCGCGGCGTTGTGCAGCGCATTGAGCGGGCGCGCGAGCCACTTGACGTACCAGCGGCGCAGTTTCCCGCTCGACCGCAATCGCAAAAGGCAGAAGTAGCGGCCGCAATCCGCAAAACACAAGTAAAGTGCGAGCAGGTAGAGGATGTTGTTTCCGCCGTCGAGCAACTCCGGGTCGCGGTTATACGTCGAAAAAATAAGCAGATAGAACAGTATGGCAGTTAGCCGCGGGTAGATTCCGAGCAGCAGGGCCAAGGACGCGAGGATTCCCAACCAATAGAGCGCTTCGGCCCACATCGGACTCGATGAAAACGTGTATAGGGCAAACGGGTCGTTGTGACCGTTCGCGACCACGTATTTGGTCCATGCGAGTTGTCCATACGGACCCCAAAAGAACGTTCGTTCGGTAAAGTGCATCGCGTAAAACAGGAACCCGCAAAACGCCAGACCCACGCGCAATACCGAAGCCGCTACCAAGCGGTGCGGATGCATGAGCCATATATCGATTTTTTTCAGCATACAACACTACCTACATTGGAAACGGATAGACGTTCTTCGGGGCGGTAATCCAGGGGAAGGTAAGAAAGACGCCGCCGCTGGTCATCGGTTCCATACGGTGCGTAAAGCGCGGAAACACCTGGCTGAAAACCGCGACCTGGACCGTGCACGGTTTTTCGTGAAGAATACTGAGCAGGACGGACGTGCCCGTTCTGTACATCTCGTGATAGCCGGTCTTGTCATACAGGTTCTGTTTTGACTTTATCGCGTCGCTAAAATTGACGGTTCGAGCCGCCGAGAACATCGAGTTGCTCAAGCCGGTCAGGACCGCTTCGTACGAAGAGAAGCGATTGCGTTGAATGGCCTTGATGAGCGGCGCGGACATGTCGATCCAGGGCGTCACTTTCCGGGCGCAGGTTTGACCGCGCACCATCACGTGCATGTCTTTGTCGATCGGTGTCGGAGCGAAGAATCGCCAGTTTTGCGAGAACAAGGTATTCACATAGGCGTTGATTCCGGCGCCATAATAAATTGTGAAGAAATTGTCGGGGGCGTCGTACAGCCACAACGTGCATAGGTGAAGCACGGACATGGTCGCGACGATGACACCGATAACGAGCTGAAGATAACGGCGACGTTTTTCGTGATGCATCAGGCTTTCCGGCGGAGAGAGCGACGCACGATACCGTGCGTCGCCCCGGCGCAACGAGTTGGAGTTATTGATCGAGTTGCAGGGCGCTGGTCGCTGCGACTTTCGGCTTCGGTGCCGGACGGCCGAGTTCTGCAAGGGCCCAGCCGACCGCGGCGCCGACCAAAGCGCCTCCGACCTGATTGGCGACCCATTTACCTACGGCGACTGCAGCCGCACCAACCGCCGCGCCCACGCCGCTCGAGGAGCTTGAACTTTCGCTGGAACTGGATGAGCTTTCGCTAAAGCTGCCGTTATAAACGAACGCCACCTGTTTGGTTTGCACCGGCGTAGCAATTGGGATAGGTCCTGAAACGGGAGCCAGGGATAACTGTGGATTTCCGCCCAACCGGGCAGCTAAGGAGATCCACCCATGCGCAAGAGCCGCTTCACCGAGGCGCAGATCGTGGCGATTGTTCGCGAGTACGATGCGGGGGCATCGGTCGGCGAACTTGCCCGCAAGCACGGCGTTCACGCCAATACCATACGGCTTTGGAAATCGAAGTATGCCGGCATGGAAGTTGCCGATGTCGTCCGGCTAAAAGAACTCGAGGCCGAGAATGCGCAGATGCACCGCATCATCGCGAAACTCACCCTTAAAGTCGACGCAATGGATAATTTAATCCGAAAAAACGGATGGGGCCTTCGCAGCGACAAGAAGCGGTGAAGGCGTTGCAAAAAGCTGGGCTGAGCCAGCGTGAGGCATGCAAGATCATGCGCGCGCGCCGCCGATCGCCCAAGGAAACGATCGGCCTGAGGGCTGCGCAAGACGGGCCGCTGATAAGGCGATTGACCCAGCTTGCGCAAGAACATCCGCGATATGGATGCAAGCGGCTCTATATCGTCTACGAGCGGGTCGCCGGCGAAAGTGATCCGTACATGAATTATAAGCGCTTCCGGCGGCTCTACCGGCTTGCAAATTTGCAGATCGCTCGAAGACGTAGGCGAAGCCGAGCAAAGTACGTACGCGGTACGCCGCTGCACCGAGCCGAGCGGCCGAATGACATCTGGACGATGGACTTCGTCTCTGACCGGCTGCTTCATGGCCGCGTTTTTCGAGCGCTCACGCTGCTCGATGAGCGTAGCCGATACGCAATGGCCGTTGATCCAGCGTTTTCGTATCCGAGCGCTTCGGTTGTACGGACGCTGGAGGACGCACTACGGGAACACGGCTCTCCGAAGTTCCTGCGCGTAGACAACGGTCCAGAATTCATCGCGTCCGCGCTCGAAACGTGGGCGTACGAGCACAACGTCGAGTTGCTCTTTATCCAGCCTGGAAAACCTACGCAGAATGCTTTCATCGAATCGTTCAACTCGAGGGTACGAGACGAATTGCTGGTCGCAAATCGGTTCCGAACCATTTTCGAGGCGCGCATCGCCGCTGACGACTGGCGCCGCGCGTACAACGCTGGCCATCCGCATAGCGCGCTCGACGGCATGACGCCCGAGGAGTTCCTCTCGCGTTATGAAACTAACTCAACCCCACAGAAATCGCTGGCCGCATGACGGGACCTATCCCACGGGGACGCACACGATGGTTCAAGGCTCGGGGAACGTTTATAAAAATCAGGAGACGTTTATCGTCGGCATCCACGAGCCCAGCGGCAATCACTTCTTCATGAGTTTTCCCGGCACACTTTAGCAATAACGAGAACGCCTCGCTGAAAGACGAGGCGTTCTCTTTTTTCGACGGCCGTTTGCTGCGTGCGCCCTCGCCGCGTACTACGAAAGCGTGAACGCCACGATCTCGCGGTCTTCGCGGTTCGACGTGTACCATACAGAGCCGTCGAACGCGAGCGAACGAAAACCCGCGTCGAACGGCGCGATCGCTTCGAACGAAGTATTGCCCGCTTTCAACGCGATCGTTCCGAACGTGAGGTTGTCGAAATCGGCATCGGCAGCGATGAAATAGCATCCGTTTTGCGGTCCGAAAGAAAATCCGCCGGTGCGAGTCGTCAGTGGAAACGTGTCGGTGATTTGATAGGCATCGTCGAGTGTGACGATCCGGCGTTCGTGGGCTTGCCCGAGATAGAGCCGCGTTCCATCGGAAGCGATGTGCGATCCCGTCATTTGCGGACACGGTGTCTTACTATCGGCAATAAAACCTTCGCGCGGCACGAAGCGATAGAGATAGCGATCATCTTCCTCGCCGCCATCGGAGACGACGACATGCAGCGCACCGTTTAGCGCCGCGATACCGTACGGTTTACCGGGAGCCGCGACGTCGTGAACGACGCTCCACGTGTTGGTATCGATACCGTAGATTCGATCGGTTTCCCACGAACCCGTCCACAGCACGCCCTCGAAAAGCGCCAGCGGTTGGCATCGGCCGGCGGGCGCAGGCTGCCGGCGCACTTCGTGAATCTGTCTGGTCGACTGTTGCATACCCCCAAGACGCGGTGCGATTAAAGAGGGTTGCAAAATTGCTTTGAGTGAGGCCCGCGCTTCGTCCCTAGGGACGGACTGTTCGTCCCCAGCGCGAGGCATTTACTTCGACGCCGCATATAGTGACCTCATATGGCGGAGCGAGGGACGTGGCTCAAACCGGTCTTTTGGTACACGGCATCGTGGACCGCGCTGGTAATCGTTTGGGCCCTACAGATCGCCCCGGATCTTTCGCATGACAGCCGCATCCCCTGGGCACACGCGTTTGCGCTCTCGATAATCAATTTCTACTCATCCGCTCTCGTCGCAGTTCCCATTGTTGTCGTTGCGTGGAGACGCGGGTTTGCCGTGTCAAACCTTTTCCTATCGATTGCCTTCTATGCCGCTGCAATCGCCTTTGCCAGCGTCGTGCGCTTCGTGATTTTCGTTCCTCTTCTCGGAGTTGTTGGCGGCACGCACTACAGCCTCGTCGACGAGTTGCGGATCGCATTCATTCCACAGTTCCTCGGTATGGCAACTCTGCTCGCGGTGGTCCTCGCCATCCGATCGGTCAAACTTTCGAGCGAACTCAGTTCCGCACGGCTCGCCGCACTGCAGTCGCAGATTCAGCCGCATTTCCTGTTCAATACGCTCAACTCCGTCTCGACGTTGATGCACACGGATGTCGACGCGGCAGACGAAATGCTCGCGGGACTGTGCGACCTGCTGCGCTTCACGCTCCAGACGTCGAAGCGCCCGGCCATTCCGCTCGGCGAAGAGTTGACGATTCTCGGGCAATACGTCGAGCTCATGAAGCGGCGCTTTCCCGGAAAACTTGATGTTCGCGTTGACGTCACAGCGGAACTCCGCGAACTGCCCGTCCCGCCTCTTATGCTGCAGCCGCTGGTAGAAAATGTGCTTCAGCACGCTCGCAACGAGTCCGGTGACGTTACGAAAATCTTGCTGTGGGCTGAACGCATCGGCCGTTCTGTAGTTGTTCACGTAGCGGATAACGGTTCCGGCTTTCGAGCGAACGGCACGCGCGACGGGATCGGACTCCAGAACACGCGCCGGCGCCTTGAAGCGCTCTACGGGTCTGGAGCGAGTCTTGCGCTGCGCGCTGCCGCCCGCGGCACGGAAGTTTTGCTCACGCTACCTTACGAGAGCAGAAGATGATCAAAGCGGTCATCATCGACGACGAGGACCTGGCACGGGAACGAATCCGTTCATTTTTAACGGAGCACTCCGATATACTAGTCTGTGCCGAATTCTCCAACGGCAGCGATGCCTTGAGGGACGTGCAAGCAATTGACCCCGACCTCATCTTCCTCGACATCCAGATGCCCGGCATGAACGGATTCGTAATGCTTCAAGCCTTGCCGGAGAACGTGCGTCCCGCGGTCATTTTCATAACGGCCTATGATGAACATGCGATCGAGGCATTTGAAGTCGAGGCTCTCGACTATTTGCTAAAGCCATTTACGAAAGAGCGCTTCGCGAGAGCGCTGGAGCGCTTCCGCAATCGTACAGCAGAGCGACACAGTGGGGAGTATGAGCAGCGCCTCTCGCGCGCACTCGAACACGTCTCTCCCTCGTTTCGCTACGACCGCATCCCGGTTAAAGTGGACAACGGAACGGTACTCGTGCGTGTTGATGACGTCGATTGGGCGGAATCGGAGTCAAACTATATTCGAATTCACGCGGCAGTGGCGAACGCGCGACTTCGCGACACGATGGAATCGTTCTGCAAACGTCTTCCAGACGGCCGCTTTCTGCGTATTCACCGGTCGATCGTCGTCAATGTCGATCGCATCGTGCGCATCGAGCCTTGGGCTCGCGGCGAATATATCGTCGTCCTTCGCAACGGCACCAAGCTCAAAAGCGGACGCGCCTACGGCTACGCGTTACGCGAGCTGCTCGGCTAAGGGCGGGCCGCGCTTCGTCCCAAACGCGCGACCGATTATCCCGAACGGGCGGACGAACGCATGCTGTCTGCAGCATGATGGGACCCTCGAAAGGAGCTTGCAATGTTCGAAGCGATCCAATCTCTGATCATGACGCTATCGGCGGTAATGGCCTTAGCGTCGCCGCCTGCCACATCCGCGCCACAACCGCAACCCGCGATCAAGGTCGCGCACATTGGTCACGGTATCGCGCTTCACTACATCGACGAAGGACACGGCCAAACCGTGATCTTCGTACATGGTTCGCTCAGTTTCGGCGGCTACTGGTCCGATCAACTACCGGAATTTGCGCAACGGTATCGCGCAATCGCGTACAGCCGGCGCTATAACTACCCGAACAGGAATCCCGCCGTGCCAGGATACTCTGCCGTCATCGACGCGGACGATCTGGCGCGGTTCATCCAAACGTTGCATCTTCACAACGTCATCATCGTTGGACACTCGTACGGAGCACTCACCGCGCTCTTTTTACAAGTGCGCCATCCGGGTTTGGCAAAGGCGCTCGTACTAGCCGAGCCGCCGGCGGTGTCCCTCCTGAACAGCCTCCCAGGGGCGCAACGCGCGGCCGGTAAAGTGGCGTTCGACGATATTCAGGGTCGCATGGTGGCACCGATGAAAACGGCATTCAAAGCCGGCCGTAGCGAAGAAGGCGTCGCCGATTTTATCGATTACATCTATGACAATCCGCACGAATGGGAATCGTGGTCCTCCGAGTCGCAGAAGCAGACGATGCAGAATGCGCACGAGTGGGAGGTCATGATGACCAGCGGCACGCTCTTTCCCGTCATCACGCCGGCTCAGGTGCGCAGTGTCCACATTCCGGTGCTGCTCCTAACGGGAGACAAAACCTATCCGTTCCTTACGATGATCGATAACGAGTTGACTCACTTGCTCCCGAATTACCAGAACGTCGTTGTAACGAACGCAGGGCATCAGATGTGGTATCAGGCGCCCGAGCTCTGCCGCGACGTCGTCGAGACCTTCATCCGGTGGGTGCAAGCGCCGGCGGCTATCTCTAGAACCTAAGCGCCAAAGTTTAGATAGCGAAAAGCGGCCTGCATGTTGCGCTCAACCGGGTGACGTTTGTGTCGGTCGGGAAAACGAAAAGGTCGACGTGCGAGACAATCCAACCCGAGCAACCAGCGTATGGTAGCCCGGCTATAGAACCGAGGAAACGCCCCCTTGCGGTCGCGAAATCAAAGAAATGATGAAGCAGATATCGATCATTTCGACACTTCTTCTCGTCTTTATCGTGGCGATGCCACCGCAGGCTGCGCGAGCCGAGAAATTCAAGTCCGCATCGCAATGCACCGTCGGCGCGCGCGTGGTCGATGATAACGGCTATAAAGGAACGATTACGGCCGTGCACGATCCGATCTGTATGGTGCGCATCGACAACTCCGGAAAGGAAGAGGCGCGACTGTTTTGGATGCTCAATCTCGCCGGCGATAGCCCGGAAACGAACGACAAACTTGTGCCGGGCAAGTACGCCTGCTATGCAGATGGACAATACACGTTCATGGACGTTTATATAACGGGCGGGAACGGTACCTCGGGAACGTACAGCTCGGCCGGTTCGAGCGGATCGTTTCGCGTGCAGTACCCATCCCGGCAGATCGTTTTTAGTGGCGGATCGCTTCAGCGGTATCGCGCCAAATTACTCGCCGGCCCAAGTATCGGCCTGAATTCGAACGGCGATAGTTTTTATGGCACGACGTGCGACCTCGCTCGCACCGGCAAGCGCGCTCCCGCACCTAATCCGGCAACGCGTACTGCACGGCCGCCAATCGCTTCTACGCGCGCAGCCGCCCCGGCGCGCGCGAACGGCTCTGCCCGTGCAAACAATAGCCTCTTGCCAGTCACCGAACCCGGATCGCGCACAATAAATCCGGACGGCGAGGCGCCGCGCTTTAAAGTCGGTGACAAGGTGCAGGTCAACCCGTTTTCGACGACCGGCGCAGCGCAAATAACGTGGTATCCCGCGATCGTTACGAAACTGATCGTGCTGCCCTCGGGCGACCTCGCCGGCTACATCGTGCAGATTCGCACTCCGAACGGACCTGGCTCGACGTACCACGTGCCTACGAATAATAACCACATCCGGATCCCGCACTAGACGATACGTCAGCATCCGGACTCCAACCAGCGACCTGAGATCTGACCGGATCGTGACCATTTCGCCTTGGGCAAAATGAAAACGCCCGATAAATCGGGCGTTATTTGGTAGCGCCAACGGGAATCGTAGATTTGGTAAATGGCGGAGTTTCGCCACGTGGCCGGTTAACGCTCGATAGGGCTCACGAACGCGCGAAGCGTCTCCTCGATCTCTGCTTCCGGGAATATCTCGATGCCGAGCTCATTCCGCACCGCGCGGCGATAATCGCGGTACTCTCGCACGGCTTCGCTTTTGTTCCCCGTAGCGATGTGTGCGCGAATGGTAATCGAGCGCGCCCGTTCATCGCACGGATCTTGTTCTCGCAAGTGATTCGCATAGCGAATCGCTTCTTCCGTATCGCGTCGCTGTAGTGCATCTTCGGCAAGCGCTACCACTGCCGCTCTCA
>DASSEZ010000027.1:0-35994 GCA_035694945.1 Vulcanimicrobiaceae bacterium
CCGCTTGCGTAAAATGCAACGACGCGGTCGGAGCAGCCACGCTTCCCGGTTCGCGCGCGAAGATCGTCTGATAGCGCTCCTGCGCCTGTGCCGATTCGTTGTGGATGTACGGCGGCAACGGCAAACGGCCCGCTCGCTCCAGAAACGTTTCGAAGGGCACGTTCAAACTAAATTCGACCTCGCGCACGCCGTCTTCGTACACTTCCGTAACGTCTGCTTCGCCGAGTTCACCGAACGTGACGCGCTGGCCGGTTTTCAGGCGCCGTCCCGGTTTTGCCAGCGCCTGCCACCGTGTCGCGGACGGATCGTAGCGGCCGTGATGCGGCCGCAGCAACAGCAGTTCCACGCGGCCGCCCGACGGTCGGGTGCCGAAAACGCGCGCCGCGATGACGCGCGTCTCGTTGAGCACGAGCACGTCGCCTTCACGCATGTATTCCGGAAGATCGCAAAAGATGCGATGCTCGATTTCACCCCGGCGCAGCACGAGCAAACGCGAAGCATCGCGCGGCGTCGCCGGCTGTTGCGCGATCAGACGTTCGGGGAGATCGAACGAGTACGCGGCGGTTAGCCTGGCGTCGATAGTCTGCGGCGCTCCAGGTCCAGAAAGTTTGCCAAGCGCTTGTGATCTTCGTCGGTGACCTCGATGAAGAGTACGCCCACCTGATACGTGTCGCGTTCGAAGTCGCGAATCCAGCGCACTTCGCCGCGCAGCGCGAGATTCGGCGGGCTCTTCATCGTGAAGATGTACTTCGTGCCTTTGGGAAGATACTGATCCGCGATGAGGCGCATGCCGGTTTCCGAGATGTCGGCAATCGCGCCGCGAAAGAGCATCGACGAGAGCCGATCCTCGACGATCACGTCGATGTATTTGCGAAGGCGAACGCCTTGCGTGCGTTTTTCGCCGCCTTCCGGCTCGCCGGCCGGCTTTTCGTCAGTCATTCCCTATCTCGGTGCCTGGATAATAGTATGCGAGAATTGCCCGTGCGTCGGAACCGGAAAGCGCCATCCCGCGAGCGCCCCACTGGCAAAGCCCCACGCCGTGCCCTAAGCCGCCCCCTTCGATGGTCACACTCGGATCCGCCTGCGTGCACGCAACCGAGCGAACCAGCAGGCTGGGCAGTGTGCGCGTACCGAGCGCGCGGCGAACGTCGGCCGCCTTCACGCGCTGCGATCCGTTGGTACCGTTGAACGTCCAAAAGCGCGCGCGCCCGCTTGCGTCGTCACCATCGAGCACGATACCGTTGAGATCGCCGATCGTCTGCAACTGCGTGGACAACGCCTGCACCATCCGCTCATGCGACAATTGCTTCGTCCACGCGTACCACGGCGAATCGCTGCAATACGTGCACGGCACGCCGCTCAGATACGGCAGCGGAGCGCCGCCCCACGCGTCGCCGTTCGATTCGGTGTGCCCGCCGCAACACGAAGAATACAGCGCCTGCGCGAACCCGTCGCCATACCGCAGCACCTGCCCCGCGGTGGCATCGACCGCCGCACTGCTTTGCAGATGCTCGGCGTCCACGCCGGTGTACACCTGATCCGCTTCGGAAGGAACGAGATCGTACGCGTGACGCGGATTGCTGCGTTGCAGCACATACGTACGGGCAACAATGGCCTGAACTTGCAACGCGGCGGCAGGCCACGAATACGGCATCTCGCGCGAGACGACGCTGTACAAGTAGTGTTCGAGCGGAACGGTGTTGACGACGTCGCCGCCCGGCAGCACCGAGAACGTTCCACGATAGCGCCGGCCTTCGAAGAGAAACGTCGTGTCGTCTATACGCTGTGCAACGCCTCGGCCGAGCAGCACGCGCAATGCCTGCGACTGCGCATTGCTCGCCGGGTCGAACGTGTCATCCTGATCCGTCTCGTCAACCTGAGCCTGTCGAAGGGCGTGCGCGACGACGCGCGTGTCATCCTGAGGTATCGAAGGATGGCTAAGGTATCGAAGCCCGCCCACACTTGCAACGGACGCGACAAATTCCCACCGATTCACCACACACCCCTTCGGGGTACGCGTACCTTCGGTCCGCGGTCACGTCCTGTGACGTGTTGCAGGCTCACCTCACGTTCGCTCAAAGCAACCGCTCCTGAGCCGGCTGCGGCGAACCTTTTGCGCCGAGGTGCGCGTACGCGTGCGCGGTTGCTTTGCGGCCGCTGGCAGTACGCAAGACAAAGCCACATTTGAGCAGATAGGGTTCGACGACGTCTTCCAGCGTTTCCGCATCTTCGGTGAGCGTCGCGGCAATCGCGCTGATGCCGACGGGGCCGCCTTTATACTGCTCGACGATCGTGCGCAGAAACGCGCGATCGAGCCGGTCGAGCCCGAGTTCATCGACGCCTTCCCGCCGTAGCGCTTCATTCGCGACGGCTTTCGTGATGCGCCCGTCGGCGCGCACTTCCGCGTAATCCCGCACGCGCCGCAGCAGACGGTTGGCGATGCGCGGCGTTCCCCGGCTGCGCGCAGCAATGGTCTGCGCACCGTCGTCGTCAATCGGCACGTTGAGCACATCAGATGAACGCACGACGATGCGTTTGAGTTCGCCGACGCTGTAATAATCCAGATGGTGCATGATCCCGAAGCGCTCGCGCAGCGGTGCGGAGAGCATGCCGGCGCGCGTCGTCGCACCGACGAGCGTAAACCGTTTGAGGGGCAGTTTCAGCGTTTTCGCGTACGCACCGCGATCGACGACAAAGTCGATTTGATAGTCTTCCATCGCCGGATAGAGGAACTCTTCGACGACGCGGCCGAGCCGGTGAATCTCGTCGATGAACAGAATGTCGCCCTCTTCCAGCGAGGTCAGAATGCCGACCAAATCTTTGGGTTTTTCGAGCGTCGGACCACTGGTTGGCCGCAGCGCACGTCCCAAATCCTTCGCGATCAGCGCAGCGAGCGTCGTTTTCCCAAGCCCCGGCGGACCATAGAACAAGATATGCTCGATCGGTTCACCGCGCCGGCGCGCCGCGTCGATGGCGATCTTCAAATTTTCGACGACGGTTTCTTGCCCGACGTACTCGTCGAACGAGCGCGGCCGAAGACTCGCGCCGTAGACTTCGTCTTCGAGCGTGTCTTCCGCGCTCACGATGCGAGATTCCATCTCGTCATCCCGAGCTTGTCGAGGGGCGCCCGCGTCCTCGGGGCCAAACAATCTCTTGCGCGCGTCGTCAGACATGCTGCGCTGCCTTTCGCCGGTAGATCTCCGACAGCAACGTTTCCGCGTCGTGAATCTGCGGTGAGGCTTCGAGCGTTGCGCGAATCATCTCTTCCGCTTCCGCGCGTTTGTACTCGAGTTGCAGCAGCACCGCAAGCGCCTCGTCGGCAAAGTCCGGCATCTGCGCGGGTGCCGGCGCCTGCGCCTGCTGGATGAGCAAGAACTTCGTCACCTTGCCTTGCAGTTTCGCGACGATGTCGCGCGCCTTCTGCTGTCCGATGCCGGGCAGCGTTTTCAAAAACGCGTGATCGCCACGGTCGATGGCGTTCGCAATGCGCGCCATCGGCTGCGAGAACGCGCGCGCCGCCGAGCGCGGCCCGATGCTCGCCACGCTGATGAGCGCCTCAAAAAACTCACGCTCGATCGCATTGGCAAATCCGTAGAACGTATAGTGCCCGGTATTTCCGTCGATATTGAGCACCGAATACACTTCGAGCGCAACTTCCTCACCTTCCCGCGCTGTAATCTTCTCTTCAACGCACGCAGGCAAGAAAATCTCATAGGACAAGCCGTGCACGTCGAGCACGACGCTTTCCCCATTTTTCTCAACAAGGACGCCTCGTATGCGCGAAAACACTTACGCATCGCTCCCGAAAACGGTGATAGCGGCGGGCTGCATACAGACCGCCACCATCACCGAAAACTCCGATTGCAAAACGCCAAAGCCAAAGCCAGCGCATCCGAGACGTCATTCGGCTCCGGACGCCGGCGTAATCCAAGCAGCTGCGTAACCATGTGATTTACTTGTTCCTTGCGCGCCGCGCCCGAGCCGATGAGCGCGCGTTTTACGAGCGAATGCGCGAGCGTATGCACGGGAACGTTGTGCTGCGCGCCGGCCAGACACAGCACGCCGCGCGCGTGACCCATCATGATGGCGGTCAGCGGATTTTTGTACGTCGTGTAGAGTTCTTCGATCACCATGACGGTCGGCTGCGTCGACGCGACGACCGCCGTAATCCCGTCGTGCAATTCACGCAAGCGCTGTTCGAGCGTGCCGTTCACTTTCGGCGTCACGACGCCGGCTTCGAGCAGGCGCGTGCGTCCGCCGGCAAATTCGATGACGCCGTAGCCCGTCGTGCGCAGGCCCGGATCGACGCCGAGGATCCGCTGTGTCACGGCTGCGGAGGCTGCGCGCTCGCGCTGTTGACGTAAATGCTGACGACCTCACCCGGACGCAGCGTCGTACCCGCGTACGGCTCGGTGCGAACGACTTTGCCGTCGGCGCCTTCGGTTGTCGGCGTAATGTTGCCGACGGTATAGCCAGCATTGAGCAGCGTGTTCTTGGCACTCTGCAAATCCATGCCTTCGGTGTCGGGAACCTCGCCGGGCACCGACACGGTAATCTTCACCGCGTTGCCTTTTTCGAGCGGTGTTCCGCCGGCGGGGTCCTGTTCGACGACCAGACCGTTGTCGGCCGACGCGGGATGAATCATGTAGAAAATACTGACCGCGAAACCCGCTTTCGTCAGCGCAGTGTTCGCGCTCACGTAGTCGTCGTTCACCACGTTCGGTACGTTCGACAAACCGCCGCCGGTACTGACGACTACATTCACCGTCACGCTGTGATCGGATGGGATGGTCGTGCCCGTCGATACGTCCTGCGAGGCGATCACGTTCGGCGGAATGTCCTTGAGCGCGGCCATCTCGGTGATGTTGATCGTGAAGCCGTCTTTCGCGGCGATCGCGCGCGCTTTGTCGAGCGTCAGCCCGATGAGACGCGGCATCTTCACCGGAGCCGGGCCGTTGGAGACGACGAGCGTCACCGTGGAACCTTCGCGCAATTTCGTACCCGCCTTGGGTTTTTCGGCGATCACCGTGTCCTTCGGCGCCTGATCGTACTTGCGCTCGACCTTGACCTGGAACTTATCGTACTCCAAATCCTTCTGCGCATCGGAGAGCGTGTAGTTCGTTACGTCGCGCAATCCGACCGTCGGTTTGCCGCTGCTCACGACGAGCGCAATCGTGCTGCCTTTCGGCACTTGCGTGCTGGCCTGCGGATCCTGGCTGATGATGTGATTCGTCGGGACCTTGTCGCTGGTCTGGCGTGTGACTTTGTAGTTGAGTCCCGCATTGACGATCGCTTGCTGCGCCTGCGAATCCGTCATGCCGACGTAGTTGTCGAGTGTAATCTGCGGCACCGACGGCCGCGTCGCGAAATAGCCGGCAACGGCGGCAATCACCAGCGCCGCCAGCACCAGTACGATGTACGGACCGACCGAGCGCGGACGGTGTTCCTCTTCGTCGATTTCCGTTCGGCGGTCCGGAAGCCGCGACGGGCGCGGCGGCGGCTGCAGCGGGCCCTGGATCGGCTGCATCGGCGAATCGTCGCCGAACGCGTACGCGGCAATCGCCGGACGCTCGCGCGCCTCGCGCAGCGCCGATGCAACCTCGCTCGCCGACTGAAAGCGGTTGTCCGGATGCTTTTGCAGCAGTCTGTTCACGATCGATGCGAGCGCGGGGCTGACGCCGCTGCTTTCCGGATCGATTGTCGGAACGGGATCGGAAACGTGCTTGAGCGCGACGGTAACTGGCGAATCGCCGGTGTACGGCAACTGACCGGTAAGCATCTGATACAGCACGACGCCGACGCTATACAAATCCGACGTCTCGTGCAGCTCGTGGCCCTGCGCCTGCTCGGGCGAAAGGTAGTACACGCTGCCCATGATGAGGCCGGGGCGCGTCATTGCCATCGTTTGCTGCGACATGGCTCGCGCGATGCCGAAATCCGAGAGCTTGACGACGTCGTCCTTGGTGATGAGGATGTTCGCCGGCTTGATGTCGCGGTGCAGTAAGCCTTGGCGATGCGCGTACGCGAGACCGTTGCAAATCTGCGCGGCGTAGTCGATGGCGACCGGCTCGGGCAGTTTGCCGTCGGACGCGATCATCTCGCCGAGGGACGGCCCGTCGACGAGTTCCATGACGATGTAGTAGGTGTCGCCTTCGCGCCCGACGTCGTACGTGTTGACGATGTTCGGGTGGGATAGACGTGCCGCGGATTCCGCTTCCTGATAGAAGCGGCGCACGAACTCCTGATCCGACGCGTACTGTTCGCGCAGCACTTTGATCGCGACGCGGCGCCGCAGCAGCGTATCGGTGCCGCAGTAGACGGTGGCCATGCCGCCCTCGCCCAGTTTGCGGTCGAGCCGGTAGCGATTATTGAATACGTGCTGCTCGTTTATCACAGGCGCTTACTTCGTGTGCTCCAACGCGACGCGTAAGACATTTCTTGCTATCGGCGCGGCGACAGCGGCTCCGTATCCCGCGTTTTCGACGACGATGGCAACGACCACGCGGGGATTCTCGGCCGGCGCGAAACAGACGAACCACGAATGCGGCGCTCCAAGAGGGTTGGTTGCCGTGCCGGTCTTGCCGGCGACGGTTACGCCCGGGAGCTGTGCCGAGGTGCCCGTTCCACGCTGTACCACCGCGACCATCATCTTCTTCACGTTGTCCGCCGTATCCGCCGATATGGGCGTCGCCAGCTCGCCCGCTCCATAACTGCTTGCGGCGCTTCCCGGAAAGCGTACCTGCCGCACGATGTACGGACGCGGCTCCGAACCGCTGTCTGCAATCGTCGCCGCAACGAGCGCCATCTGCAGCGGCGTCATCAGCAGCGCGCCTTGTCCGAAGCCCATCTGCGCGAGTTCGCCCGGAACGATAGATGATTTCGGCGGCACGCGGTCGCGCGATGCCGGCAATTGAAAATCGAGCGAACTGCCGATGCCCCAGCGATCCAAGTAGCGGTAAAACGTATCTGTTCCCATCTTGAGCGCGATCTGCCCGAAATCGACGTTGCTCGAGAGTGCGAACGCGCCGGTGAGATCTTGCGTTCCGGTTGCTTCGCTTTCGTCGTTGTGCAGCGTGAAGTCGCCGATGGTGTAGTATCCGGGGTCGTACCACGTCGATTGCATCGTGACGGTACCGGAATCGAGCGCCGCGGCGGCGGTGAAAATCTTGAACGTCGATCCCGGCGGATACAAACCATCGACGGCGCGGTTGAGCAGCGGGCTGCTCTGATCGTGCACGAGCGAGGGAAACTCGGCGCGCAAGTCGTTGGGGTCGAACGTCGGGACGCTTGCAAGCGCGAGGACGGCACCACTTCGCGGATCGAGTACGACACCGGCGCCGCGCGAATGCTGCGAGAGCAGCGCGTACAGTTCGTGCTGAATCGCCGGTTCGATCGTCGTCACGATGTCGGCACCGCGTGAAACCGAACTCTTACCGGTTACGGCTTCCACGATTTGCCCCACCTGCGCGCCGGTATTGCCGGTCGTGTCCGGTGGCGTGAGCGCGCGATCGTACGCGTCTTCCAGACCGCTCGTGCCGTAGCGCTCAGAAACGTAACCTATCGTTTGCGCGAGTGAGGCGCCGAGCGGATACACGCGCTTCCCGGCAACGGTGTGCGCGAGTACCGTTCCGTCGCTGGCGAGAATGCGCCCGCGGTGCGCGCCCAAAAGCGCATGGCGCGGGTTATAGGGATTCGAAGCGATCGTCGGCCCGGCAATGACCTGCACGTACGCTTGCCGCAGGACGAGCATCGCAAAGAGAATCGCGAACAGCGCGCGCAGGCGCGATATCGTCGCCGGCGTCACGCGGACGCGCCGGTGCGCTCGCGCAGCAGCGTATAGCCGTCAGGCGTGCGTACGGCGAGGTGCGCGTGCGATCCGTCGCGGCCCAGCAGCACGTTCAGCACCTCATGTGCCGTGGCGTCTTCCACGCCGGAAAGCGAGAGCACCACGTCGACGCCGGCCTCTTCCAGCAGCGGCGGCGCAACGTACGCGGCGAACGGAATGGTTTCCAAATGCCGCGGTTCGTACACACCGCTATGCCACGGTCCGCGCTTTCCGAATACCTGCCGATGGTAGTCCCACGCACACAGCTGCTTCTCTCGCCAGACGAAATGATCGCGCACGCATAAGCGGCGGCACGCGGAGCACTGCACGACCGGTTCCGGTGCGTGCAACAGCGCATCGGCAATTTCTTCAGGGACATCCTCGATATTCAAAACGCTGGCGTCGTCGAGGCGTGACGGCGGCTCGGCCTGCCAGTTGATGCGCGCGAGCAGTTCGATGTCGCGAAGCGGCGCGACAAATGCGCGCTCGTCGTCCGGCGGAAATGTTTTGTCGAGCCAATCGAGCAAGTTCACGGTGGCGATCGTCACGTTCTGCCACGAATCGCCTGCAACCGTGCCGATTGGCGTCTGCGCGATTGGAACGAGATGCGCCGTTACGTTCGACGCTTCCGCGCGCAAACTGCTCACGAACGCGAGGGTGCTCGCGTTGCCGCCCAGCACGAAGGCGCTCGGCGCGGCTGCGCCGCCGGCTACGAACGGACTTGCGTCTGAACGCATCGGTATTCTTGCAGCGAGCGCGGCGGACCGGCCGTGTTTTCCAGCGCTTCCGCGAGCGCGCGCGCCGTATCCAGGCTCGTGAGACACGCGATGTTCGCTTCGACCGCCGCACGGCGAATGCGGTAGTTGTCCGAGATTTGGCGCGGGCCTTGGGCGTCGTTGATCACGAGGTCGACGCGCCGGTCGTGAATCAGGTCGAGCACGTGCGGCGATCCGTCGGCGATCTTGTTGACCTGCTCACACGGAATGCCGCTGGCTTCGAGCGATTCGCGCGTGCCGGGCGTCGCAATGAGCGTGTGCCCGAGCTCGACGTAGCGCCGCAAGACCGGAATGGATTCTTCCTTTTCTTCATCGGCGATCGACACGAGGATGCGCCCGCCTTCGTTCGGTAAACGCACACCCGCCGCAACGAAGCCTTTGCGCAGCGCACCGGCAAACGTGTCGTCGATACCGAGCACTTCCCCGGTCGACTTCATCTCCGGCCCGAGAATCGTTTCGACACCGCGCATCTTCGCGAACGAAAACACGGGAATCTTTACGACGGTGAACGGCGCGCGCGGGGAAAGCCCCGTGCCGTACGGCATGTCGCGTAGTTTTTCACCCAATGCGATACGCGTTGCGGCGGCCACGAGATTCACGCCGGTCGCCTTCTGAATGATCGGCACCGTGCGGCTGGCTCGGGGGTTCGCCTCGATGATATAGAGCTGTTCGTTGTGAATGACGAACTGAATGTTGATGAGGCCGCGAATGTTGAGCTCGCGCGCAATCGCCGTGGTCACGTCGACGATGCGTTGCTCCATTTCGGCGGAGATCGTTTGCGTGGGATAAACGCTGATCGAGTCGCCCGAATGGATGCCGGCGCGCTCGATGTGTTCGAAGATACCGGGAATGAGAATATCCTCGCCGTCGAACGCCGCGTCGACTTCGGCTTCCAGGCCGCGCAAGTACTTATCGACCAGCAGAGGCGCATCGGCGAGAATCGGCGGCGCCGACTCCGCGTACGAAGCGAGTTGGCCTTCGTTGTAGACGACTTCCATGCCGCGTCCGCCGAGCACGTACGACGGACGGACGAGCACCGGAAACCCGAGTTCACGCGCAATCGCGCGCGCTTCACGGAACGAGCGCGCGGCCTTGCCTTCGGGGCGTGCAACACCGAGCCGTCGCAGGGCCGCATCGAATTTCTCGCGGTCTTCCGCCATGTCCAAGCTGCGGCGATCGCTGCCGATAATACGCACGCCGCGCGCTGCGAGTTTGTCGGCGAGGTTGATCGCCGTCTGTCCGCCGAAGGCCAGCATTACGCCGCGCGCATTCGTCGAACGGTATGCCGCTTCGACTTCATCGGCACCCGGCGGCTCGAACACGAGGACGTCGGAGATGTCGAAATCCGTCGACACGGTTTCCGGATTGTTGTTGATGACGACCGGCGAACATCCGGCCTCGCGCAGCGCCCACGCCGCGTGCACGCACGAGTAATCGAATTCGATGCCTTGGCCGATGCGTATCGGCCCGCTGCCCACGACGACGACGGCCTCGTGCGGCGGCATGCGCATCTCGTCGCTCTCGCCGTGTGAAATGTAGTAATACGGCGATTTCGCGGGAAACTCCGCAGCGGCGGTATCGACCATACGAAACACGGCCACCGTGTCATGCTGAGACGCCGTGTCATGCTGAGGTATCGAAGCATGGCCGAGCGCAGTCGAGGCCTCGGTACCTCGGCCATCCTTCGATACCTCAGGATGACACGAGCCCACCTCAGGATGACATGCCGTTTCCCGGTTTACGATCTCTTTGATTTCGTGCAGCCAGAATTTGTCGATGGACGAGAGTTCGATGATGCGCTCGATGCTCGTGCCGCGGCGCATCGCTTCGGCAACCGCGAACAACCGCTCGTGTGTCGGGTGCGCGATCACGTTTTCGAGTTCCGCATCGCTCCATTCTGCCAGTGCGGTACCGGTCAGCGTTTCGCGCTTGAGGTCCAAGCCGCGCACCGCTTTCATCAGCGTCTCTTGGAACGTGCGCCCGATGCCCATCGCTTCGCCGGTCGACTTCATCTGCGTTCCGAGTGAGGTATCGGCGAGCGGGAATTTGTCGAACGGCCAGCGCGGAATCTTCACGACGACGTAGTCCAGCGTCGGCTCGTACGCGGCTTTCGTCACGCCGGTAACGGGATTCGGTATCTCGTCGAGTGTCTGCCCGAGCGCGATGCGCGTGCTGATCTTCGCAATCGGATAACCCGTCGCTTTGCTCGCGAGCGCCGAACTGCGCGAAACGCGCGGGTTGACCTCGATGATGCAGTACTCGCTGCGTTCGGGATGCAGCGCGAACTGAATGTTGCAGCCGCCTTGCACGTTGAGCGCGCGAATCACGTTCAGACTCGACGTGCGCAGCATCTGGTATTCCAGGTCGGAGAGCGTTTGGGACGGAGCGACGACAATGGAGTCGCCCGTGTGCACGCCGACCGGATCGATGTTCTCCATGTTGCAGACGATGATGCAGTTGTTCGCACCATCGCGCAGCACTTCATACTCGATTTCTTTCCAGCCCAGCAGCGAGATCTCGAGCAGTACTTGATGGATCAGGCTCGCGGAAAGCCCGCTCTCCAGCGTTTCGATGAGCTCACGCTCGTTGTAAACGATGCCGCCCCCGGTGCCTCCGAGTGTGTACGCGGGCCGGACCACGAGCGGGTAGCCGTGCTCCTGCGCAAACGCAAGACCTTCGTCGATTTTCGTGACGATCGCGCTTTGCGCCACCGGCTCGCCGATCTCGATCATCTTTGCCTTGAAGCGTTCGCGGTCTTCGGCAAGTTTGATCGTATCGACCGGCGTTCCGAGCAGCTCGACGCCGTAACGATCGAGCACGCCGGCCTCGCTCAGTTCGACGGCAAGATTCAGTCCGGTCTGCCCGCCCAGCGTCGGCAAGAGTGCGTCGGGGCGTTCGCGCTCGATGATGCCTTCCAGCGACGGCACGGTCAGCGGTTCCAAATACACCGCGTCCGCGATCTCGGGGTCGGTCATGATCGTTGCCGGGTTGGAGTTGACGAGGACGACGCGGTGGCCTTCCTCACGCAGTGCGCGGCACGCTTGAACGCCGGCATAATCGAATTCGGCAGCTTGGCCGATGATGATGGGGCCGGAGCCGATTACCAGGACGCTCTTTTGGGGCATGCTGAGAACCCCACATTAGGCGCCCTATCGCGCGGTTACTGCAGGAGCGCCCTCCGGTACCTCGAGTTGCTCGCGATACCAGGCGACCGTGCGGCGCAGCCCTTCTTCAAACGCCACGAGCGGGCGGTAACCGAAAGCCTCGCTTGCCGCCGTAATATCCGCGAGCGAATGCTTCACGTCGCCCACGCGCTCCGAATCGCAATCCGCCTCGCCGGTAAATCCGGTGATGCCTTTGAGCAGTTCGAACACCTCGCGCAGCGTGAACCGTACGCCCGTCGCGATGTTGAACGTGCGCCCGGCGATCGCGCTCGCGTCGGCTCCCGCGACAAGCAAGTTCGCGTGCACGACGTTGTCGACGTAGGTGAAATCGCGGCTCTGCGAGCCGTCGCCGTAAATCGTCGGCGCCCGCCCATCCAGCATGTGCGTAATGAATTTCGAGAGCACGCCGGAATATTGACTGGTTGCGTCCTGACGCGGACCGAAGACGTTGAAGTACCGCAGCGCCGTCGTCTCCAACCCGTACACGCGATTGAACGCGGCGGTATACATTTCGCCGCACAACTTCTGCACGGCGTACGGTGAGATTGGCGTGGGTTTCATGTCTTCGCGTTTGGGCAGCGTCGGCGTGTCGCCGTATGCCGACGATGACGCCGCATACACCACGCGCCCTACGCGCGCATCGCGCGCAGCGAGCAGTAAACTCAGCGTGCCGTCGACGTTCGCGCGATGACTGGTGACCGGATCGGCCACGGACTTGGGGACCGAGGGGATCGCCGCTTCGTGAAAAATGCAATCGACGCCGCGGCAGATTTCCACGACGCGATCGTATTCGTTGATATCGACGTCGTGAAAGTCAATCTCGCCCAGCAGCTCGTCGAGATTCTCGCGCTTTCCGGTCTTGAAATTATCGATCGCGCGTACGCGTTCGCCGCGCTCGAGCAGCGCGCGGACCAGGGCCGACCCGATGAAGCCGGCCGCGCCGGTGACGAGATACGTGGTCATACCTGCTGGGAATCGTACCGGCCGTGCGCCGCGGCGGCGAGAGGCAACTATCCACGTCCCGTGGGGCCTGTTGGTCCTTCGACGGCGGTCTACGGTTGCAGGCGGCGCAGCGACCATACCCCGGACTCGCGCACGAACTCCAAGCGGTCGTGCATGCGGTTGGGGCGCCCCTGCCAAAACTCGAAACGTTCGGGAACGATCGCGTACCCGCCCCACGAGTGCGGGCGCGGAACATCCTCGCCTTCGAAGCGCTCTTCGTAATCGTGCATGCGCTGATCGAGCAGCTCGCGGTTCTCCACCGGTTCGCTTTGCTCCGACGCCCACGCGCCGAGTTGATGCCCGCGCGGCCGGCTCGCGAAGTACGCGTCGGATTCGTCGTCGGCGAGCTGATGCACCATGCCTTCGACGCGCGCTTGCCGCTCGAGCTGCGGCCAATAAAAAAGCGCCGCCGCCCGCGGATTTTCTTGCAATTCGCGCCCTTTGCGGCTGAAGTAACTCGTGTAGAACACCAGACCGTGCGCGTCGAGGCGCCGCAGGAGTACCATGCGCGCCGACGGCTGACCGTGCGACACAGTAGCGACGCACATCGCGTTGGGTTCCGCAACGTCCGCGGCCGCTGCCTCGTCAAGCCAGCGCCGCAACTGCTCCACGGGATCGGCGCACACGCTTTCCTCGTGCAGTTCCGTGCGTTCGTACGTTTTGCGCATGTGCGCGAGATCGAGTTCCATTTATAACGGCGCTCCGGCCAGCCGGAGCCTGTCCTGAGGAATCGAAGGGCGCCCCCCATCAAAGATGGGGCCCCCGGTTGGCCCGGTAGGCGGAATAGAAAACCCGCGGTTACGACCGCGACTTTTCCTTCTTGCAAATTCAGAAACAAGCATTTACGGATATCTCCCAAGTGCGAGGCCGGCGAGAAACGTTATCGCCATCAGCGCGCCGCCCGCAAGCGCCGTGGGAAGCGATACGTCCACGTTCGCGCGCCGCATCGACGTGCTTCTGCCAAGGCGCGCGAGTGCCTCGCGCAGTTGCGCGGCGTCGTCCGCGCGGCTATACGCACCGCCGGCCGCGGCGGCATATGCGCGCAGCGCTTGCTCGTCGATGCCCGCAGTTTGCAGCGTACCGGGTATGAGCGCGCCGCTGTTCGTGCCGATGCCGATCGTATACAGCGGAATGTGTGCAGCACCCAAACTCTGCGCCGCTTGCATCGGATCGGTCCCCGCATTGTTCTCGCCGTCCGTGATCAGCACCACGGCACGCGCGCCGGTTGCCGGAAGAATGCGATGGGCAAGCGCGAGCGCGTCACCGATTGCCGTCGCGCCGTTGGGCGGCGGAATGGCGTTCAGCGCTTCTTGCACTTGATCGCGATCGCGCGTCGGCTGCGCGAGCACTTCCGCGCCGGTGGAAAACGAAATGATCCCAATCGCGGTTTGCGAGGGAGCCTGCGCGATGAACGCCTTCATGGCCGCAAGCGCAGCCTGTGCGCGCGTGGGCGCAACATCCGCGGCGGTCATCGAACCGGACGTGTCAACGCACAACACCACGCTTCCGCCGAGCGAGGGAACCATCGCGCGAACGTGCGGCCCCGAGATCGCGAACGCCAGCAGTGCTACTGCCGCGATCCACAACGCCATCAACACGCGCCGCGGCCATTTCGGCGGCGAAACGGCCGCGACCAAAAACGGCAAGTGCGAATACGCGAGGGTTTGCTGCGCACGGCGCCGTTCGAAGAGGCGATACAGCAGCGCGAAAATCGCGGCGCACACGATCGCGACGGCAATATTGCCGGGATGGGCGAAACTCATGCCAGGCCGAACGCGCGCTTCAGCGACACGCCTCCATTCAGTTCATCCAGCACGCCCGCACGCCAATTCGCTGCCGCAAGCCGTTCGAACAGTGTTTCCTCGCGCTCCCGTACGGCCCGGCGATACCGTTCGCGCTCGCGTTTGCCGATGAACAGCCGTTGCACGCTGCCGTCCTGCGCATCCCGCACGCTGACGAATCCGCCGAGCGGCAATCCGTCATGCCATGGATCGCGCGTGACGAGCGCGGTGCAGTCGAATTTCCAACCGAGCAAGAACAGCCGCTCGTCATCCGCCGGCAGATCCCAAAAGTCGCTGACGACCAGAAGCGCGGCGCCGCGCGGCAGCACAGCGGCCGCGACGTCCAACGCGCGACTCAGTTCGAACGGACGATCGACCTCGAGATGCACGATGCGATCGCTCCCGTCCGCGCACGCATGCCACGCGTCCGCCGCTTCGCGCGCGCTCTCGAGCAACGAACGCGTGCGACCGGCTCGCATCGAATCGGAATCGTCGACCAGCGCCGCGAGCGTGAGGGCGACGTCCTCCAGCACCACGCGCGTCTGCAACTGCGCCGTGCGTGCGGTGGCGGCCCAGTCGATGCGCCGCACGTCGTCGCCCGGCACGTATTCGCGCAGTTCCACGAACTCATAGCCGTCGCCGCGATAGATCGTCGGTGATCCGGCGCCCGAGCGCCGCGGACGCCGTTTGCCGCGCAGCAGCGCTTCCCGCAGTGCGCTCACGGGGCGCGCACGGCTCCGATCGTGGCTCGGAGCAGTTCCTCCGGATCTTTACGGTCGACCGCTATGCGATGCGTGTATCCGATGCGGTGGCGCAGCACCAGCGGTGCGACGATCCGAACGTCATCCGGCAACACGAAGTCGCGACCTGCTAGCAGTGCACGCGCGCGTGAGACAAACGCGAGGGCAAGCGTCGCGCGCGGACTCGCGCCGTGTTCCACATATGGTGTGGGCTTGCGCGTCTCCATCACCAGGTCGACGATGTAGCGCTTGATCTTCTCTTCCAAATGCACGGCACGCGCCTGCTCGCGCCACGTCACCACGTCAACGAGACTCGCGACGTTGCGGACCGGCTGCGTCTGTGAAATGGCAAAGCGGTCCAGAATCGCGTGTTCTTCCTGCGGTGACGGCAGATCGACACGTACCTTGAGCAAGAAGCGGTCGAGCTGCGCGAACGGCAGCGCGTACGTCCCGTCGGCGTCGAGCGGATTCATCGTCGCGAGCACGATGAACGGATCGGGCAGCGCGTGCGTTTCCGGGCCAATCGTGACTTGACGTTCCTGCATCGCTTCCAGCAGCGCGGATTGGACTTTCGCGGGAGCGCGGTTGATTTCGTCCGCGAGCACGACGTTTGCGAAGATCGGGCCGAGCACCGTCGTAAACGTTGTCTCGCGCTGATCGAACACGCGCGTGCCCACGATGTCCGCCGGAAGCAGATCGGGCGTGAACTGCACGCGTTTGAATTCCGCCTGCAGTGCTGCCGCCAGACAGCGGCACGCCAGCGTCTTTGCGAGGCCCGGCGGCCCTTCGAGCAGCACATGCCCGTCGGCGATCAGCGCTAAGACCAGCGACTCGACGACCTCGCTTTGTCCGACGATCGTTTGCGCGAGCGCGTCGATCACAACTGCGGGTTGCACAGCACCTCCTCAATGGCATCGTCCAGCCGGGCCTGTTCGATGAACGTCGCGCGTTCGACCGTCATCAGCAAGCGCCGCAAGTTTTCCCCGTGTGCGACGGGACGCGCAAGCACGTCGCTCAACGTCTCGCCCGAACTCGCTCCCGCGGCGTGCCACAGCGCCGCACGCAACCGGATGACCGACGCGCGATCGCGCCTTTCGCGAAGAGCGCGCAGCGCATCGCCGATTTCATCGCGCGGCGGCTGCGGGGACGTTTGGGGCGGCTCCGGCGCAAACATTGGCGCCGGCGGCGCAGCCGGCACTGCACGGCGCCGTCGAAAGATCGCCCACAGCACGAAGAGTGCGGCCGCAATCAGCACGATGTAGATCGCGAGGAGCACCAACACGCGCAAGATGCCCCACACGCTCGAGATCGGGCCGCCTCCCACCGGCAGGCGCAGCGAGTTGGAGATAAACCGTTTGGCTTTCCCGTCGCGCGCGTCGATTGCGTCCAGGTACGCGGAAGTTACCGTGAGCATGCCGCGCGCATGGGCGACGAGCGTGAGCGTTTCGCGGTACGTCGTTCCACCGGTTCCATGGACTATCTGCTGCACGTCGCCGAGTTCTTCCGCGCCGAAAAACGTCGGCAAAAACACGTTGCGCAGTTGCGAGACGTTCTCCGCAACGCGAATGGTGAGCGTAACGTGAAACGGCTGTTCGAGCTGCGGCGCCGACGTATCGCTGGAAAGTGTAAAACTGCGCACGTGCAAGCGCTGATACTGCTGCCCGAGCGCCCCGGCGCACATCAGCAGCCAGAATGCGGCGAGCGCTACACCAAGTCGTGCAGCCATTGCGCGAAGAGGCGCCGGGCGTCGAACGGCCCCGGTGAAGCCTCGGGATGGAACTGCACCGCCGCAATGGGCAAATCGCGATGGCGGAAACCCTCGTTCGTGCCGTCGTTCAAATTCACCATCGTCTGCTCGAGCGAAGCGGGCAGCGACTTGGCATCGACGGCGTAGCCGTGATTGTGCGCGGTGACGATCACCTCGCCGTGCTCCATGTCCTTCACCGGCTGATTGCCGCCGCGGTGCCCGTACGGAAGTTTAAACGTACGCGCACCGCACGCAAGCGCCAAGAGTTGATGGCCCAAACACACGCCGTACATCGGCCGCTTGCCGAGCATCGAACGCAGCGTTTCAATCGTTTGCGGCAAATCCGTCGGATCGCCGGGACCGGGTGAGATGAACACCGCCTCGGGCTCATGCCGCAAAATCTCTTCTTCGTTCGCGTTGTACGGAAGCACCGTCACATTTGCGCCAAGCGCCGTCAATTCGCGAATAATCGCTTTCTTCACGCCGCAGTCGAGCAATACCACGCGCGGCCCGTTTGGATTTCCCTCGACGTGCTCGACCGCGGTAGCAACGCTAGGCACCAGTTCCTTCGTCGTCGCATCGCGCACGAACTCGGTCAAACGCGCTTCCGCGCGCGCAAGCGCTTCGTCGCCGACGGCCAGCGCAGCCCAGATCGTGCCGTGCTCACGCAGCGTAATCGTGATCGACCGCGTGTCTGCGTCGGTCATGGTCGGGACGTGCTGCTCGTTCAGCCACGACGGCAGGTCGGTTCGCGCCGCATGATGCGAGGGATGGTGCGAAATGCGCTTCATTACGGCACCCGCCACGCACGCGCGCGGATATTGCGCCACCTCGCCCGAGATGCCGTAGTTGCCAATCATCGGATACGTGAACGTGAGAATCTGCCCGGCGTACGACGGATCGGTAAGCGCTTCTTCGTACCCGGTCATGCCCGTGTAGAACACCGCTTCGCCGAGCGCCAAACCTTCGAATTCCAGTCCGTTGCCGTCGAATCGCGTGCCGTCGGCAAGAAATAACGCTGCTTTATTCATGGATGAACACGTTTGCCTCCGACGATTGTGGCGATGGCGCGGCGCGGAAGAGTCATTCCCGCAAACGGCGTGGATTTGCCTTTGGACACGAACGCCGCGGGTTCCACGCGCCACGGGCGATCCGCGAAAATCGTTACGTCCCCGGGCGACCCGGGCGCGAGCGTACCGCCCGCAACGCCTAAAATCCGCGCGGGATTGGCGGAAAGCAGTTCCACGAAGCGCGTGAGCGGCAGATCGGGCAACGCATACGCGTACGCGCCCACGGCAATCTCCAGGCCCGTGAACCCGACGCAGGCATCTTCCAGCGCGCCGCTTTTTTCCGCTTCCGTGTGCGGTGCGTGATCGGTGGCGAACGCGTCGATCGTGCCGTCGCGCACGGCATCGCGCAGCGCGCGCACGTCGTCCTCGAACCGCAGCGGCGGATTCACCCTTGCGCGCGCACCAAACGCTTCCACGTCGGCTTCCGTGAACACGAGATGATGCGGCGCCACCTCGCAACTGAGCGAAAATTGCCGTGCGCCGCTCGCAGCCTCTTTTGCCCAGCGGACGATCTCAACGGCGTTCTTTGTGGATAGATGCGCAAGGTGCAGCGGGCATTGAGCTTGCGCGGCGACGAGCACGTCACGCGCGACGATGACGTCTTCGGAAAGTTGCGGAACGCCGGCTACGCCCAATTTGCGCGAAGTCGGCCCGAGCGTCATGACGGTGCCGCGCTTGAGTTCTTCGTCTTCGCAATGCACGATGAGCAGTCGCCGGCGCTGCGCCGCCTGCAGCATGACGGCGTTGTCCATCACGGTGTTGCCGTCGTCGCTGAACGCGACGGCACCGGCCGCGGCGAGCGCATCGTAGTCCGCGATCTGTTGGCCCTTGCGGCCGGCGGTAATCGCGCCGATGGGATAGACGCGCGCGAATCCGCATCTCGCCGCTTCGTCACGCACCCACTGCACCAAATGCGGCGTGTCGAGCGCGGGATTCGTGTTGGGCATGGCGGCAACGGCGGTAAATCCACCGGCAGCGGCGGCCGCCGTTCCGCTCGCGATCGTTTCTTTTTCAGGGTTACCCGGCTCACGCAGGTGTACGTGCATGTCGATAAATCCCGGCGCGACGTACGCGTTGGACGCGTCGATCACGTCCTCACCGTTTTCCGGAGCCAGATGTTCGCCGAGCTGCGCAACCACGTCGCCGCGCAGGCGCACGTCGAGGCGGGCATCCAGCCGCTGCGCCGGATCCACGACACGTCCGTTCTTGATGAGCATGCGCTACGACGACACTAATGCGCCGTTGACGAGAAAATCGAGTACGGCCATGCGTACGCTCACGCCGTGCATCACTTGACGCGCGTAGCGCCAGCCGGCAAATTCGAGCACCGAATCGTCGAGCTCCACGCCGCGATTGTACGGCCCGGGATGCATGACGATCGTATCCTCGTGCAAGCGCCGCAAACGGCGCGAATCCAAGCGGTACTTGGCGATGTATTCTTCGTCCGTCATCGGCATCGTTTCGAAGCGTTCACGCTGGATGCGCAGCAAAACGATTGCGTCGAGTTCGCCCAGTACGGCGTCGAAATCGCGTTCGATGTGCGCGTGCGGCTGCATGAAATCGCCGGGCAAGAACGCTTCAGGGCCGATCAGCACGATCTGCGCGCCGATGCTGCGCAGGCCCGCAATGCTCGAATGCGCGACCCGGCTGTGCAAAATATCGCCGACGAAGCCGATTTTGCGGCCGCGCAAATCGCCGAACTCTTCGCGCAGCGTGTAGAGATCGAGCAGCGCTTGCGTCGGATGCGCATGGCTGCCGTCTCCCGCGTTCACCACGTGCCCGTCGAAAACGAGCGCGACGCGGCGTGGAAACCCGGGTTCGGGATGACGCACGACGATAACGTTCACGCCCATCGCGGCCAGCGTGATGGCCGTGTCTTCTATCGTCTCGCCTTTGCTCAAACTCGATTGGCTCGGCCAGATGGTAATGACGTCGGCGCCGAGCCGTTGCTGCGCCAGCGTGAACGAGGTCATCGTGCGCGTGCTGTGCTCGAAAAACATATTGACGCAGGCCACGTTTTCGAGCAGCCGGCCCGGACGCTCGCGCTCGAAATCGGCCGTACGCGAAAAAATATACTCGATCTCGCCGGCGCTCAGATCGTCGAGATCGATGAGACTACGTCTCGTCCGCAACGATCGCGACCTCGTCTTGCTCCGACGGTTGGCCGTGTACTGCGACGGCGACGCGTTCGCGCCGGCTGGTCGGAATGAAGCGCCCGACGTAATCGGCCTGCACGGGAAGTTCGCGCAACCCGCGATCGACGAGCACGCACAGACGAACCGCGGCTGGTCTGCCCAAATCCGTCACCGCGTCGAGTGCGGAGCGTACGGTGCGTCCCGTATACAGCACGTCGTCGATGATGACGACCGTCTTGCCGGTAACCGTTCCCGGAATTTGCGACTCGGGCAACTCGTGCGTCACCTCGTCGTCGCGATAGAGATTGATGTTGAGGAAACCTAGGGGCGGTTTGCGCCCGCTGATGCGTTCGATCTGCGCGGCCACGCGCTGCGCAAGCGCTTCGCCGCCGCGGCGAATGCCGATGAGATACAGACCATGCTGTGCGTCTTCCGGTTCCAAAATCTGGTGGGCCAGACGGGCGACGATGCGATCGATCTCCGCCGCGCCGACCAAAACGCGCCGCTTCACGGTCGATGCCGTCATTCGTGAACTCCCATCTCCTCAAGCGCGGCTTCCACGCGAACTAATTCGGCGCGGTAGCCTTCCAGCTTTTCGCGTTCTTTCTCCACGACCGCGGGGTTCGCATTCGCGACGAAGCGCTCGTTGGCGAGTTTGCCCTCGCCGCGCTCCACCTCGGCCCGCAGCCGCGTCGCTTCCTTCTTATAGCGCTCGGCGAGCACGCCCTTGGGTGCCACGCCGGCGACCGCGCCCAGTCGCTCTGTGAGCGAACGCCCGCCGTCGATCTCGGCTTGCTGAACGGTGCCCATCGTGTACGTCGCGAGCAGCGACGCCACCGGCTCGGGTATGCCGGCCGGTAGCTGCAGGGCGAGCACGTCCGACCGCTGCATGCCAATCTCGGCACGCAGGTTGCGAAGACGCTCGACCGCGCGCTGCAGCGCTTCGAAATCGTCGGCGGCCTGCCGGTCGACCGGAATTTCCGCGAGGTCGGGCCAGCTCGCCGTCACGATCGTTTGTCCGTCGTGCGGAAGCGTCAGCCAGACTTCTTCGGTAATGAACGGCTCGATGGGATGCAGCAAGCGCATCGCGTTATTGAGGACGAACGAAAGCACTGCCGCGCGTGTCGCGTGCGAGTGTTCGTCCTTCGTCGCCTCGACGTACCAATCGCACACTTCGTACCAGACAAAACGCCAGAGCGTTTCGGCGGCGACGCCGAAATCGTACGCATCGAACGCATCGCTCACGCTTTGCGCCGTGTCGTGCAACCGCGTCAGAATCCACTTGTCGGCGATCGTCAGTTCGCTCGCGCGGGGAAGCGTCATCGCGCGCGGCAAGCCTTCGGGCAGACCGAGCGCGTAGCGCGTCGCGTTCCAAATCTTATTGTTGAAGTTGCGCGCTTCTTCGCAACGCGATTCCTGGAAGCGCACTTCCTGGCTCTCGAGCCGAATCTGCCGCATCATGCCCATGCGAAACGCGTCGGCGCCGAATTTTTCCACCAAGTTCATCGGGTCGATGGCGTTGCCGAGGGATTTGCTCATCTTGCGCCCTTGCGCATCGAACACGAGCGGCGTGATACACACGTCGCGAAACGGCACCTCGCCCATGAACTTCAGGCCGAGCATGACCATGCGCGCGACCCACAGGAAAATGATTTCGTATCCCGTGATCAGGACTTGCGAGGGGTACCAGTGGTCGAGTTCCGGCGTCTGTTTGGGCCAGCCGAGAATTGAAAACGGCCAAAGCGCGCTGGAAAACCACGTGTCGAGCGTATCGGGATCGCGCGCGAGTTCGAGCGTGTTGTACTGCTGCGCGGAAATCTTGAGCGCTTCTTCTTCCGTTTCCGCCACGACGACCTCGCCCGCGGGCGTATACCAAACGGGAAGTTGATGCCCCCACCACACCTGCCGCGAGATGTTCCAGTCGCGGATGTTTTCCAGCCACTGCTCGTACGTGCGGCCGTACCGCTCCGGCACGAATCGCACGCGTCCGTCGTGGTACGCTTGAAGCGCCGGCTGCGCCAGCGGCTTCATGTTTACGAACCACTGCAGCGAGAGCAGCGGTTCGATCACCTCGCCGGTGCGCTCGCTCACCGCAACCGCGTGGCGGTACGGCCGTTCTTCGACGAGCAATCCGAGTTCGCGCAGATCGGCAAGAATCGCTTTGCGCGCTTCGTACCGATCCATGCCGTCGTACTTGCCCACGCCGATTTCCGCTCCGGTCACGCGCGCTTGCAAATCCAAAACCGACGGCATCTCGAGCTTATGCCGCAGGCCGATCTCGTAATCCGCGGGATCGTGCGCGGGCGTCACTTTGACTGCGCCCGTACCAAATTCCGATTCCACCGAATCGTCCGCGATGATCGGAATCGCGCGCTCCAGCAGCGGCGGTACGAGCACCGTCTTGCCGATCAGATGCTTGTAACGTTCGTCGTTCGGATGCACGGCAATCGCAACGTCGCCGAGCATCGTTTCCGGCCGCGTCGTCGCAACCTGTATGCCCTCCGCACCGCCCGCAAACGGATAGGTAATGCGCCACAAAAACGCATCGCGCTCGACGTGATCGACTTCCGCGTCCGAAACGGTGGACTGCGCCTTGGGATCCCAATTGATGAGCCGCTTGCCGCGATAAATGAGCCCCTCTCGGTACAGATCGACGAACACCTTGCGAACCGCCGCGGAGAGCCCCTCGTCCATCGTGAAGCGGTCGCGCTGCCAATCCGGGCCAAAGCCCACAGCGCGAAACTGGTCGAAGATCGTACCGCCTGTTTGCTCCGACCACTCCCACGCGCGTTTCAAATACGCTTTGCGGCCGAGCGACTCGCGCGTCTTGCCTTCCGCTGCGAGTTGCCGCACGAGCACCGTTTCGGTCGCGATCGCCGCATGGTCGGTGCCCGGAAGCCAGTCGGCATTGTCTCCGAGCATGCGATGATAACGCGTGAGGATATCCATCGGCGTATACGTGGAGCCGTGTCCCAGGTGCGCGCGGGCGGTGACGTTCGGCGGCGGCATGCATATAATGAAGGGCGGCCGGGCGGGATCGGGCTCTTCGTGGAAGTAGCCCGCCTCTTCCCAACGTTTGTAGTGCTTGGGCTCGACGCTCTTTGGGTCGTACTGTTTGGGCAGCTCGGAGACGGTCACGGTCGCCATGCGTTCGCCCCGCGGCAAGAGTCGCCCTCGGACGCAACTTCGCGAGTCGCGAACCGGAGGCACATGATGGGTATACTCTCTCGCAGTGTACCTGAGGCAGGGGGCGCAGCGGGGACCGGACTCTAGCCCAGTCTATCTACTTGAAGAACTCACCGCTGCACTATTGGCGTCCCTTAGCGTGCGCGACCGCATGGCCGCAGCACTGAACTTTTTTGTTCCCGCGCATGGCGAAGGCGCATCGATCGGCATTGACGATCGCCAGGCGCAAAATCACGTACTTTCCAGCGGACGGCGCTCGGGGACACCGCGAACTTTTCCGCTGCATAACGGTGAGCGCTGCATCGGCTTTCTGCAACTGCATACGGAACAAACGCAAGTTCAACTAGCGGATGACACGTTGGGTGTGCTAAGCGAACGCATTGCGTGCGCGCTGACGCACTCTTTGGCTTATGAGCGCGAACAGCGCGCTTCTCTTGCCTTCCAATATGCCGCGCTGACCACCGAACTTCCGACGGTGCCGGGGTTTCGCCTGGATTCAATGTACGAAGCCGGGCGCGCGGAAACCTTAATCGGCGGCGACTGGTACGATGCATTTCTTTTGGACGATGGCCGCCTTATCGTTTCGGTCGGTGACGTCATGGGCTCCGGGCTGACTGCCGCCGTCGCCATGGTCAATATCCGTCAAAGCTTACGTACCGTCGCGCTTCTTCACCCGGATCCGGTCTTGATGCTCGAGGCGGCGAACCGCACGCTTGCCGCGGAGTTTCCCGAACGCTTAGCCACGACGTTCGTGGCGCTGATCGACCCGATTACGCGCACCTGCGCCTATGCAAACGCAGGCCATCCGCCGCCTCTGCTGCGTTTAGAAGACGGCACGACCGTGGCCGTGCACACGCACGGCGTCCCGCTCGGTGTGCCCGGCTTCTCGGAGCACCTGCGCGTAGATCATTTGCTGCTGCCGCAATCGAGTCTGCTCTTGGTGTATACGGATGGGCTTACCGAAGCCAAGCGCCGGCCCGCGGAAGGTGAAGCTTTTTTGCGCGCGGCGCTGTCAGCGCTAGATCCCGCGGATAAGACGCCCACAAAAACGCTGTACGAACAGCTGCTCGCTGAAGGCGCGCGCGATGACGTGGCCATCTTGAGCGTTTTTGTTGAAACGCATGCGGATATTCCACGGTGGCGCGTCGATCCGCGGTGGTCGGACGCAAGCCGTCGCGTACGCTGTGAAATCCGCGACATGCTTGCACGCGACGGTTTGGACGATCAGCGACTTTTCCATTTCGAACTCATCTACGCTGAAATCGTGGCGAACTTGATTCGCCACGCAGGTGGAATTGCTGAGTTTTTGTTGCAGCGGCAGCCCGACCGATTCGTGCTGCACGTGCTCGACAAAGGCCCCGGGTTTCAAATTTCACCGCGGTTGCCGAACGACTTGTTCAGCGAGAACGGCCGCGGCCTGTATCTCATCTCTAGGCTCGCCGACGGTTTTAGCGTTGAACGCCGGCCGGGCGGCGGTAGCCACGCACGTATCAGCCTGCTCGTCTCGAAAGGAGCCCACACATGACCGTTACGCCGGAAATCATCCCATCGAACGAAGCAGAACGAATGCGCGCAGTTCGCCGGTACGAGGTTCTCGACACGCCGCCCGACGGCGCCTTCGACCGTATAACTGCGCTTTCGTCGGAGCTGTTCGACGTACCGATCTCCCTGGTCACGATCGTCGACGAGGATCGCATTTGGTTCAAATCACGATGCGGACTCGACGATGTGCAGGAAATTTCGCGCGATCCCGGCTTGTGCGCATCCGCTATCCTGCAAGATACTCCGTACATCATCGAGGAGGCGCGCCGCGATCCGCGCACGCTCGCAAATCCGCTCGTCCGTGGGCAGTTCGGTCTACAGTTTTACGCCGCCGCACCGCTGCGAACCGAGGACGGTTATCGACTGGGCACGCTGTGCATTATTGACCGCGAACCTCGCGTCTTTTCGCCCAAGCAGGCCGACGTGCTTGACCGCCTTTCGCGGATCGTCATGGACGAAATGGAACTGCGGCTGAGCGCTATTCGAGCGGTGGCCGAAGCACGCAAGTCGTAACTGGTCGATTTGTCGCAGGCGGCGGCGCGGGCTAGGCGTAGGTGACGTTAAACTGGCGAGTCCAGTGAATAACGTTGAGCGCGCGCCACAGTTCGAAATCGAACCGCTTGCGCCCGGCGAGCATGTCGTCCCACATCTGCTGCGTCTTTGTGACGTCCAGCGCGGTCACGGACTTTGCGGCATCGCTGGTGAGCAGCGAGCGTATCCAGCGATCCAGGCGGCGCATCCACTGTTCCTCGGGCGTCGCAAAGCCGATTTTGTCGCGCCGGTCGAGAATTACGTCGGGTACGATGCCCCGCATGGCCTCGCGAAAGACCCGTTTGGTCGTTCCGTCGTTCCCGATAATGTACGATTCGGGCAACTGCAGAACGAATTCAACCAGTTGCGTCGTGAGAAACGGGACGCGGCTCTCCACCGAGAACGCCATCGAATTGCGGTCTTCGTAGCGCAGCAGCGAGGGCAGACTCGTCGACTGCAGTTCGTGCAGCAGTTCGCTCTTGAGCAGTGGCTGGCCGTGCGTGTTCGCCGCGGGTGCGCCGCGCACGCCTTCACGCGCAAACCACTGTTCGTTCATCCACGAGGGCAGCAGTTCTCTGCCGACGATTTTACGCAGCGGCCCCTGCACTTGCGCCGGCAACAAATACTCCGCCGCTTTCTGCACCAAGTATGCGGCTGACACGCCGAGATTGCGCGAACACGTTCGAACGAACGACGCGGCCTCCGCGAGTTTTCCGGCACGCACGAATTCGGCGAGGCGCACACCGAGATAACCGCGATACCCGGCGAGCAACTCGTCCGCTCCCTGACCGTCCAGAATCACTTTGATGCCCACGCGCGCCGCTTCGCGAAAGACGCGATACTGTGCGAAGATGCTCGTGCTGCGGAACGGCTCGCCCTGCGCGGTGCTGAGCAGCGCGAGATCGTCGAGCAGTTCTTCGGGCTGCGGATACACCTTGTGAACCTGCGCACCGACGCCCTGCGCGACCAGATCGACGTACGCTTCTTCGTTCAGCGGCGAATCCGAAGCGATGTAGCTGAATGCGTGCAGCGCGACGTCGCTGTCGATATAACGCATCGCACAAACGACCGCGGACGAATCTATTCCGCCGGACAGCGCCGAACCGACGGGCACGTCGCTGCGAAGATGCAGGCGCACGCTGTCCAGGAACAGGTCGCGTACCCGCGCAGTAGCCTGCTCGAATGAAATATCGGTTCGCGTCTGCAGGCTCGGTTTCCAATACGTGACCTGCTCGAACATTTGCGGTCGATCGATGGAAACCAGCGCGTACGACGCCGCGCGCATCTGATGGATGCCCGCGAGCAGCGTGGTGCTGCCCTCGTCGGTGATGCCGTAGCGCAAATACCGATACAGTTGTTCGGGATCCACGCTGCGGCGTGCGGGCACGAGTTCCATCAGCGCAGGCAATTCCGACGCAAAGAACAGTCCATCATTACCAATTGCGTAATACAGCGGCTTGATGCCGAACGGATCGCGGCAGAGTACCACGGTGCGTTCCTGCATGTCGAGCAGCGCGAACGCGAACATGCCGGTGAAGCGTTCAAATGCGCGCGTTCCCCATTGCGCATAGGCGGCAAGCACCACTTCGGTATCGCCGCTGGAACGGAACCGATGTCCCATGCGCTCGAGGTCCGCTCGCAATTCGAGGTAGTTATAGACTTCGCCGTTGAACGCAATCGCGTAGCGCCCGCCATAGAGCATGGGCTGGCTGCCGCTCTCGTGCAAGTCCAAAATCGAAAGCCGGCGGTGCACGAAGACCGCTTGCGGCGTGCCGCAATCTTCCGGCCACTCCCGCGTGACGCGCGCGCCTCCGCCATCAAAAAGCAAGTACGCGCCGTCGTCGGGACCGCGGTGGTACAGCGCGCGATCGATCGCAGGCATGGCGCGCAGAACACGCGCATCCGGCGACGGCGCAATCATGCCGGCGATGCCGCACATCGTTCGCGCGCTCCGCTTAACCGGTATTCGTGCGCAGGCGCACGTCGGTGAATTCGCCCGTGTCGATCATCTGCCGCAGGCCGCGCACGATCTCGTCACGGTCGGCCGCCTTCGTCAACACGGCATTGGCTCCGGAAAAGTGACACGCTTTCGCCCACTCCGCGCTGCGCATACTCGTATAAACGGCGATGAGCGCCTTCGGAAGCAGCGTGCGCAGCAAGGTGATGAATTTCAGCGGCTCCTGTAATGAGAAATCGATGTCTATAAACAGCAACTCGGGCGGCTGCTCAATCAGCTGACGAAAATTCGTCTGGCCATAGAACGCCTCGACCTCCAGACCGAGGTCCGAGAAGACCTCGGTCAGGCTGCTCACGAAGAGCTCTTGGGGTTCGATGACGTGTACTCTCACGCGTTTCTCGATCTCGTGTGGGCGCAGTGATATGGAGCAACGACCTAGGCGGTAATCATGGGTTCTTCTTCGGCCGCAGCTTCGCCGGGGCCGAGTTCGTACGCACCGTAATCGGAACGGCGCGGCACGACGCGATTGAGCACGAATCCGAGGATGTTCTTGACGCCGACCTGATTGAGACGCCGCAGCGCGCTCTTGGCCTCACGCAGATCGGTCGATCCCGCCGAGAGCACGACGACCGTGCCGTCGACTTTGCGCGATACGACCGCGGCATCCAGGTTGACGCTGAGCGCGGCGGTGTCAACGATCACGCAGCGATAGTTCTGGCTGGCTTCCTGCAACATGTCGTCCATTCGCGGCGATTCGAGCAGTTTGATCGGGTTGGGTGTCGGCGTGCCGCTGGTGAGAATGTCGAGTCCGGGATACTTGGTTTTCTGTACGACGTCGTCGAGTTTGGCGCGGCCGACCAGCACGTCGGAAAGCCCGCGTTCGTTCTTCACCCGCAGTTTGGTATGAATGGATGCACGGCGCAGGTCCGCGTCGACGAGCAGCACGCGCGGTTCCAGTTCCGCCATCGCGAGCGCGACGTTCACCGAAATGGTGGACTTGCCGTCGCCTTGCGATGGACTGGTGATGACGAGCGTTTCGAGTTTCGAGTCGCTTGCATATTTGATCGACGTGACCAATTGCAGGAACGACTCGATGGTCAGCGTGCGCACCCAGGGCAGCGCCGCTACTCCGTTGCGCATGCGCACGAGCGGAATCTGCGCGAGCGGCGGCAGCGCCAGTTCCTCTTCCACTTCGCTCTCGTCCTTGATGCTGCCGTCCAGGTAGTCGATGACGAACGCGCCGACGATGGCGAGGATCGCGCCGAGCAGGACGCCCAGCAACAGGTTGAGCAGCAGATTCGGCGAGACGCGCGCGCTGCCAGGCGATGCCGGCTGCGTGACGGTCACGTCGCTCAGCGCGGTGTCACGCGCAACGCTCGCATTGTTGTATTTTTGCTGCAGCGCGTTGTAGACGTCTTGCGCGCTTTGCGCCGCGCGCTGCAGGTCGGCCAGCGTCGCCGCCTGCGCGGGCAGTTTGGCGAGCGTCGGATTGAGCGCGGTACGCTGACGCTTGAGTTCGGAAATCTGCGCTTGGTCCGCGGCAACCTGCGCCTGATACTGCGCCTCCTGCTGCTGCAACTGTTGATATAGCGGGTTGGGCACGGTATTGGTGTTCGCAACGACGGTCGACTGCTGGCGTGCGATCTCGTCCTTGAGTTGCTCTTCTTGCTGCTTGAGGGCAATGACCGTCGGATGCTTGTCGGTGTACTGTTGCTCGGCGGTATTCAGCTGCACCTGTACTTGCGAGAGCTGCGTCTGCAACTGCTGCAGTACCGGGTTTTGTGCGACCGTCGTGCCGCCGGTAATCGTTGCCGCCGTGTGGCGTAACTGTCCGTTTACACTGCCGAGTTGGGCTTTAGCCTGCTGCATGTCGGCTTCCGTTTGTCCGATTTTGCCGTCCAGCGTTCCCAAGGTGTTGATGTACGACTGCGTCTGCGCGTTGATGTCGGCGATGTGGTGGCTAGCTTCGAAGTTTGCCAGTTTCATCTGCGCGTCGTGCATCGTCTTGTTCGCAACCGGCAGCTGGGTCTTCAGGAAATCGATGGCCTGTTGCGCTTGCGAGGACACCAGGTCGCGCTGCCGCGCCACCACGACTTTACCGAACTCGTTAGCGACCAGCGCGGACGTGCGCGGGTTCGACCAAGTGACCGACAGGTCGATGATCGACGTGTTGGTGATCGGCTTGACGTTGACGTGCTGCAGCAGTGCGCCGGAGGACATATTCAGATGCAAGTTTTGAATGACTTGCTGCGCGACGGGCGTCTCCTGAAACAGTTCGACGTACGTCTCCGCGCTCTGCACGCCCGATGCGGCGAGCAGCGCGTTGAGCACGGGCAGTTGGCTGTCCGTATTTTCGCCGCCCGGAACCGCACTCGAGTTGCCGGCGATCACTTTGATCTGCGTGGTATAGCTTTTCGGTACGAGGAGCGAGAAGATCAGCACCAAGCCGATGAAGCCGAGGAATATCGCGATCATCGGACGGATCCGGCGCTGCAGCGTACGGAGAATGCCGTGCAGCTGCTGCGTGGATTCCGGCGTTGCCGCGGAGAGTGGTTGCCCGGCTGGCAGCGAAAGCATAAGCGAGTTCTTCCTTCTATTACGGGATGAAGCGCGAGAGCACGTAGAACAGGCCGCTCAGGAGCGAATCGCTGTGACGCTGGCGAGCCTGCGGCACGTAGATCGTGTCGCCTTTTTGCAGCGCGACGTTTGCGGCTTGGTCACTGCCCTGCAGCGCCTTGTAGAGATCGATTTCTTCCGTGTGCTGTTTGCCGTCCGCGCCGGTGCGAATGAGGCGCACATGGTTCAGGTCCGCCTGCGAGTTCGCACTGTTGCCGGCCTTCGCAATGGCGACGGCGAGCCCGTCCCCCTGATTGACTTGAATCGGACCGGGATGATCGACCGCGCCCGCCACGTTCACGTAGAACTGCACCGGACCCGGCACGTAGACGACGTCGCCTTCACTGAGCGCTGTATCCATCTGCGTGTCGCCGCCGCGGAACAATTTCTGGAGGTTGACTTGCGTGATGCGGCCATTGGGATCCGAGATGCGCGCTTTCGGATAGTCGCCGTCGATGTTCACTAGGCCGCCGGCGGCGGCAATGGCATCGGACAGCTTCGCATCCGAAGGCAGCGCGTACTTACCGGGATTCTTCACGTCGCCGAGCACCATGACGTTCGGCTGCGCGAGTTGCGTGATGGCGATCGTCACGACGGGATGCCGTACGAATTTGAGCAGGCGTTCGCGCAGAATAGCGGCGGCTTGCTCGGGGGTTTTACCGGCTACCGGCACCTGGCCGACGAGCGGATAGGCGATGGTTCCGTCGTTGAGTACGGTGACGTTTTGCGTAAGCGACTGGTCGCCGTATACCTGCACGCTGAGCTGATCGCCGGGGTGAATGGTCGTTTCGCTTGCGGCGGCCAGCGCCGGCTTGCACGCGAACGTGCACAGCAGGGCGAGCACCGCCGCGGCGGCGGCCGCTCGATGAAGGATTCGTAGCATGAGGTCACCACTTTCAGTCATTTTTCGCTATCGTACGCGAGCGGTATAGGCGATGGTCAGAGGGTATCGTCCCCGCACGTTGAGCAAAAGGTCGTCATCGGTGAGCGGCGTTAGTGCAACAGCCCCAACCACGTTTGCTCGCCTGGGTCCTGCGCAAGAATCGCCTGCTCTGGTACAACGAGTGCATGAGGATCCTTCCCGCGCGTGGATGGTTGGCTGGACGCGGCCTGATTGCAGTTGCGGCAATAGCGATCGTCCTGGCGGTGTTCCGCTACGAACACGATCTGCAGTATCGGATGCTTCATACCGGAGATCATCTGACCCCGTTGCGCGTCTCTTCCTTATATGGGACAGCATACACGTTGCAGCCCCGGGGCCGCCCCATCTTAATCAATGTCTTTGCAACGTGGTGCGGGCCATGCCGCGCCGAGGCCCCGGACTTCGCGGCGGCGGCTGCGCAGCTTCGTGCGCGCGGTATCCAAGTCGTAGGCATCGACCAGCAAGAAAGTTCGAAGCAAGTTCGAACGTTCGCGCACGATTTTCACGTATCGTATCCGCTATACGTCGATACGGTAGGCATAACGCACAGCGTGCTGGGTGCGCGTGTCATTCCGACCACCATGTACGTCGACGCAGAAGGCGTCATTCGTTGGATACACGCGGGTCCGGTAGATGCGCGAACGCTTTTTCAAATTGCGACCTCCGAGGAGCACGGATGAACAAAAAGCGCCGCGCCGTCGTTATCGGCTTTCAGTATTATGCGAAGTTCGTCGCCGATTTGATGAACGAGCATTCCGAGCGATGGGAAATGCGCGCGTTCAAAGAGCGGCGCTGGGAAACGCTGCGCGCATTGCTGGCCCTACGCAAAGCGGACGCGCTCATTTGCTTTGGAGGCCCGGCACCCGATGCCGCGCTCATCGAAGCGGCTCGCAAATACGGCGTACACGTGATCGTCGTGTGGGCGGGCAGCGACGTCATCGGAGCGCAGGCGAATCCTCAGGACCTGCAACTCGTCAAAGAAGAGGGATTTCACCACATCTCCGACGGCGCATGGCTGGTCGACGAACTTGAAGTCCTCGGCCTGCATGCCGAATACGAGCCGCTTACGGCTGTCCGCCCAGGTCCACCGGTAAGGCCGTTTCCAAACGAGTTTCGCGTACTGACGTATTTGCCGGAGCCGCGCCGGGATTTCTACGGCGCATCACTCGTGTATGAGATTGCGCGCCGCATGCCGGACGTGCAATTCACCGTCGTTGGCGCCGGTGGTCGCAGCCCCGTGGCGCCGAGCAACGTCGTATTCCTCGGCTACGTCGACTACATGCAGCAGCTCATTGACGACTCAACCGTGCTTCTGCGTCTGCCCCGGCATGATGGAAAATCCATGCTTGTGCTGGAAGCGTTAGCGCGCGCGCGTCACGTGATCTGGAACTATGAGTTCCCGCACGTCGATACGGCGAGAAACCTGCACGCCGCACTCGAACACCTGCGCAGGTTGCGCCGGCTGCACGAAGCGGGCGAGCTGCCGCTCAACCGCGCAGGGCGCGAGTTTGTATTGAATACTTTTGGGCGCAAAGAGACGGCCGCACGCCTGGAGGCGCGCTTAGAACGCGTCGTGCATCGCGAGCGAACGGGAAAATTGCCGGTACGTAAGCGCATAGCGATATCGGGTTTACGGATCTTTTGCGCGGACATCGCCGGCTATGCGCGAAAGATAGCGCCTGAGTGGGATCTGCGCTTATTGCGCACCAATTCCCGTTTAGAGATCGTCACCGCGGTTATCGCACTCGCCGGATGCGACGTGTGGTATTCCATCGGCAACCCGGTGAGCGATCGCTGGTTGACGCTGGCGTCACGTCTGCTGCGTAAGCCGCGCGTCGTCCATTGGGTCGGCTCGGACATTTTGGCGCTCGCACGCGACGCATCGCTGCGCGTTCAGCTCAACTCACGCACGATTCTGCATTTGGCCGAAGCGACTTGGACCGTCGCGGAACTAGAGCGCTACGGACTGATGCCCCGGCTGGCGCCGCTACCTCCCCGGCACCATCATGGCGAGAGCCTGCCGCTTCCGCAGCGCTTCACCGTCCTGCTGTACGTTCCACGTACGCGTTCGGAGTTTTACGGAAAGAGCGCCTTCGAACGGTTGATGGATCGTTTGAAGGGTAAGTGGATCCGGTACATCATCGTCGGCGGCGGTACATTGAACGTTCCCGACGGCGTAGACGCCACCGATTTAGGCTGGCGCAACGATCTTCGCGATGCGTATAAAGACTCCACGGTGCTCGTGCGCTTTACTCCGCACGACGGTCTCTCGCTCATGGTTCTTGAAGCGCTTTCATATGGCCGCCACGTTATTTGGACGCAGCCGTTTCCGTTCGTCAAACAGGTTCACGCGTATGCCAGCATCGAGCAGACGATTCTGGACCTGCTGGCTGCACACGAACGCGGCGAACTGGCGCCCCAAACGGATGCTTCATATCACGTACGGAATCAGTACTCGCCGGAAATGTGCGTGCGTACGTTGGCCAAGTCGTGGAGCGACGCAGCGCAAAGCGTTCATGGAGAACAACAGCTTGCAGTGGAGCTGCCATGATCGAGCGCTTGGATTCTACGTGGTGGCTCGAGTACGACCGTGCACATCCGGCGCCAACGTTTTTTGCGCGGCCGGCGTGGGCTCTGGCAACCGCTGAAGTCTATCCGTCTTTTACGCCCGCGGTGCTCCGCGTGCGCTCGGGTGGAATGGAACCAATACTCGTACCCGTACTGGAACATCGCTCGAAGACGCTGCGCCTGCGCCGCTTCAACGCGTTCCCGCTTGGTGGCTATACGTGCTTTTTGCATGAAGACGGTACGGTTGCATCGCAGCGGGAGTGCGACCGCGCCATCCGCGAGATCGCCGCATGCACGCACTCGGCGACGATCATTCCGTGGCCGCTTGCACCCGCACCCGCCGGCGGCAGCGAACATGTTACTGCTGTCGTGGACCTATCCGGCGGGATTGACAAGGCACTCGATGGAGTCGACGGGTGTTTTAGGCGGATGGCGAGTCAAGCGTTGCGGCGCGGGGTTGAATGCGCCCCCGCAACCGGGATCGAGGCAATCCAAACGTATTACGAGTTGTTGTGTGAATCGGCAAAACGCTGGGGCATACCGGAGCCGGTCGAGCGGCGGCACCTCATCGAGGCTCTCGTCCGCCACGGGGGACGCGATGTCGAAATATGGTTCGCGCGCGCGGACGGCCGTGCTATCGCGGGCGGCGTCGTTTTCTATGGAAGCGAAGAACTATTTTTCTGGAGCGCCGCGATGCTCTCGGAATTCGGCCGTTTACGGCCAAGTAACGCTCTCAATTTTGCCTTGCTTCGCGCTGCCGCAGAACGCGGCATGCGCTGGTACAATCTCGGGTCCAGCGAAGGTTTACCGGGGGTTGCGCGCTTCAAGAAAGATTTGGGCGCGCGCGATATCGCGTACCACGAAATAACCCTCGCACGTCTGCCGGTACGCATCGTCAGATCGGTGCGTCACGCAATACACAAAACCATGACAGGGTAATCGCCATGCTAACCGATTTCCAAACAACCTTCACGGCCGCGCGCGCCAATCAGGCGCGCCTGCCCGAGCATCTGTTGCCAAGGTGGAGCGCTACGCTGGCTGCCGGCGACGTGGCCACTTTGCTATTCATTTCGCTGGTCGTATTGGCCGGCGCGTCGAATTCCGTCATCGCGGCGATTGTAACGACCATACTTATCTGTTGCGCGTTCTGGGTATGTGGTCTTTACAAGCATTCCTATGCGGTGTACGCGCGCGACGAAGCGTATTACGCTTGCACGGCGGTTCTAGGGGCAGCAATTCCGACGTTCCTTATCGTAGGCGGCATCGGTCAAATCGACGCGCTGCTGCTATTTGTCACTCTCGTCTTCAGCGCTCTGGCGACGTCGGCCTGGCACGTGGGCGTGCATATGCAACGCCGAAGCACGTCGGCTCCATCGGCAAGCCGCACGACCATTACGCCCGCCGCATGGCACGCTCGCGAATCCCTCGGTTACCTGTTGTCGAAGCGATGCTTCGACGTCGTCGTCGCCGTCGCAGCCGTGCTCGTCACATCCCCGATTATGTGCGCCGCCGCACTAGCTATTCTGTTCGAATCCGGAGAGCCGGTGCTGTTCAAACAAGAGCGCGTGGGACGGGACGGTACATGTTTCGAGGTGTTAAAATTCCGCACGATGGTACGTGATTCAAGCGATGACTGGGTGCGCCCGGGAGACGCTCGCGTCACTCGCGTGGGCGCGTTCTTACGGCGCACGAGCATCGACGAACTCCCGCAGCTCTTCAACGTTCTCGCGGGCGACATGTCGATCGTCGGTCCGCGGCCTGAGATGGTGGAGTTTTCAGATCGTTTCGCGCGGGAATTGCCGTCATATCACCAGCGTCACATCGTAACGCCCGGCATCACCGGATGGGCGCAGGTCTACCGCAAGCGCAACATGGCACCGGACGAAGTGAAAGACATTTTGCCGTACGATCTGTTCTACATCGAGCGCGCGTCCGTCGTGCTGGACAGTGCTATCCTTCTTAAAACGATCACCGAAGTACTGTTCCACCGTGCCGTCTGATCGCGCTCATCGCGTGATGTACGATGGGCTATACACGTTTCTCATACGGCTTGCCAGAATCGCGCTGACTGCCGCTCTGGCAATCATAACGGCGCGGGCACTCGGGCCGGACGGCCGCGGCGTTTATGCCTTGCCCGGAGTACAAGCGGCATTGGTAGGCTCGGCGTTCGGCGGCTTGTCGAGCGCCACGACGTATTTCCTCTTGAACCGCAACGTTAACCGCTCCATCTTGCGAGCGATGTTTGCCGCAACGTTCGTGCTCGTCGGGGCCGCCGCGATAGCCGTGGTGCCGCTGTCGTATTATGCCGGTCAAGCATCTGCGGCGATTCCGGCTGTTCTCGTGCTGCCGTCCTTCGCGCTGCTCAGCTTGGCGTCGGGCTTTGCGCTCGGAATCAAGCGTGTGCGATTCTCAAGCGTAATCGTTACGGTTCA
>DASSEZ010000028.1:0-4977 GCA_035694945.1 Vulcanimicrobiaceae bacterium
GCTGCACGCCAAGGATGAGGGACGCATCAAGTACGAGCGCGTCTGCTCGGTCGATGGTAAGCCCGTTCCGTGGGACGAGATCGTCAAAGGCTACGAGTACGAAAAGGGCGAGTACGTCGTGCTGACCGACGAGGACTTCAAGAAAGTCAATCCCGAGGCGACGCAGAGCGTCGACATTCTGGAGTTCGTGGAGCTCGACAAGATCAACCCCATGTTTTTCGACAAGCCGTATTACCTGGAGCCGACCAAACAAGGCCGCCACGCGTATGCGCTGCTTCGCGAAGCGCTCGCGCGCGCAAACAAAGTCGCGATCGCGCGCGTCGTCATCCGCACGAAGGAAACGATCGCGGCGGTCAAACCCGATGGCCATGCGCTCGTGCTCGAACTGATGCACTGGGCCGACGAACTGGTCGAGCAAGCCGATCTCGATTTTCCTGCGGAGATCAAACTTCCCGAACCCGAGATGAAGATGGCCAAGATGCTGATCGATTCGATGAGCGTCGACGAGTTCGAACCGGAAAAATTCACCAACCGCTACCACGACGAATTGCTCGCGATGATCGAAGCTCGCGCCGCCGGCAAAGAGTTGCCGGCGCCCAAAAAGGCGCCCGCGCGTGCAAAGGTCGTCAATCTCATGGACGTTTTGCAGCAGAGTCTGGAAGAAAGCAAGAAGCAGCGCGCGGGTCGCGCGGCGGCCGCTCCGAAACGCGCAGCGCATCGCGCCTCGCCTGAAAGCGGCGGCAAGCGCAAAAAGAAAAGCGCTTAGCTGACGCTCTCGTGCTGAGCTATCGCGGGCGCGGTGTCGCCCTGAAGGCGCACACCCAGCACGAACGCGGCGACGGCAAACAGCAGCGAGGACGCCGCCGACCACGGCGAACCGAACGCGCCGAGCAATCCGGTGGAGATCGGCGGCGAGACGATGCCAGAAAACGAGTCGAGCGACGACGTCACGCTCAGCACGGTGCCCTGCACGTTATCATCGGCCGCAGCGCTAATGAGCGCGGTGAGCCCCGTGTTGCCAAACGCCATGCCGACGCTGAAAAACGCCGTCACCACCGCCATTTGCCACACGGTGCCCACGAACGGAACGAAGGCGAACGCGCACACCAGCGCGCCGATGCCGAACGTTGACATGGCGCGGTTGCCGATCTTATCCGAAACCCGCCCTAAGATCAGTGCGTTTACCAGCGCGTTCAACACCGAGAAGTAGATCATGAACTCGTACGTTTCGCGCAGACCGAAGTGCAGTTGGCGCGCGAAGTACAACGCCATCACGCCGAACCAGCCGTACAGCGCCAGTGCGAGCGCGAGTTTTTGCCAGAGCTTGGGCGAGAGCACCGGGTTTTTGAACGTGCGCAGAATTTCCGCGGGGCCGGCGACGGCTTCTTCCACTTTCGTACGCGATTCGGGCAGCACGATGACCGTGACGATCAGCGTGATGAATTGCAAACCGGCTGCCGTGTACAGCGGGATCGAAAATCCGTAACTCGCGAGCGCTGCGCCGATCGCCGGTCCGAACGCCATGCCGGCCGCGAACGTCGCGCCGATGTACGCAAACGCACGCGCCCGCTGCCTGGGTTCGACCAGATCGGCAACGTACGCTTGCGTCACGCCGATGTTTCCGCCCGAACAGCCTTCGATGATGCGCGCGATAAACACCCAGAGAAGGGACGGCGCCCATCCCAGCATCGCCCAGCCGATCGTCGCGCCGATCTGACTGATGATGAGCACGCCCTTGCGTCCGATACGATCGGACATGTTTCCCCAAACCGGTCCGCTGATCAGTTGGCAAAATGAAAAGAGCGCGAACAGCACGCCCACGGTAATCGCCGACGCGCCGAAGTGCGTCACGTAATACGGCAGCAACGGAATCAGCAGACTGAATCCGAGGATGTCGATGAACGTGATGCCGAGTATCGGCGCGAGGCGTTTGATCAAGGCGTCTCCGAAGCGTCGATTGGGAGGATCAGCGTGGTGATACGTTCGCCTTTACGAACGACGCTCAGTTTGTAGCTGCGCCGAAGATCCAACAGCGTGAGTTTGCGATGCAAATCGTCGATGCCGCCGACTCGCTCGTCTTCGAATGCCACGAGCACGTCGCCTTCGCACAGGCCTGCAATCTCCGCGGGACTTCCGGGCTCGACCGAAAGAATGAGCAAGCCGGCGCCGTCACGCAAATCCTGCCCAGCAATGCCGAGGAAACCGCGCCGAATGCGGCCGTCGCGCAGCAGCATGCCGGCGATGAGTTTGGCCGTATTGACGGCGATGGCAAAACAAATGCCTTGCCCAGGAAAAACTGCGGTATTGACGCCGACGACCGCGCCGTCCGCGGTTACCAGGGGACCGCCGGAATTCCCCGGATTGAGCGCGGCGTCGGTTTGAATCACGTTGTCGATGAGCCGCCCCGATTGCGCGCGCAACGAACGCCCTAGCGCGCTCACCACTCCTGCGGTTACCGTGTATTGCAGGCCGTAGGGGTTGCCGACGGCGACGACGAGTTGCCCCGGGCGCAGTGCCGACGAGTCGCCTAAGCGCGCCGGTACCAGATTGGCAGCGTCGATCCGCAAAATCGCAAGGTCGGTGTGTTCGTCCTGGCCGACCAATCGGGCGGGCAACTCCCGCCCGTCGAGCAGCGAAACCGCGAATTCCGCACTCTGATGGACGACGTGGCAATTGGTGAGGATGAAGCCGTCGGGCGTGAAGATGAAGCCGGACCCGTTTGCGCGGCGCCGGCCGTTTTGCGCTTCGATGGCGACGACGGAGGGACTGGCTGTCTCGGCCGCATGGACGACGGCCTGGGAGTAGGCGTCGAGCGGCGCGAGCGGCTCTTCACCGGAGATGAAACGTACGGGAGCGGACATGGTGGCACCGACAACCCTTTGCGCCGGTACGCGGTTTCACGGAAAGGGCTGGCGAGCCGCTTCGCGAATCGGGGTCGGTCGCAGCACACCTCGTCATCCTGAGCCTGTCGAAGGATGGCGGCGTGTGGACAGGCATGCCCAGATGGCGGAATTGGTAGACGCGCTGGTTTCAGGTACCAGTGGCCGCAAGGCCGTGGGGGTTCGAGTCCCTTTCTGGGCAGTAAAATCGTAGACTTGTAGAATGGCGGAGTTCCGCCACATCGCCGGTTAACGCTCGATGGGGCTCACGAACGCGCGAAGCGTCTCGTCGATCTCTGCTTCCGCGAATATCTCGATGCCGAGCTCATTCCGCACCGCCCGGCGATAATCGCGGTACTCTCGCACGGCTTCGCTTTTGTTCCCCGTGGCGATGTGTGCGCGAATGGTAATCGAGCGCCCCCGTTCATCGCACGGATCTTGCTCTCGCAAGTGATTCGCATAGCGAATCGCCGCTTCCGTATCGCGTCGCTGTAGTGCATCTTCGGCAAGCGTTACGACTGCCGCTCTCAACACCGCGTCGGCGCGGCGCTCAGCAGGGGCGAACCACTCGTATTCCGTGAGCGCGCGATCTCGATGAGCAGCCCGGCTCACCAAATTTTGGAGCGCTCGCCGGAGCGTCTCTCTTAGCGGCGTCACGCGCCGCGCTTGCCTGAGCGTGGTTTCGGCGGCGTCGAGATCGATAACCCGCGAATTCGTGATTGCGTAACGCCCATTCCGGTGGAGGATCACGCCGGGGTGCGATGCCTTGCGGATGTTGGCGATATGCACTCGCAGCGCGTTCTGCATGTGCCCGGGATCGCGATCCGGCCATACGAGGCTCGCCAGGTGATCGCCCGTCAGCGGCGATCCTGCCAATGCCAGGGCGAAGAGAATCCGGCGCGCCCGTTCTTTGAGGCCCAACGCCTTGCCTTCCCATTCGATCGTGCCGGTCAAGACGTTGATGCCGAGCGCTCCATTTCCGCTTCGCTCGCGAAGGAAACGCGTGCGGAATGCGTTCAACATGCCTGCGTCTTCGGATCTGTTTGCAACCGCATCAACCGCGCGCCGGAGCTCCTCGGAGGGAATTTCGTTCGCGAGCGCCCGTGCTGCGGCAAGGTGCTCGCCGGCGTCCCCACTGTCGAGCAGAATGAGTGCGCAATGCGAGAGGATGCAATAAAAACGCCGCCCGGCCCGGCCAGATTCGGTCAACGCGCGCCTTGCGAGCCGCCGTGCGCGGCCCGCATCGCTCGCCAGCGATGATGCGATGAGATACGCCGCTGCGCGCACGGTGGGCGTTTCGCAGCTTTCATCGATAGATTCATCGCCCTGCACGCAACCGAGAAAAAACGACGAGCCGGCTTGGGCTCGAGCTTTGGCAAGCCGGTCCAGCCAGCTGCGCAGATGCGCGTCGTCGCCGTACGCCCAAGCGAGAAACGCGGATCCCATTAGCGCTTCGGTTAGATTCATTTCCTGTTGGGAGGCCGTCGTTTGTTCGATCAATGCTTCCAACTCGCTACGCCCCGCGGTCCAATCTCCCTGAACGCAATGAAGATAACCGGCGAGCGCGGCATACAGGCCCCGCAGGTGCGGGCTGAGGAGTAACGCGCCTAACCGCTGACGCAACGCGGCGAGATCGACCATTTCATCGTGCATCGATTTCACGAATGCATCGAAGAGGGCGAGCAGCGGTTGGCACTCCGGCAAATCGCCGGCGAACGCGATCTGTTCTTTGAGAATGCGCCCCGCGTCATCGTAACGGCCGAAATAGGCGTACCGCGTGACGAGCATTCCAAGCGCGATCATGCGCAGTTCAGGCGGTGTCTGCGCCGGCGCGCGTTTCAGTGCTTCCTCCGCCATCGCGAGCCAGCGTTCGACATCGCGGGTGTAGAGCTGTTCGAGCGCCGCGACGTTGAAGACCGCCAGGTTTTCGATCAGGACTGAATCGTCGAGCGTCCCAACCGCCGCCGATTCGCCGGTCGACACGGCCGCCATTTCCGCGAACGTGAGGCGGCTATATGCCGCGGTGACGGCGGTCGAATCGCCTGCGAGTGCGTGCCACTGTGCCGCGCGAAGGTGAAGCCGTGCACCGTCATACGCA
>DASSEZ010000029.1:0-122420 GCA_035694945.1 Vulcanimicrobiaceae bacterium
CCGCTCTCGCGGCACGGGCTGTTGCCCGAGCAGCTTCACGGCGTACTTGCGATGATAGCCCGTTACCGCCACAAATTCGTCCAGTAGCCGGCTGCGCCCACCGCGACCGGCCCGCGCATAGCGTTTGCGCATCTCCTCGGCGTATTGCCGGCAAGCCCTTGCATCCATGGGTGGGGCTTCGGCCAAGGAGCCCCCTCCCGGTAAGCTCCCTTTTGGCGCGACGATACCCCCGCCGGTAAGATCTAACGTGGCGCGACTCGCGTATTTGACGCCCCTGGGACCGCTCTGGTATAGTATCGCGGCTATGTTCCTTTTCGATCTGCAGCTTTTCGCGTCCAAGAAGGGCGCGGGTTCCACGCGTAACGGCCGCGACTCCAACGCGCAGCGCCTGGGCGTGAAGAAATTCGGCGGCCAGCGCGTCCTTGCCGGCAACATCCTCGTCCGTCAGCGCGGCACCCAATTCTATCCGGGCGAGAACGTCGGCCTCGGAAAGGACCACACCCTGTTCGCGCTCGTCGAGGGAACCGTCGAGTTCGCTACGCACCGCAACCGCAAGCACGTTCACGTGCGCCCGGCCGCGGCATAAGCAGCTTCGCAAAACAGCATTCAAGCAAGTCGGCCCGGCAACGGGCCGATTTTGCTTTTCCGGCTAGAATACACCAGTAAGTGCAGTTCATCGACGAAGCGACCATCGTCGTCGCGGCAGGCAACGGCGGAGACGGCCTGGTGGCCTGGCGGCGCGAAAAGTACATCCCCAAAGGCGGCCCGGCCGGCGGCGACGGCGGCCACGGCGGCACGATCTACCTGGAGGCCACCTCCGAACTCTCGACGTTGGTGGAATTCCGCTTCAAGCGGCAGTTCGCGGCCGAGTCCGGCAAGGCGGGCGGTACCTCCAACAAATCCGGCCGCAGCGGTGAGGACCTGGTAATTCCCGTGCCGGTCGGTACCATCGTATACCGCCGTCCCGAAGGCGAGGACGAAGCCTTCCTGGCCGATCTGAGCCACGCCGGCGAGCGGATCGTCGTCGCCAAAGGCGGCCGAGGCGGCTTGGGCAACCAGCATTTCGCCACCTCGACACGGCAGGCGCCGCGCTTCGCCGAAAAAGGAGAACCGGGCGAGCGGTTCACGCTGCGCCTCGAACTGCGGCTGCTGGCCGATTGCGGCATCGTCGGCCTGCCCAATGCGGGCAAGTCCACCCTGCTCTCGGTAGTTTCCGCCGCCCGCCCGAAAATCGCGGATTACCCCTTCACCACGCTCGAGCCGCAGCTCGGCGTCGTTCGCGTCTCCGACGAGGAGTCGTTCGTCATGGTGGACGTGCCCGGCCTCATCGAGGGCGCCCATCAAGGCGCGGGATTGGGCGACCAGTTTCTGCGGCACATCGAGCGCACGCGCGTGCTCGTTCATTTGCTCGACGGCGCCAAAGCGCTCGACGAAATCTTGCACGACAAGGCAATCATCGAAGACGAACTTGCCGCATGGAACGCGCAGTTGCCGCAAAAGCCCACGCTGCTCGTCGTCTCGAAACTCGATCTGCCGGACGCGCAAGAACGGCTCACGGAATTGCGCGCGGAATTTCCCGACATTCGCGGCATCAGTTCTGCGACGGGCGAGGGCGTGAAAGACTTGATGTACGCCGCGTGGACCGCAATCCAACATGCACCGATTCCGGAAATCGTCACGCCGGAACCCGCGAAAATCCATTTGCGGCCGAACGAACCGTTCGGCATTCACAAGGAGGACGAAACCTTCGTCATCACCGGCGAGCGCGTCGAACGCTTGGCCGCGATGACGAACTTCGATTCCGACGAAGGCCTCGCGCGGTTCGAACAGATTCTCGCGAAGATGGGCGTGGACAAGAAATTGCGCGAACTGGGCGCGGTCGAAGGGGATACCGTGCGCATCGGGCCGTACGAGTTCACGTACTCATAATGCGATTGGGAATTTTCGGCGGGACGTTCGATCCCATTCACAACATCCATCTGTTCGTTGCGGAGTCCGCGCGCTTGATGGAGCGTTTGGATCGCGTACTGTTCGTGCCGACGAGCAACGTGCATTACCGCACCAAGCCGCAGGCCTCGCCGGAACACCGCTGCGCGATGGTACTCGGCGCCATCGAAAGCAATCCGTACTTCGTGCTCGACGATACGGATTTGCGGCGCGATGCTTCGGGGTACACCGCCGACCTGCTGCCGAAGATCAAATCGAAGTATCCCGATGCGTCGCTCACGTTTATCACGGGAGCGGATTCGCTTGCCGGCAACGCGTGGGTGCGCTTCGAAGAGGTGCTGGAATCGCTGGAGAGTTTCGTCATCGCGCCGCGAGCGGGCGTGAGCAACGAGGCCGTCGCACGCGTGGTCGCCGCGATTCCGAGTACGCTGCGAAACCGCATAAAAACGCTGAATTTGCCCGAAATGCCGGAAAGTGCGACGCTGGTGCGCACGCTGCTCTCGCAAGGCAAAACGATTCGGTATCTCGTTCCCGAACCGGTTTGGGAGTACATCACCGCACACAAGGTGTACGGCGTTGAAGCGCCTGCATAACGCGATCGGTGTGCTGGTCCTGCCGCTCGCGCTCGCGTCGTGCGCCGGCGGTGCGCAGAATTGGGTGAGCGCGGATGCACGCTGCAACGCAAACGCAAATGGGCACGTCGAGATCTATTTGCCGAGCGCGACCGTGACGCGCGTCTTGGGTGAACGCGAATCGCGAAGCGGACTGCACGAAGGGTTTCTGATAGTGCCATCGCCTGCGCAACCGGCGCGTACGATCAAAGTGGAAGACAACGTCGATATCACCGGCCCTATTCCGCTGCACCGCGGTGACGTCGTCTCGCTGCTCGGTCAACTGGAATGTGACGATTACGTGATCCACTGGACGCATCACGATCCGCGTGGGCGCCATCCTTCCGGATACGTCAAAGTGAACGGCAAGCTGTATGAGTAACGCGCCGCGCATCATTCTGGCGAGCGCATCGCCGCGGCGTGCGGAACTGCTGCGTTCCCTGGGCTTCGAACTCGACGTGATTCCGAGCAACTACGACGAGCCCGAACATCCGCACTTGGTTCCGCGCGATCTTGCGATCGTGCATGCACGCCACAAATGCCGCGACGTGCGCGAACGCGTGTCACTTGAGGGCGTGGTGCTGGTTGCCGCGGATACCGTTGTGGACGTCGACGGCATTGCGTACAACAAACCGGTGAACGAGCGCGATGCCAAACGCATGCTGCGCGATCTCTCCGGGCGCACGCACATCGTGCATACGGCGTTTGCGCTTGCCGCACCCGATCGCGCCGATTTGGTTGAACATTGCGAGAGCACGTTCGTGACGTTTTTTCCGCTGAGCGACGCGGAAATCGACGCGTACGTCGCAAGCGGCGAGCCGATGGACAAGGCCGGCGCGTACGGCATTCAAGCCTACGGCGCAACGCTCGTGGAGCGTGTGGAAGGCGATTTTTACACGGTCATGGGCTTCCCGCTCGCCCGCTTCGTCCGCGCGTTGTACCGGTTGGGAATTTCGCTGCCGATAACGAATGCAAGTGCGTAAGGATCGCACGTAGCGCAGCCGGGGTAGGAGCATTTTTACATATCGGGACGAGCGTAGACTCTTCGCGGTAATCTCTGTGATTATCGTGACGGCGCTCGTTGCGCTCGTGCAAGTGAGCGCTCTGCGGGCCGGCGCGCCTAGTCCCCTGACGACCGCGCTGACGACTGCCGGCATGGCGGTCGAGGAAGCAGCAAGCGCCGTAATCGGCGCCGTGCGGGGAGGCGGTCAAACCGTCGTCAATTTGCCGTCGCTGGCGCGCGAGAACCAGGCGCTGCGGCAGCAGAACGTCGCACTCGTTCACGACAACGCACGCCTGCACGAACTGCTCGCAGCCTACCAGCAAGATACCGGCCTGGCTCCGCGTCTCGCGGAATACCCGCGAGCCATTGCAGCGCGCGTCATCGGCTTTCCACCCGAGAACGGCATCCAAAGCGTCATGATCGATAAAGGCACGCGCGAAGGCATCAGCCGCGACGATGGCGTGCTTTCAGCCGACGGCGTCGTGGGCCGCGTCGTCGAGGCCGGGCCCTTCACAAGCAAAGTCGCGCTGCTCACAGACTTCACGAGCACCATCCCGGCGATCGTGCAGCGCGGCCGGTACTGGGGTGTGGCCAAAGGCAATCAAAGCAGCGTGCGCCTGGATTACGTCTCCCAAGATGCGCCGCTTCGCATCGGCGACAAGGTGGTCACCGGCGAGGCGCGCTCGTTCCATTCCGGCGTGCCCATCGGCACCATCGTGAAGATCGAGCGCAGCAACTCGAGCCTCTATCAAACGGCCGTCGTCAAACCGGCCGCGGACTTCTCTCGACTCGATCGCGTTGTCGTTGTTCCGAAGTAACGAACCGACCGGCGTGCGCGTCAACACGCGCAGCGGTGATGCCGGCGCCACCTTGGGCGCCCCGCCGTGGTGGATCGCCGTTCTGTACCTGCTGCTCGCGCTGATCGCGCAAATGGAACTGCTCCACTTCGTGACCTTCCGCGGCGCTCAAGCGAGCGCCGTTCTGATTGTGGTGGTGTGGTACGCACTGCGCGCCGATACGCTTCCGGCGGCGGTGCTCGGCTTGGTGGCCGGATTGTGCGAAGACGTGTTCAGCGCAGGAACCGGCGTCGCGTGGACGGCCTCGAGCGCACTGACCGCGATCTTCGTGACGTGGCTCTCGCGCTGGTTCTTCGCAGACTCCGTGCCGATTCTCGCCGGCGTCGTCATCGTTGCCACGTTGCTGCGCCGCATGCTCTTCTGGGTCGTCATGGCGTTGCAGGGCTATCCGCCCGGCTACGCGCGCATCCACTTGCATCAGGCGTTGTGGGAAGCGCTGCTCAACGCGCTGCTCGTTTCGGTGCTGCTGCTGCTTGCGCGCCTGCGGGAGTCGCGCAGCTCGTGAAATCCTACGGACGCCGCGCGGTTCGCTGGGAGTTCTCTCCGTGGCGCATCGCCTTTTTCGCTGCGGCAATTCTTATCGCACTCATCATCGTGATCGTGCGCCTGGTGCAAGTGCAGATCGTGAACGGCGAGAAGTTTCGCGCTGCGGCACAAGCAAATCAAGTGCGGCTCATTCCCGTCGCCGCTCCGCGCGGACTCATCTTCGACCGCAACGGGAAAGTGATCGTACGCAGCCGTCCCGAGTTCGTCGTCGCACTGATTCCCTCGCTGGTCAAAGACGTCGATTCCGAACTCAAAACCGTCGCCAACACGGTCGGCGTGCCCGTTTCGAAACTGCAGCAGCAACTGCTGCACCATAACGGCGTGAATTACAAGAATTTCGACGAAGTCACCGTGTACGAACCGTACGGCCCGGTGATTCTCGCGAGCGACATTCCGGTCGCGAAAGTGAGCCGGCTCTCCGAACTGCTCAACGATCTGCCCGGCGTCGACGTGGAAGTGCAAGCGGTGCGCAACTATCCGCACGGAAGCGAAGGTTCGGCGGTGTTCGGTTACGTCGGCCAGATCACGCCCGACGAGTACAAGCGCCTGCGCTCGCAGGGCTACTCGATGAACGACGTGGTCGGCAAGGACGGCGTCGAGTACGAGTACGACAAATATTTGCGCGGACAGCCGGGCGGTCAGCGCATCGTCGTCGATTCGCAAAGCCAAGTCGTGCCGGACATCAAACTGCCGCCCAAGCAGCCCGTGCCCGGCGATAGTCTCGTGCTCAACATCGACTGGCGGTTGCAGCAGATCACCGATGAAGCGCTCGAACACGGCATTCGCTCGTGGACCGGCGGAAAGCGCACGCTGGGCGGCGCGGTCGTCATTCTCGATCCATGGTCCGGACGCGTGCTCGCGCTTGCGAGTTATCCGCGCTACGATCCGAACGCGTTTGCATCAAACGATTACTCGCACATCGCGAAGTATCTGCTCGATCCGATGGATCCGCTGTTCAACCGCGCCATCGCCGCGGCCACGCCCACCGGTTCGACGTTCAAGATGATCACCGGTTCGGCCGCGCTCACCACCGGCGTCGTAAAAGTCAACGAAAACGTGTACGACTCCGGCGCGTGGAATTGTTACGGCGCCGAATTTCGCGACATCGCGGCCGGCGGTTTAGGAAACACGACGTTCGTGCACGCGCTCGCCGCCTCGTCCGATGGCTACTTCTACCAAATGGCGTGGCGCCTGGGCAACGATCGCCTGCGCAAGTTCGCGCAGTACTACGGGATCGGGCACAAAACGGGAATCGATTTGCCCGGCGAGTTTGCGGGCAACTATCCGACGAACGCGTGGATGCTCAAGGTTGCCGGCGTGCCGCTCGAACCATCCGACGTGTGCAGCTTGGGCATCGGTCAAGGTGCGCTGGAAGCGACACCGCTGCAGATGGCCAACGTCGAGTCGGCGGTGGTCAACGGCGGTACGCTGTACAAGCCGCAAGTCGTATCGGAGATTCGCGATCCGCAAGGCCATCCGATCAAGAAATACGATCCGCAAATCATCCGTCACGTTCCAGTAACGCCGGAATCGCTCAAGGCGGTGCGCGAAGGCATGGATCAGGTCACCGAGCCGTGGGGAACGGCGTACGGTTTGAAGATCGACGGCTTGCCGTACGGCGGTAAGACGGGTACGGCGGAAACGGGCAACGGCGCGGGCGCGAACACGACGTGGTTCGTCGCGTACGCACCGGCGAATCACGCCAAAATTGCGATGGCGGTCTTCGTCGATCGCTCCGGCGGTTACGGTGCGTCGGTCGCGGCGCCGATCGCGCGCGAAATCATGATCAAGTACTTCAAAATCAAAAACCCCGGACCGGGTTACTAACGCGCGAGCGCGAGTTCGATCGCGCTGCGCACCTGCGGATCGGTTTCTTCCGCCTGCGCGCGTTCGAGCACACCGCGGCTCCAGTCGCTGCCGACGATAGCAAGCCGTTCCACCATGTCCAAGCGCAGTTGCGCGTCCGCGCCGTTCAGCGATTCGTCAACCAGCCGCGGCCACGATGCACGCGGCTGCGCGCCGGATTCTTCGCGCACCGATCGCAGCATCGCCGAACTGATGCCAAGCAGCAGCAGCCCGACGACGAAGACGACGGCGATGACGATCCATGCGGTGGAAGCCACGGCGCGCGCCCGCTAGGGGACGCTGTACTGCGCTGCCGATCGCAGCGCGTCCAGCACCGCGCCGAGCGCGTCATCCAGCGTCCGGTTTACGCTCGAACTGAGCACGCGATGAAACTCCGGCATCGGCAGCGTTTCCAGAACGCTGAACACTTTGATGAGCTCGGTACGGTACATGCCGAGCACCAGGGATGCCTGCGCGGAACCGGCGGACGGCGAGCTGCCGTTATAGTCGACGCGTTCGCCGAGTAATTGCGTGTAGACGATCCACGGAACGACCGATCCGAGCGGTGCGGATTCGAGCTCCGGCAACCGTTTTTCGAGCGCAGTGACATCGACCGCACCGCTGAGCCGCACCACGCCCGCGGCACGCGCATCGAGCGCCGCCACCGGCGCGTCGACGATCGCGGAAACCAAACCGCGCAAGGCAAACCGGCTGTCGCGATCTTCCAGATCCTTTGCGGTGATCGCCAGACGCGGAACGCGCAGGCGCACGAACAGTCGATCGAGGGGAGCACGGATGGCGCGCGCCGCATTCTCCGCCGTTTGCGCCAGGCGCGCGTCGGCGCCGGCAACGGCACTCGGGAAAAGGGCGCGTATCGCGAACACATGCGGAATCAGCCCGCCCGCATCGCTTTTTTCGAGGGTGCGAATCGCTTGCGTCAATTCTTCTTGCGAATACTCGGCGTAGAGCACCGGCGTCGAGGCAACGGGCTCGTCACGCGCAAGCGGTTCTTCCAACTGCGGCAGCGGCGCTTCGATGCGGGGAATCGCCGCTTCGAGCGGCGACGGAGCTGCGGGCGCTGCGGGACGGGGACGTTCTTCGACCGGCGGCGGCGGAACGATCGCTTCCGGGGCAGGCGTTTCCAGGGCCGGCTGCAGCGACGCTACGGAAATCGGCGTACCCGTGGTGCCGGCTTCGAGCGAGGGCGTCGAGAGCACGTGCAACGTCGGCGCGGCAAGTCCGAGCGAATGTCCGCCGTCCCACTCGACGACCGCGCGCGTGTCGATTGCGGTTCCGACGGCCAGCGGCGCAATCACCAGCATCTCCCAGCGAATGCGTAAATCGATCGCGGGATTCACGTCGGTGAGCAGCAAGCCGCGCTGCGACCAGAGCTGTGAGGTTCCGAGATCGTCACCGAGCGCCATACCGTTCAGCGTCGTGCTTCCCGGAACGTACACCGCCAAATTCGAGGGGACGGCGCGCACGACCAGATGTTCAGCGGGGCCGTCGCCGCTGTTGCGCAGCGTGATCTCGTACGCCACGCGATCGCCCGCGTTCACCGTTTCGGGCGGATTGCTGCGCAGTTGCGCGGCACGCTCGAATTGCGGCTCCGCGAACGTCGCCACTTCGAGCGGCTCGAAATGCACCGGGCTGATGCCGCGGCCCGTCAGCGTACCTTCGAGCGCGAACGTGTGATCGCGCCGGGCGCGAAGCAGGCGCACGGCAATGCGCGCCTCGTGCGTGGTTTCCGCGGGGATGTCGCCGAACCGCAGCGCGTTCGTGCGTTCGCGCTGCGCGTTTTGCGTGCGCTCGATGACAATCTCCGGCGGCAGTTCGAGATCCAAGCGCGCATCCCGCAGCACGTCGGCACCGTCATTGGTAAAGCGGATCGCAATCTCATGCGTTTGCCCCGGGCGCAGCGGGTCGGACTGCACGCGCTCCCACGTGCACGCTTCCGGCGCGACGTGCGGACGCGATCGTACGACGACGTTGGCAACGCCGAGGTCGAACGTCCCCGACGCAAATTCCAGTACCGCGCCGAGCGTAACTTGCGTGCGGTCGGGAACGGGCGATGCAACGCGCGCGCGAACCGTGAATACGCGCTCCGCGTGCGGTTGCACGATACCGAGTGAAAACGGCTCACCGTACGCGACCGGTTCTTCCGGCGATTCCGCGATGCGCACGTCTTCCAAAAACGCGCCCGCAATCACGCGCAGGCGCACGTCGGGTTCGGGCGCGGTACCGTCATTAAAGACGTGCGCGGTAAACGTTACGTCTTCGCGCGCCGCAGCAATCCCGCGATCGACTTCGATGTAATTGCGCGCGCGAGTGAACCGAGAGTTTGCGCGCACGCGCAGCGTCCGCGTGAACCGCCGTTCTCCACCTTTCCAGCGCAGCACCACCGCAATCGGCAACTGGCCTTCGTTTTGCATCGTGACGATGCTCGCGATGCCGGTGTCCGCAACGCGTCCGGACGGCAGCGTACCGAGCGAAAACACACTGCCTGCAAACGCTTCATCGCTGACGGGCTGGCCGTCGAGATGTGCCGATCCGGGCGTATAGACCAGGCCCTCCGGAAGTTCGAACGCGACTGAAACCGTGTGCGCTTCTCCGGTGCCGCTGTTCACGATGCGCATCGTCATCGGCACGCGCGTACCGGGCGCAACGACGTCGTCGCAAAACACGGTCAGCGCGGTATCGTCGTTGGCAAATTCTGCCGGCGAGCGAACGACGATCTCGGCGGACGCAACCGAAAATTCTTCCACTTCACGCGACGAGATGGCGCCCGTCGCTTTTATCCGCGTGCCGTCGGCGAGCGGTGCGTCGATGCGTGCTTGATATTCCGCGACAATCGACTGGCCCGGCGCCAGGCGCTCGGAGACGATCGTTTCGTTGGCGTAATCGAACGGCTCGTCCGGTGCGTTCACCAGAGCGCGGCCCGCAATGCGCGCGCTGCGCGAAACGTACGCCGTGTTCGGCGGCAGCGGCAAGAACGCGAGCACGTCCTGCGCGCTCGACGCACCGGTATTTGCGATCGTTGCTTGAATGGTAACGACGTCGCCGGGTTTTGGTTCGTCGGGCGCAACGATCGTCACGAGCGTCGAGGTGTTTTGCAGCAACGGCTGGCTGCGCACGACCAGGCGCTCGCGATTCGATCCCAGCACGGGCGTCTGATCGGTGGTCAGCGCCGCTTGAAACAACAATTCGGTGCCGTCTTCGATCCGATCGTCGACGCGAAAACTGCACGCCACGCGCAACTGTGCGTTTTGCGCGATCTCACCCAGAGCGGCGCCTTCACTGGCGATGAGCCGTTCGCCCTCGAGCGGCGCGTCGTCGAGGGTGTCGCTCCCTTCGATCGCACTCACACCGGGTGGCGCGGCAAAGCGCACGCGCACACCGGTCGCGGGCGCACCGCCCAAATTCGAGAAGGCGAATTCGACGCGAATCGTCTCGCCCGGCGTCACGGTGCGGCGCGGCGTCACCACGAGCGTACGCAGACTCTCCATAAGCGCAGGAGAGCCAGGTGCGAAGACGCCGGTCAGCGCGCTGGTCTGGGGCCGATCATTGCCTGCCACGGATTATGGTGTTCAGTTGAGCAGTTCGAGCGTCCTGGCAAGACGCTCGGAACGCTCGCCGGGATGACGCTCCGCGTACGCCTCCACCTGTGCGCTCTCGCCGCGGCGTGCGAGCGCGTGCGCGGCCGCGAGTGCCACTGCATCGGACGGATCGTCCAGCGCGTGCACGAGCAGCCGCTGCGAACGCTCATCCGCGAGATCGGCAACGGCGAAGATGAGATCGCAACGCGCGGATTCGGACAAACCGGCAAATTCATCGCCCGCCTCCTGCGTCCAATCGGTCGTCGCAGTCCACGGCTCGAGCGATTTCGCCGGCTCTTCGTTTCGAGCCGGAGCACGCGGTGCCAGCAGCGCGTATCCGCCCACGATGAGTCCCGCGATAAAAACGAGCGCCAAAACCGCGAGAACGATTGTCATGCGGGCAGATGCGCGAGTTGCGTGCGCACGACGTCGAGCGCGGCATCCAGCACCGGATACGGTTTGCGCTGCAGCGCGTCGATGAACGCGGTCTCGTCCGCGCCCGTCAGTTCGCCGAACGCGGCGATAGCCAAATCGCGGTAGTTGCGCAATCCGTCACCTTCGGACGGCAAAAACCGCGCAAGCACGGCCCACGGCAACGCCGTGCCGATCGGTGCATCGTTCAAGCCGCGGCGTACCTGCTCGATCTGCTCGGGCGCGATACTGCCGTGCAGCAGCAGCGAGCCGGAGAGCTCGGGCAACGGTACGTCGGTATGCAGATCGTGCAAGAGCGCAGCGAGCGCATCGCGGGACGCCGCCGTTTCCAAATCGCGCGGCGCGATGACGTACGTCGGCATGCGCAGTTTGATGAACACGCGATCGAGCGTCTCGCGCAAATGTTCGCGCACGTCGTGCACGCACGCATCGTCGGCGGCCGACAGCGCGTCGGGGAAAAACGCGCGAATTGCAAACAGATGCGTCACCAGACCCGTAAAGCGCGCCTCTCCGAGGAAACGCAGCGTACGCGCGAGGCGATCGCGATCGAACGCGATGACGGTTTGCACGCCTCCCGCGGTTGGCGGCGCTGCCGTCATCACGGCAGGCGCCTCCGGAAGCGAGAGAACGGGTCCGCTGGGCAGTTCCTGACGCGCGACGGGCGTCGCCGGAGGCAATTCCATGAACCGATCGTCACCGCCGGTCAGCGCGCGCTGCGATCCGTTACCGAATGACGGGCCAAGCATGCCGTCCAAGCCGAACGGCAAGCCGGAGATCGTGTTCGCGAACGCGGGAGCGCAGCGAACCTTCACCTCCGCTGCGGAGATGTCGTCCTGACGATCGCCGTCGTAGGCGAGGCGCGCGGTCCGGATAATCGCCTCGCCCGAGGCAAGACCGTTGTGCACGACCTCGCGCCAACGAATCGTCGCCTCGACTCCCGGGTCGACGTCGCTGAGCATGATGCCTCGTTCGCTCATCAGCGGTGAAAGCGCGCCGACGTCGCGCACGGGAAGATCGTTCACGGCGGTCGTGTTCGGGACGTAAATCAGCGAGTCGAGCGCCGGTACCGTCACGCTGACCTTGCGTGCGGGACCGTCGCCGCTGTTGCGCACGTGCAGAATAAATTCGACTTCGGCGCCCGCGTCGACGATCTCGTCGGGTTCGCTGCGCAGCGTGCCGATGGCAAAACTGGGTTCGGCCGTCGTGACGATCGTCAGCGCGCCGAGTTGCACCGGAAGCATCGCGTCTGCGGTGAGCACCGATTCGATGGAAACCGGATGCGCCTTCGCAAGACTGCGCAGCAGCCGTACGCCCAGACGCGCTTCCGCACTTGCGCCCGGCGCGATCTCGCCGAAAAGCAGCGTCGAGCGTTCGCGCGTCGCGCCTTCGACGGTCTCCAGGCGCGCTTCCGGCGATACGTACATGCGCAGGCGCACGTTTTGCGCGGCATCCGTACCTTCGTTGCGTACGCGCACGAACACGTCGACCAGTTGATTGGGCCGGAAGACGTCGTCCTGCACCAGCGAAAGCCCCGAACTCTGCGCGGAAAACGCGGGATGCGACTCCACGCGCCACTGCACTTCGTCCAGCGGCACCTCGCCGAGCTCGCGCGTGTGCAGGCTCGCGCCCAAACGCAATTCGCTGCGGTCGGGATACGGCGTACGTGCGCGTGCGCGCACGGTGATCTTGCGCGAGCCGTACGCATCTATCGTGCCAAGATCGACGCTCTCGTTCTCCACTTCCAGACGCGCGTTTTTGTCGAACACGCGCAGATCGTCCAGACCTGCGTCGACGTGCAGGTGCAGCACGGCGTCGGTAGCGGGCGCGCTGCCGTCGTTCGCGATCGTGACGATGGCTTCGCACTCGTCCGACGGACGCACGGCAAGGGCGCCGACTCGCTCCACTCCGTTGCGCCGCGGTGCGAAGAACGGCGTCGAGCGCGCGGTGAGGCTGGCTTCGAACGAACGCTCTCCGCCTTGCCATTGCAGAACCGGATGCACGCGCAGCACGCTCATGTCCGCCATGGGCGAGGCGAGCGTTGCTTCCGCGAGCACGTCGACGTTGTGCCGCGCGGGAATCGTGCCGGCGTCGAATGCGAGCGCATCCTTTTTGCGCTCGCGGATCGGACGGCCGTCGATGCGAACCGAGCCGCGCACGTGGATCAGACCTTCGGGCAGCGCGTAGGAGACGACGACGTTGTGCGCTGCGGTCGTGCCGCTGTTGTACGCCTGCAACTTCAGGGTGACGCGCGATCCGGGCGCCGCTTCGGTCGGCTCGATGGCGAAAACGGTGCGTTCGTTTTCGAAGTCCGGCTGCGCGGCAACCGTCAGCGCTGCGGGCTCCAGCGTGAAAGCCGGCGTTTCTTGCGAAGCGATCTGTGCGCGCGCGACGATGCTGGTTTGATCGTCGAGCGGATCGTCGATGCGCACGCGGTATTGCAGCGTCACCGTTGCGCTCGCCGGAAGCGTTTGCGCAATCACCGGAGCGTGCACGCGGTCGAACGGTGCGAGCAGATCGCGTTCGAGTTCGCGGCCGTTCACGCGCGCCGAATTCGGAATGTAACTCGTGTGTTCCGGAATCGGAACGACGGCTACGACGTCGTGTGCGCTCGATTCGCCCGCGTTGTGCACCTTGACCGTTACGGTTGCTTCGCCGCCCGGCCGCGGATCGTGCTGGCGCGATTCGATCGCGACGTTCGTAAGCGCGTTGTCGAGCGCCGGACGGCTGCGGGCAACCAAGCGCACGATGTTCGAACCGACCGGAGCAAGTTCGAACGCCGCGACCGCGGCTTGCAATTCAACCGTCGAGCCGTTCTCGATGGCACCGGCAACGCTGTACGCGATGTCGATGCGCCGCTCTTGGCCCGGTGCGACGTCGCCGATGTCGGCGCCGGCGCGTGCAAGAAGTGGAGAATTCCCGTGTTCGTCGTCGAGCTCGGTGCCGTCGAGTTGGCCGCTGCCGACGAGATACACTAAACCATCGGGTAAGTTGAATCGTACGCGCACACCTGTCGCAGTCGCACCGCCTTGATTGCGGAACGTGAAGGTGGCGCGCACCGTCATCCCAGGTTCCAACTCGCGCTCAGGCGAAACGACGAGGGTTCGTAGTCCCTCGGGTATGGTCGGAGCTCCCGGCGTGAAAACGTCCGTCAGGGTGCGCATGACTAAAGAACAGATTTTCGCCGCGATGTTAGCGGCACCTTGACAAACTTCTGACATCACGAAAGGTTTACGCCAGATGCTCGCAACGAAGGTGGATCGCGTCGCCGATGCGGTTTCGCGTCTTGGATCGGAAAGTGCATTCGAAGTGCTCGCCCGCGCCAAAGCGCTTGAAGCGGAGGGCAAGCGAGTCGTGCACATGGAGATCGGCGAACCCGATTTCGATACGCCGGCGCACATCAAAGAAGCGGGCATACAAGCGATCCGCGACAACTACACGCACTATTCGCCGTCGGCCGGCATCATTCAACTGCGCGACGTAATTGCCGGCTATGCGGCCAAGTTCCGCGGCGTCGAGCCGTTCGCAGCGGACAACGTGGTCGTCTCGCCCGGCGCAAAGCCGGTTATCTGGAATATTCTCAGTGCGATTCTCAGCCCCGGCGATGAGTTCGTCTATTTCGATCCCGCCTATCCGGCGTACGCGTCGTGCGCGAATTACCTGGGCGCCAAAGTCGTGCCGATTCCGCTCTACGAAGAAAAGAATTGGCGCATGGACTTGGACGAGCTCGAACGCCGCGTTTCCGACAAGACGCGCGCGATCATGATCAACTCGCCGCACAATCCGACGGGCGGCGTGCTGACAAAGGGCGATCTCGAACGCATCGCGCAGATGGCGATCAAACACGATTTCCTGGTGATCGCCGACGAAATTTACAGCCGCAATTTCTACGAGAGCTCGTTCTCCTCGATCGTTGCAGTCCCCGGCATGCGCGAACGAACGGTCATCGTCGACGGCTTTTCGAAAGCGTACGCTATGACGGGCTGGCGCCTGGGCTACGCCATCATGCCGCCGAGCCTGGCGAAAATCGTGACGCTGTTCAACAACAACACGTTTTCGTGCGTGGCGACGTTCGTTCAGCAAGCCGGTATCGCGGCGCTGCTCGGTCCCGACGAACCGGTGCGCGAGATGAACGAGACCTTCCGCACGCGGCGCGACCGGCTGGTGAACGGCCTGAACGCATTGCCGGGCGTCTCGTGCACGATGCCCGAAGGCGCGTTCTACGCGTTTCCCAACGTGAAGCAGGTTACCGCGGACGACAAGGCGCTCGCGACGTTTCTGCTCTCGGAAGGCGGCGTCGCATGCTTGGGCGGTTCCGCGTTCGGAAGCGCCGGGAAAGGCTATCTGCGCTTTTCCTACGCGGCCTCGCTGGAAGACATCGACTACGCGCTCGAGCAAATGGCGCGCTGCATTCCGCAGTTCAAAGGATAAGTGTCCGCGCTCTCGCACCTCGAATGTTCGAAGTGCGACACCCGGTATGAAGCAGATACGCCGCAACAGCTTTGCCGTTGCGGCGGTCCGCTTTTAGCGCGCTACGATCTGCAGGCCGCGACCGCAACGTTCACGCGTGCGAATCTCGCTACGCGGGAGCAATCGCTCTGGCGCTACGAAGAACTGCTGCCCGTGCGCGATCGCCGCATGCGCGTCAGCCTGAACGAATATTTCACGCCGCTCGCGCCGCTGCACGCCTTCGGCGGCGAAATCGGCTTGCGCAATCTGTTCATGAAAGACGAAGGCGCGCTGCCGACCGGCAGTTTCAAGGCGCGCGGCGCGGCCGTTGGCATCTCGCGCGCGAAAGAACTGGGCATCACGCGCTTCGCCATGCCGACCAATGGAAATGCGGGCGGCGCATGGTCGGCCTATGGTGCCCGAGCGGGCGTAGAAGCATACATCGTCATGCCGCAAAGCGCGCCGGAAATCAACCGGCTTGAATGCGCGATGTACGGCGCGCACGTGTGGCTCGTCGACGGGCTCATCGGCGATGCGGGACGCATTGTCGGCAAAGCGGTCGCGCAACACGGCCTTTTCGATGCGTCGACGCTCAAAGAACCGTACCGCATTGAAGGTAAGAAAACCCTGGGCTTTGAGATCGCCGACCAGCTGCAATGGACGGTTCCCGACGTGCTGCTTTACCCCACGGGCGGCGGGGTCGGACTCATCGGGATTTACAAAGCGTTGCGTGAATTGCAAGCCGTGGGATTACTCGGCGAGCAGATGCCGCGCATGGTTGCGGTGCAAGCCGAAGGCTGCGCGCCGATCGTGCAGGCATTCGCGCAAGGAAAGCGCGAGTCGGCGCCTTGGCAAAATGCGCGCACGATCGCGTTCGGCATCACCGTTCCCAAAGCGCTTGGTGATTTTCTGGTGCTCGACGCACTCTACGAAACACAGGGGACGGCAATCGCCGTCGACGACGCATCCATATCGCAGATGCAGCAGCGTCTGGCTGCAGCGGAAGGACTGCTGATTTGCCCCGAAGGTGCAGCGACGCTCGCGGCGGCGAAGCAGTTGCGCGAGCAGGGGTGGATCGCAAGCGACGAACGCGTGCTCGCGATCAACACCGGAACGGGCCTCAAATACCCGGCGGTGCCGTATCCGCAGCCGCCGCTGCTGCAGCGCGACGACGATCTGCCGATCGCACGATAAACACGCCGATTGCCGCAACGATCGCGGCCTGAACCGCCGGCTGCAGCCACGGCGCTTGCGCGCGTGCGCCATAGATAATCGACACCGAAAACCACGTGGAAAAGACGAGAATGCCGCTGCCGATGGCAACTTGCGCCGCACGGTTCGAGCGAATCGCCGAATCGTTCTCGCGATACAACCGTGGCGCGGCCTTGGGCATCGCCAGCATCGCGGCACCCATCAGGAAGAACACGATCATCACCGAGAGCACGCGCAAATTTACGCCGAACACGTAGCCCAGCGCCGTAGATTCCAGCAGACTGAGCGAACCCAAAACGGCGCTGAGCGTGAGTGCTGCGACCGGCGTTTGGTACCGCGCATGCGTGCGTGCGAAACGTTCCGGAATGACCCCGTCCACGCCCCACGCATAGATCCAGCGCGATTGCGCGAGAAACAGCGGCAAAAACGTCTTCACGACGATCACTGCGACGAAAACGTTCATCACCGACGATAACCACCGCGGCATCACCAGGCCGAGCAGGCCCGTGGAAGTGGTGTACGTCGTCAACCCCCGCGCACTGAGCGCCGGAATTGCTTGCCACGGCACTGCGTGATACACCGCGAACGTGAACAGCGTGTACACGACGGTCACGAGTGCCACGGCGATCAGCACGCCGCGCGAGAGCGAACGGCGTGCGTCCACGGCCTCGCCGCCGGTTTGCGTTGCGGTCGAAAGCCCGAGGTAGCCGAAGAACAGCACCGGCAGCGCGGTCGCGATTGCGCCGAACGTGTTCGTCGCGTGCGTGTATTGCGTGAGTTCGCCCGCGGGCAGATGCAACCGCGCCGTCAACGCTGCGGTGAACTGCATATGATCGGCGCCGAATCCGTATGCCATCAGCGTCACCGCCACGGCGACGACGAAGATCATCGCGGCGACGGTAAGGCCCGCCGCGAGTCTGATCCCGCGCACGTGAATCAGCCACACGCCCCACAGCAGCACGAGACCGCACGCAAGCGTTCCGGGCGTGGACGTCAGCGCAGCCGCAGCGGAGGACCAGCCGATCGAACTGCACGCATTGGCCAGAAAGCGCGGCGCCACATAGGCGAGCGTGCCGAGCGAACCCGTCACGCCGAACCACGCAAGCAGCGTCGCGAGAAACCCCCAACGCACGCCAAGGACGTCACGGATGATGACGTACTCGCCGCCGGCACCGATCAGGCCCGAGGCGAAGAAATACCGGTAAGCGGCAACGGTGAGCAGCGTGATGGCACCACCCGCGAGCATGAGCCACGGCACCAGATCGCCGACGCCGGGAACCGTTTGCTGTATCTGCGTCGAAACGAAGAACAGGCCGGCCGCGATTTCGTTCGTTACGCCGAATGCGACGACGGCCCACGTTCCAAGAACGCGCCGAAGCGGCGGAGCAGGCATCAGGCAGACTTCCCGCATGCGCGGCGAAAGCCATGCGCATGCTCGGTCAGGAACCACCGCAACCGAAGCTGTGGAAAGCCATCTTGGGGGCAGCCACCATCGTGTTTCCGATGCTGTATGTAGTCGATGCCGGCTTTCTTCACCATCGGCCCGGCTTCTATTACGTGCTCGTAGCGATAGCGCTTTCGCTTTTGCTCGGATACCAGATGTACGCAAATGGCCCGGAGAGCCTGCGCCCATTTGACTTCCGCCGCGGCGTTGGAGGTGTGAACCGTGACGCTGCACGCCTGGTGCCACGCCGTAAGAAAAGCGAGCGCGACTAGTGATGCCGTCGCTGGTACAGGTAGTGATTCAAGCGGACGGGCGCCTCGCCGCCGGTGTCGGCAGCCCTCAGCGCACGGGTATGTACAAACTGAGGCGGTGTTTAGCCGAAGTGGCATGTTGTTGCACGCCGGCGGCATAGTTGAGCTCGGACGGCAATACGAACAGATGCTCGGAGCAACGGCATTTTTTTATACCCGAACGTGGAGCGTCGACCCCAGCTAACCGGTCGCCCGCGGCTGTGAACCGCTCGGGGATCAATCGTTTAGGGCGGCTCGCAAATAGGAAGCTACTCCGCATGCGAGACAGCCGTCCAACGTGGCCCGTTATGCGCCAGCTCGAAAGCGATCCGCTTGCACTCGGCGCCGCCGCGCAATCCGATACCAATCGTGAATGGCAGGCGCGGACCAAAGGCGTGAAAGCCGTGAAGTCAGTCTGCCCGTATTGCGCCGTAGGATGCGGTCAGTTGCTGTACGTGAAAGACAACAAGCTGATTCAGGTTGAGGGCGATCCGGACAGTCCGATCTCACGCGGGCGCTTGTGTCCGAAAGGCGCGGCAACGCGCACGATGGTGCAAAGCCCCACGCGCGAGTACAAGGTGAAATACCGGCGTCCGTACGGCACGGCGTGGGAAGAGCTCTCGCTCGATCAAGCGATGGACATGATTGCGGACCGCGTGCTCAAGACGCGGCGCGAAACGTGGCTGAGCCAAGAAGAAGGCAAGGACGTCAATCGCTGCGAGGGCATCGCCAGTCTCGGCGGCGCGACGCTGGACAACGAAGAAAACTACCTTATGAAAAAGCTCTACACTGCGCTCGGCGTCGTGCAGGTAGAGAATCAAGCGCGAATATGACACAGCTCGACGGTTCCCAGTTTGGGAACCTCGTTCGGCCGCGGCGGCGCCACGACGTTCCAGCAAGATCTGCAGAACTCCGACTGCATCATGATCATGGGATCCAACATGGCCGAAAATCATCCGGTCGGATTCCAATGGGTCATGGAAGCACGCGAACGCGGGGCCAGAGTCATTCACGTCGATCCGCGATTCACGCGAACGAGCGCGATGGCGGATCTGCACGTGCCCATTCGCGCCGGCAGCGACATCGCGTTCCTGGGCGGCATCATCAACTACATTCTGCAAAACGATCGCGCGTTCAAAGAGTATGTCGTCAACTACACCAACGGGCCAGTCATCCTCAAAGACGAATTTCAAGACACGGAAGACCTCGACGGCATGTTTTCGGGCTGGCATGAAGACAAAGGCGGCTATACGTTCGAGACCTGGCAGTACAAGGGCATGGACTTGCACGGTGCCGCGGGTCAGCGCGAAGGTGAAAGCGCACTGGCAGAGCGCGAACCATTCCAGCAACGCGAGGATGCGCTCGAGAACGGCGAGCCGCCGCACATGGACAAGACGCTGCAAGACCCGCGCTGCATCTACCAGATCATCAAGCGGCACTACTCGCGCTACACGCCGGAGATGGCGGCCAAAATCTGCGGTATCCGTCCGAAGCAGCTGATCGAGGTGGCGGAAGCCCTTTGCAGCAACAGCGGGCGCGATCGCACCAGCAACATCGCGTACTCCGTGGCATGGACGCAGCACACGTTCGGCGTGCAGATGATCCGCGCGGCCGCGATCATTCAATTGCTCCTCGGCAACATCGGGCGTCCCGGCGGGGGCATCATGGCGCTGCGCGGACACGCGTCGATTCAAGGCTCCACCGACATTCCAACGCTGTTCAATATCTTGCCGGGCTACATTCCGATGCCGCATGCGAAGGCGCATCACAACCTCGCGCACTTTATTGAATCGGAAGGCGCGAAGACCGGCTTTTGGGGCAACCTCGACAAGTACACGGTCAGTTTGCTCAAAGCGTGGTACGGCGATCACGCCACCGAAAACAACGAATACTGCTTTCCGCTACTGCCGCGCATCAGCGGCGATCACTCCGCGTACCGCAGTGCGATGGCCGCAATCGACGGCAAACTCAAAGGCTACTTCATCTGCGGCGAAAATCCGGCGGTCGGCAACGCGAATGCCGGTTTACACCGTCGCGCGCTGGCAAGTTTGGAGTGGCTGGTCGTGCGCGACTTTCACGAAATTGAGTCTGCGGCGTTCTGGTACGACTCGCCCGAGATCGAATCGGGCGAACTCGAGACCGAAGCGATACCGACCGAAGTGTTTTGGATGCCGGCGGCGGCGCATACCGAAAAGGACGGATCGTTCACCAATACGCAGCGCTTGCTGCAGTGGCATCACAAGGCCGTCGAACCGCAAGGCGACGCGCGCTCGGAACTGTGGTTCTACTATCATCTGGGCAAACGCATCAAGCACAAGATTCAAGCGCAGGACGAACCGTGGGCCGATGCGATCCGCTGGCTGACGTGGGATTATCCGACCAAAGGTGAGATCGAAGAACCCGATGCGCACATGGTGCTGCGTGAAATCAACGGCTGGGACAGCGAAGGCAAAGCGCTCTCGTCCTATACGCAGCTCAAGGCGGACGGCAGTACCGTGTGCGGCTGCTGGATCTATTGCGGCTGTTACAAAGACGAACTGAATCAAACCGCACGCCGCAAGCCGCACACGCAGCAAACATGGGTTGCGCCGGAATGGGGCTGGGCATGGCCCGCGGATCGGCGTCTGCTGTATAATCGCGCGTCCGCGGATCCCGACGGCAAACCGTGGAGTGCGCGCAAGGCGTACGTGTGGTGGGACTCGGTCAAGGAACAGTGGACCGGTTACGACGTTCCGGACTTCGAGAAAACCAAGAAACCGGGTTACGTGCCGCCATCCGGCGCGAAACGCGAAGAAGCGATCGCGGGCTGGCATCCCTTCATCATGCAAGACGACGGCCTAGGATGGCTCTTCGTTCCGAACGGCGTCGTCGACGGACCGCTGCCCACGTACTTCGAACCGCACGAATCGCCGGTGAAAAACGCGTTGTACGGCGTGCAGTCCAATCCGGCGCGTCAGGTGTTCCCGCGCAAATTCAACGAGTACAATCCTTCGCCGAGCGAGCAGCACGGCGACGTCTTCCCGTTCGTGCTGTACACGTATCGTCTCACCGAACATCACACAGCCGGCGGCATGTCGCGCACGGTTCCGCATCTCTCTGAACTGCAGCCCGAACTGTTCTGCGAGGTCAGCCCGGAACTCGCGCAACTGCGCGGTCTGCGTCACGGCGATTGGGCAACGATCTACAACGTGCGCGCGGTTATCGAAGCGCGCGTCATGGTGACCAGCCGCGTGCAGCCGATTCGCATGAACGGCAAGGTTTTGCATTCGGTGGGCTTGCCGTATCACTGGGGCTCGCGCGGTATCGTGACGGGCGATACGACGAACGATTTGCTGCACATCGCACTGGATCCCAACGTGCACATTCAGGAAACCAAAGGCCTGACGTGCGACATTCGGCCGGGGCGGCGTCCGCGCGGCAAAGCACGCAAAACGTTCCTCGATGAAGTGCGCGCCAAAGCGTACATGGAGACGCGCGTATGACGGCCTTCATCGATCTCACGCAATTGCCGTCGCTCACATCTGCCGAAGCGGAGGCCGCAACCTACGGCGCGCGGCGGCAGCAGCGCATGGGATTTTTCACCGACACGACGTTGTGCATCGGGTGCAAAGCGTGCGAGGTCGCATGCAAAGAGTGGAACGAGTTGCCGCAGGACGGTTACAACTTCACGGGTATGTCGTACGACAACACCGGCGAGCTCAACGGCTACACGTGGCGGCACGTCGCGTTCGTCGAGCAGTTCGATCGCACCGATGGTAAGCCGCATCCGGAGCACCCTTCGACTACGCTCAGGACTGGGTCCGGCCGCTGGCTCATGGAGTCGGACGTGTGCAAACACTGCACGCACGCCGCTTGCCTGGACGTGTGTCCCACGGGAGCGATCATTCGGTCTGAGTTCGGCACGGTCGTCATTCAAGAAGACGTGTGCAACGGCTGCGGCTATTGCGTCGTCGCGTGTCCGTTCGGCGTCATCACGGAGCAAACGCAGGAAGGCACGATGGGCAAATGCACGCTGTGCTACGACCGGCTCAAAGTGGGCGAAGAACCGGCGTGCGCGAAAGCGTGTCCCACCGACTCCATTCAATTCGGTGAGGTGGACGAACTGCGCGAACGCGCGGAGCGGCGTTTGCAGCAGGTGCATCAGCGATTCGACGGCGCGCAGCTCTATCTCACCAGCGAAAACGACGGCATCGGCGGCGGCGGATCGATGTGGCTGCTGCTCGACAAGCCGGAAGTCTACGGATTGCCGCCCGATCCGATCGTAGCGACGAAGTACTTGCCGCAGATGTGGAAAGCGGCCGGCATCGCAATGGGCGCGCTTGCAGCAACCGTCGTACTGGCAACGCTCGCGGGGAAACGCGCATGAACGGGTATTACGGCCGATCGATGGTCAAACCGCCGGAGTGGACAGACCTCATCCCAACATACTTTTTCGTCGGCGGATTGGCGGGCACGTCGGCGGTGCTGGCGTTTACCGAACGCATCGCCAAGAACGATCGCCTGGCGCGCACCATGATTCTTACCGCCGCGGCGGGCAGCGCGATCAGCGGTTACTGTTTGATCGCCGATCTCAAACGGCCCGAGCGCTTCGCGAACATGCTGCGCGTGTTCAAACCAACCTCGCCGATGAGCATGGGTGTCTATCTGTTCAGCGCGTTCGGCGGGGCGTGCACGATCGCGGCGGCAAGCGAACTGACGGACATTCTGCGTCCCATCGGGCGGGTGTTCGAAGGCATTGCGGCATTGCTCGGTCCGGCTATGTCCGTGTATACGGCCGTGCTCATCAGCGATACGGCGATTCCCGCCTGGCATTACGGGCGCGAGTCGATGCCGGCGCTCTTCGCTGCGACGTCCGCCGCGACGGCGGGCGCCGCGGGCATGCTCTTCACACCGGCGCGCTATGCGCGGCCCGCACGCCGATTGGCGCTGCTTGGCGGGCTCGCCGTGCCGATCGCGCTCGAGCGCCTGCACATGGAGCTCGGACCGCGGCAAGAGGAAGCGTATGAAGAAGGGCAGGCCAAGTTCTTCGGCAAGGCGGCAAAATTACTGAATTACGCGGGCCTCGCGGCCGCGGTGTTTGCCAAAGACAATGACGCAGCCGGCAAAATCGCCGGAACGCTGCTGCTTGCAGCGGGCGTTGCCGAGCGCTTCGGCGTGTTCCGCGCCGGATGCACGTCGGCGAAAGACCCGAGTTACACCATAGATGCGCAGCGCAGACGCGTCAGCGATCGCCCACAGCCGCAGACGCCGACCACCGTAGTGGAACGCGGCGAAATTACAACAGGCGCATCGCGCTCTTGACGTCGGCGATCGTTTCGATCGCAACCTCACGCGCGCGCTGCGTACCTTCGCTGATAATACGCTCGACCTGTGCGATGTCCGCGGCGTACATCGCGCGGCGCTCGCGGATGGGGCGAAGATATTCGTTGAGCGCTTCGGCCAGATCGCCTTTGTCCTGCACGCATCCGAGCGCACCGGAGCGGCAATCACGATCCACCAGTGGTACGTGCTGCGGCTTGATGAGCTTCCATAAGGCGAACACCGCGCAGATGTCGGGGTTGCCCGGATCGTTGCGCCGAATTTTGTTCGGATCGGTGATGTACTTGCGAACTTTCTGGGCCGTCTCGTCTTCGCTCTCGCCGAGCAAGATGAAATTGTTGTACGACTTGCTCATCTTGCGCCCGTCGATCCCGGGCACTTCCGCCGCGCCCTCGACGAGCATCGCTTTCGGCTCGACCAAGATCTGTTCGCCGTCGCCGTACAAATAGTTGAACCGGCGCACGACCTCGCGCCCGAACTCCAAATGCGCAACCTGGTCGCGCCCGACCGGTACTTCCTCACCGCGGAAGATCGCGATGTCGCACAGTTGCAGCAGCGGATAGCCGAGGAATCCGTACGTAGCGATTTCCTGGCCGAGCGCTTCGATTTGCCCTTTGTACGTGGGTACGCGCTCCAGCCACGAAACCGGCGTAATCATGCTCAGCAGCACCTGCAATTCGGAAATTTCCGGAATGCCCGACTGCAAATAGAAGGTGGACGAATGCGGATCGACGCCCGCGGCAAGCCAGTCGAGCACCATCTCGTTGCGCGAATCGCGAATAACTTGCGGGTCGGCAAAGCCCGTGGTGTACGCGTGCAAATCCGCAATTTCAAAATACGCGTCGGCGGTTTGGCAGTACGTCACCCATTGCGTGAGCACGCCGAAATAATGACCGATGTGCAGCTGGCCCGTGGGGCGCATGCCGGACATCACGCGCGGTCGCTTTGCTGTTGAAATGGGGGCGGTCGTGCTCATGAGCGCGCGATATTCGCGCGAACGTACGCGCGAGCCCCCTTCACCGCCGCAATCAAATCGCGGCCCTGTGCCAATTCGCAAGCGAGGGCCATCGCAAGCGTGCAGCCCGTGCCGCGCATGCGTTGCGGCAAACGCGTGTCGGTAAACGTCTGAGCGCCGTCGCAGGTGACGAGCACGTCCGTCGGATCGCCCGAAAGATGGCCGCCCTTGAGCAGCACGGCGGCAAACCCGCGTGCGAGCAAATCGTTGCCGGCGCTGATGAGGTCAACCGCGGATGCGATCGATCGGCCGGTCAGGCGTTGCGCTTCCTCTACATTGGGCGTGACGATCGCGTGAACGCCATCGAGAAACGTGCGTACCGCCGCCGTGGGATCGCCTTGATACAGCGCGCCGCCGGCGCTCGCATACATCACCGGATCGAAAACGACGGGCACGTTGACGCCCGACAAAAATTCGGCCGCCACGGCAGCGTTCTGCGCGCTGCCCAGTGCACCGACGCGAACCGCTTGTGCCCGCGCCGGTTCGATGGCGCTGAGCTGTCCGCGCAGAACGTCCGGCGGCAGCACAAACAATTGCTGTACGCCGCGTTCGTCCTGCGCGCTCACAGCAGCGACCGCCATGACGTGTCGAACGCCCCAATCGGCGGCGACGCGCGCATCACGCCCCAAACCCGCGACGTTCTGCGGATGCGTCGTGCCAATCGAAACGACCGTGTGGCTGATCACGGTCCGTCCCATGCGCGCACGAGCGCCGCACTCGCCTCGCGCGGATCGGGCGCAGCGCTTATTGCGGAAATTACCGCCGCCATTGCAACGCCGGTGGCACGCACCTGCGGCAGCAATGCGAGCGTAATGCCGCCGATGGCCGCGACCGGCAGCGCCGTCGACGCAGCAACGCCCTGCAAACCGCCCAGGCCGATTGGATCTCCCGCATCGGCTTTGGAACTCGTCGCAAACACCGATCCGACGCCGATGTAGTCCGCGTCCGCGGCCTCGCGCGCTTCTTGCGGCGTGCCACACGAAACGCCAATGATGCGCTCCGGTAATGCTGCACGTATCGACGCGAGATCTTCGCGCAGCGCGTCGTCCGGCCCCAGATGGACGCCGTCCGCATCGAACGTGCGTGCGGCGCGCCAATCGTCGTTGATGATGAACAACGCCTGGTGCGCGTGCGCGAGCTCTCGCATCGCACGGGCATGTTTAGGCACGATCCCGCGCTTCGCGCGATACTGTACGATGCGCACGCCGCCCGAAAGAATTGCCTGCGTCAACGCAACCGCATCGCGAAGCGGTTCGTCGTTGACGATGGCGTAGATGCCGCGCAGGCGCTGCGCGCGCTCGGCGCGCGTCACGACTTGTTCTGACGGCGCATGCGCACGAACAGCCACGCGTTGAATGCGAGATACGCAAAAAATACGGCGACGACGATGGCGGCAATGCGGTAATCGTGGCGGCGCATCGCCAGCGGAACGAGGAACACGAACACCATCGCTGCCGCCATCAGCAGCGCCATGACGCGTTGAAACGGAACGATGTTCACTCTTCGAGCAGAATGTCGGCGATGCGAATCAGGTCGGTTTCGTTCGCATAGCGGATTTCGATGCTGCCGCCGTTGCTGCCGCGGCGAAGTTGCACGGCCGCTCCAAGTTTTTGCCGCAGCCGCGCTTCGAAGTCCCGATCTTCGGGCGAAGCGCTCGCCGCTTTGGGCTTGCCCGGCGCGGGCGGTTGATTCATCGCCGCAACGACCCGCTCCAGCGCGCGCACCGACAGCCCGAGCTGCGCGGCGCGTTTGGCCAGTTCGAGACGCTGCGATTCCGGGGCGGCGAGGATGACGCGCGCGTGCGCGGCGCTAAGCGAGCCGTCGGCGACGAGCGCCTTGATGGCCTCGGGCAAACCGAGCAGCCGAAGCGCATTGGTGACGGCCGGCCGGCTCTTGCCCAGGCGCTGCGCGACCTGTTCCTGTGTGAAGTCGTGCGCGTCGATGAGCTGTGCGATGCCCGCCGCCTCTTCGAGTGGGTTGAGGTTCTCGCGCTGCAGGTTCTCGATGATGGCGACCTCGAGCGACTCGCGATCGTCGCTCGCCCGGACGATGGCCGGCACCGTGCCGCGCTGCAACGCCGCGCAGGCGCGCCAGCGGCGCTCTCCGGCGATCAGTTCGTAGCCGTCGCCCCGCTCCCGCACCAGAATCGGTACGAGCACGCCGTGCTCGGCGATCGAGGCCTTAAGTTCATCGAGGGCCTGCGGATCGAAGGTCTTGCGCGGTTGATGGGGGTTGGGCCGGATGCGATCGACGGGGATCTGGCGGATTGCATCGACAACCGGTGGCCCTGGCGCCGCCGCGGGGGCCACGTGCAGACCCGACGCATCGCCGAGCAGAGCTCCGAGACCGCGCCCCAGCCCGCGTTTGGGGGCGGTGCTCACTGAGCCGCCACCCGCATCTGCTGTGCTTGTGCTTCGAGCATTTCTTTGGCGAGCGACATGTACGCCTGCGCGCCGCGCGACTTGAGATCGAACAGGATCACCGGCTTACCGAAGGACGGCGCCTCCGAGAGCCGCACGTTGCGCGGAATCTGCGTCTTGAACATCTGCCGCGGAAAATACGCATTGAGCTCGTCGAGCACTTCCATCGCCAGTTTGGTGCGGCCGTCGAACATCGTTACGAGCACGCCCGTAATCTGCAGCTTCGGATTGAGCGCATCTTGCACGCGGCGCACGACGCTCGTGAGCTGCGAGAGACCTTCGAGCGCATAATATTCCGCCTGAACCGGGATGATGATCTCTTGCGTTGCCGTCAGCGCGTTGATCGTGAGCAGCCCGAGCGACGGGGGGCAATCGATAAGCACGAAATCATAACCGCTTTCGATGGGCGCTACCACGCCTTTCAAACGGTTTTCGCGCGAGAGCGCCGACACCAGTTCGATCTCGGCGCCTGCCAAATTGATCGTTGCGGGAATGATGTCGAGGTTGTCGATTTCCGTGCGGCGCAGCACTTCGTCGAACGACGCGTGATGCATCAGCAGATCGTACACGTCGCGTTTGAGTTCCGATTTATTGACGCCTAAACCCGTCGAGGTATTGCCCTGCGGGTCGAGATCGACGACGAGCACGCGCTTACCAAGCACTGCAAGTGCAGCGCCCAGATTCACCGTCGTCGTGCTTTTGCCGACTCCGCCTTTCTGATTGACGAGCGCGATGATCCGCGAAATTGGACGAAAACCCCCTAGGAAATTGCGCGCGGCTCTTGCGCAAGATAGTGCTCCAAAAGCGCGCGTAGCGTGGCTGGCTCATTGCGCTCCGGCTGCTCCGTGACCTGCTCGAACAAGTACTGCAGCGCTTCGCCTACGCGGCGATCGCCGCGGTACTCGCTCGGTACGACACCCATGCGGGCCATCGTCTCTATGACGGCGGTGCCGTCGATGCGCAAGTCTTTCACGGAGAACGCCGGTTTACGAGCGACTTCCGCATAGACGCGCGCCTGAAAGCGTTCGTTCGAATCGTCGCGCTTGGGCAAGCCGCTGCCGGCAATGTCCGCGGCACGCAAGGCAAACTGTCGATCGAGATGCGCGACGCCGATGCGGCGGATGAACCGGCGGATGGCCGCATCGCTCAAATCGGGATCGGCAACGTACATGTGCTGACGCACCAAGTGTTCGGCAGTTTCGAGCACCTCGTTCGAGAAGCGTAAGCGGCCGAGCATGGCGCGAACCATGTCGGCGCCCACCTGCTCGTGGCGGTAAAAATGCGGCCCGTCTTTGGTTCGCGGCTTGCCCACGTCGTGTAGCAGCGCAGCAAGGCGCAACACCAAGTCGCCCGGCGGCACCGCGTCCAGCGTTTCGAGATTGTGGCGGTACACCGGATACGCGTGCCACTCGTTTTGCTCGACGCCGATGCCCTCGAGCAGTTCGGGCCACACGTACGCGAACACGCCGGTTTCGCGCAGCAATTCGAATCCCGCGGAGGGCTTGGGCGCTTGCACGAGGAGTTTGGTGAACTCGTCGGCGATACGCTCGGCCGAAACGCTCTGCACGAGCGGTGCCGCAGTTGCCATCGCGCGGCGCGTTTCGTCCGTGAGCGCGTAGTCGAAGCGCGCTGCAAATTGCGCGGCGCGCAGCATGCGCAGCGGATCCTCCTCGAACGTACGCGGCGTGAGAATGTCGATGCGACGCGCGCGAATATCGCCGGCGCCCCCGTAGGGATCGACGAGATCGCCGGAAGGCAGCGCACGAGCGATCATGTTCATGCGAAAATCGCGGCGGCTCAAATCGTCGACGAGCGGAATCTCCGGACCGCTCTCAACCGCGAAATCCCGATGCCCGGCACCGATCGAACGCTCGCGGCGCGGAAGGGCTACGTCAATCGTGCGGCCGTCGAACGTTACTTTGAAGACCGCGAACGATGCGCCGACCAAATCGACGCGCCCGATACGGCGCAGACGCTCTTGCAGATCGTCGCCCGGCACGCCGGTTACGACATAGTCGAGGTCTTTGAGCGCGACTGCCACGCCCTCGAACTGCCTGCGCAGCTCGTCGCGCACGCGGCCGCCCACGGCGAACAGCGTGCCGGGTGGCAAGACGTCGGCAATGGCACGATCGGCAGGGAGCAGTTCGTACATCGGTGCAGCGCGCTTCGAGCGAAAAGCGGTGACCGCCTCGCGCGGCCACTGTTTCTCACCAGCGAATAGCGTTTAGGGGTTACTTTGCGTGCGCAATCGCGACAACGGCGATCAAAATCACCAGCATTGCGGCGGAAAAGACGAAATGGCGAAAAGCGTCGGTCATGGTTCTTTCACCAGCGTAGTACCCGGCGCAGGGCCGCGCTACGACTTTTTGAACCAGGCCGTATGCGAATTGCCCTCAGTTATCATGGCGGAGACTCGGATTACGACGCCTATCCGGAAGCGCTGCTGCGGCGAAGCCGCGCCCTGAGACTCACTGTCGAAACGGTTTGGCTGGCCGGCAAAGACCGCCCGACGCAATTGGAGGCGCTCGGAACCGCTGACGCGCTCGTCCTCACGGGTGGAGCGGACGTCGAACCCCACCGGTATGGTTACAAGGACGAGGACGGCGCCTGCAAAACCGACCCGGCCCGAGACGCCATCGAGTGGGAGATCTTGGAGCGGGTGCAGACGCGGCCGGTACCGGTCTTGGCGATTTGCCGCGGCGCGCAGCTCCTGAACGTGTTCCACGGCGGCAGTCTTATCGCCGACCTGGGCGCCGGCAATGCGATTCACCGGCGGGAGGGCGGCGAACGGCGCGTGCACGATGTGTCTGTTCGGCCGGGTACCCGCGCGCACGAGATCGCAGGCGCGCTGGGCGGCCTGGTCAACAGTTCGCACCATCAGGCCGTCGGGCGCATCGCGCCGGGCTACGTCGTGAGCGCGACGAGCCAAGACGGCGTGACCGAGGCATTCGAGCCGGAAAATCCGGCCGCGCGGCCGTTTCTTCTCGCCGTCCAGTGGCATCCGGAAGCCATGGACCCCGGACTGCCGTTAGGCGATGGGCCGCTCGATGCCCTGCTGGCAGCCGAGCATTAAGGTTTCGCGGGAAACATTTTCGTGGGGCGTTCCCCGAGAAACATTAAGAAAGGCAGAGCGGTCGCTTCTCGGGTATGCCTGTGCGGCGCGGAAAACGCTGCGGCGTGGGCGCCGTTTTCTGCACCAAGAGTACCCGCCGGTCGCCTTCGAGCGGGATCTCCCGGATGAACTCGGCGCCGAGCATCGGCGCTGCGTCGACAACGGCGTCGCGCTCCCTCGGCTCCAAGCGTCCGCGCTGAAGCACCGCCATTCCGCCGACGCGCAGAAAGGGGACGGCGAGCTCCAAAACCGTCGGGGCACTGGAAACTGCGCGCGCCGTCGCGCACATACATTGGTCGCGAAGGGCCGGATCGCGGCCCGCGAGTTCCGCGCGCTGGGGAATCACACGCCCGGTTACGCCCAGCGTGCCGAGCGCGGCTTCTAAAAACGCGGCCTTCTTGCTGGTCGACTCGACCATTGTCACCTCGAAGCCCGTGGCGATCGCCAGTGGAATCGCCGGTAGCCCGCCGCCCGACCCCACGTCCAAGAGCGGCCCCTGAACGTACGGCACGATGCTCAGACTATCCAGGATGTGCGAAACGAGTTCTTCGGGCGTGTCCGCGCCGCTGATATTGAACCGGCGATTCGTCTCCAGCACCAGGGCGCCGTAGTGCGCCAACCCGTCGATCAGCCGGCGCTCTACGCCGGCCGCCCCGAGAAGCGCCGCCAGCGCGGCACGTCCATCGGTCACCCGGCGGCCACAACGGGCGGCCGATGTACGTACAGGCTCAAAATCGCAACGTCGGAAGGTGTCACGCCGGGGATGCGGCTGGCCGCGCCCAGCGTGCGCGGCTGCTGACGGCCGAGCTTCTCTCGCGCCTCACGGGAGAGCGCGGCGATCGCCTCGTAGGAAAAGCCGTCCGGTATGGGGACATTCTCGCTCTTCGCAGCCTTTTCGATGGCCAGTTGCTGGCGGCGCACGTAGCCCTCGTACTTCACCTCGATGGCCACGCGCTCGCCGATGGCCGCCTCCATCTGCGGCAGCAGGGGCGCCGCGTCCGCAAAACCGAGTGCCGGCCGCCGCAGAACGTCCGCGACCGTTGCCCCGCCTTCAAATGCTTCGACCCCGACTTGCCGAACGCCGATGCGCGTGGATTTGGCCAACGCGATTCCGCGCGTCAGCGCCGCTTGCCGCTCCTCGAACGCCGCCCAGTCTGAATCGCGCACCAATCCCAGCGCCCGGCCCAGCGGCGTAAGCCGCGTATCGGCATTGTCGTGCCGTAGCATCATGCGGTGTTCCGCGCGCGAGGTCAGCATGCGGTACGGTTCGTCGACACCCTTGGTGACCAGATCGTCGATCAGCACCCCGATGTACGCTTCACTGCGAGCCAAGCGCAGCGGTTCTTCGCCTTTTGCGGCGCGAGCCGCGTTGACGCCCGCGACCAACCCTTGCGCCGCAGCTTCTTCGTATCCCGACGTGCCGTTGAGCTGCCCGCAGTGATACAGCCCCGCAATGCGCCGCGTCTCGAGCGTATCGTGCAGTTCGATCGGCGAGACCATGTCGTACTCGACCGCGTAACCGGCGCGCAGCATGACGACGTTTTCCAATCCCGGCAGCGTGTGCAGCATTTCGAGTTGCACCTCCGCTGGAAGCGAGGTCGAAAAACCGCCAACGTACCACGTCGGTTCATCCCAGCCTTCGGGTTCGATAAAGAGTTGATGCGTGGGATTGTGCGCGAACTTGATGACTTTATCTTCGATCGACGGACAGTACCGCGGTCCGATGCCTTCGATCAAATCCAAACCGTACAGCGGCGAACGATGCAAATTCTCGCGCACGAGCGCATGCGTGCGTTCGTTGGTTTGCGTGATGTAGCACGGTAATTGCGGGCCGGCGAAAACCGCGTCGCTGCAATACGAAAACGGCAGCGGCACCGAACTGGGCGACTGCACGTGCATTGCGCCAACGTGGACGCTGCTGCGATCAATGCGCGGCGGCGTGCCCGTTTTCAATCGCTGCGTCGCAAAACCGAGCGTGCGCAGCGCGTGCGAGAGCCCGATTGCCGGCGCTTCTCCGAAGCGACCTTCAGATTGCACGACGTCGCCGCGAAAGGTTTTGCCGCCTAAAAACGTTCCCGTCGCTAGCACGACGCGGCGCGCATAATACCGCGATCCATCCGCACAAACAACGCCGCGCACTTCACCGGACGAAACGATGAGTGATTCCACCAGACCGCGTACGATCTGCAGATGTTTTTGCGCGCGCAACGTTGCAATCGCGATGCGCGCGTATGCAGGTTTATCCGCTTGCGCGCGCAGCGCGCGCACCGCCGGGCCTTTTGATTCGTTCAAAAACCGCGAGTGCACGGAACACTGGTCGATAATGCGGGCCATCTCACCGCCGAGCGCGTCAATCTCGCGGACCAGTTGGCCTTTGGCGCTGCCGCCGATCGACGGGTTGCAGGGCAGCGTGCAGATACGCTCGGGGTCGCCGGTTACAAGCATCGTCGGTACGTCCAGGCGCGCGCTCGCCAGCGCGGCCTCGACGCCGGCATGGCCGCCACCGACGATGATTACACCCGCGTCGTCCGGGCGAAGAGGCTGGTTCACAACGCTCTATTCTAACAGCCCGGAGCAACGGCCGCCTGGAACGGGCGACATGGCCTGTGGCGCGGCGGCGCGAACAAGTGCCGCATGAACCGTTGCGCACCCGCCATCACCGCCGCTCTTGCCGCCACCGTGCTGCTTGGGCAGATCACCGATAGAACCACGGGGCAGCCATTGCGCGGCGTGCAGGTTCAAGTCACCCAAGGGCGCGCCACGCTCCGCGCCCGCTCGGATGCCGACGGGCGGTTCACGATCAAGGGTGTGAGCCCGGGCACGCACACGCTGCGCTACCTTTCGGACGACGTGCCACCGCGAACGATCTCCGTGAAGGTCCACGGCGCCAAGGACCGCATCAGCATCACCGCTTGCAGCACAACCCTGGACTATAGCTGCGCGGGTCCCGGCGGCGGTTAGGCTCCAGCAGGCCTCATCCCCTGCAGATGGCCACGAAGCCGGAACGAGAGGCCCACTAAGAAGATGCCGAACACGACGGCGTAGATCGCAATCACCCAGAGGACGGCCAGCGCACCCGCGCGGGGTTGCCAAAACAGAAACAAGCCGAAGACGATTGAAAGCAGCCCGGCCAGGACCCACCAGATCTCGCCGGTGATTTGACGCCGCAGTTGGAACGCCGCCGCAATCTCGAGCACCCCGGTCACGATGGCCCATGCAGCGATGAGATACAGCAGCGCGAACGCAGTGAGCCACGGATCGAACCAGGTGATCGCCGCTACGACGATGCCCACGATTCCCCTGAAGAGCAGTTGGCCCCAGCGTTCACGCGTCTGCGCGGCCCGCACCGCCGCCACGATCGCGAACACGCCGTCGACCAGACAGTACGCGCCGAACAGGATAATGAGCGCCCACAGCGCCGCACCTGGAATAAAGAACGCGCAGATACCGAAGAGGATGGCCGCGATTCCCCGGATGAGTATCGCCCACCAATTGCGCGCGAGTACATCAGCCATACCCCATTGTAGAACGCACGCTAGGAAGGCGCTGCGAACGTTTTGCGGCTGCGCGTTACTTTCCGATGCAGAAGCGCGCGAAGATGCCGGTCAGCAGTTCTTCGTTCGCGACCTCGCCCGTGAGGTGACCGAGCGCCGCGAAGGCGCGCTGCAACTCTCCCACGATGAGGTCGACCGGTTCGCCGATGCGCAGCGTCTCGCGCGCGTGTTCGAGCGCGTCGAGCGCCTGCGCGACCGCGTCGAGTTCGGCGAGCGAGGCCAGGTGCGGGCGCTCCAGGTCCGGTGCGTTTTCACCCCACGCCGCCCGAGCAAGCGCCGCACGTATACACTCGAGCGATTCGTGCGCCCGCGTGCTGCCGGCGACGTGCACGATGCCGTTCAGCGAAGCGGCGCCGGCTTGGCCCAGATCCGATTTGTTCGCGAAGACGACGCGCCGGCGGCGTGCCGTTTCATCGAGCAGCGCTTTGGCGTCGGCACCGAGCGGCTTCGAACCATCGAGCACGACGAGCACCACTCGCGCGCCGGCCAGCGCCTTGCGCGTGCGTTCGATGCCTGCGGCCTCCAGCCGATCCGCGTGTTCGCGAATCCCGGCGGTATCGATCAGCCGCATTTGCACGCCCTGTACCGTGATGGATTCCTCGATCGTATCGCGCGTCGTCCCGGCGATTTCCGAAACGAGCGCGCGCTCTTCGCCGAGCAGCGCGTTGAGCAGCGAGGACTTGCCGGCGTTCGGCGGCCCGACGATTGCGACCGGCACGCCCTCGCGCACCAGCCGCCCCGCTTCGCCTTCGCGTTGCAAACGTTGCAATTCCACAGCGATTGCCTCGAGCTGATTCGCAAGTGCATCGCGATCGGGCTCCAAAACTTCATCCGGAAAATCGACGGCGCCGGCGAGTTCTTCCAGAACGCTCGCCAGGCGCGCTCGCAATACGCGTACCGCATTCGCAAGGCCGCCGCCGAGATTCGCAAGCGCCGCGCGCGCAGCGGATCGTGTTTCCGCGTCGATCAAATCGGCGACGGCTGCGGCCGCGTGCAAATCGAGCTTGCCATTCAAAAATGCGCGCCGCGTAAACTCTCCGGCACTCGCGTAGCGCGCACCGCACGCAATGAGCGCGCGCACGACTTCACGCGCAACCACAGGCGATCCGTGCACGTGCAATTCCAGCGTGTCTTCACCGGTGTAGCTGTGCGGTGCAGTCGACAGTATCGCCAAACCCTTGTCGATTGCCGCGCCGTCCTCATCGACGATCGTGCCGTACGTCGCGACGCGCTCGTGTAAGTCGCCCCGACAACGAAAGAGCCGCGAAGCCAGTGTTCTGGCTTGCGGCCCGCTCACGCGCACGATCGCGATTGCGCCTTTTCCCGGCGGCGTCGCTATCGCGGCAATCGTGTCGTTATCGTGCACAACACGTCAGCATGACATGACTTATTTTGGGAAGATGACGACGCGCCGCTCCGGTTCCACGCCTTCCGATTCCGTGCGCACGTACTGATTGTCCGCCAGCGCAAGATGCACGATCTTCCGCTCCGACGGAAGCATCGGATCAAGTTTCTGCGGTTTTTTCTCGCGAATGCAGCGCTCGAGCGTGAGCAGCGCGAGATTTTTGAGTTGATCCGCGCGGCGCGCGCGGTAGCCTTCCGCATCGATCGTGTAGTACTTGCGGTTATTCTTCACGCCGGCGTTCAGAATGTTGTTGAACACCAGGTTGAGCGCTTCGAGCGTGTTCCCGTGCCGGCCGATCAGCATTGCGAGATCGGGCCCGGTTACTTCGAAATACTCGCCCTCGGGCCGCGGGACGTATTCGATCTCGACGTGCGGGACGCCCATGCGGGTGAGAATGTCCTCAAGCAGATCGCGCGCAGGTTTGGCGGCCTCGGGCAGTTCCGCTTTCACGCGCGGGCCGCGCGGCGCGTGGCCGTTGCCGTTGTGGCCGCCGCGGCGGTTCGGAGCACCTGCACCCGGTGCGCGGCGGCGTCCCGCTCCACCGCGTGGACGGCGAGAGCCCGGAACGTTGCGGTCGCGGATATCTGAGGGTTGATCTTCCAATTCGAAATCGTCTTCGAACATCGTTTATCGCTTAGCGCCTTTCTTCTTCTTGGCGGGTTTCGTGGTGCCGGCGAGCTGTCTTGCGGCGCCGTTGCCCGAGACGGCTTTCTGCGCGGGGCCGTCGTCGGCGATGTCGGTAATCGCGTGTTCGTTGTCGAGCACGGAAAGCGGCTGATGGTGTTTCTTGAGCAGATAAAATTGCTGCGCCATCGTGAACGCGTTGTACGAGAACCAGTACAGGACCATCGCCGACGGCCATTTCCACTGGAAGCCGAAATAGCCGAGCATGATCGGTGAGAACCACGCCATGAGCTTTTGGGTGTTGGCCTGCGACGGATCCGTCGACGGCATCGTCGCATAGCGCGAGAACAGATACATCGACACCATGTAGAGCAGCAGTAGGGGAAGATCCGGCAGCGCCAGGCTCGCCGCGAGCAGCGGCGCTTTCCACACCGGCAGAACGGGGAGATGCTGCGTAAAGGCGGCGCCGACCCACAGCCAATGTTCGTTGCTGTAGAGCTGCTTCTGCTCAAGAACCGCATAGTAGACGCTGATGATGAACGGATACTGGACGAGCATCGGCCAGCAGCCCGCGAGCGGATTGGCGCCGTTCTTGCGATACAGCTCCATCGTTTCTTTTTGGTAGCGCTGCGGATCGCTCTTGCCGTACCGCTCCTGCATCTTTTTGAGCTGCGGCGCAAGCTGCTGCATTTTGATCATGGCCATGAACTGCTTGGTGTTCAGCGGCCAGAACAGGAGTTTGAGGCCGAGTGCGAAGAGCACCAGACTCCAGCCTCGGTTGTGCACCACCAAATCGATGCCGCCGACGATGTAGTTGACGGCGTACACAATGGGATCGAGCCACGACGTGGCGAGCAGAACGTGCAAAACTTACCTTTCCGGGACGGGGTCGAAGCCGCCGGGATGCAGCGGATGACATTTGGCGAGCCGCTTTGCGGCCAGGATACCGCCGCGGGCCAGCCCGTGTTTCGCTATGGCCTGCGCCGCGTACTCCGAGCAGGTCGGATAAAAGCGGCATGCCGGGGGCAGAAGCGGCGAGAGCAAGCGTTTGTAGACGCGCAGCAGCGCCAGAGCCGCCCAGCGCATCAGCCCAGCGCCCGGCGCAGTTCGTCGCGCAGACTCGCGTAGGGCAGCGCGACCGCCGATGGGCGTGCCACAACGAGCAGGCGCATGCGCGCCCGCGGTATCAGCAATTCGTGCAGTGAAGCTGCCAGACGGCGGCGCAGCCGATTGCGAACCACAGCGGTACCGACGCTTTTGGAAACGGTGATGCCGACGAGCGGACGCTCGTCGCGCGGTGCGGCGTCCCCGCGGTAGACCGTCAGGTTCGCCGTTGCCGTTCGCCGGCCGCGCTGACGCAGGCGGCTGAAATCCGCGGTGCGGCGCAGGCTGGCGAAAGATCGCATCAGACCGTCAGGCGCTTGCGCCCCTTCTTGCGGCGGGCGTTGATGACGCGGCGGCCGTTCTTGGACGCCATGCGTTCGAGGAAGCCGTGCACGCGTTTGCGACGGCGGTTGTGCGGCTGGAATGTCCGCTTCATGGTGCTCGTTTTCTCCTAGGTAAAAGCGCCGCACGATGAGCGGCAGGGCACAGCCACTTAGTATAGGACCCGCCTGGCGAGACCGTCAAGCCAAAAGCATGCAAGCCGATCCGCGCCTGCGCCGCAGGCCGCATCGAAGCGTTGCGTTGCGGGCGGTACCCACGCCTTGCGTCGAGGGCTCCGTGATAAAGCTGCAGCGCGCACGGGCCGGCCGGCAGAGCCGTCTGTCCACACGTGTGGAAAACGCTGTGGAAAATCGGGGCGTTCACGGCGTTAACGGCACCCGAATTGCGCCCATTTTCCGGGAACTTTCACGCTTGTCAAGAGCTCGTTCACGGGAGGTGCGAACGCGTGAATTTGCCCGTAAAATCGAGGGTTGTACACCTGTGGATAAGTGGATAAAAAAGTCCGTGAAATTCGCAGGATAGGCGCCCCATTAAGCCAATTCGGGGCCTCCCACACTCGGGTAACGCTTGCCGACTTTGGTCGCTGCGTGAACGGTTGTGGAAGCCTTGCTACTTACTCATTGTTTCACAAGGACGGAATTCAGGATGGCGCTTGCGGTTGGCAACCCCGACATCTCGAACGATCTCTGGCAATCGGCGCTCACGGCACTTGAGCGCAAGTTTTCCAAGCCGATTTTCGAGATGTGGATCAAGCCGCTTCGCCTGGTCTCACTGACCGGCGACGAGCTGCTTCTCGCGGTACAAAACAACTTCGCCCGCGATTGGGTTGAAAACCGCCTCAAGACCCAGATTTCCGAGGTCCTGGCCGAGATTTTCGGCACCGGTGTGCACGTGCAGTTCACCGTGCTGCCCGATGCGGCCGATGCCGGGAACCCCGACGGCGCCGCGGCACCCGCGGGGCCGGCGGCGACCGCGCCAATGCGTGCCCAAAACGACTTCCGGCCGGGCAATCTGAACTCACGCTACACGTTCGAAGAGTTCGTCATCGGCAATTCCAACCGGTTCGCGCATGCCGCGGCGCAGGCCGTTGCGGCCGCGCCGGCGCGTGCCTACAATCCGCTGTTTCTCTACGGCGGCGTCGGCCTTGGCAAAACGCACTTGATGCATGCGATCGGCCACCGCGTTCTCCAGGATAATCCCGATGCCAACGTCGTGTACGTCTCCAGCGAGAAGTTCACCAACGAATTCATCATCGCGGTGCAAAACAACAAGACCGTCGAGTTTCGCAACAAGTACCGGCAAGTCGACGTGCTGCTCATCGACGACATTCAGTTCTTGGAGGGCAAGGAAGGCACGCAAGAAGAGTTCTTTCACACCTTCAACGCGTTGCACGAATCCGGACGCCAACTCGTGATCTCCAGCGATCGTCCGCCCAAAGAAATTCAAACGCTCGAGAACCGCTTGCGCTCGCGCTTCGAGTGGGGACTGCTCACCGACATTCAGCCGCCGGATCTCGAAACGCGCGAAGCGATTCTGCGCAAGAAAGCGGAATCGGAGAAAATACCGGTGCCCGACGAAGTGACCTCGTTCATCGCCAAGGTGATTCCGTCGAACATTCGTGAGCTTGAAGGCGCGCTGATTCGTGTGGTCGCGTTCTCATCGCTCACCAAGTCGCCGATTACCGTCGACCTAGCCGCGGAAGTCCTTAAAAACGCGGTGGCGCAAGCGCCGCTGCGTCGCGTGACGATCGCCTCCATCAAAGAAAAGATCGCCAAAGCGCACGGCCTCACGGTCAAAGAGATGGACAATCACCGCCGCGATCAGCGCGTGGCCGCGCCGAGGCAAATAGCCATGTTCATCTGCACCGAACTGACGGATTGCTCGTTGCCGCACATCGCACGCGAATTCAACAAGAAAGACCACACCACGGTCATGTACGCGCGCGACAAGGTGAAGGAACAGACGCAGCGCGACGAAGCCTATCGCAACAAAATCCGTTCGCTCATTGCGCTCTGCCAGAGCGACTAACACGCTCGCGCGGCACGTTTTTCTTGGAGGTTTTGCGGCCCGGGCATCGCCCCGGGCTTTTTCTTTCGTTATGCACGCTTCGCTGCACAGGGTGCGTGTAGAACCATGGATAACTGTCACCGGGCGCGCGGGCGCGGAAATGTGTACGGCCCTCCCGGGGTCATGCACAAGTTATTCCGGCGAAAAATCCGCGACAGAACGAGAGAATCGGCGGTTGTTCGCAGAATACACCGCCTTACTACTAATACGGTTAGGTCTAAGTATTTAAAAAAGGACGACGGAGTCACGAAGTGACGGTGGAGAACCCGTGAAGTTTACCTGCAACACCAAAGACATCTCCGGCGCCGTGGGCGCCGCGAGCAAAGTCGTGAACGCCCACACCACCGTGCCGATCCTCTCCAACGTGCTGCTCAGCGCGGAAGAAGGCAAGATCTCGGTGCGTGCCACGGATCTGGAACTGACCCTGCAGCACGCCTTTCCCGCCGAGGTAAGCGAGTCCGGCAGCGTCACCGTTCCCGCAAAACTGTTCAGCAGCTATCTGAGCAATCTGCAAGCCGGGTTGCTCGAACTCACCGGCACGCCGACGCGGGCCAGCATCAAAGTCGAGCGCAGCAACTACGACTTCCACGCGCTTCCCGCGGACGAATATCCGCCGCTGCCGGCGGCTCAGCGCGGGCAGCAATTCCAGATGGCGGGCAAACGCTTTCGCGACGGCGTGAATGCGACGATCTTCGCAGCCTCGAGCGAAGAGGCGCGCGGCGCCGTGCTGATGGGCACGCTGCTCGAGATCGAGGGCGATTCACTGACGATGGTCGCGACGGACGGCTATCGCTTGGCCCGCTATCAAACGACGCTGGAGAACGGCATCTCCGGCGCCGAGAAGTACATCGTGCCGTCCCGTGCGCTGGCGGAAGCCTCACGGAACTTGGGCAGCGCGGAAACGGTCGAAGTGACCGCGCTCGGAGCGCAAAGCAATCAACTCATGTTCGCCAGCGGCGACACGTCCATCGTCGTACGTCTGGTCGATGGACAGTATCCCAACTACGGGCAGGTGATTCCGGCGAAATTCGATCGTTCGGTCACCGTAAACACCGCTGCGCTCATCAGCGCGCTGCGCCGTGCCGAGTTGGTCGCCGGCGATCGGGCGAGCATGGTCAAACTCGCCGTCTCGAATCAGACCCTCATCGTGACCGCGAGTTCCGACGTCTCGGGCAATGCGTACGAGGAACTCGAAGTCGAACAAATGGGCGAAGATCTGACCATTGCGTTCAATGCACGCTACCTGGTCGAAATTCTCAACCACATCGACTCAGCACAGACCGTCATGGAATTCCTGGGGCCGCTTTCGCCCGCAGCGATCCGTCCGGTCGAACCGACCGAAGGTGCGCAGCAGCTCTACGTTTTGATGCCGCTGCGTCAATAAGTGCGGCGCGTCGTACTCGCTACTGTACTCCTGGCGGCGGCTGCATCAGCCGCCGCTCTTGCTTGTCAGCGCAACACCGGAGCGGCTTCGCGACGTGCGTTTTGCTGCCGTCCGTTGTCCGAATTGATCTGCGTACTGTAGAGCGGTGTATGCTTCTGCGTAGTCTGCATCTTTCGAATGTTCGAAATTACGCGCAGCTCGAACTCGAGCCCGCGCCGGGGCTCAACGTGTTCATCGGGCGCAACGCGCAAGGCAAAAGCAATTTACTCGAAGCGATCTCGCTGCTCGGCACGGGCAAATCGTTTCGCACCGCGCGAGAACGCGATCTCATACGTGAGGGGTTTGAACTGGCCGCGATCTCGGGCGTTGCGCAAGTGCGCGCGGGCGACGTGAACCTCGGCTGCACGATCGCGGCGACGCCGCGCGGCACGCGCAAGGTGTACTCGGTAAACGGCCAGAGCGTGCGCTACGCGAAATTCCTCGGAAGTTTGCGCGTCGTGACGTTCGTGCCCGGAGATTTGCAACTCGTGAGCGGTTCGCCGTCACTGCGGCGCGCATTTTTGAACGTCGCGCTCGCGCAAGAACAGCGAACGTACTACCACGAACTCGCGCGCTATCAAAAAGCCGTTACGCAGAAGTCCGCGCTGCTGCGCAGCGCCGAAGAGCCGGATCCGGATTTGCTCGCCATCTACAACGAAACCCTGATCCAAGCGGGCACGGCGATCATGCTGGCGCGCGAGCAACTCGTTCGGGTGCTCAGCGCGGCGTCGGCGCGCGTACACGCCCAATGGACCGGCGGGGCGGAGCAGCTGGAGATTGCCTATCAGCCGAGCGTGCCGTACGAGGTGCCCAGCGTCGAAAGCATTGCCGGGGCGTTTGCGGCGCGTTTAAGGGCACTCGCCGCGCAGGAACGGGCCCGCCAGCTCAGCCTGGCCGGACCGCACCGGGACGACGTGGACCTGCGCCTCGACGGACGTTCGCTGGCTGCCTATGGCTCGCAAGGGCAGCAGCGCACGGCGGTACTTGCCCTCAAAGTTGCCGAATACAGCGTTATGCATGAACGCTCCGGGGAAGCGCCGTTGCTGCTGCTAGACGACGTGCTCTCCGAACTCGATCCCGCTCGCGCACAGGCGTTTCTTGCCGGTGTCGGCGGCTTCGAGCAAGCGTTCATCACCGCGACGCATCTCCCCGAAGGTTTGCCGCAGTCGCGCCTCTATGCGATTGAAAACGCGCGCATCCGGGTGGCTGCTTGAAGCCGCTGGGGCGTGCGCTGGCCTCGTGGCAGCCGCAAGCACTGGAATCCGGCGACCCGCTTTTCGTGTTACAGAAAGAGTGGGCCGAGATCGTCGGGGAGGACGTCGCGGCCCAAACGCGTCCGGCCGAAATCGTCCGCGACGCGCTCGTCGTGCTCACGCGCTCGAGCGCCTGGAGCCAGCAGCTCGCCTTTTTGAGCGAACGCGTGCTGCGCTTGGTGCAAGAGCGCGCCGGCGTGCCAATCCGCACGCTGCGGTTTCGCGTCGGCCGGATACGAACCGGCGCCGTTCGGCCGGCTCACCACGGGGAGCCGAGGGCAACCGCGCGGCGCAGTGCGCGCAAGCCCCCTCGCACCGTTGAACCGGCGCCGTCGCTCGAAGCCGCGCTCGAGCGGTTCCGAGCCGACGTCGCGGCAACGCAGCGGGCAAAAGCGGCCGCCGGATGGAAAGAATGCGTGCGATGCGGCGCGCGGACTCATACGGCGTCGACGCCCTTCTGCGTGCCGTGCGGCAACGCTCACGCGCAAGAACGGGACGCACAGGTCGCGCGGTTGCTGTTTGAAGCGCCGTGGCTGGGTTACGCGGGCATCGCGCCCTTGGTGCAGGGGCTGCGGCCGCAAGAATATGATGCGGTGCGGCTTACGCTGCTGCGCCGCTGGAGGGATACGCTCGAACGGATCCGGCGTTCGCCGCGCCCGCGCGTGACCACGCGCGATCGCTCGATCGCAAGTTCGTACGTGCTGCTCAAGAGCGAAATGGAACCCGACAAGATCGCGCCCGCCGTCGTGCGTGACTTGCTGGGTGACGAGCTGCACGACATTTTTTACGGCAACGAGAACAGTTAGGAAAGAATGGCAACAAATTACGGCGCGGAGCAAATCGAGGTACTCAAAGGCCTCGAAGCGGTGCGCAAACGTCCCGGTATGTACATCGGCAACACGGCCGAGCGCGGTTTGCACCAGCTCGTGTACGAAGCTGTAGACAACGCCGTCGACGAAGCGCTCGCGGGATACGCGAAGAACATCAACGTGGTCCTGTATAAAGACGGATCGTGCTCCGTCGAGGACGACGGCCGTGGCATTCCGGTCGACATCCACGCCGAAGAGAAGATGCCCGCAGTAGAAGTGATCATGACGATCCTGCACGCCGGCGGCAAATTCGGTAAAGGCGGCTATAAAGTGTCCGGCGGCCTGCACGGCGTCGGTATCTCGGTGGTCAACGCGCTTTCTTCGAGCATGACCACGCGCGTCAAACGCGACGGCAACGTGTACGAAATCAAATTCGAGCGCGGGCTCACGACGCAAAAACTCAAGAAGATCGGCAAGACCTCGCCCGAGGACGCGGGCACATATCAGTGGTTCATGCCGGACGCCGAAATGTTCGAAGTCACCGATTTTCACTGGGACGTGCTGGCCAAGCGTCTGCGCGAACTCGCTTTCTTGAATCGCGGCCTCTCGATCACGTTGCGCGACGAGCGCCAGGATCCCGTGCGCGAGCGCACGTTCAAATTCGACGGCGGCATCATTTCGTTCGTGCAATGGCTCAACGAGAAAAAGGATCCGATTCATCCCGATCCGATCTCCACGCACAACGAGCGCGACGGCGTGGACGTCGAGGTCGCAATGCAGTGGACCGACACGTACTCGGAGATCATCTCGTCGTACGCCAACAACATCAACACGATTGAAGGCGGCATGCATCTCACCGGTTTTCGTACGGCGGTGAGTAACGCGGTCAATAGTTACGCACGCAAGCGCGGCATGCTCAAAGAATCGGAGAGCAACCTCTCCACCGACGACTGCATGGAAGGGCTGACCGCCGTCGTGTCTGTGAAACTCGGCGAGCCGCAGTTCGAAGGGCAAACGAAAACCAAACTCGGCAACGCGAACGTGCGCAACATCGTGTACGGCTTGGTCAACGAGCGCTTGGAATTTTTCTTCGAGGAAAATCCGAAACTCGCGCGAGCCATTATCGAGAAGTGCATGCAGGCGCAGCGCGCGCGGGAAGCGGCGAAAAAAGCGCGCGATCTCTCACGCCGCAAGAACGCGCTGGAAGGGTCGGGGTTACCCGGCAAACTCGTCGACTGCAAGAATACCAATCCGGCGGAGAGCGAAATCTTCTTGGTCGAAGGTGACTCCGCCGGCGGCACGGCCAAAGGCGGCCGCGATCCGAACTCGCAAGCGATTCTGCCCTTGCGCGGCAAGATTCTCAACGTCGAGAAGGCGCGCTTGGACAAGGTGCTTTCAAACGAAGAGATCCGCACGATGATCACGGCGCTCGGTACGGGTTTCGGCAGCGAGTTCGACTCGACGAAGCTGCGCTACCACAAGATCATCATCATGACCGACGCCGATGTCGACGGCTCGCACATCCGCACGCTGCTGCTCACGTTCTTCTACCGGCAGATGAAACCGCTGGTCGAGGAAGGCTTCGTGTACATCGCGCAGCCGCCGCTGTACGGCATTCGCAAAGGCAAAAAGCAATTCTATGCCTTCAGCGACGCGGAGCTGAAGTCGCTCATCGGCGAGGACGGCAAAGATTTCGTCGTCCAGCAATACAAGGGTCTGGGTGAAATGGATGCCGAGCAGCTCGCGGTGACCACCATGGAGGTGGGCAACCGGCGTCTCAAGCGCATCACCGTGGAAGACGCGGTCGAGGCCGAGCAGATCTTCACCGATCTCATGGGCGACAAAGTCGAGCCGCGCAAGCAGTACATCTTCGACTTCGCCAAGTCGGTGAAGAACCTGGATTTGTAGGTCTCGACACCTCGGCGGCCCGGAGCCTGTGCTGAGCGAAGTCGAAGCGATACCTCAGGATGACACAGAGACCCTGCACGTTGAGATGCAGGGTCTTTTTATTTCGTTGGGGGTATAACCCGCATCGGAGGGACGGATTGCGCAAATGGATGGGCGCCGCGGCAGCGGTGCTGCTCATCGTGTTCGTTACGCTCGTGGCGATCTTTCACAACGGCGCCGCGCGCTTTGCGCTCTCCTCCATCGTTCCGCTCGCGACGGGCTACAAAGTCGACATGCAGGAGCTGCGCCTGGAGTCGCGCCACGGCGCGCTCGTCGGCGTGCACGTCTCGCGCAACGGCCAGACGGTGCTCGACGCGAGGCGCATCGACATCTACTACAATCCGCGCGATTTGCTCCCCGGGAGCAATCACCGCTTCGGGCTGACGGCCATCACGATCGATCGACCGCGGATAACGATCGTGCACAACGAGAACGGCACTTACAACATCGCCATCCCCAAAGCAGTCAGCGGCGGAACGCGGCGGCCGGGCTACAACAACGTGCCGCTCGATTTCACCGTGCGCGTGCGTGACGCATCCGCAAAACTGATCGACGAATACCGCTACTATAAGGGAAGCCGCCTGCAGCAGGTCGACCGCATCAACGTCGACATGGCGATCAACAGTGCGCTCAAGACGCGGTACAAGGCGACCGGTTTTTTGGAGGACGGCGGACCGCAGCACTTTCGCATGGCGGGCACCATCGACTACGCGCGCGGGTACGCGCTGCATCACGTGCAGGTCAAGGCGATTCCGATCGGCACGATCGGCAACTACTTCATCAACTCGCCGGCGGCGCATATTTTGGCCGGAACGGTGCACGACTTCGACCTGCATGCGTGGGCGTACGGCGTCGGCCCGAACACGCCCGCGGCATATCACCTCTCCGGCAGCGGCTATCTCGCCGGCGGGCTGATGAACGTCAAGAGTTTGGATTCGCCGATTCGCAACATCAACGGACGCATCAACGTGTTCGACAGCGGATTTGCCGCACCGCGCGCGACCGCGGTCGTCGGCCACATTCCGATCGTCTTTTCCGGCGGCATCTTCGATTTTGCGCGCCCGCAATTTCGCCTGGGCGTGGACGGCCGCGGCGATCTTCGCCAGCTGGGCGAGGTCGCGCGCTTCGCCGGGCATCTGCCGATTTACGGCGCCGTGCATATTCACGCGCTGATCGAGGGCGACATTGCGGAACCGGTCTTGATGATCGGATACAGCGGCAAGCAGTTCAACTACGGACAGGTGCCGATCGAACATCCGCGCGGCGTCGTCGCGCTGTACAAGAACACACTCATCGTGCTGCCGTTCCACGCCACGTACGACGGCATCCACATGCATTTGCAAGGCATGCTCGCGCTCGGCAAACAGGTAGAGAGCACGCTGACGCTGCACGCCATCGGGCCTTCCGCGCGCATGCCGTACTTGGGTGCGCTGCTGCCGGACCAAACCATGGTGACCGAAGCGCTCCTGCAAGGCACCGACGTGCGCTTTGACGCGCGCGGTTATCTCGTCTCGCTCACGCATCCGCAAGATCTCAACGGTTTCTATGCGCTCAGTCGCTTGGGTGTGGGCACGTTCGGACCGATCAGCGTGCGCAATGGTCACGGCGGCTCACTGGTCGCGGGCTTCAGTTTGGATCGGCCGAACGGCAACAGCGCGTTTTGGGCGTCGGTGCAGGACATGCGCTTGAATCAGCCGGTTCCGGTGAAGATGCCGGGGGTGAACATTCCCGAACTGCCGCCCATCGACGCGCGCATCGTCGAAGCGAATATCGCCGGAACCGGATCGGGACACAACGTCGTTATCGGCGGCAGCGCGTACATGTCGCCGGCGACGATTGCGGGCGTACCGTTCGATACGATCGCCGCGCGTTTCGCGGGACCGTTCGCGGCATCGCGCATCAGTCACGTACACGCGGACGGCCCGTGGGGTAGTTTCGACGGCAACGGCACGTTCGCACCGAATCTCATCGTCGCGCGCGGCGGGTATTCCGGCACGTTCCAAGGGCTGCACATGTTCCTGGGCGGTTTTCCGGTGAGCGGCGCGATCAGCGGACCGATGGCCATCGCGATCGCGCAAGGCAAGATTTACGTACAAGCGCAAAACGCGCAGCTGCGCAACGCCAGCATGCACGGCATTCCGATCAGCAGCGTTTCGGGCACGATGGCGTATGACAACGGCGTTTTGCGTGTGTTTTCCGCACAGGCGAAAGCCGCGGGCGGAACGGTCGTTGCCGCCGGCAGTTTCGCAACGCAGCCCAGCAAAGAACAAACACGCTTGACGCTCGCGACGACGGAACTGAACGCGGCGCAAGCGATGCACGGCTTCGGCGTACCGATCTCCGGCGGCAAAATCCGTGCGGTGGGCGCGATCGCGCCGGGCGGCAGCGTGCCGAACATCGACGCGGGCGTCGTGCTGCGTAACGGACGCGCCGCCGGGTACGGACCGTTTTCCGCGAGCGCGGAAGTGGCGATTGCAAGCGACACACTGCATGTGAACCACACGATCGCCTCGCTCGACGATACGTTCGCGCACGTGCGCGGATCCGTCGGTAACTTGGCCGGCGGCGTGCCGGATTACGACGTGCACGCGAGCGTGCCGGTCGGCGACTTGGCGAGCGTCGCGCGTCTGGCGCCCGTACCGACGTACTATGCGGAAGGCAGTTTCGCCGGCGATCTGCTCATCGGCGGCTCGGGCGTAAACCCGCGCGTGCGCGGCGCGCTGCAAGTTCCGGTCGGCAGTATCAACGGGCTTGGCTTTGCGGATGCTCACGCGCATGTCGACGCCAGCCGCCGCGGCGTGTCGATTCAAAGCGGCGGCGTTACGGTCGGTACGACGAAAGCGGATTTTTCCGCGACGGTCAGCACGAGCGAGCTCGCATTTTCCATGGAATCGCGCCGCGCCGATCTGACGGACTTCAACGATTTCTTCGATACCGGCGACACGCTCGCCGGAAAAGGCGCGGTCGATCTCGCGTTCGAGCATTTCGACCGGCTCACGTATACGGCAGGCAACGTCAATTTGAACGGGTTTCGCTACCGGCGCTTTCCGATAGGCGACACGATCGCGCATTGGACCAGCGTTCGCAACGTGGCGCAAGGCACCGTCGACATCGGCGGCGAGCACGGGCTGCTGCGCGCATCCGGAACGATTGCGTTCGCGCGGAGCGGAGATCTCGCGTCGCTGCTCACGCGTTCGCGGTACAACATCAGCGGGTCGCTCACCAATCTCGACTTGACCACCTGGCTGCCGGCGCTCGGGTTCTCGCAGGTGCCCGTCACGGGCCGCGTCGACGGCAGCGCGCAGGTGCGCGGAACGTTTCCGCATCTGGCGGTAACGGGCAACGCCGCGATGCGTGAGGGCACGGTGGGACCGCTCACCATCGAGAAAGCGGAAATTGCGGCGCGCACCGCGCCCAATGATCGCATCGACGTCACGCACGTGCTCGTCGATCTGCCGGCACTGGAAGCAACGGGCAGCGGGAGCTTCGGTCTTGCTGCGAAGGCGCCGGTCGATTTTCAAGTGCACGCGGTCACCGACGATCTGCCGCGGCTGGTCGCGAGCGTTTCGAAAAAACGCCTCGACGTGCGCGGACACATCGAATCGACGCTGTCGATCGGCGGCACGTTCAACGCGCCGAAATTTTCCGCCGGCGTCGACGCATCGAATCTCGACGTCTACGGCATCAGCATTCCGTCGTTCGTCGGCCAGGTACAGCTGCATCGCAAAGATATCGTGGTACGCAACGCCGAGCTTTCACTGCCGCGCGGACGCATGACGATTGCGGGATCGCTCCCGCTGCAGTTGCAGCCGTTTGCCTTCGGTCCGAAAACCGCGGCGATCTCGATGGACGCAACGGCCACCGACGTCGACCTCGCAACGTTCCAATCGCTGCTCGGCAACGACACGCGCTTGGCGGGTGCACTCAACGGGCACTTGGGCATCTCCGGAACGGTGGGCAATCCGCGCATCTTCGGACAAGTCTCAGCGACGAATGCAAGTTACGTGAGCGCTCTCGAAGTAACGCCGATCACGCAAACGGTCGCGCAACTCACGTTCGAAGGAACGCATGCGACGCTCGACCGTCTGCACGCTCAGCTCGGCGGCGGCACGCTCGACGGCAGCGGGTCGCTCAATTTCGGCGGCGGACTTTCGGGCGGACCGCTCGGCTACGCGATTGCGCTGCAAACGCGCGGTGCGCAAATCTCGATGCCGCAGTTCGGTTCGGGCACGTTCGACTCGTCGCTCTCGCTGCAGCGAACGCCCGGCCAACTCGCGCAACTCAAAGGAAAAGCGACAATCAGCAGCACGGTCATTTCCTTTAACTCGCTGCTCGCGCTCAGCGGCGGCGCGCCCAGCGGCGTGAAAACCGGTCCGCCGTTCAATCTGGGCTTCGATCTGGGCATCACCGCCGGCAAGGACGTGCATGTGCGCAGCGGCGGCGTCGGGCTATTCGGCCTGGACATCTCCGGTGAAGGAACCGCGCACCTGGCGGGAACGCTCGAAAAGCCGGCCATGACCGGGCAGTTCAACTCCGCCGGCGGCACGCTCACGCTCATCGATCGCGCGTTTCGCGTGGAAGAAGGGCGCGTCACGTTCAACCCCGCGAACGGCGCCCTGCCGGACATCTACGCCGTCGCGACGACCACGGTCACCAATCCAGACCCCAACCCGCAGCGCAATCCGACGGGCAGCACGCAAATTACCGCGCGCGTGAACGGCACGGTGCCGCAGGTCAAAATCAGCCTGACTTCGAGCCCGGGCGGTTACACCGAACAGCAGCTCCTGGCACTGCTGCTGCCGCTCAATGCGCTCGCCGGCCCGATTCAGTTCACCGATACCGGCGTCGTGCTTCCGGCCGGACAGATCGCGGGCGCGCCCGCACCCGGCACCGGCGCGCTGCTGCCGAACATTTTCGAGCGCCGTGAAAACGGCACGGTGACAATCGGCCAAGAGGCATTCAATATCCTCAACGCCCAGTTCACCAGCGGCCTATTGGCGCCGCTCGAGACCGCGCTGAGCAGCACCCTCGGACTTTCCGACGTGAACCTGACCGTCGACTATGGCGGCAACGTCGGCATCAGTCTGCGCCGCCCGCTGGCTCACGACTTCTATGCCATCTACGGCACCTCGCTGGGCGTTCCGGTTCGTCAGACCTACGGCTTCGCGTATCAGCCGAACGCGTTCACCTCGGCGCAGTTCACGATGTTCTTCCAGCAGGGGCCGACGCCGCTGTTCTTGAGCCCCGGTCAAGTGCTCTCGAACAATCCGCGCGCCACGGCGGGGCAGGCGGTCCAGGGCACCAGCGGTTTCACCTTCCTGTTCCAACGGTTGTTCTAGCCGCCCCTTGCTACACGCACGCGCAAAGGCAGGGCACGAGGCTGCGTTCGCGAACAGCCGGTGCGGGTCGAAAGGAAACACAGCGCACGTGTGGCGCGTTACACTCCTGACGCCACCAGCGTTGGAGCGATCGAACTCTCAAGGGAAAGATTTTTGATGACCTCAACCCTCTGGCGTGCGCGCGGCGCGCTCCACCGGTGTGCGGGCCTGGTACTCGCACTTGCTTCCATCTTCATGGTGATTTCGCCGGCGCCGGCGCTCTCCGCGTCCGCACCGAAGATCGTCTCCGTGGACGTGTCGGGAAACGTCCACGTACCGACGCAGACGATCATGTCCGTGGTGCAAGCGCGTCCGGGACAACCCTACGATCCCAAGGTGGTGCAGGGCGATCTGCAGCGCATCTTCGCGCTCGGATATTTTTCCGATCAGGCCGCACCGCTGATTCGCCAGCGCCCCAAAGGCATCGCGATTACCTACCGCGTGATCGAAAATCCGGTCATCACGAAGATTCAGTTCGACGGTAACAAGCACGTGCCGGCGGATACGCTGCTCGCGCTCATGGACACCTCGGTCGGCCAGGTGCTCAACATGAACACGCTGCGCAACGACTTCCTGAAGATCAACTCGTATTACGATCGCATCGGGTACGGCGGTCAGTTGCCCTCGCACGTCAAGAACTTGAACATCGACGCGAAGAGCGATGCGCTGACGATCGACATCCAGGAAGGCTTGACGATCACCGGCGTCACGGTTGGCGGCGACCCGCTGCTGCCTCCGACGGCGATCGTTCCCGTGCTCAGCGCAAAGTCCGGCGAAGAATTCTCCGATCAGATGAGCCAGACCGATTATCAGGCGCTCACGAAGTTGTACGACAAATACAACCTCATCATCGCCAACTTCGACGAAGGCATCGACCCGTCCACGATCGATCAGAAAGCCGGCACCGCGAAAGTCAAAACCGACGTGTACGTCGCGCGCGTGGGTCTGGTGCAAATCACCGGCAACACGAAAACCAAAGACCAGGTGATCCGCCGTGAACTCGGCGAGCGTCCCGGCATGATTTTGACCAAGACGGGCGTGCAGCGCGATCTCGAGCGGTTGAACAACACCGGCTTCTTCTCGAAAGTCGACGTCAACCCGAAACCGTGTCCGGAAGAGATGACCAAGAAAGATCCGGGCTGCGTTACGCTGCAGTGGGTCGTCACCGAACAGAAAACCGCATCGGCATCGGTCGGCGCCGGCTACTCCGGTGGTTTGACCGGCCAGGGCCTCTACGGCACCATCGGCTATCAGGACAACAACTTGCACGGCACGGGCAACGCGGTCTCGCTGCAGCTCGAGCGCGGCTCCCGCAGCTACGTGACGCAGGCGCAAATCTCGATTCCGTACGTCGGCAACACACCGCAGTCGCAGAAGTGGAGTTTGGGCGGCTCGGTTTTCGCCAACGGCTACACGTACTTCTATCCGGTGTACACGACGGCAGTCGGCGCGTCCGCAATCGCATCGCCGCCGCCGGGTTCGCAGGTGAAGATTCCGGTGACGCTGCTTCCCAGCGGCAACGCTCAGCTCGTCAGCGGCGTCGTCGCGACGAGTACGGCGAAGTCTGCCGGTATCAACGTGAGCGTCGGACGGCGCCTCACGGACTACGTGACCGCCAGCGTGTTGACGGCCGTCGAAAACGTGACGAACAGCACGACGGTCCCCACGCCGTACCAATTCCAGAGCACGCAGCCGAACATCGTCGTCGGACCGACGCCGGGGCCGCTCAACAATTTGAGCAGCAGCACCGGCAGCTTCGGCATTGTCGCGAGCTCGATTGCGAACATCAACACGGGCACGCCATATCGTCTGAATCAGGTGACGTTCGGTTTGGCGACCAACCCCGCAACGATGCTCGACGATATCTTCAATCCGCGCCACGGCGAAACGGCCTCGCTCACGGAGACGCTCTCCTCGCCGTCCATCGGATCGAACTTCTCGTTCACGCAAACATCGCTGGACCTTGCCAAGTTCTTCCCGGTGCTCAAGGACTCGACGTTCGCGATCCACGGACAGGGACGCACGTCCACCGGCGCCATTCCGCCGAGCAACTTGTACACGTTCTCCGATCAGCAGCTGCGCGGATACGACAGCGTATTCTACGGAACAGACACGCTGCTCGGACAGATCGAGCTGCGCAAGCCGCTCACGCCCGACCGCAAATTCGGCATCGCCGTGTTCGTGGACGAAGGCGGTTTCCGGGTGCGCGGCGCGCAACCGCTGCTCGATCCCTACACCAACCGCATCATCGGCTATCCGAGTCAATGGTCGTGGCGCGGTGACTACGGCATCGGTTTGCGTTTCGACGTGCCGCAGCTCGGACTGCACACGATCCGCATCGACTTTGCCAAAGGCTCAAACGGCACGCATACCAGCTTCGGCATCGGCCAAAGCTTCTAGAGGACCATGGAAATTCGAAAACTCATTCGTTTGCTGGCGGCCGCCGCGGTTTTGACCTTTATCGCGGCGCCCGTTGCCATTGCCGCCGACCTGACCGACGTCGGTTACATCGATCAGGCGGCTATCGGCGCGCTTCCGCAATTCCAGAAAGCCAATCAACAAGTCGCGCAATATAAGTCCAAACTCGACCCGCAGTTCGCTGCGGCAATGAAGAACGCGAAGTCGCCGGACGCACAGCAGAAAGTTCAGCAAGACTTTCAAAACAAATTCATGGACGAGCAGCGCACGGTTCTCGGGCCGCTGTTTGCGCGCGCACAGGCCGCGATCGCGCAGGTCAGTTCCAATCGCAAACTCACGGTCGTCGTCGACAAGCGCATCGTCGTGTACGGCGGGCAAGACATCACCAAGGACGTGATCGATCTGGTCAACGGTCCGGGTCCGGTGGTGCCGCCGGTTGCCACGCCCGGTCCCTCGTCGATCGGCTTTATCGACCAGACGCAGATAGACCAAGTGCCAAAGATTAAAAAGGCCAACGACGACTTCAGCAAGTGGGCCAACGATCAGCGCACGCAGGCGATCAAAGACATGCAAGGCGCCAAGAAAGACAAGAACAAGCAGCAGCAGATCTTCCAGGATTATCAGAAAAAGCTGGTGGCGCAGCAGGACAAGGTCCTCAAACCGCTTGTCGATCAGACGCGCGACGCAATGGGCAAGGTCGCCTCGCAGAAGCACTTGATTCTGGTCGTCGATCGCTCGGACATCATCTACGGGGGAACGGACATCACCAAAGATGTCCAAAATGCGCTTCAGTAAAGCTGCGTGCGCGCTGCTGGCCGCTCTGGCACTCAGCGCGTGCGCGCATCAGCCGCAGCCCGATGATCCGAACGTTAGAGGCATCGGGTACGTTCGCATTGACGACGTCATCAAGGTGCATCCGCTCTATCCGCAACTCTCGCAGCTGCAGGATTCGATCGATGCGCTCAACTTGAAGGCGCTCGGTGCGGCGGCGGTTCCGCGCACCCCGGCGCAGATCGCGTCGGAAACCAAGGAACTCAACCGCGAACTCAAACAAGCACAGGACCGCGCGAACGCGATCCTGCGTCAAAAGCAGGCCGATTACCAGCGGCGCGAACAGGCCGCGATCAACGCGGCGCTGGCTGCGGCCGGCGCCGGCACGAACGGCAACGCCCCCGTTTCCGCCATGCAGAACGTGACGGCGCAGCAGGCGCAGCAAGTCACGCAGCAGGCCAACGCCGATTTTCAGGCCTACCAGAAAAGCGTGATCGCGCAAGACAACGCGGCGGTCAAACGCATCAGCCAGCAGCTGGGCGATCGCGCGAACAAAGCGTACCGGCAAAAAGCGACGCAACTGCAGGAGAAAGAGTCGCAGCTCGGTCTGGAACTCTCGCAGCAGGACGCGTCCAAGCGCCTGGACCTGCGCATGAAACTCGGCAATCTCGCGCTTTCGGACGCGCAGCGCAAGCAGTACCGCGACCAACTCGCGGCGCTCGATTCGAATGAAGCGGCGGTCGTCGACGCGCAGCGCAAGCGCGACCAAAAAGAACTGGCCGATTATCAAAAGCAACTGCGCGAGCAAACGTCCAAACAGATCGCCGATCAGGTCGCGAAGATTCGTTCCGAAACGCAGTCGAAATTGGAATCGCGGCGCAACGAGGTGAGCGCGCAAGTCTCCTCGCAGCTCAAAGGCTTGCAGCCGGCGCCCATCCCCTCGAATTTGCCGGCGCAGACGCGTGACAAACTGGCGCAGATCGACAAACAGTTCAAATCGGAATTTCAGGCGGACGCGCAAAAGACGATCGACCAGTATCAGTCGACCAAGTCCGATCTCGATGCGCAGTACGCGGCGCTGCAAGGCGCCGACGGCACGGCAACGGGCGCGGCGAACAAAGAAGTCGCCGAACTGCAGCGGCAGCGCGACGAGTTGTACAACAAAATGGTGGATCAAGTGAAGCGTGACGCCGGCACGGTTGCCGCAAAACGCGGATTGCAAGTGGTCTTCATCAGCGTGGTTGCCGCGCCAGGCGGCATCGACTTGACGAACGACGTGGAAAAGGACATCGAGAGCTTACATCAGTGAAAAAGAGCATTGTCATCATCGCCGCGCTTGCGGCGCTTACCCTGACCGCGTGCGGTCAATCGAGCCCCGTCGGTTTGATCGACGTGCAGCGGCTGACGGCAAACTGGCCGCAGTACATCAACGTGCAGAACCAACTGCTCGCGGATCAGCGCGCCATTGAAACCGGCAAGGCCTCCCCTGCGGAAAAGCGCAAAGAAGCGCAGCAGCTGCAGGCAAAATACTCCGCGCTCTCCGAGCAACTCGTCAAGCAGATCAAGGACGCTGCCGCAAAAGTCGCCGAGCAAAAGAACATGAAGCTCGTCGTGACGCATGAGTTCATCGGCTACGGCGGGACCGACATCACACCGGACGTCGAAAAGCAGATGGGCATCACGGAATCCGCCTCGCCCAGCCCGAGCCCGTAGGAAACGCGCGTTTGCTGGGAACGCTCGCGCAGCTCGCCGGCCGCGTCGGCGGCCGGACGGCCGGCGACCAAACACTGGCGATTGCGCGCATCGCGGCGATCGACGAAGCCGGCCCGGATGCGCTGACGTTTGCCACCACACCCACGTATTTGCAGGCCGCGCTGCGTTCGCACGCGGCCGCGGTGCTTGTGGACGAAGGCCTCCTTCGGCAGGCTCAGGACGACGCGATTCGCCAGGATGACAACGCACTTGCCAAACCGCTAATTATCGTCGAGAACGCGCGCGTCGCGCTCATGCAGCTGCTGCGCGGCTTCGATCGTCCGCGCAAACGCGGTCCGTTCGTGCATCCGAGCGCCGTCGTGGATGCCAGCGCCACGATCGGTGCGGATGTGTATATCGGCCCCAACGTCGTCGTGAGCGCCGCAAGCCGAATCGGCGATCGCGCGGTGCTCGACGCGGGCACGTTCGTTGGCGAAGATGCCGCGATCGGCGCGGATACGACGTTGTATCCGCACGCGGCCGTGATGGACGGCTGCATCGTCGGAGATCGCGCGATCGTGCACCCGGGCGCCGTGATCGGCAGCGAAGGTTTCGGGTACGTCTTCGTGGACGGCCGCTTCGAGCGCATTCCGCAAGTTGGCAACGTCGTGCTTGGCGACGACGTCGAGATCGGCTCGAACACGTGCATCGATCGGGCGCAGACGGGCAGCACCAACATCGGCACCGGTACCAAAATCGACAACTTGTGCCAAATCGGCCACAACTGCCGCATCGGCGCGCACACCGGCATGGCGGCGCAAACCGGCCTGGCGGGCAGCACCATTGTCGGTGACTACGTCCTCATCGGCGGGCAAGCCGGATTCAAAGGGCACATCACCATCGGCTCGCGCGTGAAGATTGCCGCGGGCGCGAAAGTGTGGAGCGACATTGCGGACGACGCCTTCGTAAGCGGAACGCCCGCGCGACCGCACCAGGAAGATTTGCGCCGAGAGGTCATGGTTCGCAGCCTGCCTAAGCTGGTGGCCCGTGTCGACGCACTCGAGAAGAAACTCCGCGAGTCTTAGGCCGGCGTGAGCGTGCAGTATCAAACCACGCTGCGCAACGCATTTGCGTATGAAGGCGTGGGCCTGCATACCGGCGTGCCGTGCCGCGTGGAAGTCCGCCCGGCGCCCGCCGACAGCGGATTGGTCTTCCAAACCGGCGGTGTCGAAATTCCGGCGCTCGCCGAATACGTGGTCGAAACCGCGCGCGCAACGGTCGTCGGCAAGGACGGCGTCACGATCTCCACGATCGAGCATCTGCTCGCCGCGCTTTTCGGCATGGGCGTCGCCAACGCGCACATCGACGTGGACGGTCCCGAAATTCCCGTCGCCGACGGCAGCGCGAAAACGTGGGTCGATCTCATTTCCGGCGCGGGGATCGCCGCGCAGCCCGAAGTGCGCGAACGCTACGTCCCCACCGCGCCGTCGTTCGTGCGCGACGGCGATCGCGCCGTCGTCATTCTTCCGGCGGCGCAGCTGCGCATCAAGTTTTTGGCGGACTTCGCGCCGCCCATCGGCACGCAGTATTTCGACGGCGAACTCACGCCCGAGGTTTTTGCGAGCGAGGTCGCCAGCGCGCGGACGTTCGGCTATCTGCACGAAGTGCAGTCGCTGCTCGATCGGGGGCTTGCAAAAGGCGGGACGCTCGACAACGCGCTGGTGTTCGCACCGGACGGCCCGATGCAGGAGATGCGCTGGCCAAACGAGCCAGTACGCCACAAAGTGCTCGATCTCATCGGTGATTTCGCGCTGCTCGGCGCGTGGCCGCAGTGTGAGATCGTCGCGATCAAGAGCGGTCACAAACTGCATTGCATCGCCACGACGGAACTGCGCCGGCAGATGAGCGCGAAACTTCCTTCGGCGAAAGTGCAATAACGTTGGCTGAACTCGACATCCGGCAGATCATGGAGATCTTGCCGCACCGCTATCCGCTGCTGCTGGTCGATCGCATCACGGAACTGGAGCCCGGCGTGCGCGCGGTCGGCTACAAAAACGTCACCATTACCGAACCGGTTTTCACCGGGCATTTCCCCGGCAATCCGTTGCTGCCGGGTGTCTACATGATTGAAGCGCTGGCGCAGCTCGGTGGCTGCGTCGTGCTCGAACCAGGCGAATTTTCTCGCAAGACGCCGTACCTGGCCGGTATCGACGCCGCCAAGTTCCGCCGCCCGGTGGTTCCGGGCGATCGCTTCATGATGGAAGTACGCCTTACCAAGCACAAACGCAACATCGGCTGGGTGCATGCGGAAGGCAGCGTGGACGGGCAATTCGTCGTCTCCGCGGAGCTCATGTTCTCGATTGCTTCCGATCCGCGGCTGTTCGGGTTCGACGCGACGGTGTTGCACGCGTGATCCATCCCACAGCTATCGTTCATCCGAACGCGAAGATCGATCGCGGCGTGGAAATTGGGCCGTATTGCATCGTCGGTGAAAACGTTTCGGTCGGCCGCGGCACCGTGCTGCAAGCGCACGTCGTGGTCAACGGTTGGACGAGCATCGGCGAAGACTGCCAGATCTTCCCATTCGCAACGATCGGCGCGTCCTCGCAAGACAAGAAGTACACCGGCGAGCGCGCGTACACGCGCATCGGCAGCCGCACAATCATTCGCGAGTACGTCAGCGTGCAGCGCGCGACGGGCGAAGATCAGGTCACGGCAATCGGCGATGACTGCCTGCTGCTCGCCTACACGCACGTCGCCCACAATTGCATCCTCGGAAACGGCGTCACGATGAGCAATCTCGCACAGCTCGCCGGCCATTGCATCATTGAAGACTACGCCTCGATTGCCGGCATGGCCGGCTTGCATCAGTTCGTGCGCGTGGGCCGGTTTGCGTTCATCGGCGGCGACAGCAAGGTCACGCGCGACGTACCCCCGTTCTTCCTTGTCGAAGGGAATCCAGCCGCGCCGTACGGTCTGAACAGCGTGGGCCTGCGCCGCGCGAGCTTCAGCGACGAAGAACGCGCCGAGATCAAGAAGTTCTACAAACTGCTGTACGGTTCCAAACTCAAACTTTCCGAAGCGATCGACGCGATGAAAACGGAAGTAAGCACGGAATCCGGGCGCCATATTCTCGCGTTTCTCGAAGGCGACTCGCAACGCGGAATATTGCTGAAGTAGCGCATGCGCTATTTCCTCTCATCGGGTGAGGCTTCGGGAGAACTTGCCGCCACGCTGATCGCGCAGGCGATCCGCGCCATCGATCCCCAGGCGCAGTTCGAAGGGATCGGCGCCGCGCGTATGCGCGAGAACGGCATACGGCTCTGGCGCGATCACACGGGATGGGCGAGCATGGGTCCGCTGGCAGCGGTGCCGCGCATCCCCAAACTGCTGCGCATCATGCTGCAAACCGCGCAGCACATCGCGCAACGCAAACCCGACCTCGTCATCCTGGTGGACTTCGGCGCGTTCAACGTGCGTCTGGCCAAACGGCTGCGTGAGATCGGCTATCGCGGACCGATTCTGGACGTATTTCCGCCCGCGACATGGCTCGATCGGGAAAAAACCGCGCGCGACGTTGCCGCGATCATGACGCCGCTCACGGCATTTGCGCATCAGCGCGATTTCTACCGCTCGATGGATCTGCCGATTGCGTACTTCGGCCATCCGCTCGCCGGCCAGTATACGCTGCGCGCGCCGCGCGCGGCGCCGCCACCGGACGGGGGTATCATCGCGCTGCTGCCCGGAAGCCGTTCGGGCGAGCTGCGCCATCACGTCCCGCGTTTGTTTGCGGCGTTTCGCGATCTGCAGCAGCGCCGGCCGCACCTGCGCGGCGTCGCCGGTGCTGCGGACGACCGCGCGGAGCGTTATCTGCGTGACGTGGCCAGACGCCACGGGCTACATGCGCTGGATTTTGCGCGCGGCACGCGCGAGGCGATCGCCGGGGCCGATGCCGCCTGGGTTGCTTCGGGTACGGCCGTGCTCGAATGTGCGCTTTCCGGCGTACCCGCGGTCGCGTTGTACGTCATCTCGCCGCTGCTGGTGCGGCACGCGCGGCGGGTGTATTCCGGTCGCTTCATCACCATTCCGAACCTGGTGTTGGATCGTGCCGTCATTCCCGAACTGCTGCAGGAGCAGGCGACGCCGCGGCGGCTGTCCGATGCAATGGACGCGGTCCTGCGCGATCCGGGCGAGCAGTATCTCAGCTTCCAACAGCTGCGCGAGGCGCTCGGCCCGCCAGATGCGCTCGAACAGTGCGCGTCGTATGCGGTGCAGCTCGCGCGCGGAGCGGCATGATGCTGATCTATCACACCTCCGATCTGCACGATCATCGTGGCATCGTCGCGCCGCTTAACGCATTGCGCTCGCGCGAACCGGGCTTGCTCTTCGACTGCGGCGACTCCCTGCGCGGCAGCCAAACAATGTACCATCGCAGCGAACCGATCATCGGTGAAATCGACGCCGCCGGCTACGACGCGCAAGCGATCGGCAACCGCGAATTTCACTATGCGTACCGGTGTTTGAAAGCGCGTGCGACACAGATGCACCACCCGCTCGTTTGTACGAATCTGGTGGACGTCAAAGGCCGCGACTTGCCGTTCGTACGTTCACTGCAACTCGCGTATGAAGGCGCGAACGTGCACGTGCTGGGTTTGCTGATCATGCAATATCCAATCGGCAGTATGTGGGAACGCGTCTTCGGATGGCGCTTTCTCGACCCGGCGAGCGTCGTGCGCGAATTCAGCGCGCAGGTTCCGGAGGGCGAACCGCTTGTCGTGCTCTCGCACTTGGGTCTGCGGCTCGATCGCAAACTCGCCGCTGCGGTACCGCGCATCGATCTGCTGCTCGGCGGACACAGCCACGACACGCTGGCGCAACCCGAGTACGTCGGCAACGTGCCGATCGTGCATGCGGGACCGTACGGCAAATACGTCTCGCGCACGCAGATCGAGCGCGAAGCCAATCGCTGGACGATCCGCCGCTTCGACCTGGTGCCGTTGTTACCGTGAACCGGGTGTTATTCGTTTCCAACGGTCACGGGGAGGTCGCAATCGCGGCGCGTCTCGCCGCGGAAGTGCAGGCGCGCGGCCCGATTCCGTGCGACCATCTGGCACTCGTCGGAGATTTTCGTTATCCGTCGACAATGCGCGAAGTCGGTCCTCGCCAAGCGATGCCCAGCGGCGGCGTGATTGCGATGGGCAACTTTCGAAACATCGCGCGCGACGTGCGCGCGGGACTGGTGATGCATACGCTCGCGCAGTTGCGCTTTCTGCGCGGCGTGCGGCGCACGTACAGCGTTGCGGTGGCCGTCGGCGACGTCTACGCGCTCATCATGGCACTGCAGGCGCAAGCGCGCGCGACGGTGTTCGTGGGAACGGCAAAAAGCGTGTACGTGGCACCGTACGGACGGATAGAGGAGCGGGTCATCGCCAAAGCCGATGCGACGTTCGTGCGCGATGCGCAAACCGCGCAGGTGCTCGCCGATCACGGCATTGGCGCGACGCCGGCAAACACGATTGTCGATTTGTACGCCGACCCGCCCGATGCACTCGACGTGCCGTTCGATCCGCTGCTCGCGCTTTTTCCGGGAAGCCGCGAGCCCGCGTACGACGACGCGGTATTTCTGGCCAGCGTGATGCGCGATCTTTGCCGATCGCGTACGGGAGCCGGCGGCGTGCTTTCCATTGCACCGGGCATCGACCCGCAGCGCATGTGCGCGAAGTTGGAAAACGACGGCTGGCGTATCGAGCCTACTCCTGGAGCGCTCGAACCGTTCGCATTGTATGACGGCGAGCGCGAAGTCGTGCGCGCGTGGCAAGGATCGCTGGGCGCGATGTTGCGCCGCGCAACGCTGGTGCTTGGACAAGCGGGCACCGCAAACGAAGCTGCGGCCGCGCAAGGCATTCCGATCGTCGCATTCGCCCGCACCGGTGAAGTGCGCGCGCCATGGTACCGCATGCGGCAAATCGGACTGCTGGGTGAGGCAATGATCGTCGCGCCTGCGCAAGCGCAGCAAGCGGTGCGCGACGTGCTCGCACTGCTCGACGATCCGCAGCGGCGCGAGCGCATGGGCGCCACCGGACGCGAACGCATGGGTCCGCGCGGATCAGCGCCGCTGATCGCCGCGCGCATCGACGCGCTGGTGAACGGCAAATGAAGGCGGCGCGCTTGTTGCCCGCAGCGTTTGCGTTCACGTATTTCGTCGTGCCGCTGTTCCCGCCGTTCATCACGCTCACCGCCGTGTCGATTCCCGGCGTTTCGCTCGTGCCTGCGGCGTTTGCCGTCGCGCTCCTGGCAATCATGGCGGCGATCGCGGTATACGCCTCGTACCTGTTGCTGCAGCGTCCCGTGCAGCGCCCGCCGACGATGTTTCCGCTGCTCGGCTGGCTCTGTGCCGCGCTGCTCTCGGCGGTGCTCGGATTCAATCCCGCGGGCGGACTGTTGTTCATCGGCATTTTTGGATTGGGCGTGGTGTGGCATCTCACGCTGCTGCGTTACTATACGTATCCCGGCGTAAACCGCGCGATCTTTTGGAGTTACGTCGTCTCCGGCGGTTTGGCCGCGCTCGCGGCGGTGGTGATGGTGATCGCGCGCGTCCCCGCGGATCAATACACGATCGGCCATGGGCGCGCGATCGGCACGTTTATCTTACCGGGGGAACTCGCCGGATACCTCATCATCTTCTTGCCGGTCGTGTATGCCGTCGCGCGCGTCACCGCCGACAAAGCGCTGCGCGCCGCCGCGTGGAGCTCGCTCGCCGTCGGACTGCTCGCGCTCGCATTGACGTTTTCGCGCGCGGGCTGGATGGGCTTTGCGGCGGCGATTGCGTTTCTCGCGTTTTCCAGAGGCAGCGAGCGCCGGCGCTACGCACCGGTTATTTTGCTCGGCGGACTTGCCGCAGTGCTGCTGGTATTCAACGCGCATCACAATCCCGCGGAAAATTATACGCGTCTATCGATTTGGCAAGCGGCGGTGGAAATCGTGCGGCGCTTTCCACTCACAGGCGTCGGCCCGTTCGACTTCGCGCGCATCTATCCGCTCTTACGCATGCCCGACGGCGATCTCACGGCGTTTCACGCGCACAGTTTTCTTTTGACGATCTTCGCCGAACTCGGCCTCGTGGGCGTCGTCGCGGTGCTGGCGGCGTGGTGGCGCTTCGGCGTGGAATTGCGCGAAGATCTGCGCCGGGCGACGCCGGCACATACGCTGCTCGCGCTCGCGATAGCGGCGGGACTCGTAGGAACGTGGGTGCAAGGCCTAATCGACACCGTAAGCGTGGTGATCTTCGGCTTGTGGCTGCCGTCGATGGCGCTCGCGCTTGCGGTGGCAAAACACGGATTGGGAGAAGGATTGGAATGAAGCGTACTGCGGCGCTGCTCATCTGCGCGTTCGTGCTGGCTGGCTGCAACCCGCAACCGGAACACCGGCCGGCGAGCACGGCGACGCCGTCTTCGCCTCCATCGGGAACGCCGCCGCTCAAAATCACGGGGCATGGGACGGCGCGCCAGCCGATACGCGTTATCGGGCAGCGGCCCGGCGGCGGCAAGGCGTACCAATTGCTGGCCCTCTCATCGGAAATTAGCTCGGTGCAAGGCGGTACGCAAGCCAGCTTCGAGAAAACGAACGTGACGTTTTACGACAAGGACGGTACGACACTGCAGGCGCAATCGCCGCGAGCGCATCTGGACGATCGCCGCAAGCAGGTGATTCTCGCAGGTGGAGTGCATGCCAAGACCAGCACGGGATTGACGCTTGTTTGCGATCAGCTCGTGTACGACGACGCGAGCGGCATGCTGCACGGCACGGGACACGTGCGGATCGCGGGAATGCAAGGCGGGCAGCAGCAGGTGCTCACCGGAAACGAGTTTACGTCGGACGTCAAGCTGACCCGGATGACGATAAGGTAATGCAACCGCACGAAATTCAAATCCGCGACCTGGTCAAACGCTACGGCGAACGCACCGTAGTCAACGGCGTGAGCGCGGAGGTGCGCACCGGCGAAATCGTCGGCTTGCTCGGCCCCAACGGGGCGGGCAAGACGACCACGTTTTACATGGTCGTGGGCCTGGTCAAACCGGACGGCGGAACGGTGCTGCTCGATACGGGCGATGGCCAAGTGGATCTGGGCAATGCGCCGATGTACATGCGCTCTCGCCGCGGCATCGGCTATCTCGCCCAAGAGAACTCGATCTTTCGCAAACTTTCCGTCGGTGACAACATTCGTCTCATTTGGGAGATGCACGGCATCGCGCGCGAAGAGCAGGAGAAGCGCCTTGCGCCGCTGCTCGAAGAATTCGGCCTGCTCAAGTTCATCAATGCGCGCGGTGACAGCCTTTCGGGCGGTGAACGCCGCCGAGTGGAGATCGCGCGCGCGATTGCGACCGAACCGGCGTTTTTGCTTCTCGACGAACCGTTCACGGGCATCGACCCGATTGCCGTAGCGGATATTCAGGCGATGATCCGGCAGCTGCGCGACCGTGGCCTCGGCGTGCTGATTACCGATCACCAAGTGCGCGAGACGCTGGCGATCGTCGACCGTGCGTACATTCTGAACAATGGCAAGATCGAAGTCTCCGGCACCGCGCACGACGTGCTCGAAAGCCCCATCGCGCGGCAATTTTATTTGGGCGAAGGTTTCCGATTGTGAAAACGCTGCGCCTGACGATTCTGGACCGGTACATGCTCAGCGAGCTGGCCGGTCCGTTCTTGTTCGGGCTTTCGGCGTTTACGCTGATCATCGCGGCTGCGCAGATCGTCAACATCGGGCGTATCATGTCAGAAACGCACGCGCCGCTGTGGGCCGCTATCGAAGCGTTCCTCTGGCAGTTGCCGCCTACGATGGTGCTGGCCATTCCGATGGCGCTGCTGCTCGGCACGCTGCTCTCGATTCAACGCCTGTCCGGCGAGAGCGAGATCACCGCGATGAAAGCGGGCGGCATTACGTTCATGCGCATCGCCGCGCCGCTGCTGGTTGCGGGCTTTGTGATGTCGTTCGTCACGCTGCTGCTGCAGGAGCGCATGGTTCCTTATGCAAGCGAACAGTTCCGCATCATTCAGAACACGATCATCAACCGCGCCAGTGCGGTAGTGAGCAGCCTGAACGTGTCTGCGCCGCTGCCGGGCGGCGGATCGCAGATGACGTTTGCGCGCGCGTGCGCGCAGAACTGTGAAGCGCTGCTGGGCGTCACGCTCGTGCAATACAATCGCGCGGGCACGGCGACGCGCATCGTGTTTGCCGATCGTGCCGTTTTTCGGGCCGAGAAATGGACGCTGGACAACGCGCGCATCTATCAGTTCAACGGCGAGGACCAAAGCGTGGCCACGTCGTGGACGACGCCGACCATGCAGGTTGAATTGGGCGAGAATCCAACCGAAATGGTCAAGCGAGCCGCGAACAACAATCCGGAGGACATGAACCGTGCGCAGATCGCGCAGCTCATCCGCACCGGGCAACTTTCGGCCAGCGAGCTCAAGAAATACACGATGGTATTTCAGGAGAAGCTCGCAACGCCGTTTGCATGCTTCGTGTTCACGCTGCTCGCAGTACCGTACGGGATCCGCTCGATCCGCGGAGGCGGCAGCACCGGTTTGGGCTTCGGTCTGGCGGTGCTCATCGTGTTCATCTATTACATCGTGCAGACGATCTTCTCGTACGTCGGCGAGGCGTATCTGCCGCTCGCCTTTCTCGCAGCCTGGATGCCCAACATCATTTTTACGCTTATCGGCGCGCGCCGGCTCTACCGCGCCGCGATGGTGTAGCGCGTGAGCATCCTCGACATCCTGCGCGGCACCGGCATCGTCATCTTCATCGTCGTGCTCGCCGGCGTCATTGCGTACCTGGGCGATCGCGTCGGCCATCAGGTCGGGCGCAAGCGTCTGACGCTTTTTAATATCCGCCCGCGCTATACGTCGACGATCATCGCCGTCGGTACGGGCATGATCATTGCGCTCGTCATCACGCTGGCGGCGATCTTCGCTTCGAACCAAGTCAAGACCGCGTTCTTCCGCTTGAACGAGATCAACAGCGAGATTCAAAAAGCACAAGCGCGGGCGCAGGAGCTCGAAAAGAAGGTCACCACCTCGCCGGTGGTGATCAATCTCGGGCAGCCGATGAGTCCGATCGTCGGACGCGTCGTCAGGAACGCGCCGGGGGGATTGCGCCACGACATCGTCCACGACTGGTACGAGCAGACGGTGACGTTCATTAACCGTCAGTGGACGCGCGCGCCGTACAACCTCAAGAAATTCGTACCGCCGTCGAATCTGCAAGGCATGCTGAACTCGCTCGCCAACGATCCGAAGATGCAGGCAGAGGTCACGCAGACGCCGGTCTTGCTCTTTGCCGTCGCCGATCAAAACATGTATCCGGGAGATCCGATTCACTTTGGCGTCGCGACGTATCCGGATCGCCTCATCGTGCCGCAAGGGCAAATCATCGCATCGGTTATCATGCCGAGCGGAAAAAACGTGAGCGCGGAACTCGGCATGGCGCAGCTGCTGCAAACCTACGTCCCGCGCGATATGGCGAGCGCGGGCATGCCGCCGTTCCTGGCTGTCAACGTGCTCACGCAGCGCACCCTGCCGGACCCGGCGCAGATGAACAAGATGATCACCACGGGGACCGGCACCTATCTCATGACCGCGTTCGCCGCGACCGACATCTACCCGCATACCGGGGCCGTCCCGGTCGTCGTCACCTTACAAAAGGCGCCCACGCAGTGAGCCGGGCGGTGCTCGGCATCGATCCCGGCACCCGGAAAGTCGGCTTTGCGATTATCGAGGATGCGGATTCGCCCGCGCTGGCGCGCGGCATCGAGCCGGTGGAGACGCTGCTCGAACGGCTGGGTCCATTGCTCGAATCGCATCCCATCGTGGCCGTGGCGCTCGGCAGCGGCACGAACGTCAATCGTTTGGCACAGATGCTCCGCCCGCTGGACGTTCCGGTGCACGTCATTGACGAGCGCGACACGACCTACCGCGCCCGCGCGTTGTACTTCTCGGAGCACCCGCCCACCGGCTGGCGCCGCTTGCTGCCTCTGGGTCTACAAGTGCCCCCCGGCCCTATCGACGACTACGCCGCAATGCTCATCGCACGGCGCTATCTTGCCCGGAGGGCATGACGGGAAAGCGGGTATGAAACTGTAGGTCGGTTTCGCCGATAGTAGAAATTACCTAACGCGCGGGAATCAGAGGAAGGCATGTCTAGGTTCGCTCGTGTCGCCGCATTGTTAGCGCTCGTGGCAGCGCTGTACTGTCGCGTGCAGGCGGCACCGTGGCCGCCGAACGGCGTTGCGAATCTCGATCCCGTCCGCATGTTCGATCCCGCCTCGGACTCCATGCTCGCCGCGCTGTTCACGACCCCGAAAGAACTCTCGCCGCTGAGCGTCGCGATCTTTTACGCGCCCGATCCCAATGTGGTCGCCATAGCCGCGCCCATCGTGCCTCCACCTTCGCAGATGGCGACGGTGCGTGCGGTAACGTTGCGCGCGTACGTTCCGCCCTTGCAGCTTCCGAACGAGCCGCTGGGGGCCCCGTCCGTGACGCCCGCGCAAGCGGTGCATCCGCAGGTCGTGCAAACGCACGTACGCGCATCTTCGCCGCAGCACGACGTGCGTTTCGGAAATTACACGAACTACGCGCCGTCCACGCACAGTTTGTCCGAAGACGTGCACGTCCCGGTGCGGATCGGCGGCGTGCACTTCGCCGGCGTCCTGAGCGGGACGCAGTCGCAAAGCGCGCACACCGATTCCGTGCGCGCGATGCAGTTGTGCGGCACGACCGATGAAGCCGCCGCATGTCCGTACCTGCACGACGAGCGCACGCAGATCTTCTCCGCCGGAACGAACTTCGACGTACGCGCCGGCAACGCGCGCTTCAATCTGCAGCTCTCGGGAAGCGTAGGGCGCGTGAATAGCCACGACACGGCAATGTATCAGTACGTCCCGCTCGATCCCGATCCGCAGCTCGATTCCGTGCGTGCCGGATCACCGCAAGACACTTCGCTGCTGTATTATCCGGGACTCACGCAAATGGTGCGGCACGGCGTGGACGCGCGCGTCGCGGTGCCCATCTCACCCGCGCTTACCGTCGGCCTGCAATACGATCGCGCGCACTACCAAGGCAACTATGCCACGATGTTTGCGCCAGGACTCGACGCCCGTAAGGACACATATCTGGGCAACGTGACCTACCAACTGCCCAATTCCAACAGCTTGCTCACGCTGTCGGCGCAACAGTACCGCTATCAAGATAACCTTGCGCCGTTCAACCTGACGGAGACGCGCGCGGATCTCAGCTTCACGGTGAAATTCTGACCGACGCGTCTCGGCGGGCGCGAGTACGTGGTGTGCTTGCGTTCGTGGTTGCTGTGCTCGTTCTCGCACTTGGCGCGGTTCAACTCGGATCGGACGCCATTTTTGCGCGCGCCGGCCAACCGGCCTCGCTGCCAGCACATCTGCAGCCGCACGTCGGCGTCGCCATTTATCACGCGCTTGGACGCATCTCGCAAGCCCCGTACGTGGACGGCATGCTCGCGCGCGCGGCGCTCGACCGCGGCGACCTGCAGCAGGCTGAGCGGCACGCGCAGCGTTTGCCGCAGTCCACGAAGCGCGACGACCTCCTGGGCTTCGTGGCGCAAGCGCGCGGGGACGATCGAGCCGCGCTACGGTACTTCGTGCGCGCCGGCGATATCGAGGCGATCGACAGTGCGGTCGACCGTTTGCAGTACCGCGATCCGGCGTATGCGTACCGGCTCGAATCGGACCTGAAAGATCGGTTGCAGCAAAGCGGCACGCATCCGGACGCCGTTGCGGAAGCGTACTGGCAACTCGGCCGGCTCGCATGGATGCAGTCCAAACGCGGCCTGGCGATGCACAATTACGCGCAGGCAATTGCACTTTCGCCGCTTTCCGAAAAATTTTTGCTCTCCGGCGGATTCAGTGCGTACGAGATGCATTGGTACGATCAGGCGCAGCGCTATTTCATGCGCGTGCTGAGCGTCAATCCGGCAAGCGCGGACGCGTATGCCGGCGCGGGGATGACGGCCTTGCGCATGGGCGATCGCGCACGCGCGCAGTATTACGCGCAGCGCGCCCGTGCGATCGACCCGCACGACCATCCGCTGCACTCCTTGGACGCATTGCTCAAACAGTGATCGTCGCGCTCGACATGCAGCTCGCCGTCGGCAACGCCACCGGCATCGGCGAGTACGTCAGCGGCCTTGCTCCGGCGCTGCGCGAACGCGGCGTCGGCGTCGTCGAATTGCGCGAGCCCAAACTCGATCCGTGGCGCTTCGATCGGCGTGTCGCGTGGGATCAAGTCGTGCTGCCGCAGCGCGCGCGCGCGAGCGGCGCGGATTTGCTGCATTGCGCTTCAGGAACGATGCCGCTGCGCGTTTCGATGCCGACCGTGGTGACCGTACACGACGTTGCCTGGTTGAAAGTGCAAAGCCACACGCGTCCGTACGCCCGCTATTATTTCGGAACGTTCGCACTGCAGCGCTATCCGCACGCATCGGCGATCGTCGTCGATTCGAAGTTTTCACGCAACGAACTGCTCGGCGTACTCGACGTGCCCAGCGACTTGGTGCACGTCGTGTATCCGGGCGTGGCGCAAGATTACTGCGTGCTGGAGCGCCGTCCCACGCAAGAACGTACCATCCTGGTGCCGGGTACGGTTGAGAGGCGCAAGAATTTGGAAGTGCTCATCCGAGCGCTGCCGTTACTTCCCAAGGACACGCGCGTTATCTGCGTCGGGCCGTCCACACCGTACCAAGACGAATGCGAACGGCTGGCACAACATGCGGGCGTCGCCGCGCAGGTGCAGTACCGCGGTTACGTCGACCGCACGGAGCTGCTGCGCTTGTACGCAACGTGTGCGCTGGTCGCCGTGCCCTCGCGCTATGAGGGCTTCGGCTACGCCGCCGCGCAAGCACTGTGCGCGGGGACTCCGGTCATCGTTTCGGATGCGGCCTCGTTGCCCGAAGTCGTTTCCGGCGCAGCGCCCATTGCCGCGGCGGACGACGAAGAGCAGTGGGCACATGAAATCCGCAGGGTGTTCGACGATGCGCAAGGAGCAGCCGGTCGGGCGCACGCACAGCGGGCGCCTGCGGTGGAGCGCTTCGCATGGCATGCGAGTGCGGGCGCTATGCGCGGGGTGTATGAAACTGCGCTGCGAAGAGCACGGTAGGAGGCTGTATGTCCGAATCACCCGTGCCGGTACAAACCGGTCCTGCCGACGTGCCGCTGAGCACGGACGAGCAGTCCAAGCTCGATGCGCAAGTTCAACAGTACGTGGGTGACCTCGCGGTGCTCGATATTCGCGGCGAGGATTTTAAGAACCGCATCAACGCGCTCGAGCAACTGGGCAACGCGGAGATTTCGCAGTCCGCGAACGTTTCAAACCGTTTGCTGGATCGTCCGCTGCGCGAGTTACGCGAACCCGGTAAGCAGACACCGGGCGTTTCCAAGGGATTGAGCGATTTACGGGCCACGGTCGAGTCGCTGGACCCGAGCAAGCGCGATCTGCTCTCGCCCCGCCGTCTGCTGGGCGTCATTCCGTTCGGCAACAAGTTGCGGCAGTATTTCGATCAGTACCAGTCTTCGCAGACGCACTTGAACGCGATCATCGAAACGCTGTACCGCGGCAAGGACGAACTGCTGCGCGACAACGCGTCGATAGAAGAACAAAAGACGCAGATGTGGTCGCTCATGCAAAAAACGCAAGCGATGATCTATCTGTGCAAGAAGATCGACGCCGAACTTACCGACAAAGTCGCGGAGTTGGAAACCAGCGATCCCGAGCGCGCCAAGACCGTCAAAGAGTCGGCGCTGTTTCCGGTCCGCCAAAAGGCCGTCGATCTGCTTACGCAGATGGCCGTGAACGTGCAAGGTTATCAGGCACTCGATCTGATCAAGCGCAACAACACCGAACTGGTCAAAGGTGTGGAACGTGCGACGACCACCACGGTGAGCGCGCTGCGCACCGCCGTGGCGGTCGCGCAAGCGCTAACCAATCAGCGCCTGGTTCTGGGCCAAATTTCCGCGCTCAGCACGACGACGTCGAACATGATTGAGTCGACCTCGCAGATGCTGCGCGAGCAAGGTACGGCAATCTACAAGCAAGCCGCCGAACCGACCTTGCAGCTCGAACAGCTGCACCGCGCGTTCGAGAACGTGTATGCGGCGATGGACTCGGTGGAAGAGTACAAACTCAAAGCGGCCGACAGTCTTGCGCAGACGGCTGCGGCGCTCGAAAGCGAAGTCGACAAAGCCAAGGCGTATCTCGCGCGCTCGGGCGCACCCGAACTGCCGAAGTAAATGGCGCTTCCCCCGCAGGCGCAGGCGTGCGTCGACCGGATATTCGCGCTGCTCGACGAAGCGCAGGCGCTCGGATTGGATCGTGCGTCCGGTGAAGAGGCGTACGCGCTACGCACGACGCGCGAGCGCTATCTGCCCGAAACGCTCGACGCGTATGCGCACATTCCGGCGGCGATGCGCTCCGCGCCCGATGCAACGACGGGACGGACGCCGGACGAGCAGTTACTGGAGCAGCTTGAAATTTTGGAACGCGCGACGGCGCAGCGGCTCACGCGCCTTGCCGAGCACGGACGTACCGCGCTTTCGGCAAACGGGCGATTTCTGGTGGAACGGCTCGGCGCACTCGACACGTTGCCGGAAGCGCCGCAATTTCAAGCCCATAGCGCGCCGGTAACCGCGCAGCGGTTCGTCGATTCGATTACCGCGGGCGCGCGGCGCAATCGCGATCTCGTCAACGCCGTTGCAACACGCTTGCAAGAAGCGTTCCCGCTGCTCACCGAAGTCGATCGCGGCATGTTCGGCGCCGGGCCGGCGCGGCGCATCGCGATCACGGTTCCGATCGGTAACGATCGCTTGCGCTATGCCTTGACGCTCGGCCGCGGCGGCGAGGTGGAGACGACGTGCGCCAAAATGGTGCGCGGCGTGACGATTCGCACGGAGCAGGTCCCATTCGAAGAATGGGCGCGCGGATTATACGGCGATTTGCATGCGTACGCGCAAAGCAGTGCGCAGGTGCAGGACATGCTCGAACAGCTTACACGCTAAGGGAAGGACGAGGTGACATGAGTTTTTTCGGATTCGGTTCGGGGCCGCGGCCACCGCAGCAGCAGCAGGGCGCGCCCGGATCGCCGGGCGTGCCGCCGGCGACGACGCAAGGCGGCGTTCCGCAAGACGCGATTGCGCGTTTGCGCCGCATGTCCGGCGAGGGCGGCAAACCGCTGTTCACCAGCGATCTCTCGGTGAGCGAGTTCGTCCTGCTCGAGCAGCTCGGCATCAAGCCGCTCGGCATGGTCCTGGGCAGTTCGATCTATCACGTCGGCATTCAGTACGGCAACTGGTACCAAAACCAGGAACTCGACTATCTGAGCCAAGCGATGTACCACGCGCGCGAACTGGCGATGTCGCGCATGGAAGAAGAAGCGGCCGTGCTCGGCGCGGACGGCATCGTCGGCGTGCGCCTGAACGTCAATGCATACTCATGGGCCGAAGCCGCGCTGGAATTTACGGCAATCGGTACGGCGATAAAAGCGCGCGAAGGCGAGCGGTATCATACCGTGCACGGCCGGCCGTTCACGAGCGACTTGAGCGCGCAGGATTTCTTCAAACTTTTCCAGTCCGGCTATGTTCCGGCGGAATTAGTGCTCGGCAACTGCGTGTATCACGTGGCGCATCAAGGCTTTTTGCAGCAGATGCGCACGATCGGCATGAACGTCGAATTGACGAACTATACCGAAGCGATTTACGACGCGCGGGAACTCGCGATGAGCCGCATGCAGGCCGAAGCCGAATCGCACGGCGCCGAAGGGATTATCGGCATGCGCATCACCGAACAGAGTTGGATCTGGCAGCCGCACGTCATCGAATTTATGGCCGTCGGTACGTCCATCGTGCGCCGGCCCGGCTACACCGGCGACGGCAAATTACCCGACGCTCCGCGCTTTACCGTTTCGCTGGACGATTAAAAAGCCCAGCTCCTGCGCGTTAGTAGACCGGTGAGCCGGGTGCACCGGGCGCGACACTGCCGTCGTCGGGTGCAAAGACCAGGCGTAGCGGATAACTCGATCCGCTGTCGGGAATCGTTTCGACCGTCACGCGGACGAAGCCGCGCGCCGGCACGACGTACTGCCGCAGCTTGTAGCGCGAGAACGGCGGCACTTGATGCGACTGAATGAGCACGCCGTCGATGAGATACGTGCCGGTCGCACGTCCGCCGCGCGGGTTTTCGTAGATGGCGATCGGCTGCGGCCGGTCGGTCGGGTTCTGCACTTTGATGACAAACGATTGCAGCACGCCGTAATCGCCCGCGAGCGCCTGCCCTTGCATGAGGTTCGGCAGCGGAATGTGGCCGATCTGCAGTTCCAGGTACTGATCGGTCGTGTTCCACAACGTGCTGTAGTGAAATTCCGGAATCTTATAGACGCCGCGCGCGTGCGGGTGATCGCCTTCGAGCAATTCGGTACTCGAAAGCGCTTCATCGGGCGAATTCGCGGCGTTCTGCGCGAAGAGCGTGAGGTGCACGGTGCTGCCGCTGAGCACGCGCAGTTGCAGTAAGTTGCAGACGACGTCTTTTGCGGGCAGCGGCTGTTCCACCAGATTCAGCGTGCCTTTGCCGGGGATGACGAGGATCTGCCCTTCGTTCTGCACCAGGCGTTTGAGGAACAGCGCGGTCGCGGCGTGTCCGACCAGCATCTCGTTTGGATCCGGACCGCCCGCGCCGCTGATAAATTGCACGACGGCAGGCTCCGAGGACATATTTTGTGCGCGCAGCACGATACGGCGATCGGGTTCGCCCGGCGGGTTGTAATGGAAGTACAGGAAGCGCGTGGGCTGCGTGCGCTTCAGATCGCTGGCGAACAGCACGCCGTTTTCGGTGAGTTTTTCCGGAAAATCGCTGACGGTGAGCGAGTCGGGCGTAATCTTCGGCGCGGCCATGTTTTCCACGCTCACGTGCGTGACGCCGTCGACGCTGAAGTATTGCTCGCCTTGAATGAGCACGGGCACGTCGATGGTCGCAATATTATCCTGCGCGAGCGGCGTCGAAAAATGCACTTCGTCGGTCGTTGCGACGATCTGCGCGCCGGAACGCGCTTGCGCGGCGTTGATCGCTGCGGCGACGGCTTGCTCCTTGACGAAGATGGAACTGGCGGGATCGCCGGTGATGCGGATGGAGAGCGAATCCGCGATAGTTCCCGCGTTATATGCCACGCGCACCGGGACGATGGTGGCAGCACCTCGTTGATCGGTCACGCCGACCGCCGTTGCGCCGGGCGCTTTTCCCGTGAGCGTGATCGTTTGCGCGGTTTGGTCGACGCTCGCGTCGACGATCGCCGGATTGAGCACGCTCACGTTCATCTGCCCGTACACGTACGTTACGTGCAGCACTTGCGAGGCTCCGACCGGCACCATGGCGGCGGCGGGCCGCACCGTGACCGGCGGCGGTGTTGGCGTTGCAGTGGGTGTGGGCGTGGGCGACGGTGTGAGCGACGTACCGGGAAACGGCATCGGCGAAGCGCTCGCAGCTGCGGAGGGCTGCGGCGTGACTGGCGCATTGGTCGCAGGCGGAGCCGGCGGATTCGACTGCGCGCGCGGCATTCCCGCGGACGCAAGCACGCACCCCGCGAGCACCACGGCTGCCGCAAGCGTGTTACGCGGCACTAAGCGATTTTTGCTTCGTTCCGGCTCACCGCTGACGCAAGCAGCGTTTTATAGCCGACACTCGGGAATAGCACGGTGACCAAATCTTTTTCGGTGCGTTCCACGGTGCCCTGTCCGAATTTCGGATGAAAGACGATATCGGCAATGCGGTAGCCCGAGGGGCTTGCAGGTCCGGGCGTCTCGCCGCGGAGGATTTTCGCGGGTTGCGCGGCCGCACGCAAGCAGTTGTCGCATGCGCCGCAGTTCCCGCTCTCGTAATCCTCGCCAAAGTAGTTCAGAATGAACTTGCGCCGGCAAGAGGTGGTTTCGGCATACTGCAGCATCATCGCCAGCTTGCTCTGGTCGTAGGACTTCTTGGTTTCGTAGCTGGCCAAATTGAGCACGAGATCGCGGTTCTTGCGCGCAGCCTCGGTGAGCGCGTACTTCGATCGGCTAATCGTCTCGATGAAGCCGCCTTTTTTGAGCAGCGCGAGAATCACTTTGAGTTTGGTGAGCGGCAACTGCAAAATTTTGCGAAGGTCGGTCATCGAGACGCCGCCCTCTTGCGTGCCGAAAATTTCGAGCGTGCCGAAAACTTTCTGCACTTCTTCGATGTCCGGATACTTGCCGGTCAAAAAGTAGTTTTGCACCCGCGTGTCGCTCATGCGATAGATCAGCACGCAGCGCGAAGGTAACCCGTCGCGCCCCGCGCGCCCGGCTTCCTGCGTGTAGGCTTCCACCGAACCCGGCAAATCGTAGTGCACGACGAAGCGGATGTTCGGTTTGTCGATGCCCAGACCGAACGCGTTCGTGGCGACGACCGCGCGGATATGCTCGTCCATGAAGAGCTCGTGCACGGCCGTGCGATCCTGCTTTTGCAATTTCGAATGATACACCGCGGCCGGAATATCGAGCGAATCCTGCAGATAGCGCTGCACTTCGAGCGCGTTCTTGATCGTCGCGGTGTAGATGATGCCGGTGCCTTCGAGTTGGGTTGCGAACAGGCCCTTGAGGATTTTGAGCTTGTCGGCTTCTTTCTCTGCACGGCGCACGTCGTACACCAGGCTCGGACGATCGAATCCCTTGACGATCGGCTTGACGTGCGGAATCCCCAGTTGATGCAAAATATCTTCGCGCACCGCGGGCGTCGCCGTCGCGGTGAGAGCGAGCACCGTGGGATGTTCGAGCCGTTCTATGACGTGCCCGAGCGCCAGATACGCGGGCCGGAAGTCATGGCCCCATTGGCTGATGCAATGGGCTTCGTCGACGACGAACAGCGGTACGCTGATGGATTGCAGCAACTGCATGAAAGAATCGTCTTCGAGTTTTTCCGGGGTGACGAACACAATCTTGATGCTGCGGCTGCGAATGCGTTCGAGCGCGGCGGCTTCTTGATCTTCTGAAAGCGTGGAGTTGAGTGCAACGACGTTGGTGACGCCCAGCTCGCGCAGCATGTCGATCTGATCTTTCATCAACGCGATGAGCGGACTGACGACGACCGTCGTGCCGTCGAGAAGCAGAGCGGACAGCTGATACGTCAGGCTCTTGCCTGCACCGGTAGCCAAAATCGCCAAGGTGTCTTGACCGGCGACCACACGGCTGACGACTTCCTCCTGTCCCGGCTGAAAGCACTCGAAACCGAACTTCTCACGAAGCGCAGTTCGCAGATCCACTTCTTTACCTCGTTCCACCTGTGTCCTCAAACACGCGTACCCGCTTCTTTAGTAAATTCACCAAAGAAGACACGCAAACAGTATACCCCCTGGCAGGCGCCCCGAAACACCGAAAAGTACTACCCAAGGTGTCCCTGTACCGTACTTGGCGCCCCAAGAGCTTCGCCGATCTCGTCGGCCAAGATGCCGTCGTTCGCACGCTGTCCAGCGCGCTGGAAAGCGGCAAACTCGCCCACGCATATTTGTTTTCGGGCCCGCGCGGCTCCGGCAAAACCTCGGCGGCCAAGATTCTGGCCCGCTGCATCAATTGCGTGAACGGCCCCACCGCCTCGCCCGACAATACATGCGAGAACTGCCGGGCGATTCTGGCGGGCACCGCGCTCGACGTACTCGAGATCGACGCGGCGAGCAACCGCGGGATCGACGAGATCCGCGCGCTGCGCGATGCGGTGAAGTTTGCGCCGTCTACGATGCGCATGAAAGTCTACATCATCGACGAGGCGCACATGCTCACCAAAGAAGGCGCCAACGCGTTTCTCAAGACGCTCGAGGAACCGCCGGCGCACGCGGTATTCATTCTCGCGACGACCGAGCCCGAGAAACTTCCGGTTACCATTCTCTCGCGCTGTCAGCGGTACGCGTTCCGGCGCATCGCCATTCCGGTGATGATCGAGCGCATGCGCGAGATCGCGGCAGCGGAAAACCTCGCCATCGATGAACCGGCGCTCTCGGCGATCGCATATCGCGCCGACGGTGGCTTGCGCGATGCGCTCACGATGCTGGAACAAGCGGCGGCATTTGCCGATGGCGCGATTACCACGCAAACGATCGAACTGGCATTCGGCGCGACCGGACGAAAATACGCCAATACGCTGCTCGACGAGCTCATTGCCAAAGACGCAGCGGGCGTGCTGCGGACGATAGACGAGGCCAGCGATGCCGGTACCGACATGCAAGTGCTGCTGCGCGGGCTCATCGGCGAGTTTCGCAGCTTGCTCGTGGGCCGCATAGATCCGCAGTTGCTGGCGCGCGATCTCGCACCGGAAGACGCCGCGCGCGCATCCGAACGCGGCAAACTTCTCACGCAAGTGCAAATCGTGCGTGCACTGCGTTTGCTCAGTGAGGCACTTGCCACCGCGCGTTCTTCGGGTAATCCGCGGCTCGAACTGGAAACCGCGCTGCTGCGGTATGCGCTGGCATCCGAAGATCTGACGCTGGATGCGATGAACGCGCGCGTGAGCGCACTCGAACAAGGCCCAGCCATATCGGCGGCTCCACCCAGCGCACCGGAACCACGGGCAGAAGCGCCACCGGCATCACGCGCAGAAGCGCCGGCGGCACCCCGCGCAGAAGCGCAGCGCGTTCCGCACGCGCAGCGTGAAACGCCGCCCGAGCCAACTCGTCATGGTGAGCCTGTCGAACCACAACAGCAACACGGCCCCGTCACGATTCAGAAAGTAAAAGCCGCGTGGAATTCCGTGCGCACGAAAGTCGAAAGCGAACGTGCGCCGATGCGGGCACCGCTCAGCCGCGCCACGCTTTCCGCCATCGAAGGCAATGCACTCGTGCTCACGCTGCCCGATCCGGTGATGGCGGGCGTGTTGAAGGACAACCTTTCGCTGCTCGAACAGGCAATTGCGGACGTGTTGAATACGCCGCTGCGCGTAACGCTGAAGGTCGAAGGCGCACCGGCGCGCAGCAAAGGCGGGGGTGCGGCGCGAACGGCCGCGAGCGTGCAGGCGAGCGAACCGCCTGCGGCCGCCATCGCCGAAGACCCCGACGAACTCTTCTCTTACTTGAACGAACGGATACGATAATCATGAATCAAGCGCAACTGATGGCGCAGATGAAAAAAATGCAGCAAGAGATGACCAAGGCGCAAGAAGAACTTGCGAGCACGGTCGTCACGGGCGTTGCGGCAGGCGAAAACGTGAAAGTGGAGATGACGTGCGACCATCAGGTCAAAGCGGTGAAGCTTTCCAAAGACGCCGTCGATCCGGAAGACATCGAAACGCTCGAAGATCTGCTCGTCGTCGCGATGAACGACGCACTGAAAAAAGTGGACGAAACCGCGCAATCCCGCATGGGCCGCCTCACGGGCGGGATGCGCATTCCCGGCCTCATGTAATTGCCGAATCCGGGTTCCATCGCTGGTCCGGTCCAAGCCCTGATCAACGAATTTAGCAAACTGCCGACCGTCGGGCCGAAAACCGCCGCGCGGCTCGTATTCTATTTGCTCAACCGCCCGCGGCACGAAGCGCAGGCGCTCGCCGAAGCGATTCTGGCGGTGAAGGATCGCGTGCGTTTGTGTTCGCTCTGCTTTTCGATTACGGAAGACGATCCGTGCGAGGTCTGCCGGGACGAACGGCGCGACGGCAAGGTGATTTGCGTCGTCGCAGAGGCCAAAGATATTTTCGCACTCGAGCGCACGAGCGCGTACAAGGGACGCTATCACGTGCTCGGCGGCCTCATCTCACCGATGGACGGCATCGGCCCCGCGCAACTGCGCGTCAAAGAACTGGTCGATCGCGTCGGCAGCGAACGGCCCGCGGAAATCATCATTGCGACCAACCCGAACGCCGAAGGGGAAGCAACCGCGCTGTACCTATCGCGATTGCTCACGCCGCTTGGCGTTACGGTGACGCGCCTGGCGTACGGGCTGCCGATCGGCGGCGATTTGGATTATGCCGACGAAGTCACGCTTGCGAAAGCGATCGAGGGCCGCCGCACTCTCTAACACGCCAAGCGACGACGTATGCGAACGGTACAGCGTTTACAAACCGTACCTCTCGTCATACGGAGTACCAAGCAATGGCTGGAAAATTCACCGCTCCCATCATCGGCTCGCTGGTCGTGGCGGCTGGCGCCGCGCTCGGCGCACACGCATCCGCCGCAACGTATTGTCCGGCGAGCGAAAGTTTCTTCGGCACGATCGAACGCGTCAACGCAAACACGCTCACCGTCCGCACGCCGAGCGGGCATTGGGCGCTCGTACGCATCAACGATAACGCGCGCGTGAACGCGAACGGCGCAGCGATTCGCCCCGGCGTATTCGTCGGTGCGTACGGATGCGTTACTCCCGGCGGCGTTTTTCACGCAAGCGAAATCACGTTGTCCGGAACGCAGCGCGGATACAACGAACGCCTTAGCGGTGTCGTTCGACGCGTAGAAAGCAACGGCCGGTTGCTCGTCGCGCAAAACGGACACGGCTACGGCACGTGGTACGTCCCGGACACGCATGCTTTTGCCGTCGGCCAAACGGTAGACGCAACCGGTATGATCGGCGCAAACGGCGCGTTTTATCCGCAAACGATTAACGGGCGCAGCGTCGTTTATGACACGCCGTATACGTCGGCGCCGCGCAGCACCATCACACTCACCGGAACCGTACGCCGCGTGAGCGGCAACGCCATCGTCGTATGGGAACCTGCGCACGGCACGACGGGCACGTGGATCGTGCCGAACGCCGGCCGCTTCCGCGTCGGCCAGCGCGTCTCTGCCAGAGGCACCGAGGACCTCTCCGGACGCTTCTACGTACAAGAGATCACCATACTCTAGACCACGGCAAGCACTTTGTGCTACAAAGTAGAGCATGACGGACCTTGAGCGCGCGCTCGCCGATATCGCCGAAGTTCGCGAACGGCTGGGCCATATGCAGCGGTTCCGGGGCTACTCCGCGCTGGCCGCCGCGGTATCGGGCGGCTTTGCGATTGCCGCCGGCGCGCTGCAACTGCTGCTCGTTCCTCGCGTGAACAGCGTGCACGAAGGGCATCTGTATTTCGCGCTGTGGTTCGCGTGCTGCGCCGCCTCGGTGCTCGTGAACTACGGCGCGATCGCCCATTGGTACGTCAACGACGCGACGGCGCGCGACCGCTGGCAAACCGCGACGGTCGGGCTGTCGATGCTTCCTGCGCTCGTCCTGGGTGCGATGCTTTCGTTCGCGCTGTTGCACGCCCGCTTGTTTGCCTTCTTACCGGGCGTGTGGTACGGCTGCTACGGCGTGGGACTGTTCGCCTCGCGTACCATGGTGCCGCGCGCCGTCGTTCCCATCGCGGCGGCCTTCATGATCGCCGGCATGGGACTGCTGTTCGTACCGGCCGCAATTGCGCTGCAGTGGTGGGTGTTGCCGTTCGGCTTCGGCATCGGGCAGCTCGCGATCGGCTTCATCATTCTTCGCGAGCGCAGCGCATGAGTGAGGCCCGCTATGCGCTGGACGCACTGGATCGCGTCTTTCACGAGCGCGGACGCCTGGGCATTTGCAGCGCGCTGGTTGCCAATCCGGAAGGGCTTTCGTTTACGCAGTTGCAGGACGCGTGCAGTTTGACCGACGGCAACCTGAACCGCCATCTGCACGCGCTCGCGGAGATCGGCATCGTCGAAACGCGCCGTATCACCGGAAAAGGCCGCCCTCAAACGCTCGTGCGCATCACGCGCGAAGGACGCGATCGCTTCCTGGACTACATCGACGCATTGGAAGCGGTCGTTCGTGAAGTTCAGCGTTCGCGCAAGCGCAAAGGATCGCCGGCGCGCACGGTACCCGCCAACTCGACCTCGCAGTAAACGCCCATCACGTTGTCGCGTTTTTGCGCGACGTACAGAAGCACGTCGTCGTCGCGCTCACCGGTGGCGACATCGTACGTCGTCGTGACGCAGCGTCCGATGGTATCGCGCACGCGCAGGACCGCCTCACCCACTTCGATCGTTCTGCCCAGTAACTCCGTCTCGCGCAGTGCAAAGCCTGCCGCGGCGCGCGCGTAAAAGTTCGGGCGCCAGCGCCGCGGATCGAGCGGCATATCCAGTGCGCGCTCGACCTCGGCGATCCACACATCGAAGACGAGCGAAATCGGCGCCGCATCGAAGTAGTGCGGTTCGTCCCGGCGCAGGTCCACGTCGACGCCGGCGCGCGCGGCGATTTCGAGGGCCTGCAGCGGATCGTGAGTGGTATGCAGCAAGTTGTGTTCCTTGCCGCGGAACGTCTTGCCCGTGCGTGCGTGACCGTCTCGCACGAAGAGTGCCGCGGCACGGTCGCCGGGTATGCCGTCCGCCTGCACCGTTGCATGCTCGAGCGGCTCGGCCGCCAAACTCTTGACCGGATAGCGCCAAATGGCGGCCAGTTCGCCCATCTGCTGCATGCTTCGGAAGTACCATAGGATAGAACGCAAATCCTCAAGAAGGCGCGAAAAATGCAAACCGCGGGTGAAACGGTGCCTTTGCGCCCTTTATCGCTGGGCGAAATTTTCGATCGCGCGCTGACCCTCTACGTGCGCAATTTCGTGCCCTTTACGCTCATCGTGGCGGTGCTGGTCGTACCGCTTGCCATCGTGCAGTATTTCATCGGCGCGCAAGAGAGCGGTTCGCTCACACAGATTCTCGCGCAGATCGAACATCCCGGCAAAACGCTGCCCACTGCCGATGCCGCCGCGTTCGAAGGCTGGAGCGTGCTGCTGATCGTGCTCGCGGTGCTGTTTAACGCGTTTACCATCGTCGCTCTTGCCGTAGCCGTCGGACGTTTGTATCGCGGTGAAGCCCCGCAGTGGCGTGCCTGCTGGACGATTGCGCTCAGGCGCAGCGGCGCGGTTCTCATGACGCTCCTGTGCGAACTGGGCGTCTTTGTCTGCGTCGTGTTCGCCGGTGCGATCGCGATCACGATCGTCGCCGTCGTCGCCGCTCTGCTCGTGCGCAGTTCGGCGGCGCTCGGCATCGCCGCATTCGCCGTCGCATTCGTCGTCGGCATCGCCTGGTTTCTAGCGTTCGTGCTCTGCTATCTGGCGTTCGGCTTTGCGTTCAATGCGCTTGGCGTTGAAAACGCGCCCATCGGCGCCGCAATAGGCAGCGGCTTCTCGCGCATCTTCAACCGCTCGGAATTGCTTCGCGCGGTCTTGATTTGTCTTGCGCTCGCCGTCATCTACTTCGGCATCTCGGTGCTCTCGATGAGCGTTGGGGCGATGTTCGAGCTGATGCACCTGTATGCGGTGACGGTGACCGTCAACGCGCTGCTCTCGCTCGTGATGACGGCGCTGCTCGGCGTGCTGCTCGTCGTCTACTATTTCGACGTACGCGTTCGGCGCGAGGGCCTGGACATGCAGGCCGACATGACGAGCCTGCAGCCCGTCGCCCCATCGCCGTGAGCGTGCTCGCGCGGTTCGGCGTGCACGCCGCACGGCACGATCCGCACGCGCTTGCGCGAGCGATCCTCGCTCAACCGCGCTTTCGCATGCAGGTGACGGGCGTGCGCCCGCGCACCTGGTGGGACGCGCTGCGCGACTGGGTCGGCGATCGCTGGAATCAACTTATCGACGCATTTTCGCACCATGTGCGGATCGGTGCCAAGACCAGCGTAGCAATCGGCGACGTGCTGCTTGTCGCCGTTATCGTGCTCGTGCTCGTCGTAGCCGTTCGCCTGCTGCTCGGCATGGTGCGCGAAAATGGCGCCGCGTCGCAAGGCGTGCGGGAATTGCCGGTTCGCGCCGATGCGAATGCGCTTCATGCGGCGGCGCAAGAGGCTGCGGCACGTAACGAGTACGCGCATGCGATCGCGCTGCTGCTGCGTGCCGCCTTGGCAACGCTCGATGCGCGCGGCGTGCTGCGCGACGATCCGGCGCGAACGGTGAACGAGTGCCGCCGCGACGTGCGAGCGAACGCACCGCAGCTAAACGCACCGTTCGACGCCATCGCGCGTGCGTTCACCGCGGCCGTCTATGCCGAAGACCGCGTAACGCACGAGCAGTGGACGCAAGCCGAGCGCGCGTATGCGGCGTTCGCGAAGCCGCAAAGCCATGCCGCCTAAACGGTTCGCCGATCTCGCAATCGTCATCGCGGCGCTGGTGCTGCTGGTGGCGCTGGCATTTCTACGCCAGTCGCAGCAGGCACGCCAAATCAGCATACCGTCGACGTATGACACCGGCGCCAATGGCTACGCGGCGCTCTACGACTTGCTCGCGCGCGAGGGCACGCGCGTGCAGCGCTTCGAATTGCCGCTCGGAGAACTTTCTTCGAAAAACGCCGCGCTGGTGCTCGCCGGACGCGACGCACTTGCGGGCGCGGCTTCGAGTACCGGAACGCTGCAGTTTTTGGATCGCTGGGTGCACGCGGGCGGCACGCTGGTCGTGCTCGACGACGCCGTGAGCGCATCCGCACGCCGCACGCTCGCTTTGCCGCAAGCGCATCAGATCGTCCGCCAAACGCGCGCGTTCGCCGGCTGCGCGTTTGCCGGCAGACTGCGCGGCGCGCAGATCGCCGGCGCGTTTACGGGCGGTTACACATCGGCGTGCAAAGGGGATCGCGCGACGCTGTTTTCCGCGGAGCACACCGCCGTGGGCATTGCGCTCAAACGCGGGCGGGGCGCCGTCGTGCTGCTCACGAGTCCCAGCGTGTTCGACAACCTGCATCTGGCGCAGCAGTCCAACGCCCGCGCGGCGTATGCGCTGCTCGGCGGCGGAACGGTGATCTTCGACGAGCGCGTGCACGGGCACGCCGCGGGCCGCACGTTTTGGGAAGTGCTTCCGATGCCGATGCACGTCGCGATCTGGCTAGCGATCGGCATCGTGCTGATCGCCATCGTGGGCGCGAATCTGCCGTTTGCGCCGCCGATTGCGCCTCAGGCACCGGAAGAGCGCGACTCCGGCGCGTATATCGCATCTGTAGCGCACATGCTGCAGCGGGGCGGTGCGGCGCGGGAGGCCATTCTGCGGATCAGCGGGCGCTGCACGCAGGTACTCTCGGTGCGTCCGCGCGATGAGCTCGCGCGCATGCTTCTGCGCGAACTGCGCACGTTGGAGGCAATCCCCCGTCCCGGCGCGCACGACGTTCTGCACGCGGGGCACATTTATGCACGCGTGCGAAAGGAATACGGATGCTGACGAGCAGCGCACACGAACTGGCCGAACGCCTAACGCAGGGCATGCAGCAAATTATCGTCGACGGAGAGCGAACGACGTTCGCACTGCTCGTCGCGCTGTTCTCGCGCGGACACGCACTCATCGAAGGCGTTCCCGGTACCGGCAAGACGCTCGCGGTGCGCGCGCTGGCCTCGCTCATCGGTGCACAGTACCGCCGCATTCAATTCACGCCGGATCTGCTGCCTGCCGACATCGTCGGCACGACGGTCTTCAACCCGCAGAGCGCGCAGTTCAGCACCCGCACGGGCCCGATCTTCACCAACGTCTTGCTCGCCGACGAGATCAATCGCACGCCGCCCAAAACGCAGTCCGCGCTGCTCGAAGCGATGGAGGAAGCGCGCGTGACGATCGACGGCGCGCCGCTCGCGCTGCCGCAGCCGTTCTTCGTGTGCGCGACGCAAAACCCGATCGAATACGAAGGGACCTATCCGCTGCCTGAAGCGCAACTCGACCGTTTCCTCGTGAAAATCGAAGCGTCGTATCCGCGCGAAGAACAGGAACTGCGGTTGCTTTCGCGCGTTGCCGAGGGGTTCGATGCGCGCACGATCGAGCCGGACAAAACCGCGGCGCTGGCGCAGCCGGCGGAAGTACTCCAAGCGCAGGCGCAGGTGCGCGCGGTACACGTCTCGGCAGGCGTGCAGCGCTACGTGTACGCAATCGTTGCGGCAACGCGCGCTCATCGGCAACTCGCGCTTGGCGCCAGTCCCCGCGCCGGCGTGTCGCTGCTGCTCGCCTCGCAAGCTGCTGCGGCAATCGACACGCGCGCGTTCGCGACGCCGGACGACGTCAAGGCCGTCGCGCCGCTCGTGCTCGCGCATCGGCTCATCGTGCAGCCGCAAGCGGAGATCGATGGCGTGCGCGCCGCGGGCGTGCTCGACGAGGTGCTGCAGTCGATTCCGGTGCCGCGTGACACCTCGGCGTGAGCGGTTTTTCGTCGCCGTTTGGATTGCGCCGCGCGGCTATGCGGCGCTAGCGCTGCTGGCGCTGCTGCTTGCCGTGTCGGCGGCGTTCGCGCCGCTGTTGTGGGCGGCGGCGGCGTTCGGTGCGCTCACCACGTTCGCGTTTCTGTTGGATGCTTTGCTGGGGCCGCCGCGCGACCAAATTCATGTCGAGCGCGTTGCGCCGCAGCCGTTTTCACTGCGCCGGCGGGGTACGCTCGCCTATCGCGTGGGCAATACGTCGCGGTACGGCGTGATCGCCGGTCTGGTGGAAACACCCGTTCCGCTGCTGCGCTACGAGCAGGACGAAGTGTGCGCGGCGATTCCGCCGCAACGTGAAGCACGAATAGAGCGGCCGGTAACACCCGTTGCGCGCGGCAGCGCGCGGTTGGGAACCGTCTACGCGTGGTACGAAAACGGCCTGCGTCTGCTGCGCCGCCGCATGCGTGTTGCGCAAGAGCAGTCGCTGCGCGTGTATCCCGATCTCTCGGCAGTCGAACGCTACGGCAGCCTGCACATGCGTAACCGTTTAATCGAAGCGGGCTTGCGGCGCATGAAGCTGCGCGGCATGGGCACCGAACCGGAAAGCGTGCGGGAGTGGGCGCCCGGCGATCCGTTTCGTGCCATCAACTGGAAAGCCACGGCTCGCCGCGGGCGCGTGATGGTGGCGCAGTACGAAGTGGAACGCACGCAAAACGTGATGATTCTGCTGGACGCGGGTCGCTTGATGACGCCGCGCGTGGACGAGCAGCGCAAACTCGATTATGCGGTCACCGCCGCGTTATCGGTTGCGGCCGTTGCTGCTCTGGCGAACGACAAAGTCGGCGTCGTCGCATTTGCCGGAGAGATTCTGCGCGCATCGGCGCCCCGGCCGAGCGGGCGATCGAGCAGCCGCATCGCCGCCGCATTGCACGATCTGGAGCCTGCCTTCGAAGAGTCCGATTACGATAGCGCATTCGCGTACGTCCGAACGCACGTGCACAAGCGCAGCCTCATCGTCTTTTTCACCGACATGGTCGATCCGGTCGCGCAAAGCACGGTGCTCGCGCAGATCGGCACGCTCGCGCGCCGTCATCTCGTCGTTTGCGCGTTCATGAACGACGGCGCCATCGAACGGCGCTTGGAGGCGCCCGCTCAGCACGTCGGCGACGTGTACGCCGCTGCCGTTGCGCTCGAACTGCAAGAGGAACGCAAGACTGCGGCCGCCGTGCTCTCGCGTATGGGCGTTGCGGTCATCGACGTGCCCGCGCGCGAACTCACGACCGCGCTCATCGATCGCTACCTGCAGATCAAATCGCGCGGACTGCTCTAGGGACTAGACCTCCTCGTCGTCGTCCTCTTCCTCGTCGTCTTCCTCTTCTTCGTACTCGCCCTCGCTCTCGCTGTACGCTTCGCGCTCGAGCAAACTAATCGCAATGCTCAGCTGCGCCAGGGCGCTCGCTTTTTCGGTATCGATTGTGCCCGCGCTGAGCGTGTTGCGCAGCGTGACGTATGCGGACGTGAGATCGTTGAGCCGGTCTTCTTGCGTGAGTTCGATGTCTTCATTCATGACGAACGCTTATACCCGCGCCCGCACAAACCAAAATACGCGAGCAGGCCGATGCCGGTCGCGATGCCGACGCCCGCCCGGACGTCCGCCGGAAAGCGCAGCGGCGAAAAGAACCCTTCGATTATGCCGGCCACGCAGAGCATCGCCGTAACGCCGGCGATGAGCACGCCCGCGCGCCTGCTATTGCCGGCGATGGCATCGCGGCGTCGCAAGCGCCCCGGCAGCAGCACACCGCTTGCGACGAGCAGTCCTCCGCCGCCGGCGATCTGTATCGCCGTCAATTCGATGAACCCGTGCGGTGCGACGGTCGCCCAAAAATCGAGGCCGAAGCCCGCGTGCGCGAACAGTGCACCGAGTGCTCCCAGCATCAGCGCGTTGAAGATGATGAGATAGAGCGTGCCGATCCCCGCGGTCACGATGCCGGCGGCAAACGTCAGATACGCGACGCGAATATTATTGGTGATGATCATCGACGACATCATTGCCGACGCGTCGGGGGTGAACGCGAAGTTCGAATCGTGCAGACTCTTTGTGATGTGCGCCGGAATGATGCTCTCCGGCACCAGCGCGTACGCATTTGCCGAATCGTTTGCGACGATTGCGTACGCGACGGCCGTCCAGACGATCGTGAGCAGAATGCACAAGCCAATCGGTCTTGCGGACCGGCGCACCTCTGCGGGAAAGGTTTCGACGAAAAACCGCGCGATGCGCGCCCGTCCCGTTTCGACGTTGGAACCGTAGACATGCGCATGCGCGCGTGCCGTAAGCCGGTTGAGGTAATGCACCGTTTGCGCGTCAAAGCCGTGCGCTTGCGCGTATGCCAGATCGGACGTCGTCCACCGGTACAAGCGGCCGAGTTCGAAAAGCTCGTCCGCATGCAGCGTTCGCAGCCCCCGCCGGCCCGCGAGCGATACCAGCGCCTCCAGCCGTTCCCATGCGGCGCCGCGCCGCCGTACGAATGTCCGCTCGTCCACGATGCACTAATGCGGCACGCTCGGCGATCGCCCTTGCAAAAACGGAACGCTCCCCAAAGCGGGGCGCGCGCCGGAGAAGCCGAAGCGCCGCTAGCAATGGACCGGTCTGTGAGCGTTCGGACGCCCGAAAGTATCGCGTTTTCTTATGAACTGGCGGGACTGGGCAGCCGCTTTTTGGCGCTCATGGTCGATATGGCGATCCAATTCGCCGTCCTCGCGGCAATTTTCGGCGCGCTCGTCTTTATCGGCTCGCATACCCCGCAAACCAAAACGCCTGCGCCGGCTCGTCTCGGAGACTCCATCGCGACGGCCATCGTGGTTGCGACGATCTTCGTCGTGTTCTTCGGCTACTTCATCGCATTCGAAGCGTTCTGGAGTGGGCTAACGCCGGGAAAGAAACTGCTCGGCATCCGCGTCGTGCGCGACGGCGGCTATCCCATAGATGCTGCGGGATCGTTCATTCGCAATGTGATTCGCGTCGGCGAGGCCATACTCGGGTTTTACGCACTCAGCGCTGTTGCAACGCTGATTTCCGCGGAGAACAAGCGCTTGGGCGATTTGGCGGCGGGTACGATCGTCGTGCGCGACGAGCGCGCACCGAGTCTGACCGCAATCATGGCGCACGCCGAAGGAGAACAGCGGCGCGCCGCCATGCTCACCGATGAAGAGCACGCGCTCATCGCGCGCTTCATGGCGCGGCGCAAAGCTATGGCATCGCACTACCGCCGACAACTGGCGGCACAAATCGCCGACCGCATCCGCAGCCGCGTTTCGAGCGATCTGCGGCGCTTGGACGACGAAGATCTGCTCGAACACTTGAATTAGTAAGAGGCTAGTCCGGCCCACGATATCCGTTCGGCAAGACGCTCGCAGTTTCACGTCCTGTGAAATTGCTGCTTCTCCGCATTTTTCGCAAAGCAAGCTTTGAAGCTGCCATCCATGGCAGGGCGAAAAACGTCGGAGACTTGCCGCCCGAACACCGTGGGCCGGACTAGCCTCTTACTTCTTTTTTGTGATACGTGAGATGAGATCGCGGGCGAACGTCATCGCTTCGTTCTTCGTACTCTCGTACAGCGATTTCGCTTGGCCGCTGCTCATGTGGCGGCCGTGCTCGTAGTAGAACGTCACGCCTTCGCCGACGACGATCGTACCCGCGTATGCGATGGCGCCCTTGATCGCGATGCCGGCGACCGGAATAAAGCCGGAAAGTTCGCGCGCGAGCGAGCGCCATCCGAAACCGCCACCGATAACCGGCAGCAACTGCCACATGCGCTGCACGTCCGGATCGCGACCGTACGCGGCTTCGATGTGCAGCATCAGCATCATCTGAATGCCGGTGATCGCCATCATGTCGCCCGCTGATGCGAATACGCCCATCACCAGGCCCACGACGGGAATGTGATCGACGACCGCGCTGGCCAGCGCGACCTTGAGCGCGTTATTCGCGGCGTCTCGCGTCAACTTGGCCGCGACCGTTTCACGCATCGGCGGCAAACAGCGTCCTACCGCGATCTCCACGCCTTTGCACAGATCGACGATATGCGGAAAGACGCGGCCGCGCAGCGCTTCGCGCGTGAGCGCGGGCACGGTGTATTCCGCAAACTGTCCGCGCGAGGGTGCGGACGCCGGTCCCGACGGTTGAGCCTGATCGTCGACCGTGATGGCGATGATCGGCAGGTTGAGCGCGCGCAGCGGCGCCATCGTTGCACCGGAGACGTCGCCGCCGCGGCCCAGGAAAATAACGACCCGCGCTTCGCTCACCAACGAGCCTTGGGTGACGCCCGGCAGCAGCGTTTCCAGACACGCCGCGGCCTCGAACGGTACGGATTCGTCGGTGTGGCCCGAGAGCAGGAAGGTGCGCAGCTCGGCTACCAGCGCGGGATCGCCGCACAGATAGAAGCGGAACGGTTTGCGGACGTTCGCGCTGACCATCTTGACGTCGATGCCTTTGCGAACGAGCCGCAGAATGTCGCCGGTAGCCGTTGCCATGCTGTTATGTACCCTGCGCCTGCCGCCGTGTTACACCGTCCGGATGCGCTTCGCTCTCCGGGCTGTCGGTGTAGTCGAGATAGATGAGGCCCAGGAAGATTTCGAGCGCGATGGCGTGCATGCCGTGCGCGTTCGCGACGTCGACGACGCTGCGATGCGTCTCGTGCGATTCACGGATGATCGCCTGCGGAGTCGTTTTCGTGTCCGCCGCGATAATTGACGCCGCCGTCAGTTCGCCGGGCGTGACGTTGTCGTGCAGCATGTCGATGTAGCTGAGATCGTCCACGTTCCAGCGCACGTTGATCGCTTTTTGCAGCGTGGCGTAACGCTGGGGCGACGTGCCGACCCCGAGCTGGGTGATGCGCGCCGCGAGCTGCCGCGAGCGTGCCATGTTGTACAACTGATCCGCTTGCGAGGCGGACACGGCGGCCTGGCCGAGCGACTGCTGTGCCTTCTGCATGTACGGCACGAGCGCTTCGTAATCGAACTTGTTGATGTCGTTGAAGTAGTTGATGTTGACTTGCTGCAGACGCTTGATGAACGCGTCCAGATCGCCCAGGCCGTCGTCGAGCTGCATCGCCGATGCGCGCCCGGCGTCGACCGCGCGTTCCATGTCGCTGTCCGCACTCGTGAGCTCGGACAGCATTTGCGGATACGAAGGCAGCAGCGCGAGCGTGTCCGACGGAACGGGCTTCATGCGCAGCGGCTGCTGCATCTGCGAGAGAATGTCCGCGTTCTCTTTGAGCAGCCCGCTCGGCGTGTTCGTCCGCGGGTCCAGCGTGCCGACGCCGTCGATCGACTGCGTCGCATCTTCGAGCGCGCTGTTGATGGAGCGCGCCATGCCGTTCAAACTGCGTTCGACCGCGTCCAGACGCGAGCCCGGCTTGACTTCGATGCGGCTGAAGTCCGGCAGTTCATATTCGATCGTTTGCAAACGGTTTTGCAGCGATTTGAGTTGGTTGTGTCCTTGATCGTGGCGCGCGGCAATCTGGGCCGCGGCTTGCGACTGCACGCCCTGCGCCTGTTTGAGTTGATCGTTGAGCGACGCGAGATTGGGCCGCGTGAGATCGACGCGGTGTGTTTCCATCTGGCGCAGCGCTTCGATACGTTCTTGCGCGGCCGCTTTGACCTGCGGTGAGGAGCTCTGCGCGAGTTCGCCCAGCGTTTGTTCGCTCTTGCTGGTCAACCCCAATGCGAGTTGCGTCTGTCCGAGCGCCAGCATCGCTTGTTGATTGCCGGGCTCCTTTTTCAACAGATCGTTCAGTTCGGCATTGGCGACGTTATAGCGCGCCTCGTCGAGATCGTGCAGTGCCCATACGAGTTTTTGCTGCTGGTTCGTCTTGGTGGGATCGAGTTCCGGATAGCCGAGCAGATGCGCGACGCGCTGCGAGCCGCCCGGATGATCTTGAAAATACTTGGTGACCAGATCGTTGTGCTCGCCGTCGACGGCAACCAGATGCTGCTGCATGCTGAGCATCGCTTCCGGATCGTAGCCCGCGCGCGACATCAGCAAGAGGCCATAGCGATCCGCTTGCAGTTCGTCGACGCGCGACATCTTCGCCATCGCGCCGGCCTGCAGCAGATTGCCGAAATTGTAGATGAATGGCGAGAACATCGACGCAACGCCGAGCAGCAAACTGAGGATATTCGATTTCGTCTGCATCGTGACGGCGTGCCGGCGCTCGATGTGACCGGTTTCGTGTCCGACTACCCCGGCCAGTTCGTCGTCGGACTGCACGAAGTCCAGAAGGCCTTCGTTCACGTAAAGGTAGCCGCCCATCGTGGAAAACGCGTTGATGTCGTTCTCTTTGATGATCTTGACGTTGTAGGGCACGTCTTTACGCGCGGTTTCGGTCCAGAGCTTCTGCGAGACGCTCTGCACCCATTGATTGAGCAGCGGATCGTTCTCGATCACGTTGGTGGAGACGATCTGCTGATCGTACGCGCGGCCCATCTCGATCTCGCCTTGCGTGGAAAGCGCAAGCGCGGGTGACGGGCACATGGCACCGAGAAATGAAACGATGACGGCGATCGGGATGATGCGGCGGAGCATAGACGTATCTTCCTCTACCCGCGGCGGCGGGCGGATGTTCCAGGACCTGGCACTCCAAGAACGCTGCGAACCGGTCCTGCGTTACCAAGGGTCCTTGGGAGAATTTTGTGCACGATATGTGGATAAACACAAGAACTTGTGAGCGGTCTGTGGAGGCCGCAGGGCCCACGCGCCGCCGTGAGAACCGGCCGCGGTGATGGCGGTGTTGCGCGGTAAGGGCCTTGGCCTGGAAATAGCGTTGGGAGGACGCGATTTCGAGGAAGCCCTTGCCGAACTGCAGAGCAAGCTCGGCGAGCGTCCCGGATTTTATGCCGGAACGCCGGCCACCGCTGCGCTAGGACGCACGAGTCTTTCACACGAGCAGCTCGGGCGTTTGCGCGGCGTCTTGCACGACCATGGTATCGCATTGGAGGCACTGTCCGGCGGTCTTGACCTTGAACCGCTCGCGACGGGAGCCGGGTTGCGATTCGTGGCGCTCGACGACGGTGGTGAAGAGCTTGCGCGGCGCCGTGCGCTGCGTCCGAAACGCGAGGTTCAACTTTCGGACGCAGCGCGCTCGCTGGTCGCCGATTTTGCGGGCGCGCGCGCCGACATCGCCGACCGGCGGCGGCGTGGCGAAGAAAGCGTGCGACGTGCCATCTTTGCAATGCCGCAGCCCGCATCCGCGAACGGCGCGTTACAAGCGCCGCCGCAGACGGCGTTGCCCGAAACGCTGTATCACGCCGGTACCCTGCGAGGCGGGCAAGCGCTGCAGCATGTCGGCAACATCGTCGTCATCGGCGACGTGAATCCGGGCGCCGAACTCATTGCGAGCGGCAACATCGCGGTGTTCGGCGCGCTGCGCGGCGTTGCACACGCCGGCGCGCAGGGCGATGCGTCAGCACGCGTACATGCAATCGAACTCGCACCCACGCAACTGCGCATCGCAACGTTCATCGCGGCCGACGCGGGAGATCGCGCACAAACGCCGATATATCCGGAAACGGCGTGCGTGCAAAACGATCGCATCGTCATCTTTCCAAGGGAGAAAGCACCGTGAGCGCTCGCAAGATCGTTTTTACTTCCGGCAAGGGCGGCGTTGGTAAAACGACGACCACGGTGAACGTCGGCGCGGCGCTCGCCAAGCGCGGACATCGCGTCATTCTCGTCGACGCGGACATCGGGCTGCGCAATCTGGATCTCGTGCTCGGTTTGGAAAAACGCATCGTGTTCGATTTGGTTGAGGTGGTGGAAGGGCGCTGCCAATTGCGTCAGGCGCTCATCAAAGACAAGCGATTCGAATCGCTTTCCATTCTGCCGGCTGCCCAGACGCGCGACAAAGACGCGGTCACCGAAGAACAGATGGCGGGCGTGATGGACGAACTTGCCGCGATGTGCGACTACGTGCTCATCGACTGCCCAGCCGGTATCGAAGCGGGCTTTCGCAATGCGGTTGCCGGTGCGAGCGAAGCGGTGGTGGTAACGACGCCCGAGGTCAGCGCCATTCGTGACGCCGATCGCGTCATCGGCAAAGTTGGCGAGCGCAAACTGCCGGTGCGGCTCATCATCAACCGCATCCGTCCCGACATGGTGCGCTCGGGCGACATGCTCTCGGTCGACGACGTGTGCGAGATTCTCTCGGCGGAGCTGCTCGGCATCGTGCCCGACGACGAAGAGATCATCGACACGACGAACAAAGGCGAACCCGTCGTGCTCGGCGAGACCAATCGTCTGCGCGTGATTTACGACAAGATTGCCCGCCGCTTGGAAGGCGAGCTCGTACCGTTTACCAATTTGGACAACACCGGATTCTTCGGGCGTCTCTTGGGCGCATTGAAAGCAGGCTAACCACGATGCACGTCCTTCGTCAGGCTCAGGATGACAATGAGCCGAACTCCGCTTCCGCTGCGGCTTCCGTGAAACTCGGTCGCGCGATCGTCATTACGTCGGGAAAAGGCGGCGTCGGCAAGACGACGACGACGGCGAATCTGGGAACGGCGCTCGCCAAGCGCGGCGCAAGCGTGGTCCTGGTCGACGCGGACGTGGGCCTGCGCAATCTGGACATCGTCATGGGTTTGGAGAGCCGTGTGAAGCATCACGTGCTCGACGTGCTCGAAGAAAAGGCCACGCTCGACGATGCGCTCGTGCGCGACAAACACTCACCGAAACTGCAGTTGCTTGCCGCGGCGCAGACTCGTGAAAAGGACGACGTCGACACCGAAAAGATGCGCGCGCTGGTCGAATCGCTGCGCGAGCGCTTCGATTACGTGCTCATCGACTGCCCGGCCGGCATCGAAAAAGGCTTTAAGAACGCCGTCGTCGGCGCGCAGGAAGCGATCGTCGTGTGCACGCCGGAAGTCTCCGCCGTGCGTGACGTCGATCGCGTCGTCGGCTTGCTGGGCAACCAGTTCTCGCCGCAGCTCATCATCAACCGCGTGCGTCCGCAACTCGTCAAAAAGGGCAAGATGCTCTCGGTCGACGACGTGAACTCGATTCTGCGCTTACCGCTGCTCGGCGTCATCGCGGACGAGCCCGACGTCATCGTCTCGACGAACAAAGGCGAGCCGCTCGCGCTGCGCAGCGATACGGCGACGGCTGCCGCGTATCACGCCATCGCTGCACGCGTCGCGGGCGAAGACGTGCCGGCGCCGACGGTTGAATACAAAGAATCGTTCATGTCGAAATTGGGATCGTTCTTCGGAGGCGGCCGCTAACGATGATCGAGTTTTTCAACAAAATCTTCGGGCGCCAGGCGTCCGGAGCAACGGCGAAAGAGCGCCTGCGCTTGGTGCTCATGTCCGACCATCTCTCGCTTGCGCCCGACATGATCGAGGCGATGAAGCGCGATCTGGTCGACGTCATTTCGAAATACGTCGAAGTGGATCGCGAGAAGATCGACGTGCATTTCGAGCACGAAGATCGCGGCCTTGCGATGCTCGCGAATATTCCGATCACCGGCGTGAACCGAAACGGCGGCAACGGCTCGGGCGGCAATGGCCACAGCGAGGACGCCGAACCGGTGACGACGCACGACGAGCACCACGCGGAGACGGTTGAAGCGCATGCGGCAACCGGCGATGCGTCCACCGAACCACGCCGCCGCCGCAAACGCCGCAAAGGCGGTCAACACCACGGTGGTGCTCCGCAAACCGGGTCACCCGCTCCCGCGACCTAAAGTGTCATGCTGAGGAATCGACCGGAAAAGTAATCGAGATCTCAGCCGCGTAGGTACGAGCGCACCACTCATGAATCGTTAGTCAGTGGAGTTTCGTGTCGCGGCTACCGACAGTGAGTGGTTTTCCTATTTTCGCGCACACCGAGAGCTTTCGGAGCTCAATTTTTGGCGTCCGGGCAGAGCCCGAAGCCGCGTGGACCCCGGTGTACCATGGGTTTTTGTACTTCGGTCAACAAATATCGTAGTCGGGTACGCATATGTCGAAGTCTGTTACGATTTGCCCCTGTGGCTAGCGTGGGATGCATTTGGCAATTCCAACGGTTGCGACACGCGCGAACAATTTTTTGAAATGGTTGCCGCGTATCGACGTGGTGAAAAACTGACGTCAGAAACGCAGATAGGGTGCGTGGGACTCGTTTCGCCCACATACTTCGATCAACCGATTGATTTGGAACCCTTCCAGGGTGACTGGTCTCTACCGAGGCAGAACCCGGTAAAGAGATACGATTCCCTTACGCCGGCTGGCGCCGCCTTGTGGATGCGGTTGCAAGCGCAAACCGCTGCGGTACAATCCGTTTCGTTGTCGCCTCAAGCGTCACTGCCTGGGGGACAGGTGCAACGAAACGTAATGGTTCGCTTAGGACAAGGTGGATTTCGAACAAGAGTGATCGAGACGTACGATAAGCGCTGTGCCGTGACCGGCGAAAGGTCGTTGCCTGCACTTGAGGCAGCTCATATCAAACCCTTTACACTAACAATGGAGCACAGCGTATCCAATGGCTTGCTAATGCGGGCGGATATCCATAAGCTTTTTGACAAAGGCTACGTAACCGTTCGCCCAGACGCGACGTTTCGCGTCTCCCGCAGTTTACGCGATGATTTCTCGAACGGGCGCATATACTATGAACTTGACGGCCTAACGATTCGTGAGCCGAACGATCCGGCCGATCGTCCACTGAAAGATTATTTAGACTGGCATTACTCGACAGTCTTCAAGGGATAATTTTCAATTTGGCTACGTGGGCTTGCGAACACCATGCGGGAAGGGTTAATAGTCGGCGCCGCGCTAGTCTTCGAGCTCGCGCAGTTCTTCGAATTGCCGGCTGAGCAATCGCAAGCGCGACTTCGTCAGATGAATTTTTCGCGAACGCTGCGAACGCGGGCGCGCTACGCCGCCGTCGAGCGGCACGTTGAAATAGAGTTTGAACGGCGGCATCGAACTGAACGCCATGAATTCTTCGGGCGTGTAGCAGTCGAAGCGCCAGTCCTCGCCCCGCTGGTACGCAACCACAAAACGGAAATGTTCGGGATCCTTAGCGGCAGCCGCCCATTCCGTCAGCGTGGCCGCGCCGAAACAATGCGTCCGCGCGGCGGTGAACTTCACTTCAAATAGCCACCGATGGCCATCTTTGCTCGCAGCGACATCCGCCGGCGTGGCAGTCACGCGGGCGTCGGCATACCCATGAGCGAGCAGCCACTCGCAAAAGGCTGCTTTGGCTTCCACGTCGCTTCGGGCGTTGCCGGTTGTCTCGGACGCTTGCTCCACCCTACGGAGGACTAGGTCGCGGGATTAGCGAGATCCTGGATCCCTTTCGGAGGACTGGCCATGAAATTAGCGGGCAGCGTGTTCGACTTCGGCGATCAGCCCGTCAGCGAGCACCTTCGAGACATAGCAGCCGAATTGGAAGAGCAGGCGTTCCTGAGCGGGGAAGACGATGCGGACATTTCGCGCGGGTATCGGCCGTTTTACGATCTCTCGACGCTCCTCGGGCGCGTGGCCGAGGACGTGCAAAAGTTGGAAGAATTCGGCCGCAAGTGACGCTCGCTTGAAAGGGGCTAACGTCCCGGCCTGCCGATAATCCCACAGATGGCCACCATCGCGCTCTCGTTGGAGACGCGGCGTTATCTGCGTCACGTCAACTGGTACCTGATCGCGGCAGCGTTCGCGCTGACGCTCTTCGGCTTTGTGGCCATTCAGTCGGCCGACTTGCATTCCGCGGGCGCGCACTCGGAATACAAGAAGCAGATATTCTACTCGCTGGTCGGCGTCGCGGTGATGATCGTCTTCTCGCGCATCGACTACCGCAATTTCCAAAACTGGGCGCCCTGGCTGTACGGCATCAACCTGCTGCTGCTGGCGTTCGTGCTCAAAGGCGGCCACCACGCGCTCGGCGCGCAGCGCTGGATCTCGCTGGGCCCGCTCGGAACGTTTCAGCCTTCCGAACCGGCCAAACTCATTCTCGCAATCTTCGTAGCGTGGGGCCTATGCAAATGGCCGTTCCACCGCATCGAAGATCTCGCGCGCCCGCTCGTTGCCGTCGGCATACCCGCGCTGCTCATCGTCAAGCAGCCCGATCTCGGTACGACGCTGGTGCTGCTCGCCATCATGTCGACGCAGCTCTTCTTCGGCCTGGAGAAGATGCAGTATTTCATTCTGTACGCGGCGGGCGTTGTTGCGACGGCGGCGTTCACCGTCGGGACGAATTTCATCCTCAAGCCGTTTCAAAAAGCGCGCTTGCTGGTGTTCCTTAATCCGAAAGCCGATCCGCAAGGCGCCGGCTATAACCTGAATCAATCGAAAATCGCCGTCGGCAGCGGTGAATGGTTCGGCCGCGGCTTGCATCATGGAACGCAGACGCAGCTCAACTTCGTGCCGGAACACTCGCGTGACTTTATCTTTACCGTCGTGGCGGAAGAACTCGGTTTCATCGGCGCGCTCACGCTCGTCGCGCTGTACGTGGGGCTGCTATATGGCGGCATTCAAGCGATGGTGGCGGCCCGCGACAAGTTCGGATTTTTGCTTGCCGCCGGTATCGTGGGCATGTTCGCCTTCCACATCATCGTCAACATCGGCATGACGATCGGCATCATGCCGATCACCGGTATTCCGCTGCCGTTCATGTCGTACGGCGGCTCGGCAATCATCACGAACTTCGCCGCAATTGGCATGCTGCTCAACATTTACTCGCAAAAAGACGGCGGCATGCTGGGCAACGCTTAGCGCCGCAGGCGATACACCGCACCGAACTGTAAATCCGCAACGCGCTCGAAGTGCGCGTGCGTGTCGAACACCGCGCGATGCACCGGCGTGTGATACAGCACATAGCACATACCCGATGTGGGTTCCGCAAGACGTTCGGCGATTGTGCGCAGCGTCGTTTCGCCGAACGGATTGTAGAGATACACGACGAGATCGCCTTTTGGAAACCGGTACGACGCGGCGTCAGCGTGAACGACGCGCAAGTCTTTACACGCGGTGTCGTCATTCGTCCGGCGCCACCGTACCAGATTGTCGCGTGCGGTTTCGCACAGCGCGGCCGATACTTCCACGCCGAGTACTTGCCGGAACGGCCGCGTACTTGCCAGCATGAGGACGCGACCCATACCTGCGCCCACGTCGACGAACGTGAATGTCTGTAGCGGCTGCGGAATCGCGCGCAGCATTGCCGTGCATTCGTACACCGGCGTTGGCTCGTAATGCGTAGCATCGGCCATCGCCTCGCCGATCGCTTCAGGATCGAGTTCTCCGAGAAACAGCAACGCTTCGGTTACGACGCCGTGCTCGGCGTCGAAGCGCTGGCCACTGCGTCGGCCCGATGTCGATCGGCGTGCGTCTTTCACGGCCGAAGTATTCGGCGCCGCCGGTCGAAACCACGCTTTATGAAGGTCCGCTCGCACGAATGAAGCGTCGGTATAAACGCGGAGACTGGCTGTACGTGCCGCTTGGCGAAAAGCACGATGCGGTCGGCGTTATCGCACGCATGTGCCGCTCGCGACTGTTCGGGTACTTCTTTTCTGTGCCCGCGGGCGAAGTGCCCTCGCATGATGCGTTGCGAGCACTTACCGCGCAAGACGCAATCGCCGCGATGCTCTTCGGTGGCGCGCCGCTCGAAGATGACCGGTGGCACCTCATCGCAACCTCGCTCGGGTTCGATCCATCGCTATGGCCGCTTCCCGACTTCGCGTCGCGCGGCGCTTTCAGCGAGAGCTGGACCAAAGTCCGTTACGATCCCGAAAGTTTGCAGATCGTCGAGCGCTGTAAAATCGGCCCGCACGAGGCTGCCGCTTTACCGGATGCACGCTTCGCCGGTGCGCATGACGCGGAAGTATTGCTGCGCCGCGCCATCGCTGGCGAGCCGTTCGCGCGCACGCATACCGTGTGCGAGATGCGCTCGCCGCTCGACGAGGAGCGCCTGAAAAGCCTGGAAGACGGCGGTGTCGTTCAATTCAGCACGCCGCTGACAAGTACTGACCTGGATCGCCTTGCCGCATTCATTCACGCGCATCCGCAGGTCGTGCTTCGCGTGCACGGATTTCATCACGGTTTTGATGCGGCGCAGCTCGTTCGCTTCGAAAGTTTGCGCACGCTCGTCCTGGATGCGCACCGCGTGCAGCACGCACAGCAGTTGCGCGCGCTGCGCCAGATGCGCAGCTTGCGCATCGGCGCGGCACGCCTGAACCTCGACGTTCTCGATGATCTGACGGAGCTGAGCAGTCTCGAACTGCGAGGGACTCGCGCGGCTCTTGCGCCCGTGCTGCGTTTGCCGAATCTGCGCAGCCTCGTGCTCGAAGGAACGCCGCCGTTCGACTTGCGCACCTCTACCGGCGCGCAGCAATTGGAACACCTCGTGCTCGCGCACGGAAATTACGATGCGCACGCGGTAGCGGCGTGCGTCAACCTGCGCGATCTCCGCCTTCGCTCGCTCGATATCGAAGAAGTTCCGGACCTGAGCGGATTGCGGCACCTCGAAGCATTGGAACTGCACGGACTCGCGCGCGTCACCGATCTGCGCGCCATTGCGCAAGCGCCCGCGTTGCGCCGGCTGCGCGTCGGTGCGATGCCGCAACTTAACGTCGAGCACTTCGCGCCGCTCGCACGATGCACAAGCTTGCGCACGCTGGACGTTGAAGTCGGAAGCCGCCAAAAAGAGCGCGAGATCTATCGGCTATGGCGTGCCGCCCAAGCGAGAGCCGGCGCACTGACCGATAGCGAGGGCAGGTCCCCCCGCCGGGGGCCGGGAACGTGAGCCCTGACCCGGACGCGGCCCCGTAGTTATGGGCCGTGGCGAGGGTGCGAAAAAGAATTTTCAGAGCGCCAGAACTCGTTAGCGTACCCGCTCGAGCGCGGCCGCCGCAGGAAATCGCCCAAACGGCGATTGGATGCGCGCGGCGCCCTCGCGTGGTTCGACAGGCTCACCATGACACGGTGCGGCGGGCTTCGGCGCCTGGGCTGTAAAGGCTAGGTAGCTATTGTCGACCGAGATACTCATCTCGAGCGACCCGTGGGAAAATCGGGTCGCCATACTTGAGGACAACGTCCTCGCGGAACTCTATGTCGAGCGCGAAGAAAAAGTCATCGGCTCGATCTACAAAGGTAAAGTTCAAAACGTTCTGCCCGGCATGGGTGCCAGTTTCGTTGACATCGGCCTCGGGCGAAACGCGTTTTTATACGTCGATGACATCAACAAGACGCCGCTGAACATCGGCGACGTCGAAATCACGCAGGGCCGCAGCGGCTGGACCATCAGCGAGAAGGTCAACCGCGGCGACGACGTGCTCGTGCAGATCGTCAAGGAGCCTAGAGGCCTCAAAGGCGCGCGCATCAGCACCAACATCTCGCTGCCCGGACGCTATCTCATCCTCATGCCGACCGGCAAGTACAGCGGCGTTTCGCGCAAGATCGAGTCCGCCGACGAACGCAACCGGCTCAAGGCCGTCATGAAGCGCATCCGCCCCGAAGGCATGGCGACGGTCGTGCGCACCGCTGCTGCGGGCGTGAGCGAGGCGGAACTGATCGCGGATCTCGGCGTGCTCATTCGCATGTGGCACGGCATTTTGGAATCGTTCAAGCGCGCGCCGTCCCCGTCGCTGCTGCACAAAGACATGAATCTGGTCTACAAAGCGGCGCGTGATTTTATCACCGCCGACGTCGACCGCGTGTTCATCGACAACGAGGACGAGTATAAGAAAGTTTGTTCGTTCCTGCAGTTGCTCGGGCCGCAATATCTGGATCGCGTGGAACACTACAATTCCGGGCGCTCGCTGTTTAGAGATTACAAGATCGACGACGAACTCCAGAAGCTTATGAAGCCGAAGATCAATCTGCCGTCGGGTGGATCGATCGTCATCGAAACCACGGAAGCACTCACGGTAATCGACGTGAACTCCGGGAAATTCACGGGCGGCAAGAATCTGGAAGACACGATCGTCAAGACGAACGTGGAAGCCGCGGCGGAGATCGCGCGCCAAGTGCGTCTGCGCGACATCGGCGGCATCATCGTCTGCGATTTCATCGACATGAACACTGAAGCGTCGCGCAATAAAGTGGTCGCAACCCTCGAAGCGGGTTTGCGCAAGGACCGTACGCGTTCGACGATTCAGTCGTTCAGCAACCTCGGCTTGCTCGAATTCACGCGCAAACGCGTCGGCAAAGATTTGTCTTCGCAGCTGCGCGGATCGTGTCCCACGTGCGCGGGCCTGGGAACCGTTATGTCCGCGCAGTCGGTGGCGATCGAAACGCTGCGCAAGATTCGCGCGCATCAGCATAGCGACGGCCAGACGGTGCTCGTCGAATCGGCTCCGACCGTTGCCGCGCAGCTCGAATTCTGGTACGAAGACGAATGCAACGTGCTGGCCGAGCAACTCCGCGCACCGATTCACGTGCGCGTCGATCCGATGCTGCACCCCGAGAAAACCCGCATTCGCGATACGGCTGAGATGAAAAAGGACGGCGCGTTGCGCGTCGGCGACGAGCACGAAGTCGAATTGCTGCCGGGGCGCCTCCCGAATGCGACGTCTGCCGCCGCGGTGCTCGACGGACGCATTGTCGAGGTGGAAAACGCCGCGAACATGTCCGGGCAAACGGCACGCATCAAACTTATCGACGTCGACGACGATTCCGCGCTTGCGGAACTTGCCGCCGCGGCTCCGGGCGAGAAAAAGAAACGCCGGCGCGGGCGCGGGCGCGGCAAAGGCGATCTTACGCCCGCCGAGCAGGCGCAGCAGCTGCGCGAACTTGCGGAAGAGGCGGCAAAATACGGCACGTCGCGACCGCCCATCGGCATCACCACGATTACCGAAGAGGAAGAGCGCGAAGATAAAGCCGTCGTTGCCGAAGAAAAGGCCGAGCGCTCACCCGAGGCGATCGTCATTGCCGAAGGCGAGGTGCATGAAGGCGACGGGCGGCATCGCCGCCGCCGTCGTCGCCGCCGGGGTGGCCGCGGTGGACGCGGCGAGGATTTCGTGCAAGCCGTGCAGGCCGGCATCCCCGCCGAGAGCGCGCAGGCACAGATCGAAACCGAACCCCTGTCAGAAGAACAACACGCGCAGCCGATGCAAGCCGAAGGCGGACGCCGCCGCAGACGCCGCCGTCGCCGGCGGCGCGGGCACGGTCCAGGCATGGAAGGCACCATGCCGTCCGCGCCCACGGCCATGCCGGATCGGCACATCTTCCGCGTGGGTGCCGACGGCAGCGCGGAGCCCACGGGTCAGACGGCTCCACGCGAACCCGTGCGTGCCATCGCGCCCTGGAATCGCAAGGCGCAGCCGCCGGCCGTAGAGCCGCCGCCGCCGCATCTGCGCGCGCCGGAAGAGCACGCCAAACCGACCAAACCCGCGCGCCGTCGCCGTACGGCCACGACCGAGGCGCCCGCCGGAATGGGCGGCGAGCTCGCCGGTTCGCGTACCGCCGCGCTGCCCGCGCCCGAGCCGGAGAAGCCCAAGCGCACGCGGCGGACCAAGGCCGCAGCCGAAGGCTCGGAAAGCACAGCTGTCGCGGCTGAGAAACCGAAGCGCACGCGTGCAAAGGCTGCCGACGGCGAAGCGCCGGTCAAACGCACGACGCGCACGCGCAAAACCGCGGATCAGCAAACCGCTGCGGAGCCGGCCGTGAAAAAGACGCGGGCGACGCGCAAGACGAGCGCAACCAAAGCGACGACTCGCAAAAAGAAAACGCAGTAAGCGCGGCTACGGCCGCACGATCTCCGCAAGCAGTGCATCCGGTGCGTATGCCGCGCCGGATGCATATGCGTTTTCATATGCCGAATTTCCCAGGCTGCGCCGTGCGCGCTGCATGCGCCGTTCGAAATGGCGCTGCGCACTCGGCAGGCGCGGAACCGCTTCACGCTCGCGGTACGCGTGCAGATACCCGGCAATGCGTGCGGCAAGTTCGTCGCGTCCCAAATCGCCGGCAAGATACAAGCCGACTTCGAGCAGCATTGCGCCGTATTCACGATGCGGATGCTCGGAAAGCAGCACATGGGCACTGCGAAGCGCGCAGGCGGCGCGCTCCCACTCGCGCCGTTCGATACGATAGTGCGCGATGCTCACCAGCTGCCACGCCTGCGCGCACGGATTGCGCAAACGCTCGAAGATCGAAAGGCTATCCGAAGCGTAAGCGATTGCAGTTTCATAATCGCCGGTCTGTCCGCTGATCTCGCCCAAGTTCGCGAGCACGATACCGACGTTCACCGACAGGCCCAGATCGCGGAAGATCTGCAGTGCTTCCAAGAAGTACTGCCGTGCGCTCTCGAAATCGAGATGCAAATCGGCGGCTGCCGCGCCCAGGTTCATGAGCACGACGCCAACGCCGCGGCGATCGCCGGCGGCGCGATGGTGCGTAAGCGCGGACGTGTACCGTATTTCGGCCGCTTTGGCGTTGCCGAGATGTTTTTCGGCGTTGCCGAGCGCGTTGCAGGCACGGCCGAGTTTGGCGCTGTCCTCGCACGCTTGCGCAAGCGTGAGCATTTCGTTCGCGTGATTGCGGAGCGCGTTGAAGTCGCCGTCGCTGTGTGCCGCCAATGCGGCGGCGTAGAGCAGTTCGTCGCGTCGCGGATCATCTGAAGGCGCACTGGCCAACGCACGCTCGATCCAAACGCGAGCTTCGCGCGTGCGTCCCGATTCCGCCCACCACTCGCGCAGGGCAAGCACGAGCGCATGGGCGGTTTGCGTGCTCATTTCGTCGGCGAAACTGCGTTCGAGTGCGACTCTGAACTCGGCCCATTCGCGCGCCGCCGCCTCGAGTGCTTGCTCGGCGCCATCTCGGCCGAGTTGTTCGCTGATTCGCTGGGCAAACGCCAGATAGTACTCCGCATGCCGCGCGTGCACGAGTTGTTCTTCACCGCGCTCGCGCAATCGCTGCGCCGCATACGCACGGGTCGACTCCAGCAGCACGAATCGCTCTCCATCATGCACGTGCACCGCCGCGGCCAAGTGCTTCTCGACAACCTCATCGAACGCAGCCGCCGCTTCGCCGGGACGCAGCGGCGCAAAACCGCAAATGTCGCGCGCGGCATCGGCATCGAACGTACCGCCGAAGACGCTGAGCCGCTCGAACAAGCGCTGCGCCCGTTCGTCGAGCAATCCGTAGCTCCAGGCAATCGTGGCTTCCAACGTGCGCTGCCGATCGGGCACGTCGCGCCGCGAATTGACCAGAACGTCGAACCGATCGCGCAGCGCCGCTTCCAGCTGCGCCGGCGTCAGCGTTTTCACGCGCGGCGCGGCCAATTCTATCGCGAGCGGAAGATCGTCCAAGTGCTTGCAAATCTCACGAATATGCTCGTGCTCTTGCGCATCGAATATGACGCCCGGGAATGCGACGGCTGCGCGCGTGCAAAACAACGCTTTCGCATCCTCGCGCGTGAGCGCGGTGAGATGAAACACGCGCTCGTGGTCGATCTTGAGCGCCTCACGGCTGGTCGCCAGGATCGTGGCACGCGGCGCCGCGGCAAGCAGCGCTTGGCAAAACTGCGCGACGGGAAGCGCGACCTGTTCGCAGTTGTCGAGCACGAGCAGGCAGTGTTTGGCGGCGAAATAGTGCAGCACCGGGCCGCGCTGTCCGAGCGGCGCAAGCAGCGCCGCTTCCAATTCCGCCGCGTCGCGCACCGCGCTGAGATCGAAAAACCACGCACCATGCACGTACGCGTGCATGAGCTGATGGGCGACCGCGAGCGCGCAATGCGTCTTTCCCACGCCGCCCGTACCGACGACCGTCGTCATGCGTGATATCGCCAAGCTGCGCGCAAGCGCGTCAAGTTCCAGTGCTCTGCCGATCGTGCGGCTCGCGAATGCGGGAAGGTTGCCACCCGTCTGCGGTTCCTCTTCGATGAGCTGTGGCGTTTCCAGCATCGCGCGATCGCGCCCGGCGGCTTTTGCCGCATAGAGCGCCCGATCCGCGCGGCGCACGAGAGGCCGCGGATCCTCGGAATGTACGGCGCAACTGGCAACGCCGATACTTGCGGTGACCACGCCGGACGGGTTTTGCGCGTGCGGGATCTGCAGCGCCGTGACGGCCTTTCGCATGCGTTCGGCGATGGCGAGCGCCGCGGTTGGGGGAACGTCGGGAAGAATCGCGGCGAACTCGTCCCCGCCATACCGCGCGAACACGTCCGTGCTGCGCGAAACGCAACCACGCGCGGCCTGCGAGACTTGCGTCAGGCATCCGTCGCCCGCGACGTGACCGTACGTGTCGTTGAACTCTTTGAACCGATCGATGTCCAACAGCACGATTGCGACCGATGCGGCGTTCCGGCGTGCTCGATGCCACTCCACGTTCAGCCGCTCTTCGAAGACGCGCCGAGTGGCAACGCCGGTAACCGGATCGGTCGTGGCGGCAGCTTCGGCGCGCTCCTTTTCGGAGCGCATGAATTCCGCTTGAACGCGAACGGCTACATAGAGGGCGCACGTTTCGAGCAGTTGCAAGTCGTGTTCGTCATATGCGCCCGGCTTGGGGCTTTGCACGGACAGTACGCCAATGGGGCGCGAACCGAAGCGCAGCGGCACGAAGATGGCGCTTGCGGCGTCTTCTTCTCCCGCGCCGTCGATCTGCAGCGGCAACTGCGTTTGCGGCAGATCGGCCGGGCCACGCATGAGCAGCGACTCGCCGGTGTGCATGACGCGAAACGTTTGCGACTCCGGCTGAACCGGCACGTGCGCATCGCGCGCGGTGATGCCGTGATCGTACACGAATTCGATGTGCACGCCGCGATCCGATTCCAGCGCGATGAAAACGACGGACGCGTCGACGAACTGCGCGAGCAGCACGCAAAACCGCTCGAAGAGATCCGAAAGCGGACCTCCCAGGGAAAGCAGTTCGGCGGTTTGCCGGACGAGTTCGCTATCGCGCAGTCCGGCCGTCCGTTCCATACCATACGGTTATTCGGAACGGACGGCAGTCACACTTGTGTGTCTTTCGGCCTATTGGCCGCCCGACGTACCTGCGTCGTCGTGTGCGATCCTATCGTTAAGGTATTGCAACGCGCGAGCGAGTTGCGTGTCGTGCGTCGGGTCGCCGAAGCGGGCGCCTTTGTTCTCGTCGACGGTAATATCGGGTGCGATGCCCAGGTGGTTGATGTCGCGATTGTGCGGCGTGAGGTAGCGCGCATCGGTGATCTTGATCGCGCTGCCGTCCGGAAGCGGCAAGATTTCCTGAACGACGCCTTTGCCGAAGGTTCGAGTGCCAATAATCGTGCCGACGCCGCTGTCCTGAATCGCGCCGGACGTGATCTCCGAAGCCGATGCGGTGTGCCCGTTTACGAGCACAGCCAGCGGCAGCGGCGCGATCGCCGTATTTTCCGCTTCATACGTCGTCACGTTCGAGGCGCGCGATTCCACCGAAACGATCGGTCCGGAGGCAATGAACTTGGAACTCACGTCCAGCGCCGCTTCCAAATAGCCGCCGCCGTTGTCGCGCAGATCCATGATGATGGCGCGCGCACCGTCCTGCTGCAGGCGATCCAGTGCGCGCGTCAATTCATCGCCGGTGTCACGTCCGAATACGGTAAGCTGCACGTAACCGATTTTGCCGGGAAGCATCTTTTCGTAGACGGAGAGTTGATGAATCTGCGCGCGCGTAATGGTAATGGGCTGCGCGAGTTGCTTGCCGTCGCGCTGAATGGTGAGTTGGACTTGCGTTCCGGCTTTGCCGCGCAGTTTGCCCGATGCCTGATCGAGCGAAAGTCCATGGGTCGATGCGCCGTCGATCGCGATGATGACGTCGTCCTGCTGCACGCCCGCTTTATCCGCGGGGCCGTCGGGAACGACGTTGCTCACGTCGATATACTTCGTCTGCGGATCTTGCTGAATGACGATGCCCGTCCCTGCGAACGATCCGCCGTCCAAACCTTGATTGAGCGCCGCGTATTCCTTGGGACTCAAAAACACGGTGTACTTGTCGTGAACCGAGTTGAGCATGCCGGAGATCGCCGCGTAGGTCAGCGAGTGTGTGCTGACTTTGCCTTTCGCCAGGCGCGCCGCGACGTCGACTTCATGTCCGACCGCCTTGGCCGTGCGCGGCACGTCGTCGGTTGCGAAGATCGGCGGAAGCGAACCTTTGACGCCCGCGCTCTGCAGTTGCTTTTGGATCTCCTGGCGCGCACCGTTTACGATGGACTGCGGATCCGTCTTTTGATAAAAGTCCGAACGCAGTTTGTCGTAACTGAATTGGATCTCGGTTGCGTCCAGCGGAGAGATGCTCGGCGCGGGGGCTGCCGCGGAACCCGCGGCGGGGAATTGGGCGGCTGCGAGCAGCAGGGCGGCCGCAGCGGCCAGGGCGGTGATTCGCATCATAACCTATCTAACGTGTATGGCGGTTCAAAAATGCCTTCGCGGCAGCAAGTTGCTTGTCTTTGGGCGTGTCGATGATGGACAGATCGGGTGCCTGCGGCACGATAACGTCCGGCTGAATGCCTTTGTGCTGGATATCGCGGCCGTTCGGCGTGACGTAGCGCTGCGTGGTTATCTTCAGCGCGCCGCCGTTGGGCATGGAAAAAATACCTTGCACGACGCCTTTGCCGAAGGTTTTCGTGCCGATGAGCGTGGCAAGCTTGTAGTCCTGCAGCGCGCCTGAGGTGATCTCGGAGGCGCTCGCGGTGTAGCCGTTTACGAGCACGACCATCGGCGTGACACCGGTCAGTGATTTGCCCGTCGCGTATTGCGTGTCGCGGTTACCGTACCGGTCAATCTCCGTGACGATGGCGCCTTTCGGAATGAACAGGCTGGAAATATCGACCGCCGCGTTCAGCAGTCCGCCGCCGTTGTCGCGCAAATCGAGAATCGTGCCCTTTGCTCCGTGCGCTTTGCCGTCGAGCAGGGCTTTGCGCACTTCGGCCGCGGACGTTTCACCGAAGTCGGAGAGCCGGATGTACTCGTAGCCGTTCTCCATCTTCGCGTGCACGGTAGGCACGTGAATGATCTCGCGCGTGATGTGGAATTCGTGCGGAGTCGTCTTTTTGTACGGATGCGTCGTGATCGTGACCGTCGTACCTTCGGGACCGCGGATCATGCGCTCGACTTTATCGAGGGCAAGTCCGTGCACGGGCTGACCGTTGATGCTTTGCACGACTTCGTTGCCGTGCATGCCCGCCCGCGCGGCCGGCAATCCGTCGATCGGCTGGACGATTACCTGCCCGTCTTTCAGCTGATAAATGAACACGCCGATACCGCCGAAATCGCCGCCGTTGAGTTGCTCGTTGAGCGCTTTGATTTGTTCGGGCGCGAGATAGACGGTATACGGATCGTGCAGCGAATCGAGCATGCCCGCAAGCGCAGCTTGCGTGAGATCGTCGCGCCCGGTCTTGCCCAGGTAGCGCGCATAGTGCGCCTGCGCGTAGGAAAGCTGGCGATCCAAAACGTGCACGTCTTGCGCTGCGTCGCCCGCGCTTTGCGGTGCCGGCAGTTTCGGCGTCACCGAAACGTGCTTGTTTTTGAAGGCGGCACGCAGATACGCTTCGAGCCCCGCGTGCTCGCCCTCGACGAGCGACTGCGCATCGACCGGTTTGTAATATACGCGCTGCACCTGACGGTATGCCAAGCCCAGGAGCTGCTGATCGACGACTTGCGGACCCAGTACACTGCCGACGTCGATGGAGGCCACCTTGCCGGTCTCGTCGCCGGCGGGGTCTGTGGCGGCCGCATCGGTCGCGACGGTATACGGATGGAACGAACGCACGTAGAGTGCGCCGGCAAACGCGGCGACGATGAAGATGGCGGCGGCGATGAACCAGCGGAGAGCGGATGACACCTGAGCGAGCGATCCTTTTAACGAAGGGTGCGGCGTGTACGTACCCGCTTAGTACCCAGATTGCGCGCACCAAGTTTCGGGGGCCTTGCGAGAAACAAAAGGTGCGCTCGTTAGCGCACCTTTTGCTTTACCGCCTATCGACCCCCTGGGGGCCCCAACTTGCTTGGGGGGCGCGGAGGCTCGGCCGGAGCGCCTTTTCAAATGGCGGTAAAGCAACTGGGCCCGTTTACGACGGCCCCAGTTTCTTGCAAAGCTATCCCAGCGGGACTTAGTGCAAGTAGGCGGCCGGGTCGACGGGTTTGCCGTTGATGCGCACCTCAAAGTGTAGGTGCGGGCCCGTAGAGGCGCCTGTGGAACCGACGGCGCCGATGGCTTGCCCTTTCTGTACCTGCTGGCCGACCGAAACGAAGATTTGCGAGCAGTGCCCATAGCCGGTGGCCATCCCGCCGCCGTGGTCGATCAGAATGTAGTTGCCGTACCCGCCGTACCAGCCGGCGGAGATCACCGTGCCGGAGGCAGCCGCGGTAATCGTGGTGCCCATCGGCGCGGCGATGTCGAGCCCTTGGTGGAACTCCATGCCGCCGCCGAACGGATTGCGGCGGTAGCCGAAGGGTGAGGTAATCGTTCCGGATACCGGCCAACTGAGCGCCCCGGGCGCACTGGTGGTGCCGGCGATACCAGCGGCGCGGCGCTCCGCTTCGCGCTGCGCTTCGATTTGGCGCTGCCGCTCGACGATGAGCGCTTCGAGCTGCGCTTCCTCAGTGGCCGAGAGGTCTTCGATCTGCGCGACTTCACTGGCCACGTGCCGCCGCTGCGCATCCGCAACCTCGACGAGATTCTGCCGCTCTGCGGCCAGTACGTCGAGTTGATTGCGTGCGCGCTGTTGGGCTTGTTGTTCGCTTTGCAGCGCCGCCTGCGCGGACTCCAAATCTCGTTGCGCCGACGCAACTTTCACTTCGGCCGCTTTGCGTTCGCGTACGACTCGCTGGTTCGCGGCAATGAGCAGACGCAAATCTTCCCAGCGTTCCACGAAATCCGTAAACGACTTGGATGCGAGCAGCACGCTCAAGTACCCCAGATCGCCGTGCTCGTACACGTCCACCAACCGGCGTTTGAGCAAGTCGTCGTGCAATTTGAGCGACTTTTCCGCGGCGTTCAGTTGAACCGTGTTCCAACGCAGTTTGATCTCGGTGCTGCGTTCTTGTGCCGCCAGATCGTTCAGGCGCGAGTTGACGTTCGAGATAGCGGCATTGGTCCGATCCAGTTGCGATTGCAGATCCGTCACGCGCACGGTAGCGGCGTGCAGTTCCGTTTTCTTCGCGTGCAGCTGCGCATGCAGCGCTTGCGTCTTCTTGCGCTGCGCCTCGATGCGCGCGTTCAAATTCGACGGCATCGCCGTCGCGGGAACCAGGCTCATCAGCAGCAGCGCCGCGGCCGCGCTGCGAAGACGTGCGTTCATTTCCTGCGTTTGTCCTTTACGTAGACCGAACCGCCGATCGATTTGGCGTACCGCTTGAGTTCCGCGGCCGCCTCACCGATCTGCGCGTAATTTTCGAGCGGGCGTTGTTCGTTCGAAACGATGGCGATGGACAGCGACATGATGGGAAAACGGTTGAGCGTGCCGCGCCGGTCGCGCGTCTCGATGTAGCCTTGGCGAAGATCCTGGGCGGAGTACAGTTTGCGAATGTCGCGGTCGAACATGTCGATGATCTCCCGCGCGATCTCCTCCGCGCGTTCGGGAAGCGTGACGATGATGAAGTCGTCGCCTCCGATGTGACCGACGAAATCCTGCGTCGTGCCCCGACGGCGCACGACGTCCACCGCGCTGGAGGCGACGAGTTGAATCGCTTCGTCGCCGTGCGTGAATCCATACACGTCGTTGAAGGCTTTAAAGTTGTCCAAGTCGAGGTAGAGCACCGCGAACGGTGCATTTGCCTCGATGCGTCTGCGCAGCTCCGCTTCGATCGCCAAATTACCCGGCAAGCGCGTGAGCGGCGAAAGCGAGGAATCCACCTCGACGCGGCGGATTTTCGCACGTACGCGCGCAAGCAGTTCCTGTGGACCGAACGGTTTGGTGATGTAGTCGTCGGCGCCGGCTTCAAAGCCGGCAAGTTTATCTTCCACTTCCGACTTGGCGGTAAGCATAATGATCGGCACGTGCGTGTTGGACGGATGCCGCCGAACGCGCCGCGCGACTTCGTACCCGTCCATGATCGGCATCATCACGTCGAGGACGATGAGGTCCGGCTGCATTGAATCGAGCATGCTCAGCGCTTCTTCGCCATTCGCCGCGGTCGATACGTCGTAGCCCGCAAGCTCGAGATTCGTTTGGATGATTTTGCGCAGGTTACGATCGTCGTCGACGACCAGAATGCGCTTGCCGACGGCTTCTTCCAATGGCCTCATCGGACTGGCAGCCTCAGCGTGAAGGTCGTGCCGTCGCCGGGCTCGCTGCGCACGTCGATCGTGCCGCCATGCGCGCGCACCAAGGCGTGCACGATGTAGAGTCCGAGACCGCTGCCGCCCACGTTCTTCGTATCCTCGGACTTTACGCGGTAGAAGCGATCGAAGATGTACGGCAAATCCGCTTCCGCGATGCCGACGCCGTGGTCGCGCACCGTCACGACGGTTTGCGCGGCCGCCTCTTGCGCTTCGATGTCGATCGCGCCGCCGGCGGGCGAATATTTGAACGCGTTTTCGAGCAGATTGCGGAACACGTCGCGCAGTCGCTCCGGATCGCCCGACACGGCGACGCCGGCACAGCGCCGTTCGATCGGATGCGCAACCGGATCGTGGTGCACGTCGCGCAGCGCTTCATCGAGAATCGAGTCCAGCGCGACGCGCACGCGCTGCCGCAGCATATGCCCGGATTCAACGCGCGTGACCAGCAGCATGTCGTCGACCAAGCGAGAGAGCCGGTCGGCCTGCTGCTCGACGACACCCAAAAATTCATCGCGATGCGACTGGTAGAGCGACGGATTCGTGCGCAGCGTCGCGGTGTACGCTTTGATGGCGGCCAGCGGCGTCTTCAGTTCGTGTGAAACCGTACTGACCAGTTCGTTTTTCAATTGTTCGATTTCTTGCACGCGCGCTTTCGGCGTGAACGCAAGCATCCAGCCTTCAACCACCGGGCCGCGGCGCAGCGCGATGGATCGCGCGCTTACGCGCACCGGCTCGCCCGCCGAATCGCGCATCACCAAGCTGTGCGTCTGCCGCTCCGCTTGCGCGTCGCACGGCTGCGACGCATTGCTTTCGTGCAGCAGCCCATCGAGCGGTGTGCCGGTCACGCTGTCGGAGGAGAAGCCCAGTATCCGTTCGGCAGCAAGCGAAAATCGGACGATGCGGCGCTGCTCGTCGATTTCGATGACACCGTCGTCGACGATCTGCGTGAGCGCCGAGAGCAATGCTTTGGCGGCCAGAAGTTCGTCGAGGAGATCGCGGTTTACGTCCGCAGGTAGCGTCCGACTGCTATCCACGAAGCAACGACTCCGACCGCGGCACCGACGCCGAATAGCTGCAGCACGAGTGACGACGTATCGACTTGCGCTGCGCTCAGTTGCAGCCACGGAAGCGCGAGCGCAATTTTCGGCACCAGCGTTGCATGCGCGATCGCGAGAATCGCCACCGCGAGAACAACGCCCAGCGCGCCGTCGATCAGGCCCTCACAGATAAACGGAAGCCGAATGTACATGTTCGTCGCGCCGACGAGTTGCATGATCGATATCTCGCGGCGCCGTGCGAACACGGTCAGACGAATCGTATTGGAGATGATGATGCCGGCCACGACGATGAACACCCCGATCAGCGCGATGCCCGCGCGGCGCGCAACGCTCGCGATCTGCAGCAAGCGTGCAACGACGTCCTGGCCGTAATCGACGCTTTCCACGCCCGGCAATTTGCGAAGCGCGGCCGCGACGGCCGGCACTTCTTCGGGGTTGCGCACCTTTATGCGGAACTTGTCCGGCAGCGGATTCTCCGTGAGGATTGAGGTGTCGATTTGTCCCTTCATGCGCTCGCGCAACTCGCGCAAGCCTTCACTCTTCGGAACGAAATCGGACGAAAGAATGCGCTCGTCTTTGGCAAACGCCGTTCGCAGCGCGTCCTCTTGCGCCTTCGTGGCATCTGGCGTGGTGTAGACGGAAATCGTGATCTTGCTCATCGCGTCGCTTGCAATGTGAGCGACGCTGGCCCGCGCGTAAAGAAACGTGCCGAGCAGGATGATCGTCACCGCTACGGTGCCGATCGCCGTGAGTTGCATGCCGGCGTTGCGGGTGAAGTTGCGCAGAACCTCACCCAGAAAGAATCTGATCTTGCCCCAGTCCAAGGAAGTAATACCCTCGCTCTTCGTCGGTGACGACGCGCCCGTTTTCCAGACGAACGACGCGGCGCCGCATGCGATCGACGACTGCTTGATTGTGCGTGGCGACGACGATCGTCGTGCCTTTGAGGTTGATGCGTCCGAGCAGTTCCATGATCTCGGTGGTGGTCGCCGGATCGAGGTTGCCGGTCGGCTCGTCGCAGAGCAGAATCTTCGGATTGTTCACCAGTGCGCGCGCGATTGCGGCACGCTGCTGTTCACCGCCCGAGAGTTCGCCCGGATACATGCGGCTCTTGTGCGAGAGGCCGACGAGATCGAGGCACCGCGGCACTTGGCGCCTCACGTCTTTGGTGTGCGCGCCCGTAACCTGCAGCGCAAAGGCGACGTTTTCCCAGACCGTCTTGTCGGTCAGGAGTTTGAAATCTTGGAAGACCACGCCCAGATGCCGGCGCAGCATTGGGACGCGGTTACGCTTCAGGCGATCTACCCGGATGCCGTCCACGGTGATATCACCGCTGCTCGGAAACATCTCGCGATAGAGGAGCCGAAGGAGGCTGGATTTTCCAGTTCCGGAGTGGCCGACGAGGAAGACGAAATCGCCCTTACCGATCTCAAGATCGATACCGTCGAGGGCGCGCACTCCGTTCGGATACACGAGAGAGACGCCGCGTAATGAGATCATCGCTGCAAAAGGGTTTTTCAGAGCCTCCGTATGGATACCTCTGCCTGTTATGAATTTTGACTTAACCGACGAACAGAAGGCCATCCGCCAAACCGTCCGCGAGTTCGCCGTCGAACGCGTGGCCCCGCGAGCCGAAGAAATGGACCGCGAGGAAGCGTTTCCGTACGATCTCGTCAAGGAAATGGCGCAGCTTGGCCTGATGGGCTTGCCCTTTCCCGAAGAATACGGCGGCGCGGGTGCCGACACGGTGAGCTACGCGCTGGCCGTGATGGAGCTTGCGCGCGTCGATGCGTCCACCGCGATCACGATGGCGGCGCATGTTTCGCTGGGGGCGAGCCCGTTTTATCTTTTCGGCACGGAAGAGCAAAAACAGAAGTATCTGGTGCCGCTCGCGCAAGGCAAGATGCTCTGGGGATTCGGCCTTACCGAGCCTAATGCGGGCAGCGATGCGGGCAACACGCAGACCAAAGCCGTGCTCAAGGACGGTGCGTGGATCGTCAACGGCACCAAGGCGTTCATCACCAACAGCGGAACCGACATCACGGGCGGCACGACGATCACGGCCGTCACCGGTACGCGGCCTGACGGCAAGCCCGAAATCAGCAACCTCGTCGTCGAGCAAAATACGCCCGGTTTCGCGCGCAGCAAAAAGTATAAGAAGATGGGATGGCGCGCGTCCGACACGCGCGAGCTTTCCTTTGTAGATGCCAAAGTGCCCGAGCCCAACGTGCTGGGCCAACGCGGCGACGGTCTGAAAAACTTTCTCACGATTCTCGACGGCGGGCGTATCTCGGTGGCCGCGCTTTCGGTCGGGCTTGCCCGTGGTGCGTACGACGAAGCGCTCAAATACTCAAAGGAGCGGGCAGCCTTCGGCAAGCCGATCAGCAAGTTTCAGGCGATACAGTTCAAGCTCGTCGATATGCTCACGCAGATCGAGCACGCGGAACTCATGGTGCTCAAAGCCGCGTGGGAGAAAGATCAGAAACGCGACTTCGCGCAGACCGCGAGTTACGCCAAACTCTTCGCCGCCGAACTCTCACACCGCGTCGTGAACGAAGCCGTGCAAATCCACGGCGGCTACGGCTTCATGGACGAATATCCGGTTTCGCGCATGTACCGCGATCAGAAGATCAACGAGATCGGCGAAGGCACGAACGAAGTGCAGCGCCTCGTCCTCGCTAGAATGATGGGGCTGTAGCGCGCTAGCGCTGTACGACCGTCGCCCAGCCGGAGTAAAAGCCGCCGAACTCTTCGGCCAGCGTGGTGAGCGCGGTACGCATCTCCGTGATTTTGAACGGATCGATCGTATCGTGCTTGCTGCAGCGCACCGCGTTCGTGCTCTCGTCAATCGAGATGTCGTAGCCATGGTCCGCCATGGCGCGAGCGAAAATATCGCGCTTGAGTCCGTCATCGAATCGGATTGTGTGTTCGATGGGTCGAGGCTGCTCGAAATCGTCACCGGCGTCGAGCAGCGCTTGCAGCGCCTTCATGTCGTTGGCGAACGCGAGTTGATGTTCGTCCGGGTAGAGATACGCGTTGTAGATGCTCCACGTGGGATCCGACGCGGACAGCGCGCGATAACGGTATTCCGCGTGAAAGCCCATCACGTCGGCGACCATTTCGGACGCGTCGTCGATCATCGGACCGTAGTAATGGAAAGTACGCATCCCGCGTCCCGTCACTCGCCCCACTTCGATAATGCCGCGCGGTTCGAGTGCCGCCGCCAACTCTTCCTCGATGCTTTGCAGCGCGCGGTATTCGTGTTCGCCCGTCATGCCGTGTTCGTCCGGTTCGCGCAGTGCCACCGCAACCGTGTAAGCGGCAGGTTTCTCTTGCATCGGAGCCTGCGTCTTGAGTGCCAAGTCGACGGCAATCGAGATCGGCGAACCGTCCATGCGGGCGAAGTAGGACGACCAATCAGCCATATAGAGCATGATTCCCCGGAGGAAGCACCTGTGCTTGCGGGAAGCCTCTTGAGCCAGGAACGTGCCCGAAGGAGTTCTCATGTATCGTCGTTTGCTTGCGGCAATCGTTCTCGCAGCAGCCGCCACCGCACCGGCGCTGGCCAGTCTGGCCGTCGGCGCAACCGCACCGCCGTTCACGGCGCAAGCCTCGCTGGGCGGCAAAGAGTACACGTTCAATCTTGCCGACGCGCTCAAAAAGGGCCCGGTCGTCTTGTATTTTTATCCGGCCGCGTTTACCAAGGGCTGCACGATTGAAGCGCACACGTTCGCGGACGCGATGGATCAATTCAAAGCGCTGCATGCTACGGTCATCGGCGTTTCGCACGACACCATCGACACGCTCGACAAATTCTCGGTGAGCGAATGCCGCAGCAAATTCCCCGTCGCGGCCGACCCGACGCTCACGGTCGCCAAGCAGTATGACGCGGTGTTGCCGCAGGCGCCGACTTATGCCAACCGTACATCGTACGTCATCGCTCCGGACGGCAAAATTCTCGCGACGCTGACCGATCTGTCGCATCCGCAGCAGCACGTGGAAAACGCGCTCGCGGTGCTCAAGCAGTACGAGAGTCGTCAGTAAAGAGTTTGGTTTGACGTCCGCGCGATTTTGCCGGCGGCTCGCCGTCGAGCGCGGTAATTTCGCGCGGCGCCGTTTCTATCGCCGTTAGGTCGGGCAGTTCCGCGTCGGGGAGCGACGCGAGTTCCTTGAGTTTGCGTCCCGCAGGAAGCACGCGGCTCTCCATCGATCCGACGGCTTTGTTGTACGCTTCGGTGGCCTTCTGCAGGCTCGAGCCGATCGTCACGAAATGCGCCGCGAACGTGCGCACACGATCGTAGAGTGCGCGCCCCGCTTCGGCGATCTTCTTGGCGTTTTCTTCCTGCTGGCGCTGCTGCCAGCCGAGCGCGTACGATCGCAGCAGCGCAATCAGCGTGAGCGGACTTGCGATATAGACGTCTTTGCCGGCGCCGTATTCGATGAGATCGGGATTTTCGGTGCAGGCCGCGCTCAAAAACGCTTCGCCGGGTACGAACATCACGACGAAATCAGCGGAACCGTCGACGCGTTGATAGTTGCGCCGCGCGAGCATGTCGACGTGTGACTTGAACGCCGCCGCGTGCGCGCGCATCTTCTCGCGGCGGGCCGGCCCGTCGTCGGTTTCCGCCGCATCCAAATACGCGTTCAGCGGCACTTTGGCATCGACGAAAATTTTCGAATTGCCCGGAAGCGCAACGGTCATGTCCGGGCGGCCCCGATCTTCCCCCACGTCGAACGTCTGCTGCTCGTTGTAGTCGCAGTACGCCTCCATACCCGCGAGCTCCACGACGCGGCGCAGTTGCATCTCGCCCCATTTGCCGCGCGTCGTGGGATTGCGCAGCGCGGAGGTGAGTTGCGATGCGGCGGTTTCCATCTTGCCGCTGCGCTCGATGAGGCCGCTGATCTGCTCGCGCAGCCCTTCGTACGCGCCGATGCGGTCTTTCTCGATCGCTTTCACGAGCGCATCGAATTCGCTCAGTTTCTGCTGTACGGGAGCGACGACCGCACTGAAGCGTTCGTTTGCCAGCGACAGAAACGTGTCGCGCTGCGTCTGTGCGATGCGCGCGTTGGTCTCGTGCAGTTCGCTCTTGAGCCGCTCGGCAATCGTTTCGACGTGCGCGCGCTGCAGCGAACGCATCATCATCCAGGTTACCGCGGCACCGGCGAGCAAGCCCGCGATCACCGCAAAAACGATCGAAATGGAGAGCGTCACTTCAGATACTTCGCGAAGAATGCAACCGTTCGCCTCCAGGCGTCTTCCGCAGCGACCGGCACGTACGACGCACGCGTGTCATCCATGAACGCGTGAGCGGACGTCGGATAGATCACGATATCGTTCGGTGCGCGCAGCACTTTGCGAAATGCGCGGACTGTCTCTGCCGGAATACTCGTATCTTTCTCTCCGTAGCTGCCCACGATGGGCATGCGGATGCGCGAGGCGTCGATCCCGGCGACTTTCCCGTAGAAGACGGCGTCTGCCGCGAACACGTCGTCGTTGTCGAGCGCTTGGCGCAGCGCGATAGCGCCGCCCATGCAAAATCCGGTGACGCCGACCTTGCCTTGCGGATGCGCAGTTTTCAGCCACAACGCAGCTGCACGCAGGTCACTGTCGACTTGCGCGTTTTGCAGTTTTTCCGAGTACGGTCGAAACTTTGTGTAATCCGTTTCTCCGTCGCCGCTCGGCGCACCGAAGCGCGAATAGAGATTGGGCGCTATTGCCGCGAAACCGGCCTTTGCGAAGCGCCGCGCGATTTCGCGGATACTGGCGTCGACGCCCCAAATGTGCATCACGATCACGACGCCCGGCGTTGCGCCACGGGCGTTGCGCGGCTGCGCCACGTACGCTGGTATGAGCGTATCCGGCCGCCGCAACTGTACTGTATCGACGGCGATGGCGGGGTCGTCTTCAGGTACCGCTGGAAGCTGGTGCGCATTAACACCGCTCATGCTTGCTGCTCCTACGACGGCGCCGGCGGCAAGACCCACAAACCGGCTGCGCTTGATCATCCGGTAATCGCCCTCCGTTCAAAGAGTGCCGCCTCGAATGCGGCGGTCCCTTCATCTGAAGCGAGCACGATGCGTGCGAATGCGCGCTGCGCGGGCGAAAGCGTCCGCCCCCGCACAGCTGCGATAAACAACGAGCGCGCGAGGGGCAGGCCGGATATCGCGAACATGCTTACCGCTCCCGCGCGCGCTTGCGGCTCGACCGCAAAACGCGAGAGAATCGCCACGCCCAGACCGGCTTGCACGGCGTGCAAAATCGCTTCGACGCTGGGCAATTCGAGAACGACGCGCGGGCGAACGCCGCTGCGTACGAGGGATTCGTACCCGAGATCGCGCGTGCCCGAGCCGGGTTCACGGCTCACGAACGGCAGTGCGCGCAGTTCTTCCGCTCGAACGCGCCGTTTGTTCTGCAGAAGCGACGGCGGCGCGGTAAGCACCATTTCGTCCTGCATGAACGGCACGGCCACGATCGCCGCGTCGTCGACGATCCCTTCCACGAGTGCCAGACCGAGTTCGCGCTCATGCAGCATCTGCGCGATGGACGTGGTGTTGGCGATCTGTACGTCGACGTGCACGCGCGGGCGATCGCGAACGTACCGCGCGAGCAGCGCGGGCAGAAGATACGTGCCGATCGTAAGCGTCGCGCCAACCCGCAGCGTGCCGCTGCGAGCTTCGCGAAATTCGCGCATGTCGGCTTCGAGCGCCGCGGCCGCTTCGAGGATTGAGCGCGCGCGCCCGGCCAAAAACTCGCCTGCATCCGTGAGCACGGGGCGGCGGCTGCGCACGTCTACGAGTGCAACGCCGGCCTCACGTGCAAGATTGGCGACGTGCTGCGTGACCGCGGGCTGTGTGACACCCAGCCGGCGTGCCGCTTTGCTGAACGAGCCTTCCTGCGCCAGAGCCGCCAACGCTTGCAGTTGCGCGAACGAGATGGCCATATGTGTTTATTAGTATAACTATAGTCCGTGCAAAAATACACTAATTTGACTTATAGTCGCGTTCTGCGTACCATGGTTTTGCCGCGCGCGGGGGTGTTTCGCAGCACGCTGGATCTGCACGGGAACGCGAGCGGCGCGCCGTATGTATTGCCGCCGCGGCCGACGTTTTGCGCGTGGTGCGTCGGGGTATGCGAACGCTGCAGCGAGATCGGCAAGCATCAACAGCTTTGCGATGCTCGTGCATGCCGCTAGGAGGATGTATGAACCGCGGAACCTTCATTGTCTCGTCGGCATCGCTTGCCGCGCTCGGCGCCGCACCCGCCGGCGCCGCGCAGTCCGTACCGGGCGGAACGCATTTGGTGGAACGCAAAGCCGATTTCGACGCAGCCGCATTTTCGCGCATGGCGGGCAAACCTGCCGACGTGCGCATGGTCATCGAATCGATTGCGTTTCATCCGCAAGCGTTCTCGAACATCAAAAACGCGCTCAACGGTCTGGTTTTTGGGTTCGGTTATCCCGAAGACCGCGTCTCGATCATGTTTGCGCCGCACGGCGCGTCCAGCGCGTTCACGTACAGTGATTATGTCTGGGACAAATACAAAATCGGCGAGTTCTTCAAACTCAAAGACGACAAGGGCAACGCGATTACGTCCAACACGTTTTTGAAGCCGGCGAAAACGCTGAATTCGTCGAAAGACCCCGACGACGAAAACAGCATGTACCAAGACACCTCGATCGAGACGCTGCAAAAGCGCGGCGTCGTGTTTCTGACCTGTCACACGGCGGTGGAAGAACAGTCGCGCGGCCTGATCAAGGCGGGCAACGCGCCATCCGGTATGAGCGCTTCGGACGTTGCGGACGATATTCTGACGCATCTTATTCCCGGTACGCACGTCGTTCCGTCGATGATGGCGACGATCATGGTGCTGCAGCAGCACTACCACTACGGATTCCAAACGTTGACGTTCGCATGACGTCACTTCGCTGGTTGATGCCCGCCGTCGTGCTGATGCTGGTTGCGGCATGCGGCGGGGGCCAGTCCGGCTCGGCGCAGCCGGACCCGCAGGCAACGTTCGATCCGCAGGCGGTTCCTACGGGGCAAGTCGGCGACATGATTCGGTACGGCCACGAACTCATCGTGCATACGCGCGCGCATCTGGGAAAATACGTTACGTCCAACATGGACTGCCAGGCGTGTCACGTCAACGCCGGCACCAAAGCGCGCGGCGGAACGTTCGTCGGTATCGCCGCGCAGTTTCCGCAGTGGAACAAGCGCGCGAAGCGCGTCATCTCGCTGCAGGACCGTTTGGCCGAATGCTTTCTTTACAGCATGAACGGCCATCCGCCCGCGTACAACAGCCGCGAAATGGAAGCCATGGTGGCGTACATCACGTATTTGTCACGCGGCTATAAACTCGGCGGCAAACCCGATCCGGCGGTGCGTATCGCACACTTCGATCCGCCCGCGTCTCCGGACCCCAAACACGGCGCAAAATTGTACGCGCAAAAATGTTCGGCGTGCCACGGCGCCAACGGCGCGGGATCGGCGGCGTTCCCGCCGCTTTGGGGCGCCAAATCGTTCAACGGCGGCGCTGGAATGCACCGCCTGTGGACGATGGCGGGATTCGTACGCTACAACATGCCGCAGAACGCGCCCGGTACGCTGAGCGATCAAGAAGCCTACGACGTATCGGCGTACGTGCTCACGCATTCGCGCCCGAAATTCGACAAGAGTAAAACCGTCGCGTTCCCGCCGCAGGATGCCGACTACTTTTAACGCGCGCTTTCGGACGCTCGGGTGGCGTACCGAAGCGTACATCGAACGCGATCGGTGCACGTTCGAGGAGCGCGACGGCTTCGTCATCATGCGCACGCCGAGCAATCCGGGCTATTTCATGGGCAACCTGCTCCTCTTCGATCGTGCGCCCACGCCGGGCGACGAAGAACGCTGGCCGCGCCTGTTCGACGAGGAGTTCGGTGCGGACGAGCGCGTCAAGCACGCGTCGTTCGCGTGGAGTTTCGAAGGCGAAGAGACCGCGCATATCGCGGCGTTCGTCGAGCGCGGGTATGCGTTTCAAGATCGCGCGGTGCTAACGGCGCAAGACGTTCGCGAATTTCCCGTGCCGGTTGGTTTGCGCGTGCGCCCGCTGCAAGACGACCGCGACTGGAGCGAGCAGCTCGCTCTTGGACTTGCGACGCGCGAAGATCAATACGAAGCCGGTCCGTACGCAAAGTTCAAGGCCGCACAGGTTGCCTATCATCGCCACCTCGCGCAGGCGTACGCCGCGTGGATCGGCGCTTTCGACGGGAGCCGTCTTGCGGGGAGTTGCGGCATCTTTCCAGCGGGTGAAGGCATCGCGCGCTATCAGGACGTCGGCGTACTGCCCGCCTACCGCAACCGGGGCATTGCACGGTGCTTGATTGGCGCAGCGGCAAGACACGCGCGCGAACAGTTCGACGCGCACACGTTCGTGATCGTTGCAGAGGTAAACGGCATTGCGCGAACGATCTACGAACACGCCGGCTTCAAACGCTCGCAGCGCGAAGGCGCGCTCTGGATTGCGCGCCGGTAAGTTTTCGTGATCTCGACGTTGACGCATCGCCGCGTGCGCGTGCATCCGTTGCTGCCCGGATTGTTTTTGTGCTTGGTCATCGCGTGCGCCGCGTATGTGCTCGGCCGTCTGTTTCCGCTGGTGGGCGGTCCGGTGTTCGGCATCCTCATCGGCGTTGCGGTCGCGCTGGTTCGTAAACCCGCCGGCGGCCTCAAGGCCGGCATCAAGTTTTCCAGCAAACAGATCTTGCAGCTCTCGATCGTACTGCTCGGCTTCAATCTGCAATTACACGAAGTCGTGGGGGGCGGTCTGCGCTCGCTGCCGGTCATGCTCGGTACGCTGGCGATCGTCCTCACGGCCGCATACGTTCTGGGTAAACTTCTTGGACTGGATCGCGATCTTCGCCGGTTGCTCGGCGTGGGCACCGCAATTTGCGGCGGTTCGGCGATTGCTGCGGTTTCGAGCGTCATAGACGTGTCGGAAGCGGACGTTGCGTACGCGATATCCGCGGTGTTCTTGTTCAACGTCGTCGCAGTGCTGACGTTCCCCGCTATCGGTCATGCGCTCGCGCTCTCGCAGCACGCGTTCGGACTGTGGGCCGGAACCGCGATTAACGACACGTCGTCGGTCGTCGCGGCCGGTTTTGTGTACGGACACGTCGCGGGCACGCAAGCCGTCATCGTAAAACTCACGCGAACGACGCTCATCATTCCCGTCGTGCTGTTTTACGCGGGCAAGCGCATCTGGCACGCGCGCGCCAGCGGCGACGGCATAGACTGGAGCAAGATCGTGCCGTGGTTCATCGTGTGGTTCGTGCTCGCCGCGGTACTCAACACGGCGGGCGCCGTTCCCGCCGCGCTGCACGCGGCATTCTCGCAAACCGCACTGTTTTTGATCGTCGTTGCGCTCACCGGCGTCGGACTCTCCGCGGACGCCAAAGCGATTCGCGCCGCCGGCGTGCGCCCGCTCGTGCTGGGCTTTGCGTTATGGGCGCTTATCGCCGCGAGCAGTTTGGCGATAGCGCACGCGATCCGCGTCGCTTAAGAGCGCAGCGACGCGATGATGTGGTGCCGGAACGCTTGCGCGAGTTCCGGCTGATACCGCGACGGATCCCACAACAGTCCGATGCTGCGGCGGCAGACGGGCTCGCTGATGTGCAACTGCGGCGGCGTACTTTCGGCCGGCGAGGTGGCGGCGGGAATGATTGCGACCCCTAAACCCACGGCCACCAAACCGCGCAGCGTGGCGATCTCTTCACCTTCAAAGGCAATCTTCGGAGTGAAACCCGCCTGCGCGCAAAAGTGATCGGTAAGCGTGCGCAGCCCGTAGCCTTCGCGCAAACAGACGAACGTGTCGTCGCGCAGTTCAGCCAAGCGCACGGATTTACGCTTGGCAAAGCGGTGGTCGTGCGGGACGACGAGGAGCAGTTCTTCCGACGAGAGTTGCAGCGTTTCGATCCGATCGCTTGCGGGCGGCACGGGCGAAACGAGTGCCAAGTCGACGTCGCCTGCTTCCAATTCGTCCAGAATAATGTGTGAGGCGTTTTGCAGCAGCTGAAAACGTGCGCGCGGATGCTGCTGCCGGAAACCCGCGATCAGATCGGGCACGACGCTCGTCCCCAGCGCGTGC
>DASSEZ010000030.1:0-3223 GCA_035694945.1 Vulcanimicrobiaceae bacterium
CGGCAGATGGAACGTCGGAAGATCGGTGCGTCCCCAACGAGCGGCGGCGTCTTGCTGATAGCCGTCGAGCGCAAGGTGGCAGAGCGGGCACGGCGTGATGACCGCCTCGGCGCCTTTGTCTTTGGCCATGCGCATGTTTTGGCCGACCATCGACGCGGCGACGCCGTCTTTTTCGAGCTGAATGTGGAAGCCGCAGCAGCGCGTCTTGCCGGCATAATCGACGGCCTCGCCCCCGAGCGCTTCGATGACGTCCTCGAGCGAATGCGGATTGCGCGCGGATTCCCAGCCGTTCACGCTCTCGGGGCGGATGATGTGGCACCCGTAGAACGGCGCCACTTTCAGGCCGTTGAGCGGGCGCACGACCATCTTGCGCAGATTGTCCAGGCCGATGTCGTCGATGAGCAGCCACAGCAGATGGCGCACCATGACGTTGCCGCTGTAGTTGGCGCCGAACTTGCCGAGAATCGAGTTCGCCTGATTCATGCGCTCTTCGGAATCGAGCAGTTCTTTGTTTGCGGCGCGCATGTGGCCCGTGCACGTCGAGCAGATCGTGATGACGTCGTCCAAGCCGAGGGCTTCGGCCTGCGCGTACGTACGTGCGTTGAGCACGCGTGCAATGTCGCGGTTGGTGTCGTTAACGACCGACGCGCCGCAGCACGATGCCGCGGTGAGTTCGATCAGTTCGATGCCGAGTTTGTCGGCCAGCAGCATCGTCGAGTTGAAGAGTTCTTTGCACGACTCTTTGGCAACGCACCCGGGAAAGAACCCGTAGCGCTTGGTTTCCGAGCTGTGCGAGCGCCGGTGAAGATTCTTCGGCTGCTCTTCCGGAAGTAACGTGGCACTCATTAGCTGACTGGGACCTCCAGGGACTCAAATATTGTACGCACTTCGTCGACTTTCGGGATCGGCTTGACGAACGGCGGCGGCAGTTTGCCTTTTACAGCCATACGCAGCCCGAGCGGCGCCACTTTCAGCAGACCGCGAATGTTGAACTTGCCGACGGTGCCTTGAATGACTTCCGTTTCCGCGAGCATGCCGGTTTGGCGGATGGTTTTGTTGACGGTGAGCGCGTGGCGCGGGCCGCGTTCGTTCATCATCACGCGATCGTTGATGGTCGCGCGCTTGAGGTCGACGATGCGCCAGTGCGGATCGACGTGCTTGGGGCAGTACGAGCACGCATAGCAGTGCGCGCACAGCCACAAATAGTCTTCGTTGATTTGTGCAATGCGTTCGGGACGCTGGCCGTCGCGTACGTCTTCGATGAAGCGGTACGCGTACGCGATGGCGGCCGGACCCGCGAACGCCGGATCGACGCTAACCACCGGGCAGAGCGCGTAGCACGTTGCGCACATGATGCAGTTGGCGACATCCACGAGTTTCTTCATGTCTTCGGGGCTGACGCGGCGCTCGCGCTCGTGCGATTCGTCTTTGTCCGCCGGCTGCAAATACGGTTTGAGACGCGTGTACTTGTCCCAGAACGGATCCATGTGCACGACCAGGTCGCGCATCGGCTGGAAGTTCGGCATCGGGTCGATTTGGATCGCGCCTTCGCCGTCCATCACGGTGTTGCACGGCGTCTTGCACGCAAGGCCGGTGACCCCGTTGATGTTCATGGAACACGAACCGCAGATGGCCGAGCGGCACGAACGACGGAAACTGATCGAGCCGTCGACGCTGGCCTTCGCCTCTTCGAGCGCGTCGAGCACGGTCGTCGTTTCCGGAACGTCCACCTCGACGACGTCGCGGTGTGGAACCTCGTCGACGGCCTCGTCGAAGCGGAAGATGTCTAACTTGATCTTAGCCATTGATTAGTACGTTCTCACCTGCGGTTGCCATTTGGTGATGGTGACTTTGCGCGAGTAGTCGAGTTTGGGGTTTTGCCCCTCTTGACGCCACGCGAGCGTGTGCTTGAGCCAATTCTCGTCGTCGCGTTCGGGGTAATCGGTACGCGCTTGCGCGCCGCGCGACTCCGTGCGATGCAGCGCACCGTTGGCAACGCACATCGCCGCGTCGATGAGAAAATCGGTTTCCATCGTGTTGACGAGATCCGTATTGAACGTTTTGGACTTGTCCATCACGTACACGTTTTCGTCGAACGCCTTGCGAATCTCGAGCAGCTCGTCGACCGCTTTCTGCAACTGCGCTTCATTGCGGAAGATGAAGCAGTTCTCGCTCATCGTCTTGTTCATTGCGGCACGATACTTGGGCGCGCGCTCGCCGCCGCTCTTGGAGAGCCACTTCGCCAAGCGATCTTTTTCCGCTTTGAGCGTGCGCTCGGACGGACGCACGTCGCCGGCCGATTTGATGTACTCGATCGCGTGCTTGGCGCTGCGCGCACCGAAGACGATCGTTTCGAGCAGCGAGTTACCGCCTAAGCGGTTGGCGCCGTGTACGCTCGGAGCAGCGCACTCACCCGCGGCATACACGCCGGGGACGCGGGTCGCACCGTTGATGTCGGTTTCGATGCCGCCCATCGTGTAGTGCATTCCCGGAAGAATCGGAATGGGATCGTCGATTGCGTCTTTACCGGTCGCGTCGAGCGCCAGTTCGCGAATCTGCGGCAGGCGTTCCAGAATCTTTTCGCGTCCGAGGTGACGCAGGTCGAGCAGCACGCAGCCGTCGATGCCGCGGCCTTCGAGAATCTCGGTCCACTCGGCGCGCGAAACGACGTCGCGCGATGCGAGTTCGCCTTTGTTCGGCGCGTATTTGAACATGAAGCGCTCGCCGCTGGCATTGAGCAAGTATGCGCCTTCGCCGCGAGCCGCTTCAGAGAGCAGCACGCCGTTCTCTTTGAGCGATGTCGGGTGAAACTGGACGAACTCCATATCCATAATCGGAATGCCGGCGCGAAATGCGATTCCCAAGCCGTCTGCTGTCGACGCATAGCCGTTGGTGGTCTTGGCGTACATGCGTCCGGTGCCGCCGGTTGCGAAGATCGTCGCTTTGGCGTTGATGAGCTCGAGTTCGCCGTTGCGCATGTTATATGCCACGACGCCGGTGCCGACGCCGTCTTCGACGCACAGCGCGGTACAAAAGTATTCTTCGTAGACCTTGACGTTGAAGCGCTCGAGCTGCTCCCACAAGGTGTGCAGGATGACCAGGCCGGTAACGTCGGCGGAGTAACACGTACGCGGCGAGCCGGCACCGCCGAAGGGACGCTGCGCGATGCGGCCGTCGGGCAGACGCGAGAAGATGCAGCCGCGGTGTTCGAGCCAGATGATCT
>DASSEZ010000031.1:0-10981 GCA_035694945.1 Vulcanimicrobiaceae bacterium
CGATTGCCCCACACCGGGTCCACGCCCGACGATAAATCGCACGCCTACGCCTGCGCCGACGCTGCCTCCGACATCGCCGCCGATATTTTTCTCGCCCACACCGCAGCCAACGCCGACGCCGCCGCCTGCGACGCCCACGCCGTTACCGGTTGCGACAGCAACACCGACGCCGGTGTCAATGACGCCTGCACCGGGGAACGGCTGTTCAGCGGTTGCGTACGCGGATGCAAATATGAGTCAGCCGCTGCCGCCGGGTGCGAAGAATCCGTACACGGGTGCGGTCGTCGTCGATGCAAACGGTTGTTACATCGGAGATGCAAACACGCGGTATCTTACGGTGCACGAGGGCAACTATATGTCGCCATTTATCAATGGACCGACATCATGCGATGCTGGCGTAAAAGCCGGTGGATGGCTAGAGCCAAATGGAGCGGCTTTGCCAAACGGTCCGACATCATCACAAGCTTTTACCGCGGTGTCGCCAACAAAAGGTATTTGTAGCATTACCTTTCTGGATGCTAGCAGTCAGCCCGTTATAGGCTATGCTCTAGTTTCGTATCCGAATCCAATGTACGCGCAGGTCAATCTCGTATACAGCGGCTGGACGTACGATTGCGCCGACGAAACGAACGGGCATTGCTGGAACGGTGGCTGGGTTGGTACCGGCGGCGGTACGACATACACGGAGTACCTCAGTACGGATCAGGGTGCCACCTGGAGCGTTGTCGCGAAGTGTTCGTCTGCAACAGCCTGCCCGTATCCCGCACAATTTGTCGACAGCGAAACCTCATGCACGCAAGACATGCCGGGTGGACCGTGTGGACCGAGTAGGACCGGTTATGATCGCAACGAGTGGTCACCGTCTGCGCCGCCGAACGCGCCTTAGCGATAATCTACGGCCAGACCAAATTATTTGGATCCGCGTAAACGCGTGGATCGATAGGAAAGTCGTCGGCCCCATATGCGGAGTGTATGGCGGGGTCCGAAGGGATGTATGCGCCGCCAAACCAGAACGTTTGCGAATTGTACGCGTACGTCTGCACGCTAGCGAAGTTCCATTGATAGTTCAGCATATCCAAGCAATCTGCACCGCCGCTAACGTTCCCATTGCCGGTAGTCAACGGATAAAACGGTGTTCCGCCCCCATTCGGTTGGAAGCCACCCCATGCAATTGCGTAGGAATTTTCTAAACTCCACTCGTCTGCAACGGAGCCAGCAAGTCCCTTGCCGGCGCGCAGTGAGTTCCATGCGAGGATGCACGGCGCTTCGATCAGCGGATCGATGGTGATAAGGCGATAGTCGCCGTTCGTTTCGACGGCGGGCGGTGTATACAACGGCTGCGGCGGCATCGTCGGCGCAACAAGGCGAATCGGCGATGCGGCGGTTCCGCCGCCGGTTAAAACGATGCGATCGTGAATCGTCGGACGCCATCCTGATGCGCCGGGAATCGGCGTGTCGGTTGCACTCGGTGACGGTGTGCTCCAGCCAGGCGGCGGCGTGTTGATCGCATCGACGCCAATCACGAGCAGATACGTACCGTTGGACGCACTGATGGTGAAATGGCCTTGCGGATCCGTCGTGCTTACCGCAACCGGCGTCGGCGTTGGTCCCGGCGTTGCATACGCGATCCACGGATCGAGTTGCACTTTCACGCCCGCAAGCGCGGTTCCCGACGGATCGTCGACGAGCGTGCCTTGGGCAACCGTGGTGTTGGGCGTGGGTGTCGGTGTAGGCGTGGGCGTCGCGGTCGGCTTGACCGTTGGCGGGGTGCCGCCTCCGAGACTGGGCGTGCCGCCGCCACCGCCGCCGCACGCGGCCAATACAAGAGCGCTGCTCGCACAAAGCACCGCGACGTACTGCTTCACCAGGGTTCTCCTCCGTGAGGGAAGTGCCCACACTACGCCGTTTTTCGGACAGTGCGCGGCTTCCGCCCTTCGACCGGCGGTAGCATTTGCGAAAGGCCTCTCGCGCAAGGGCTGTAAACATGCCGAACGATGCGGCAAGCGCTTCGCGTCGGCATAGACGTCGGCGGCACGTTCACGGACCTCGTCGCCGTAGACCCATCGAGCGGCGAGCAGATCGTGCTCAAGTGCGCCTCGACGCCGCGCGCACCCGAGCAGGGCGTCCTGGCGGCGCTGGACCTCCTTCGACACGCTCAGGATGACGAGGGACACGCTCAGGATGACGAGCGCGGCGACATCCACATCGAGTATCTCGCGCACTCGACGACCATAGCGACCAACGCGCTGCTCGGGCAGATGCATCTCGAATTGCCGCGCGTGGCGTTCGTGACCACCGCCGGTTTCCGCGACGTCATCGAAATCGGACGGCAGAACCGCAGCGAAGTCTACAACCTCTTCGTCACTCGCCCGAAACCGCTGGTTGCGCGCGAAGATCGTCTGGGCGTGCGCGAACGCATAGATTTTCACGGCAACGTGCTGGTCGCGCTCGAACAAGGCGAAATAGATCGCGTTATAGCGGAATTGCGCGCGCGCAGCGTCGACGCGGTGGCGATCGGCTTGCTGCACTCGTACGTAAATGACGCGCACGAACGCGCGCTTGCTCAGGCAATAGAAGCGGCGTTGCCCGGCGTTCCGGTCACGCGGTCGTCCGCGGTCGATCCGGAATACCGCGAATACGAACGCTTTTCGACCGCGGTGGTGAACGCGGCACTCATGCCGATCGTGCAGCGGTACATCGATCGGCTTGGCACTGCACTCCGCCTGCGGGGCATCACCGCGCCGCTGTTCGTCATGCAAAGCAACGGCGGCATGGCAGCGTCGGACCGCATCGCGCAGCGCCCCGCGTCGATTATCGAAAGTGGCCCCGCCAGCGGCGTTATCGGCGCGGCGGATTTAGCGCGCACCGCCGGCGTCGCACGCGTGCTTTCGTTCGACATGGGCGGCACGACCGCGAAAGCGGGAACCATCGTCGACGGCCTCGTGCAAGTCGCGACGGAATTTGAAGCCGCCGGTTCGACCCACAGCGGGCGAAGCGTCAAAGGCAGCGGGTACCCTGTGCGGTTTCCGTTCGTCGATCTCGCCGAGATCAGTGCGGGCGGCGGCACCATTGCATTTGTCGATGAAGCCGGATCGCTGCGCGTAGGGCCGCTTTCGGCCGGTGCGGATCCGGGACCCGCGTGCTACGGTACAAGCGATCGCGCGACGGTGACCGACGCAAACGTCGTGCTCGGACGTCTCAACCGCACCGCGCTGGTGGGAGGAACGTTTCCAATCGACGGGCAGCGCTCGTATGATGCGATTGCGGCGATTGCGCAGCGCATCGGACTTTCCACGGAAGACACGGCCGCCGGAATCGTGCGCATCGTGGACGCGCAAATGGCGAAGGTGCTGCGCATCGTGACGGTTGAACGCGGACTGGACCCGCGCGAGTTCACCATGGTCGCGTTTGGCGGCAACGGGCCGCTGCACGGCTGCGCGCTCGCGGAAGAACTCGGGATTCGGCGCGTCATCGTTCCCGAACATCCGGGCGTTTTTTCCGCGCACGGCTTGCTGGTTGCCGAATTGCGCGCGAGTTTCGTGCGGCCGATTTTGCGCCAAGCGCAGGACCTGGACGACGAGCATGCACGCTCCATTTTCGACGCGCTGGAAGCAGAAGCGCGCACGTTCCTCTGCGAGCAAGGCGCGCGCGAAGAGCACATTACGTTCCGGCGCGAATACGATGCGCGTTATCGCGGGCAGAGTTTCGAACTGGACATTCCGTATGCACCTTCGGTGCGCAGTGCCGTCGAGCGTTTCCACGAAAAACACGAGCAGCGCTACGGCTACGCCGTTCCCGGCGAACCGGTGGAACTGGTGAACGCGCGTTTGACGGCGGCGGCTCCGGCGGGTAGTCTAGCGGTCGAAGCCCCTCGACAGGCTCGTGGTGCTTCAATCCCGCAGCACGACACGCAGGACACGCGCGCCCTCTACATAGACGGAGCCTTCGTGCAAACGCCCGTGCATCAGCGCACAGCGTTGCCGCCGCATGCAGCGATTGCCGGCCCGGCGCTCATCGAACAATACGATACCTGCACGTATGTGCCGCCGGGATGGTCGGCAAACGTGCGCGACGCGATGCTCGTCGTGGAGCGCGCGTGATGGATACGCGGGAAAACTTGGCGCAGTGGGCGCAGGCCGTCATCGGAACGTACGTAGACGCGGCGAGCACAGCCATAACCGGCTTTTGCGCAAAGCCCAAATCCACAAAGCGTCTGCACCGGACGCGTAAGCGCCTTGCGCGGTTGCGTGCCGTGTTGGACGATCTGGCCGGCATCGCCGGTGTTACCGACGCGTTTTCCGAACGCATACGCCGCGTGCACCGGCGTGCGGGCAAAGTGCGCGATGCGGACGTATTGCTGCAGCGCGTGCAGTCCTATCGCGATGACGCCACCGGCGAAGAACTCGAACAACTGCGCCATTTGCGCCGCATCTTGCGAAAACGGGCAAGACGCATGCGTCGCAAACTGGTGCGCGAGTTGCAGCGATGAAGAACACCGCGAGCCCGGAAGACGCGCAGAGGAATATCGTGCGCGTGCGGTTTGCGCAGGCGCTGCACCAACAGTCCGCGCTCGATTCGCACGACGACGAACGCGTACACGCGTTTCGTCTGGCGTGCAAAAGGCTGCGTTTCGCGCTCGAACGCCTGGATCCGCAGGCGCCCGGCATCGAGCGCGCGCTCCTGCTGCTCTCGCGTCTCACGGATGAATTGGGCTGGGCGCACGACTGCATGCAACTTGCGCAGATTGCGCTTGACTGCGCTGCTCCGCTCGTAGCGGTGCGCGCGGGGCGCGACCGCGACCGCTACGTTCTGCGTGCGCGGCGCCTGTGGCGCCACGCTTTTCGCTCGTCCGGTGAGTTTGCCGAACTAGCCGGCTACGCCGGTTTTACGTGGAGTGTTTCGTGAGCATCGATCCCGTCACTGCCGAGATCGTCAAGAGTTCGCTGACCTACGCCAGCGAAGAGATGGGCATCGCGGTGCGAAACAGCGCCTATTCGCCGAACATCAAGGAGCGTTTGGATCATTCGTGCGCGCTCTTCGACCGCATGGGCAGGCTCATCGCGCAGGCCGAGCACATCCCCGTGCATTTGGGATCGTTGCCGTGGGGACTGCGCGCGACGCTGGACGTCATCGAACGGCAGCACGGCGGCGTGCGCGAAGGCGAGATGTGGATCGTGAACGATCCGTACATCTCCGGGACGCACCTGAACGACGTCACCGTGATCCGTCCCATCTTTTTCCGCGGCGATCTCGCCGGTTTTGCTGCCAACAAAGCGCATCACACGGACGTCGGCGGTATGGTGCCGGGTTCCATGTCGGCCGACGCGCCGGATCTCTTCGCCGAAGGCCTCGTCGTGCCGCCGATGCGTTTGGTAGCGCAGGATCGCGTCGTCGAATCGACCGTTGCACTGCTGCGGGCGAACTCGCGCACGCCGGATGCGCGCAGCGGCGATCTTCGCGCGCAAACCGCGGGAAACGCGACGGGCGAGCGCCGTCTTCTCGAACTGTACGAACGCTACGGACGTGACACGGTGGATGCTGCGGTGGACCGCCTACTGGACGATAGCGAAATACGCATGCGTAACGCACTGGCAGCGCTCGGCGATGGCGAGTTTTGCTATGAAGACGTACTGGAAGACCGCGAGGGCAAGCCGTCGATCCCAATTCGTTTGCGCCTTACGCTACGCGCCGGTAACGCGCACTTCGATTATGCCGGTACCGCCGCGCAACTCCCGTTTCCCATGAATGCGGTCTACGGCGTGACGCTTTCCGGCGTGTATTACGCCTTGCGCGCCGTCACGGATCCGGAGATTCCAATGAACGAGGGCTGCTTTCGTCCGGTTACCGTCGACGTACCCGAAGGAACGCTGCTCAATCCGCGCCGGCCGGCGCCCGTTTCGGGCGGCAACGTGGAAACGAGCACGCGCAACGCCGACGTCGTGCTCGGCGCGCTTGCACAAGCCGCGCCCGATCGCGTACCGGCACAAAGCGGCGGTACGATGAGCAACGTGATGATCGGCGGCACGCGCGCCGACGGCAGCACGTGGGCTTTCTACGAAACGAACGGCTGCGGTATGGGCGGCCGTCCAACGATGGACGGCGTCGACGGCATTCAATGCCACATGACCAACACGCTGAATACGCCGATTGAAGCGATCGAGCGCGACTATCCGATGCGCGTTTCGCGGTACGAATTTGCGGACGGTACCGGCGGACGCGGCCGTTTCCGCGGCGGCGACGGACTGATTCGCGCGCTCACGCTCGTCGAAGGAGACGCGCGCGTTTCATTGCTTGCCGAACGTCATGCGGTACCGCCGCGCGGCGCGCAAGGCGGCGGCAACGGTGCTACCGGCAAACATCTGCTGCTCGATACGAGCGCGCAGCAAGCACGGCAATTGCCCGCAAAAACGACTCAAGCATTCGCCGTCGGGCAAACGCTCGTCGTACAAACGCCCGGGGGCGGAGCCTACGGCGAAGGAGTCGGCGAAGGAACCGGGCCGCCGGGCACGTGACCGCCGCAGCGCGGCACCGCCGAAACGACGGTTTTCGCGGCTTCTTGCTCGCTGCTTTGAATGTCTTGCTGGTAGCTCGAGATGGCGTTCTCGAACACGTTGAGCGGGTTCGCGCCCACTAGACTTCCGGTGTTTTTATACGTCGGATCGATCGCGCGCGCCGGATCGTTCTTGTCGTTCGTGACGCCGGCATTCAGCACGTCGGCCGGCGGAGCCGTCGGAGCGGGATTCGGCGTCTGCCCGGCGTTGGTCGGCTTGGCGGCAAGTGCTGCATCGTATTCATGGCCTGCCGCTTGCAACTCGCCAAGTTGTTGCGTGTCGACGAAACCGCTGATAACGTCCAGCGCCTTCTTCTGCTGCGCGTTCACCACGCGAAGCTGTTCGCGCATCTGCAGCAGCTTCTGATCGTCCTCCGAGTACGCGACTTTCGGGAATGCGAACGGATCGCTCAGCAGTTTGTCCACGGCCTCCGTATTTTTCACCAGCGGGCCGATGAGCGTTTCCAAACGCTCGACCGCCATGTCTTTGGCCGCAACGCTTTGACCGGATGCCGTCGCTTTCGCGAAATCGTGGAAGTACGGCTTGCTGTTGGCAATGATCTTGTCGTTTTGCAGCACCTTGGCAATGGCCGGACCAATCACCTTACCGAGCGCCGTGCACATCGGCGAGATATGGATGTGCTCGATCGTCTTGAGCGGAGTCGCGGCGGGAACCGGTTTCGCGGCGGACGCCGGTTTGGCGGCGGAGCCCGCAGCGGCGGGGCTTGCGGCAAGCGCGACGAGCGCACCCAGTGCGAAAAGAGCGGTTAGGCGGTGGAACATCCCCGCTATCTTAGGGCCGGGGCGGCTAGGTGCCTTTCCCGGCTCCGAAATAGCGGATCCACTTGACGATGAACTGCGGGACGGTGGAAAAGGCACTGGCATCTCCGTAGACGGCGTAAATCTCGTTCACCCCGTTGAATGTACGGTGGTAAGCGGCCGAAAGGTTCCACCCTTGCTGGTACTGCGGGATGGCGTCCAGCATGGGCGGCGTTCCGATGATCCGCCGCGCACCCAGCGCAAACGACGTGTCGCGATTCGCCTGATACGTATAAGAAACGCGTTCGAGCCACTGACTGTAACGCGGTCCCGCGTCCAATTGCTGAATATTTCCGTCCAGTTCGAACGTGAGCAGGCCCAGCCGCATCGCACGCATCGTGGAACTGAACGTCCACGAGTTCAGGCGTCCGGGGCCGAAGCGGCCCGTGGTAAAACCAATCGTGGTCGGCGTCGCGCTCGAGCCATGCTGCGCGCCATTGTTGACGTTCGAGTTGTCCGCTCCGCTGCCGAACGTCACGAACACGCCGTTCTGCGAGACGGGATGGAAGATACCGTTCGGCTGCAGGCGCACGTACGACGCGCCTGTCTGAACGTTCACGTCGATCAGGCCGCGCGTCAAAAAGTCGACGCTCGCGCTCTGATCGGTTTGATCGAGTTCACCGGTATGATCGTGATAGCGGTCGATGAAGGTGCTCGCGGTGACGCTGCGCAGCGGCGCGCCTGAAGGAAAGAGCCACGATTTTGCGGTGTAGTGGCCCCATCCGGCAATGTCCGGGTGCCAGACGAAGCCGTCGACGGGATTGAAATACTGGCCGATGTGCCGGATTGCGATCGCATCAACGAACGTCGGCGAGCTCCACACTGCGCCAAAATCATAGAGCGCGGAGCGCGATGCGTCGGCAACGTTGGAACCGCTGTCCGTTCCGTAGTTGAACCAGGCCGACGCGTGTTTCAAATCGGAATAGGCAACACCGAACTCTTGCGAATTGTCCGTGACACTCCCGGTATAGGCGCCAACGCGCTGCGCCGAAATACGGAACGTACGCGCCTGGTTCGACCAGTCGAACGCTTGTGCCGTATCGGTACGTCCGTCGCCGATTGCATCGAACGCGCCATAGGTGATGCTGCCTTGTTTGCCTTCGACTGCATACCCGTCACGCGGCGTCGGTATCGCCGGCGTGTAGAGCGTCGTAATACCGCTGCACAAATCGCAGTTGAAATCGTTATACGGTGCGTTCGCCTGCGTGAAAAACGGCCGCACTTCGCTCAGATACCGGCGAAACGCGGTCGGAGAGATCGATTGCTGATCCAGTTCGACGTTGGAATAATCCGGATGAATCGTGGCGTAGAACGACGAGGTTGCCGTATACGGGATTGAAAAATCCACGCCGGCGCGCGAGGTGGAGCCTCCGATCGATTTGCCGCCGGCAAGCCCGAGGCCATAAAGTTCCACGCGCGGCTGCGGGCGCACAGCGAGGGTTTGGAGCCCCGTCATGCTGCCTGCATAAACGGATGACGTTTGATCCGTTTCATTGGTATCGTAGGACCACACGTCGATATCACCCGTCGTCTCTACTTTACGCGCGAACTGTACGAGCCATGTCTTCGCATTGGCACCATGAATCGCGGCCAGCGGGATCTTCATCGTCACGACATACTCACCGTCGTGAACGCTGCCGGCCGACCACCACTCCGGACGATAACCTGAATTCTCCGAAGAAGACTGGTAATGCGTGCCGATCGGATTGGAGATGAATTGATACAGGAATCCGTTGGATCCGCCGGGCCACAGGTCAATTTCCACGTCGTCATCCGTGCCTTGCCCGGCATCGTCGGTGTGCTGCGTCGCGACGATCCGGCCTTGCTGTTTCGCGTCGAATGCCACGTACAAGTATTTGCCATCGGTTTCAACCGCGGCAGTCGTCTGCTGCGGAGCGTGTTTGTGGCCTTGTAAATCCCAGGCGAGTGTCACGGTTTGCGCAGCCTTCCATTCGGGATGCGCGAGCGAACCATCGATGGGCGGCGCCGCATGCACCAGCGGCACGGCGAGGGAGACCGCTTGAACAGCTGCGAGTAACATGCTCATGGACCAACCGCCCCATCGAGATTCGCGTGTCCTAGGCTGCGAAGCGCGGCCGCATCCAGTGCGCTGCAGCGACGCGGCTGGTCGCGCCCGGCATAATCACAGATTTGCGCCCCGCGAAGGTTTGCTCCGCGTAAATCCGCACCGGAAAAGTCGCTGCAATGCAGTTCTCCGTAATGAACGTTGTACGGCCTGCGATTGTCGTTGATGTCGGTATCATGCCCGCACAGCGCGGCGCCTTGGAAGTTCACGTCCCGCAAATTGGCGCCCCGGAAACTGTCCGCAACGAGATTGGCGTTGCGCAGTGACGCGCCGGAAAGATTCGAGTCCCTGAAGTTGCTGCCGGCGACCCCTATTCCGTCGAGATTCTTGCCATGCAGGTCCACGTTCGCGATGTCGCAGCCGGCGCAGTGCGCCAGCAGTGCGCGTGCTTGATCGTCGCGCAAACTTTGCAAATACGAACCTGATAGATCGCCGCCGGCGATCCGGATGCCGTCCAGGCGCGCTCCGTCCAAATGTGCGCCGCGCAGTTGCACGCCGGCAAGCATTGCGTTCCGCATATCCGCATCGCGAAGATCGGCGTCCCGCAGATCGACACCGGCAAGACGCGCACCGGAGAGGTTGGCTCCGCGTAGGTTCGCGCCGCGCAGATCGCTTCCGGTCCACGACACGTTGCGCAAATCTCTGCCGTGTAAATCCATGTGCGCCATATCGCAGCCGACGCAACTTGCCGGCACACCGTTCAGCGCGGCGATGAGAATGGTAAGCAGCAGTCCAAGCATGAGCGTTTCTCCTTGTTTTTGGGCGCAGGAAACCAAGCCCGTACCGCGCACGAGCTGTAGTAAATGGCGTTGAGTGGTGCTAGACGCTAACGGGTCGGAGTGAGTTTACTACCGGTGATCCGGGCTTTGGACAGATCGACGTTTTGCAGATTGACGCCGCTCAAATCGCAGCCGATAATGTCGGTTCCGTCGAAATGCGCGCCTTCCAAATGTGCACCGCTGAAGTCGACGCCTTGCAGACGCGCACCGGATAGGTTTGCTCCGCGCAAATTCGCGTTGCTCAAATCGACGCCGGACAGGTCAATGTTGCGCAGATCCTGACCGCTCAAATCGGCGCCGCTGAAGTCGCAACCGGTGCGGCAGCCGTGCAGCAGCGATGCCGCCTGTGAGGGCGAGAGCGAATGCGCGTCGATGCTGCAGCCCACCAGCGATGCGCCGCTGAAGTTGATGCCGTCAATCCGTGCGTAGCTGAAATCGCAGCCGCTCAGCTTCGCGTTCGCGAAGTTCGCGCCGCGCAGATCGGCATGTGAGAAATCCGCACCGACGAGCACGCTGTTGGAGAAGTCCGCGTTTCGCAGGTTGCTGCTGCTAAAATCTGCGCCGCTGAGTTCTTGTCCGCGGAAACTGTGACCGGACAAATTCTGGCCGCTGAAATCACACCCGACGCAGTTGAACTTGCCGCCTTTGCCACTGAGCGCCGCAGTCATGGCTTGCGAGACGGTGGTCGATACATCTACTGCGTTCTTCGATATCTGCGCCATATGCTTGGCGAAGCCCGGTGGGAAA
>DASSEZ010000032.1:0-21892 GCA_035694945.1 Vulcanimicrobiaceae bacterium
CCTTGCAGTGGAAACGAGCGCCCACGCAACGATTGCGACAATCAAGCAGGCGCCGCCCGCCACAAGACTCAGCGTTCGCGATCGCGTTCCCACACCGCGTATCTACCCCGGTAAACTGAGAATGGCATAAAGATGCGATGAAAGCGCACAAAGCCAGGCGGCACCGAACAATACGCCGCCGGTGACGTCGGTAAGATAATGCGCGCCGAGCGCGAGGCGCGACCAGATGATACCGAGCGACCACACGGTTAGTGCTGCGATGAGCGCGGTTTTTATACCGCCGCCGAGCGGACTGAGCGCGATGACGAGAGCCCAACCGATAAAGAACACCACCGCGGTCGTTGCGTGTCCGCTTGGATACGAGTGACCGGCTTCGCGGCCGACGAGCCAGTAATCCGGGCGCACGCGTCTGAAAAACGTCTTGCACACCGCGACGACGAGTTGCGAGACGAGCTGCGATCCGGTGAGGATCAGCGGGATGCCGAGCGGCAATCGCAGCAACGCAAAGATCGCAATCGACAGAAGGCAGGCTGCGGTAAGCGCACGCGAGCGTCCCGATAGCGTAAAGAGCAGCGCAATGCGCGTGGCTTGACCGCGAAAATAAACGGCCTCGGCGTCCAAACGCGTGAGCGGGCGTCGCGAAACCAGCATACCCAGCGCGACAAATGCCGCCAATAGCACAATAGCCGCGATGTCGAGCCGCAGGTCGATGCTCACGCGCGCGGTTTGAAATCCTGCGGCACGAGTACGCGCAGCGCTTTCGGAACGATCTTGAATTTCGCCGGTGTCGTGCCGAGGGCGTGACCGTCGATGTTCAGCGGCTGCTTCGGTTTGGTTTTGATCGTAATCTTCGGCGCCGAAAAATAATGCGCGTGATCGAGTTGCGTCTGATCGCCGCGTAGTAGTGCGGCGTTCGTAGCGATGACGTCTTGCGCCTTATCGCCGGCTGCGGCAAAAAATGCGAGATCGCCGCTGCGTACGCTGGCCTGCGGTGTGAGCGGCTGCCATCCGAAATATCGGCCGCTGGCAACGATGGCCTGATGCGTGACGATGCGCAGCGTTTCTTTTTTCCACTTCACGCGCAGTTCGAACGGTTTGTTTTTTACGAACGACTGAATCGCCGCGATACCGTAGGCAATCGGCCCCGCGATGCGCTTGAGCCCGCGCGGCGTACGGTTCGCCGCATCCGCGATCAGCCCGATGGTGGCAAAGTTCGCGAAATACGTGCCGTTCACGATGCCCACGTCCACCGCAATTTCCTTGCCGTTTGCAATGGTGTCGATTGCGGCATCGAGATCGTCTTTGATGCCCAGACTAAACGCAAAACTGTTTCCGGTACCGGCGGGGACGACGGCAAGAACGCTGTCGGTATGCGCCATTTCGCCGACGGCGGCGGTCTGGGTGCCGTCGCCGCCGATGACTATAATCAACTTTGCGCCCGATTGCACAGCCTGGCGGATGCGCTTTTTGAGGGCTTTTCGCCGGCGCACCATGTGCGTTTCGACGATCTCCACGCCACGCTGCGGTAACGCTTGCTGCAAATGCTGATAATACGCCAGACCGTGGCGCGAACTGAGCCTGCAGATCACGGTTGCCGCACGCACGCAGAGTCTATTCCCTATATAGATGCAAATTGCACTTATGACATTTGCCGCAACAGCCGTTGCATTTGTACCCAGCGTTGCAAAAACACGGACATTAAGGCGCGATTGTTGCCGGAATGTGTCCAAAGTGTTGACACGGTATGGTAAAAACTTGCTATATCCGCGCCGGGACTTTTGTACTCGGCGGTTTGTCGTCTACACCGGTAGAGGAGCGGGTGTGACTGCTGCGACCGACTCTGTGACAATCGATTTTATCGACGTGGCTTCGGTATCACCGGACGCCGATGCGCTTGCGCGCATTCCGCGAACGCTCGCGCTGCGCCACGACGTATTGTCGATTGCCAGCGACGACAATCACCTGACGATTGCGCTTCCGGATGCGGCAGACCACGACGTGATCGAACGCGTACGGTTGATCACCGGAATGCACGTTCGCGCATACAGTGCGCCGCGTGAAGCCATTCGCGCGAAACTGTCGACGGTGTATGCTCACGCGCAAGCGGCGCACCATGACGATGAAGCACCCGCGATTCGTGCCGTGGACGACATACACGAACGCGCGTTGCGGCACGGCGCATCGGACATTCACGTCGAGCCGACACGTTCGGGCGGTCGCGTGCGGCAACGCGTGGACGGCATTCTGTCCGAAACGCGCGATTTGCACAGCGAATTGTACGGCCAAGTGGTCTCGCGCATGAAACTGCTTGCCGGCATGGACATCGCCGACCGGCGCCAGCCGCAAGACGGGCGCTACGCCATCGATCGCAACGGGCGATCGGTCGACGCACGCGTGAGCTCTATGCCGACGATCCTGGGCGAAAAACTCGTGGTGCGTTTACTCGATCACGAGATGCGCGTACCGAGCGTCGATTCACTGGGCATGCCCGCGCGCACGTTGAAGGATTTCCTCCGCGCAGTCCACGCGCCGCACGGATTTGTCGTGGTGTGCGGTCCCACGGGAAGCGGAAAAACGACGACGTTGTATGCTGCGCTGCGCGAGCGCGACGCGGATTCGGAAAACCTCTGCAGCATCGAGGATCCCGTCGAAGTGCGAATCCCCGGCGTTGCGCAGATTCAAGTCAACCCGCGTGCCGGCCTTACGTTCGGCACCGCGCTGCGGTCGTTTCTCAGGCAAGATCCGAACGTCATCATGGTCGGCGAGATGCGTGATGCGGAAACCGCTGCGATTGCCGCGTCGGCGTCGCTGAGCGGGCAATTGGTCCTGACGACGCTGCACAGCAACGACGCACCGAAGGCCATCGATCGTCTCGTGGAACTCGGCGTGTCGAATCACACGATATCCGCGGGTTTGTCGGCTGTCATCGCTCAGCGCCTCGTGCGCCGGTTATGCGAGGCGTGCCGCGAGCCGTTTGCCGTTTCCGCTGAACTAGCACGGCAGTTCGGCGTTTCAAGTGGTATGCGCGCATATAAGCCTGCTGGTTGCGGCGCATGCGCAGGCACGGGCTTTTCGGGTCGTGCGGCGATTTTTGAATCGCTCTATGTCCACGATTCGCTGCGGCGGCTGATAGCGCAAGGCGCGTCGAGCGTCGAGATCGCCGATGCGGCGCGTTCGGCGGGGTACGAGTCGATGCTCGTGCACGGCGTGGAGCGCGTGCTCGCGGGTGAAACGACGTTTGACGAACTGCGCCGCGTGCTGGTGGTTCAGCAACAATGACTGCGGCGCTGGCGCCCGTACGGCTCAGTGAAGTGCTGCGCGTCGCGCGGATGCGCAATGCTTCCGACGTGCACTTGTGCGCCGGCGCCCCGCCGGTGCTGCGCGTGGACGGCGCGCTGGAATCGCAGCATACGATGGCGCCCACGACGGAAGAACTGCAAGCGGTGACCGGCGCACTGCTGACGCCCAGGGCAAGCGAACTCCTCGAGCGATGCGGTGATGCGACGATAACGCACCGCCTGGACGATGTGGGCGCGATACGCGTGCACGCATATCGCACGGCGCGTGGAACGTGCCTCGCAATCCGCCTGCTCGCGCCGAGCGTCCCGAGTTTGGAGACGCTGCATCTGCCGGGCGTCGTTGCGTCCTTTTGCGAGAAACCGCACGGATTGGTAATCTTTGCCGGGCCGACCGGGAGCGGTAAGTCCACGTCACTGGCCGCGTTGATAGATCGCATGAATCGCACGCAATCGCGCCACATCGTAACGATCGAGGATCCGATCGAGTACGAGCACACGTCGAACCGATCCGTCGTCAATCAGCGTGAACTTGGGCGCGACGTCGGAACGTTTGCCGAAGCGGTGTACGGCGCGCTGCGCAGTGACCCGGACGTAATCCTGGTCGGCGAGATGCGCGATCCGCAGACGATGCATGCCGCACTGACCGCGGCGGAAACTGGCCATCTGGTTCTTACGACGCTGCACACGGGCGACGCATCGCAGACCGTCGAGCGGATCGTCGGGGCGTTCGAGGGCGACAAACAAGAACAGGTTCGCATGCAGCTGGCGCAGACGCTCGCGGGCGTGGTGTGCATGCGCCTCTTACCGCGGGCGAACGGGCAAGGGCGCCGGCTTGCGGCCGAAGTGCTTATCGGCACCGATGCCGTCCGCTCGATGATTCGCGACGGCAAAACGCATCAGTTGCGCAATATCATTTCGACGAACCGGCAGATCGGCATGCAAACGCTCGAGGCGCATCTCTCGGATCTGGTCGCACGCCGTGAGGTGACCATGGACGCCGCACGCGCGGTGACGGAGAGGCCGAGCGAACTGCGGCCATCGGATCGCACGCTGACGTAACGCCATGACGACGCTGTATTACTACACGGCGCGCGATAACGACGGCGCCTTCGTTCGCGGTTCCATTCAAGCAGGCACAGCCTCGGCTGCCCTAGCAAGCTTGCGGACGCGCGCATTATTCGTCACGTCGCTGGAGAACGCGTCGTCTGCGCGCGGTACGCTCGCCGCCATGCTGCAAATCGGCGGCGTTTCGCAAAAGAGCCTCGTAACGTTCTTTCGTTCTTTCTCGACGCTGATTCATGCGGGCGTCCCGATGCGCAGAGCGCTTGACGTGACACTGGAGCAGTGCGCCGACTCACGGTTGCGCGAAGCCCTGCGATGCGTCATCTGCGATATCGAAAACGGTTTGGCCCTCAGTGAAGCCATGGCGCGGCGCCCGAAGGAATTTCCTCGGCTGTACGTGGCGATGGTGAAGGCCGGCGAACTCGGCGGTGTGCTCGACGAGGTGCTCGAGCGTATTGCCACTGTTCTCGAACGCGATCGCGCGGTAAGAAAGCGCGTCTACGCGGCGCTCGCGTACCCCGCGATCGTGAGCGCGGCGGCGATCGGACTGGTGATATTCTTGCTCGGCACGATCGTCCCGATGTTCCGTTCCATGTACGAGCAGTTGCATGTGCCGCTGCCGGCGGTCACGTCGGCGCTCATTGCAACGGGCATGGCACTGCGGTCTCCGTTGACATGGGCTTGCGCGACCGCGCTGCTGCTCACTATCGTCGTATCGGTAGTGCGTTTGCGCGAGAGCGAGCGCGGCGCGGTGCTCTTGGAATCGCTCATGCTTGGCATTCCGGTCGTCGGCAGCATCGTGCGAAAAGCGACGATCACGCGTTTTGCCCGCATGCTCGGGACAATGCTGCGCTCGGGAGTCGGTCTAATCGCCGCGCTCGAAGTAGTTACCGACGTCGTCACGAGCGCGAAATTCCGGCAGAGCATCGTCGATCTGCGCCAAGCATTGCGCGAAGGCTCGCTCATCTCGGAGCCGCTCGGCCGCAGCGGACTGTACGAACCGATGTTCATTCAAATGCTGCGCGTCGGCGAAGAGACCGGATCGCTGGACGCAATGCTGCTGCGCGTGGCGGATTACTACGATCTCGACCTGGAAACCATGCTCACCTCACTGGCGTCGGTCGTCGAGCCGGCGATGATTTTACTTCTTGGGGGAGCCGTCGGCTTTATCGTTGCCGCAATTTTCATTCCACTCTACACGCTTATTGGAAACATTCGATGATTAGTTTGGATGCTGCACTCGAGTTCTGGCTCAACGACCGGACGACGGAAAACCGCGATAGGCTCTTTGCGCAATACCGGCATCTGTGCGCGCGCGGAGCGCGAAAGTTCTGTCGCCGCGGCGCGGATAGAGCGGATCTGGAGCAAATCGCCGCCATCGGCTTGCTGAAGGCGTGCGACCGGTACGACGCACGGCTCAAAACGCCGTTCGAAGCGTTTGCATGGCTGTTTGTCGTGGGTGAGTTGATGCATTACGTTCGCGACCACGAACGCATGGTACGCGCCCCGCGGCGGTTGCGCGACTTGGACAAGCGTTTTCAGCAGATGCACGACGCGCTCGTCTCCGAACTGCACCGGGAACCTTCCATGTATGAAGTGGCGCAACGGCTGCAATTGACGCTGCGCGAAGTGGAAGAAATCACCTGCTATCGCGCGCAGGCCGTGCCCGAGTCGTTGGACGCGCTCGAGCCGCACGAGTTGCGCCCGTTCAGCTACACGCTGGACGACCGCGAGGACGTTCTCCTCGCTGAAACCGCGCTTTCGTGCCTGACGGAAACCGAGCGCGAGATTATTTTGGCGCTGTACGCCAAAGGATACAGCCAGGTTGAAGTTTCCGAGCGCTTAGGCTACTCACGGCGCCATATTTCGCGCCTGCACCGTTCCGCACTGCAGAAAATGCAGCCTTTGTCGGTCTCATAACGCGACGAAGCGGGCACTAGCCGGGTTGCGAGATTTACGCAGGAGAAGAAGATGAAACACCAGCGCGGTTTTACACTGCTGGAGATGATGGTAGTCGTGGCGATCATCGCCATCCTCGCTGCCGTTTTGATACCGAACTTCACACATGCCCGCGCGCAGGCTGCTACCTCGGCGTGCATGGCGAACCTGAAAACCGTAGCAACGGCGTTCGAATTGTACTACACCGATAAACAGGCATATCCGACCGGTACGAATGCGAACATCGACGCCGCCGCCACGAGCGGAAGCGGCGTGCTCAGCGGCTATCTGGGCCAGCCGCCGGAAGATCCGGCTGCCGGAACCGGCAAGTATTATACCTACACGAGCACGAGCAGCGGCGGCGTGAACGCGTACAAGATCTGGTGCCCCGGAACGCACGATCCGTCCACGATGAAATCGTTCGCGGCAAGTTCAAGCGACACGACGCTCAAGTACGACAGCACGCAAGGCGTCACGAGTTCTTCCGCAGCCGGCAAATAACGTATGTTCGATCCCATCTCGCAAGGGCTTGCCGCGGTAAGCTCCGGCAGCCCGTATGCCGCGCCTCTAGTGTTCGCCGCGGGCGCCGTATCGAGTGTGGGACCGTGCGTTGCGCCGCGTTTTATCGCGATCGCCGGCCTGGCCGCAGGACAGAGCCGCGCGAGAGCCGCCGCGCTGGTTGGCGCGTTTGTTTGCGGACTGTGTCTGGTCTACGCGAGTTTCGGCGTCGTTTCGTCGCTGCTTGCGCGTGCCGCACAGTTCTCATCGTGGACGTACTGGACTGTTGCGCTCGCTCTCGCGGTAGGCGGCTGCGTTTCGCTGTGGCGTGAGGATGCACACTGCGATCACATCCACGGATCCGATCGCAAATCCGGAATGGGCGCGGCGTTTTTACTTGGCAGTTCGTTCGCACTGGTCGTTTCGCCGTGCTGCACGCCGCTCGTCATCGGCATCGCCACGTACGCATCGGCCGCCGGCAATGCCGCGTATGCGAGCGTTCTGCTGGCATGCTTTGGTCTGGGCCATGCATTGCCCATTGCCTTCGCGGCGCTCGGCAGCAGCGGTGCGACGACCATTCTTACTCGCTTTTCCGCGCGGCAAGCCGGAAGCGTCGTGAGCGCGACGCTCATGCTCGGTTTAGCCGCATATTATGCCGTTCTGGCATGAACCGTCCATTTTCTCGGTTACGCCGGTTTGCGATTGCCGCAGTTGCCCTCGTGCTGGCATTCGTTCTTTTCCGTTCGCAGGTGGCGCAGGCGCTCATCGTGCGCGGCGACGAGTTCTTGTACCGCGGCAACACGCCCGCCGCGCTCGAGCGCTACCAGCGGGCGCTGGCGTTGATGCCTGAATCGCAAACTGCGGCGGACCGGTACGCTTTTTTGAGCCTGCAGCAAAATACGCCATCCTCGCTGCGGCGCGCAATCACGATCGCGGGCCGCTACCTTCGCCGGCATCCGGGCGATGCGGTTTTGCTGACCGATCGCGCGTTGTGTTATCTGCATCAAAAGCGCTACGCGCTCGCGCAAAACGACTTCGAACGTGCGGCCCGATCTTCACGTTCCCCGGAAAGCTTCGTGTTTGCGGGATGGGCGGCGGAGCACGCCGGCCGCGCAAAATCGGCCAGAACGTTGTGGCGCTTGGCGCTTTCCGTTCGGCACGGCTATCGCCCGGCGCTCATCGCGCTGTCGGAGCACGGCCGATGATCGACATCGTGTGGATCATACCGGTAACAATCGCAGTGAACACCGCATGCGTGGCTGCCGGGTTGGCTGCTGCAAAATCCTACGGCATGGACGTCTGCTTGCAAAGAACGGCCGCGCCGGCGTTGCTGCTCGTTGGTACCGGGCTCGAGTGTTTGGCCGTTGGCCGGCAAGACGGATTCGCGACGCAAGCATTGCTGATCGCGGCATTCGGCGCGGTCGTAAGCGCCGCAGCGCTGGACGCCGCATGCGGTTACGTTTTTGATACGGTAACGTTTCCGTGCCTGCTCGCCATGGCCGCGGTTGCGACGGCGGCGCACGCGCTGCTGCCGTTTCTTTTGGGAGCGGGCGCATGCGCGGGATGTCTTGCCGCGCTGTACGTGCTGTCACGTGGCCGCGGGTTGGGGCTTGGCGACGTGAAACTTGCATGCTGCATCGGTGGAGCGATCGGCGTTCGCTACTCCGTTGAAGCGCTCGGCGTGGCGTTCGTACTCGGCGGCGCCTACGCCTCATATCTGCTTGTCACCAAGCGCGCACGCCGCGGTGACGAGATGCGCTTTGCGCCGTACATGGCGGCCGGAATGCTCGCCGTCGTTCTGCACGGGGCCGCGGTATGAAGCAGCGCACGCTGCCGCTCGGCGTCGATATCGGTGCCACTCGCATACGCGTCGTGGAAACGGAACGCGTGGACGGCGCGAGACGCATTCGTGCGGTTGCCGTACGTGAAGTGTCGAGCGGCGCGTCGAGTTCCGGGCTGCTGGCGCAGCCTGAATACATCGCCGCCCTGCTTGACGATGCCATTTCGGAACTCGGAACGCGCGAGCGCCGCTGCATCTGCGCAATCGGCGAACCGGACGCGCTTTTGCGCGGCGTGAAGTTGCCGAAGATGACGAGCGCCGAGCGTGAGCGCGTTGCGCGCTTTGAAGCGCAGCGGTTCGTGGAGTTTCCTATTGACGAAGCCGTCGTGCGCATTCATCCGGCCGACGCCGCAAACGGCGTATGGGCAATCGGTGTAGCGCGCTCGTCGGCGGTCCTGACGCGAACAACGGCACTACGTGCGGCGGGATTGAAGCCGGTCGCGATCGACCACGAAGCGTGCGCGCTCGCGCGAGCGCTCCCGGGTTTTGACGCCGTCATCGACGTCGGACATCAGCGGACCAGCCTGCACGTCGCAATGTCGGGGGTTCCGGTGACACTGCAGGCGTACAACGGCGGCGCCGACGTGACGCGCGCGATCGAACGCGAACTGTCGCTGGATACGCAGACAGCGGAGAAACGCAAACGTATTCTAGGTACCGCGGGCGCCGGCGAACGCGCACGCGCCGCATTGACGAGCGACGTGGCCGCCCTTATTGAATCCGCGAGAAAAACGCATAGCATCGCACGCGTAGCGCTCGTCGGCAACGCGGCGCGCCTATCGGGATTTGCCGCCGATTTGGAAAGCGCGACCGGCGCACTGTGTGAAATGCCGGTAAGTGATGCGCTGCGGGGCGAGGCGTATCCCGACGACGTCGTCCGTTCGAGCGCTCCTGACTGGACGCTCGCCGCGGGTTTGGCGATGTGGAGCGTCAACTAAATGCGATTCGACTATCTGCATTCGGCCCGCCCGCTTTTCGTAGCTCGCTTGCTCGAAACGCGCATCCCCGAACGGTTGCAGAGCGCGGTGTTTGCGCTCATGGGTGCGGTGTGCATTGTCGGCGGGGCTTGGGGCATAGATGCATACCGCCTGACGCAGGCGCTCCGCATCGAAGCGCTCTATCAACAGCGCTTCGATGTAACGCAGGTCCAACTGCGCCGCACGAACGTCTATTACGACCGCGTCCGTACATTGGTCGATCTCGATAAGCAAGTGCGCCACATTGCAGAGTCGGGCGATGCCGATGCGCGGATGCTTGCGGAGATCGCGAACGACTTGCCGGAGCACGCGTGGTTGACCGGCATTTCGCACGATGATACCGGACTCGCGCTCGAAGGGCGTGCGAAGAACCTGCAGGTGGTCGGTAGTGTTCTGCGCGGCCTCATGCATGCACGCCATCTGCACAGCCCGCAGCTCGTAGAGGCCGCCGAAGAAGAGGCGCACGGGCAAGACCGCGGCATGAAGTATGAGATTCACGTCGATGGAGCGGCGCGGTGAACTTCGAACTTCGCATGCGCCCGGGCGACGACGTACGCGCCGCGTGGCTGCTCGCCGTGCTCGTGTTTTGTGTAGGCTTAGCATACGTGCAGATACATTATCACGGTGCAATCCAAGCCTCGAATATGCGTGCCGAGGCGCTTTACGCGCAGACCGTTTCCGATTCGCGCATTATCCGGCAGGCTTCGCAACTTCGCGCCGTGGCGAACCGCGCTCAGCAAGATCTGGCACGCGTTTCACACGATTCCTCACTCCCGCGCACGACTGCCGAACTGCTGAGCACGCTGTACTCATCGGCTAAGACGTATGATGCGCGCGTGGTGGCAATTCAGCCCGGGGCCGCCAGCAGTACTGCGAACAAGGCGCTGGACGGAACGTTGCTGACGATTCGCATCACCGGAAGCTTTCGCAACATTCTGGAGTTCGTCGAGGATCTTTCGCATCACTCGACGCTCATCAGCGTTTCGGATACGGAAATGGCGCTGGCAACCGGGGCGCCCGGGAATGCGGCGGAACCGCGTTTGGACGCGACGATTCACGCAGCGATTTACCGTTTACACATGCCCGGCGACAAGGGAGATACCGGTGCGCCCGCTCGATGAATGGCAGCGGCGGCGTGCGCTGCTTTGGGCAGCGTTGCTTTGCGCCGTGCCCATGTGCTTGGTGCCGCTCGCCGCGCGCTCGTCGTTCGAGATCGCGGGCGAAAGGGCAGCGATCGTTACGCGCTTTAACGCACCGCCGCTCGAACGCACGTGGAATCAAAAGCCGGTGGCCATCGCTCGCGATCCGTTCATGCCGGAGGCCCGGGATACTTCCGCACCGGCGCCCGTTCCGGCTCGCGAGGGCATCGTTGGCATGCACGTGACGCAAGGTGCGCCCATCGGCTATACGGCGCAACCGGCGCATGCGTCTGGCACGGCGCCACTCGTGACGGCAATCGTTACCGGTCCGTCACCGCGTGCGCTCGTCGATGACGGTTTGCACGTACGCGTTGTCGGTATCGGCGATCCGCTCGGTGGGTCGCACGTCATCAGCATCGAGCGCGCCGGCGTACGCCTCGCGAACGGAACGCTCGTCCCACTAACGGAGGATCAGCCGTGAAGCGAACGCTTATCGCGGCGCTGCTTGCGCTGCTGACCGCGTTGCCGTGTGCGGCGAGCCCCGGCAAGATCAGCATCGACGTTCACGATGCCGAACTTACCGATGTGATCGCGCTGCTTGCCTCGGAATCCGGTACGAATATCGTCGCCGATTCGTCTATCAAACCCGAAAAGGTGACGCTGCATCTGCACGACGTGACCTTCGACGACGCGCTAAATGTTATCGTGCAGGCGCACGATCTGCAAGTGCGGCGCCAAAACGGCATTCTTATCGTCGGTACCAGCGAGTCGATGAACCGCCGTTACGGCGATCCGAACGACCCGCGCAGTGCGAAAACGGTCGTGCTCGCGCTCTCGCATGCCAGTCCCGACGATGTGGCAAGAGAACTGACGAGCGGATTACCGGATGGCACGGTGATCGTTCCGGACAAGCGCACGTCGAGTATTATCGTGACCGGCAGCGCCGACACGATCGCTCGAGCCCGCGAACTCGTCGGCGCGCTCGATGCACCCGAATATTCCGGCGGTTCGGGCGATCTCGCGCACGTGTATAAGCTCCGCTATCTCAAACCCTCGGACCTGAGCGGTGCGCTCAAGGGCGTCCTGCCGGACGGATCGTACGTTGCCGACGACGCGCAGAACGCGATCGTCGTAAGCGGAAATGACGAAGTACAGCATACCGCGGCGCGGTTTTTAGCGAGCATGGACGTGCCCAGCCCTCAAGTCCTCTTCGAGGTGCGCGTCGCCGACGTTGAGCCGCAAAACGATCAGAGCGACGTGGGCATCCAATTCGGCGGGTACGATTTGACCGGTCAACCGATCAGCGGTGCTGCGACGTACGCGTTTGCGAGAAATTCCGTCGCGATCAATGCACGGCTGAACGCGCTCGTGAGCCAAGGCCGTGCCCAGATCCTCGCAACGCCCAAACTCGTGACGCTCAATAACAAGGAAGCCGACCTGCTCATTGGGCAGACGTATCCAGTGGTGTATTATGACGCGCGCCTTGGCGGGCAACAGGTACAGTTCGTCGACATCGGCGTGAAACTGCGCCTAACGCCGACCATCGGCCCTGACGGCAGCGTGACGGCTGAGATGCATCCGGAGTACAGCGCGATTCAAGGCTTTGTCGGGGGATATCCCATCATCGCTAATCGCAAAGTCGATTCGACGCTGCGTGTGAAAGACTCGCAAACCATCGTGCTTGGCGGATTACTGCGCGACATCGACTCCGAAACGGTTACGAAGATTCCGTTTCTGGCGAATATACCGGTCTTCGGCAAACTGTTTCAGAACCGCCAGCACACGCGCACGCGCGATGAGGTCGTCTTTCTCATCACGCCGCACGTCATTTTTCCGAACACGCCGCTGCCGACGCACTAGCCTAATCGTGATCGATGACGTCCGCGTCAGGTTCGGGCTGCAATTGCTCGGAGTCGTCAGGTTCTTGGTGACGGCCTAAGTCGCGGCTCGTCGAGCCTTTCGGTTCGACGTCCGGCGGAAGGCGCCGGTTCGGTGCGCCGATGTTGCGTTCCATATGCGTATCCGCCCCAGGGGGACTCGCCGGGTCAGTGCGAGTCCCCCTCTTGGTCTCGTGGAGGTGTGCTAGCCTGAAATCTTAAACGCGCTGTGTTTGCCGCAGTTCGTCGCGGGTGCGCGCTTCTTCGAACAAATGCAGCATCGCTTCGTTGAATTTCGGAATATCGTCGGGCTTGCGACTGGTCGTCAAATTCTGATCGGTGACGCTTGGTTCGTCCACCCATTCACCGCCCGCGTTGCGGATGTCGGTCTGCAGCGATGGCCAAGACGTGATGCGCCGGCCGCGTAGAACGTCGGCTTCGACGAGCGTCCACGGCGCATGGCAGATGGCCGCAACCGGTTTGCCGGCGTCGAAAAACGCGCGCACGAATTGCACGGCCTTTTTATTCATCCGAAGTTGGTCCGGGTTTGCGACGCCGCCGGGCAGCATCAGCGCGTCGAAGTCGTCGGCATTTGCGCGTTCGAGCGGCATGTCGACGGGGAAGCGATCGGCTTTATCGTAGTGGTTGGCGCCTTGTACTTGGCCTTCGCTCGGTGAGACGAGAACCGTTTGCGCGCCCGCTTGTTGCAGCGCTTTGCGCGGTTCCGTCATTTCGACTTGTTCGAACATGTCGGCGGCGAGGATAGCCACGCGCATGCCTTCTAACCGATTCGTAGTAGCCATGCGCGAGAAATACCCGCGCCCGGGATCACTAAACAGCGTCGCCGGTAGGGCGTTCTAGCGGGTCGCAGACCGTTTGGAGCGCAGTTCGAGGCTCTTGAGCGTATCGTTCAAAAGTTTTTCGCGCTCTGCGTCCGTGTACGTGGAACCGTGATGCGAAACGTCCTGGGTGGAATGATGGCCGCGTTTGAAGATGACGCCAACCGTCGCCGTGCCGCCGCTTCGTTCGATAACGTACGGTTTGGCGCTCTCGCCCGGCAGCGCCGCGCGTGAGCCAGCGGCTTTCAAGCGAGCTTTCATCATCGTGGTGTTCATGTAGCGTGGTATACCCGCGCTGCCTGGGAACGATCGCTCTGTCGCTCACACGCGAACGATTGCGGTTTTCGTAGCGTCCGTCCACACGGCACGGCGAACGAGCGGATTCGTTAGCCAATCGAAAACGGCTTGCATCTCTTGGCGCGTGCATCCGTCTGAGGCTCCATTTTGCGCGAGGGCACTGTCGACCGCGCTCATGGCGACGTCGATCGTAAACAGCGGCGCATCGGTGCGAGCAGCGAGGTGCTCCGCCAATTGCTGCTGCTGCGCTGCCTGCTGCAACACGATCGATGCAATAACGCGCAGACGCTTTGCCGCACCGTGCTGTCGATCCCACAGCAGATTGTCCAAAGCATCGCGCGCGATGCCCGCAGTAGCGAAGATTGCGCGAAGATCGTATGCGCCAACCCCGGATTGCAGCATGCGTACCAGATCGTCGGTTGTCCATGCCGACACGCCGTGAACGGAAAGTTCCGAGAGAAAGGTGACCTCTCCGGCAAACGCCGGTGCCACGAGCGTGCAGGATGTTCCGTCAAAATTTTGTCCGCCGTGCGGGCCTTGCCATCGGCCAAAATGGAAAGCGCCGCGTCGATAATCGGGCTCGCGGCAGCGATGATCTGCATACGTTGGTGTTCGGGAGGATGTGCTGCTTACTCTGCCGTTTCCGTAATGGCATCCGCACGCTGCGGACTTGTGGTAAGGGCGTTTCGCACATATATGTCCATAGCAGACTGGCCGTACGCCTGCTTGTTCCGTACAATCGCTGCCGAGGGTGACATCGGGTGGGCAGAAGCCGCAAATTGTTTTTCTCAATTTGGCCCCTTCGTGTCCCGTTCTAAGACGGTTCGAAAGAAAGGACCAATTTGAGAAAGTCAGCATTTCAGCTGTCGACTTTTGTCTTCAGCCTGCTCCTAACGGCCTGCGGCTCGCACGGGACCGTACCACAAGCACCGACCGCACGCGGCATTATGGCGTTTCAGAGTTACAACGTGACTGTCGGCGTCAACTCCCCCACGACGCAACCGAAGCCGCCCGGCACCGGCCGGACGCCGCTTTTTGCAAACGCGCCGCCAGATGATGGCGCACCAATCGGTGGCGAATCGACGTGCACGTATACATACTTCGGTACCGGGTGGGCAAACGATCCGCCGTCTCCGAATCCCGGGGATTTCTTGATCTCCGTCAGTTGCAGTAACGACATTGACACGAGCATGGTAGCGACCCCGCTTCCCGAAGATGGCGATTGCATGATGTATACCGGGGTGCAAAGGGCCCTGTGCCTAGGTGTGGACGTCGCCACGGTCGCGGGGAAAATGCCCGCCGGTGGAACGTGCATGGGCTCGCCGGCCGAACACGAGGCGGGAAAGACAAACCTGCCATCGGGTAACAACGACTGGGCTTCCACCGTGGCAAATATTATAGCGCTGTACAATCCTTCGACGAATGCGGTTTATGGGTGGGCATACCAGACGGAAAACCAGAGTATGTGGTTTCAAAGAAATCCCGCAGCCGCTTCGGCAGAGGTTGATTTTCTGACGGCTTTTTTCAGTAAACTACCGGGCATTTCGGCAATTACAACGGCGCTTGTTAACGCCACCACTCAACCCTATCAGCTCACTGGTACGCAATGGATAAACATTCAGCAATCTGCTCAAGCCGGTGGACTTAAAGCGCATCGCTGCTACACCAAGCCGTACAGTGGTTAGGGGGAATTCTTATGATTAACCTACTCCTCGCGGCTTCGTTGCATTTGCCGTTGCCCCGAGCTGAGGATAAGTGCTATGGGAGTCCGGTTCCAGTGGCAACTGGAAACGTGCCTTCGGACGATACTGTTGCGCATTCTGTTGTCAACATCTGGGCTTTTTTAGACGAGGTACACAAGCCCATGGCATGGATGTATAAAAACGCTTCGGGTGAATATTTTGTCCAGTTGTCGGCTCGCGTAGATCAAGCGGAGGCGCGCTCGTGGAAACTTCCCAATGCTTTATTGAAGAGGCCGTACGTCGGATCGAACTACGACATTGTTCGCACGTCGGCGGGTACCATTGTGCCGATAACCACGACGCTGCTCGATCATGGGTACACGCTGAGCGGTTGTTTCCGCAGTGACATGAAAATGTGACTTCAACGTAAGACGATAAAACGTGCAGCGCTGTCGCGTACCTACGTGACAGCGCTGTTTCTCCCGATCGGGGCTCGAGCGCGCGCGTCCTGACGCGCTGGGGTAATCCGGCATTGCGCGGGCGTTGCCGCGCAATGCGGCGAACCGTTAGGCACCAATGAAGATTGCGACGTTTAACGTGAATGGGGTGAATGGCCGCTTGCGGGCGCTGCTGGAATGGCTTGATTCGGCAAAGCCCGATGTTGTGTGCCTTCAGGAATTAAAGGCGCCGCAAGAAAAGTTTCCCAACGACGCTATACGCGACGCGGGTTATGGCGCGATTTGGCTGGGGCAGAAAAGTTGGAACGGCGTTGCGATTCTCACGCGTGGTGAGACGCCGCGAGAGACGCGCCGCGGCTTGCCCAACGACCCGGATCCGACACAGTCGCGCTACATAGAGGCCCTGGTCAACGGCATGCTGATCGGTTGCATTTACTTACCGAACGGCAACCCCGCTCCCGGCGCAAAGTTCGATTACAAACTGGCGTGGTTCGACGCACTGACGAAGTACGCTCGCGAACTTCTAGCGGGCGATGTGCCGGCGATCCTCGCCGGAGATTTCAACGTCATGCCGACGGATCTGGACGTGTACAAGCCCGAGAGTTGGCGCGACGACGCGCTGTTTCGTCCGGAAGTTCGCGCCGCGTTTCAACGGCTTACCGCGCAGGGCTGGACAGATGCGCTGCGCAGGATGTATCCAAACGAGCGGATTTACACGTTTTGGGACTACTTCCGTAACGCGTTCGCCCGCAACGCGGGCCTGCGCATCGACCACTTCCTGCTGAGTCCGGACCTGGAAACGCGTCTGTTGGCAGCAGGCGTCGACCGCGACGTGCGTGCGAAAGAAAAAGCCAGCGATCACGCACCCACGTGGATTGAATTGGCAAACGCCGGCTAATCGGAGTCGCTGCGGGCGTCACGTCGCATTGCGGCGAACCGTTGCGTGACTATGCGGGTGATCGTTTTGCTGGCTCTGCTTCTTGGCTCGATGTGGACCTATCCACGCCCGTTGGATCCACCGGAGCTTGTCGCCGCGCCGCTGGGCGACTGCGAGGTGATGTCTCGCAACGGATTAGCGATTGCCCACGCACTCGGGTACGCGAACGCGGGCTACTGCGGGCACGGCATTCTCGCGGAGCCAATTACGCCGCGCGCCCCGATGGTGCCAGGACTGATTACGTACAGCGGCAACGAGCGCTGGCCGAACGGTGCACCGCTGATCGGCACGACACTGGAAGTGCCAAGCGACGTCCCGTTCGTCGCGACGACGGGCAGCATCATTGGTTACGTAAAATTGGACGCGCTGCTCTTGTCGCTGGGGTCCGACAATCCGGTTGAAGAAGCGCTCGCACTACACGACGCGGGTATCGCCACGGACGACATCGTGAGCTTGCCCGATCGCACAGACACAAAGTTGATAGTGCGCGTGCGCCCGGTAACGCCAGCGCAGGTGCTGAAGATCGTCAGCGTGGCCAAGCAGTATCGGAGCGACAGCGCGTGGCCGGTGTACTGGAGTTTAGGCTTCGTGGCAGACTGTAAGGACGCTATCGCCGGACTTGGCGCGCTTGCGGTAAACCGAGCGCGGGAACACGCGGCAGTAATGGCCGCGGCTGCGCATACGCGCCTTGGCGAGGTCCTAGGCGTCGTCGATGCGGGAAGCAACATCCCGGATGCGGTATGCGATGTCGACGTGAAATCACCGACGCGCAAATTAGCGGTAGCGGGTTTGAATACGCAACTGAACCGGTCGACCACGATACAGATGCTTCCGCGGTTCTACGCGACGATATTCCGTTCGCTGGACGTCGCATGGCGCGTGCAGCGCCCGCCGAATCCCCCTGGGACGCGGTATCGGTCACTGCCGCAGTTCAGGAACCGCTGGTGGTTGCAGGTACCGCGACCGGCGTTCGTGGCGGACGGTAAGCAGGTGCACGGGGATGCGCTGATTCCGAACGCGTTCGAACCGGATCGCGTACGGATTATGCTGCCGCAGTGGGCGGCGCCGGCGATGCTCAAGTCTCGGTGGGCAAGTGCAGTATCGTGGGCTTTTGAGTCTAGCACGCCGCATCTGGCGCTTGACTTGCGTGCAAGGCAGCCGAAAACGCTTCAGCACGAGATCGATAGCGCCACAGCGTTTTTGAGTGCGATAAAGCCGCCGACGGGGCAATCACTGGACCTCACGTATTGGTATTCGCGCACCGATTGCAGCGCTGCGATCGATACGGCGATCTTCCGCGCAACGCAGGACGCGCTCGCAAAGACAGGCGGCACGTTTAGGTATTTGTGGGGTAGGGAACTCGACGGATTCGCGCTTGGACAGATCTCGTGTACGTATGAACCTGACGAGCACGATCAGTGGCTGACGACGGGCAAGTTGCCCCACGGCGGAGCCGGATCGGAAATAATTGCCGGTTACTGAAGCCTGTCACACCACCGACGGGCTTGCGCGTAGCGGGCTGGGTACCGCAGCACACAGACGCGGTGGAAGGAACTAGCAGCATTCGAAAAACTGTTCTAGTGATGCTTACACGGCGTTCCAGAGACTGGCGGGGGCTTCACTGGAATGTTTCGAAGCTCGTCGCGCGAGGCAACGCGCACGAACTTAGGTCGCGGCAGAATGACCGACGTCCGCTCTACGGTGCATTCTTCCGGTTTTTGATCGATGCACGCTTCACCGAGCCGACGCTGTTTCACGATAAAGCGCGGTGATTTCGGATCGAGCGGTGTTTGCTGATCTATCATCGTCTCGTAGCAAGGCGTGTCTAGGTCGACCAGCGCCCGAACGAGTATCGCCGAGCGGCCCGCGTTGGTTGCGGTCACGGTTTTGGCTCGCGCGAGATCCCAGGGTTGGTTTTTCGCCGGCGCCGCGTTGCACACGAGCATTGCGGATGCAGTTGCGAGCAGTAAAGATACAAGGAATTTCATGATGACGACGCTCCGGCCGTTTGCGCGGTGCGCAGTGGCCGAACCGGTCCGATTGTCAGGCGGCTCACGGTTACCCAGAGCCGCTGGAGGCCGGCGAAACCGCCGAATTCGGCACCCATGCCGATGATCCGCACGGAGGTCAGTTCATCGGGGTTGTGCGTTGGAGGCAATTGCGAAACAGCGTCGCGCAATGCTTCTTCGAAATTCAAAGACGGGGAATATCCCGTTGCGGTGTCATGAAAAATGTCTTGGTCGCGAAACGGGCTGGGGACTTCGCCGCCACCGCCATCAAGCCGCATTGGATTCGCCGTTTCGCCGTTTGCGGTGCGTTCGAATTTACCGGTAACGGCTGTTATGGACGGCGCTAACGGATCCACGCCGCGGACGTCGACGTCGAGCGTGTTTTCTTTGGCGATGAGTTTAATTGTATTCGGCTTGCCCCCGGGTGCGGGGAAAATCTGCGTAACGGTTTGCGGGATGATGACGTCGGCGCCGATGGGCGACGTTTGACGCTCGCACGCGTAAAAGTCATGAGACGGTGGATAAATCATAATGGGGCTGCGCTGCAGGTAGGCTGCCATGTTCGTCGCAGTGACGCTGATGGTCGCGCGAATGGTCAAATACCCTTCGAAATACACTGCAACGGCGTCTTCGACGCTGTACGCCAAGCTGTTCATACGTATGCCTCTCAGGTAAGCACCAAATAAAAACGGCCCGGGAGGTTGACGTTACGCCGCGGCGAGGCAGCAAATAAAACGCCGGCCACATGTGTGACCGGAGTGATAACTGACGCGTAATGGTAGCCTGGCATACACACCCTCCTGGCCTGCTGTAACTATAGATGAAGTGCCGGTCGAATCCTGAGTGTCTTTAGTCCCCAAATGCGACGGAGCCGTCTTGTGAGCACAGCAAACGCACTTCGTCTTTGAGCGCATCCTCGTTCATGGCCATCGCCGCACATACGCCGCTCGCAGCGGCAAGCACCACCTGATGTACGGTAGTGACCGCATCACCCGCGGCATAGACGCCCGCGACCGGCGTGCGGCCCTTGTTGTCGACGTGGATTTCGCCATCTTCGCGAAGCGCGCAGCCAAGCATGTCGACCAGCGGATACCGCGGGCGCAGCGGAGCGTTCAAAAATACCGCGTCGCACGCTTCGCGTTTGCCGCCTTCGAACTCAAGTGCGGTGATGCGTCCGCCTTCGGAATGAATACGTTCCACAGGCTGCGGGACGAGCGTGCATTGCGTTGCATTCATCCAGCGTTGATGCGCGTCGGAGAGCGTGTGCGCGCCTTGCGTGCACACGAGAATGTCGCGGCTCCATTGCCGCAGTTCTTGGCCAGCCATCGCAGTAGGGGCACACAAATGCGGTGCGTCCCCACGCTTCGCGCAGACCCTCGATGTTCGGCTGCGCATCGTACACGCCGGTCGCGAGGAGTAGTTGCGCCGCGCGCTGCAGCGTTCCGTCGTGCGTTTGGACGTCGAACGCGCCGGGCCGCGCCGGAAACCGCTTCAACGTGCCCTGTGCGATGACCACGCTGGGATAGCGCTGCAGTTCCGCGCGGGCGGCAGCCAAGAGATCGAGCGGCGGTGTACCGTCGCGTGAAATAAAGCCGTGCATGCGGTCGGCGACGGCATTGCGTGGGCATCCGTCGTCGAGCACGAGCACGCTGCGGCAAGCGCGCCCCAGGAAGAGCGCCGCGCTAAGACCGGCCGCACCGCCGTCCACGACGATCGCTTCAAACATGTCCGGTTCGGGCATGCGCGCAGCATACCCGAAAACGAGGTAGACGGTTGATCGCCGAGCAATCTTTTCCGTGTATGAAGGCCGAGGAACGCCGCCAAATCGATCGCATGCGGGACATGGCGCACGATAATTTCGAAGCGTGCAAACAGCTCGCCGCCGAGGTCGCGCGGCGCAAAGCAAAAGGCGATACGTTGACGGCGCGAGACTTGCAGGACCAGTACGGCGTCGACCTGGAGTTGCTGCGGGCCGCATATCTGGATCTGCGCGAGATCCAAATAACGGCGCCCGACGACGTGGAATTGGCGCAAGCCGTGGCCAAAGCGAAGACGTATTTCGATGAACTGGGTGAGCCGCTTCCAATGTAGCGTGGCTTTTGCCGCCGCCGTTGCGTCGTGCGCTGCAGACGCGTACGCCCAGCAGACCGGCGGCATTGCACCGCTGTATGCGCACGCTCCGCGCGCATCGCAACGCGCCGCATCGGCGAGGTTGACGCTGCCGAACGTCGCATCGAACAAGTCGTGGTACGCCAACTGGATCATGCTGGTGGGTGAGTCGCCCGCAGTCGGCCACCAAATGTTCGTGCAGATCGGCATGATCCGCCGCCCGAGTGCGGATCCGCACTTGCATCTGTTCATCGCGTGGCACGAGGCGGGTGCGGCGAATTTGGAATACCGGCAGTACGGGCATCTTACCGATGGCGTGCACCGGTTTTCGATAACGCAGAGCGCGGATCGCTTCAGTTTGCTTGCTGACGGCAAAGAGATCGCGCGTCTGCGCTTGCCGGTGCTGGCACGTGCGTCGCGTACGTATTTCGAAATCGGGCCGGAGGTGTACGCGCAAGGCGATGCGCTGGCGGGCGATATCGTGGATGCGGCGTGGCGCACCGCGTGGGGCTGGGACGCGGCGAGCGACGAGCACGTATGCCGCTACAATAATCACGGCGTGTACTTGCGCTACGATCGCGGGCGCTGGTCCGCGCACGGCCGCTTCGATCGCAACGCGCCCAGTGCGTTCGACGGCTCTTGCGCTGCGATATAAAAACAGAGGGCCGTGGTCTTCACCACGGCCCACAAGCTACGCCATTGGACTAACCTCTTGCGTTACTTACGGTGTTCTTATACCCCAGCGCTCACTAGAGGCTAAACGCGCTCGCCGGAGTGCCGTTCAATCGGCGCCAGCAGCGGGCTGTCCGACGGTTCCATGCTCGAGTGATTCCCGTGCATCGCCGACATTCACGGCAAGCGCGACGGTAATCGCGAGCAGCAGCGCGGCCAAATACCACGCCGCACCGGGCACTTGCCAAGCGTGCGCTTT
>DASSEZ010000033.1:0-11493 GCA_035694945.1 Vulcanimicrobiaceae bacterium
AATCCGAGATGCGCGACGACCGCGTCATCGATCACGTCCAGAAATCCGGGCAGCAGACCCAGTCCCGCGCGCAAAATCGGCGCGACGACCGGACGCGAGGCGATGCGCCGCGCTACCATCGGTTCGATCGGCGTGGTCACGCGCTCGTCACGCATCGGCAAATTGCGCGTCGCTTCGTACGCAAGAAAAGCGCCGGTCTCTTCCAGCAATTTCCGGAAAACCGGCGTCGGCGTATCGCGATCGCGCAACCGCGCAAGCCGGTCCGCGACGGCCGGATGGTCGACGACGAAGAGCCGATCATCGCTCATGAATCTCTCCTTAGCATTCCACGACGGCAAGGCCGCCGAGTGAGGTTTCTTTGTAGGCGTTCTGCATATCCATGCCGGTGCGGTACATCACTTCGATAACGCGATCCAAACTGATGCGGTGATCGCCTTCGTGCTCCATCGCCATGCGCGCGGCTTGAATCGCGCGCACCGCGCCCACCGCGTTGCGCTCGATGCACGGAATCTGCACCAGTCCGCCGATCGGATCGCACGTCATGCCAAGGCTGTGCTCCATGCCGATCTCCGCAGCGTGTTCCACTTCGGATGCCGATCCGTTCATTGCCGCAACGAATCCGCCCGCCGCCATCGAACAGGCGACGCCGACTTCACCTTGGCAGCCCACCTCCGCGCCGGAGATCGACGCGTTGTTTTTGTAGAGCGATCCAATCGCGGCGGCGCTCAACAAAAAACGCCACACGCCCGAACGCGTGCCGTGACAGGCGCGCATGTAATGATGCAGCACCGCCGGAATGACACCGGCCGCGCCATTTGTCGGCGCAGTGACGACGCGGCCGCCCGCCGCGTTCTCTTCGTTCACCGCCATGGCGACGACGTTGACGTAATCCATCGCTTCCATGCCGCCGGTGTTCGCTTTTTCCAGATAGCGCGCGTAGAGGCGCGGCGCGCGGCGCCGTACGTTCAAACCACCCGGCAGAATGCCTTCGGTGCGCAGACCGCGCTGCGCGCACTTCTGCATGACGTCCCAGATGCGATCCAGATAGGCGTTGACCTCATCGCCGTCGCGCAGCGCCAGTTCGTTGGCGCGCACGATCTCCCAGATCGTTTTCTTTTCGCGTGCCGCTATGGCGAGCAGTTCTTCCGCCGAACCGAACGCATGGGGGAGTCCGTCGTGCACGTCTGCCGCTGCGGCCGGCGCGCCTTCCGTTTCCACGAAACCGCCGCCGACGGAATAGTACGTGCGCTCGAGCAGCCGCGCGTCTTCGGCCGAGAACGCCGCAATGCGCATGCCGTTGGGATGCCGCGGAAGCACTTCTTTGAAATGCCACTGCAGATCGCGCGCTTCATCGAACGCGACCTCGCGCGCGTTGCCCAAACGCAAACGCCGTCCCGCGCGAATCTGTTCGACGCGCGTCTGCGCGAGTTCCGGATCGATCCCGTTGGGGAGCCAGCCTTCCAGACCCAGCAGCACCGCGCGATCCGTGGCGTGCCCCTTGCCGGTGAGCGCGAGCGAACCGTAGAGCGCTCCCTCGACGCGCGCAGCGCGCGAAATGCATTGCAACGATGCGGCTTCCGCGGCGAACATCGCCGCGGCGCGCATGGGACCGACAGTATGCGAGCTGGACGGGCCGAGGCCGATCTTGAAGAGATCGAAGAGCGAGGTATAGCCCAATTACGGAACGTCGTATTGAGCCGTGAGCTCGTGCACGCGCGCTTTCAAGCTCGTAATCTTGGCGCGCGTTTCGATGTCCGTAAGGCCTTCGCAGATGATCCGCGCCACTTCGCGGCATTCTTCCTCTCCGAATCCGCGCGTGGTGATTGCGGGCGTGCCGATGCGGATGCCGCTGGCCACCATCGGTTTTTGCTGATCGTACGGAATCGCGTTCTTGTTGACGGTGATCCCGATCTCGTCCAGATACTGCTCCGTCGCTTTGCCGGTCAGGCCTTTTACCGACACGTCCACCAGCATCAAATGCGTGTCCGTGCCGCCGGCGACCAGACGCAGACCGTTGCGCACGAACTCGTCCGCCATAACTTTCGCGTTGCGCAGCACTTGCTGCTGATACGTCTTGAACTGCGGCGAGAGCGCCTCGCCGAACGCGACGGCTTTTGCGGCGATCGCGTGCATGAACGGCCCGCCTTGAATGCCGGGGAAGATCGACTTGTCGAGCGGCGCCGCCCATTTCTCGGTGCACAGCACCAGGCCGCCGCGCGGTCCGCGCAGTGTTTTATGCGTCGTAGACGTCACGAAATCGGCGAACGGTACGGGCGAGGGATGCAGATCCGTCGCGACCAGGCCGGCGATGTGCGCCATATCAACCATAAACACTGCGCCGATCTCGTCGGCGATCTCGCGGAACGGCGCATACTCCATGGTGCGCGGATACGCGCTGGCGCCGGCGATGATCATTTTGGGTTTGTGTTCGCGCGCGAGGCTGCGCACTTCGTCGAAGTCGATCAGTTCGGTATCTTTGCGCACGCTGTACGCGAGCGCATTGTAGAGTTTACCGCTGAAGCTCACCTTGGTGCCGTGCGTCAAATGGCCGCCGTGCGCGAGCGACATGCCGAGCACCGAATCGCCGGGCTGCAGCACCGCCATGAACACCGCCATGTTGGCCTGCGCGCCCGCGTGCGCTTGCACGTTCGCATGATCCGCTTTAAACAGTCTCTTCAGGCGATCGATGGCGAGATTCTCTGCTACGTCGACGTATTCGCATCCGCCGTAGTAACGTTTGCCCGGATAGCCTTCCGCGTACTTATTGGTCATGATGCAGCCCATCGCTTCGCGGACCGCTTTGCTCGCGTAATTTTCCGACGCGATCAATTCCAGATTTTCGCGCTGGCGGCGATCCTCGTTTTGGATCGAGGCGAATACTTCCGGATCTTGCGCTTCGATGTGGCTCGGGGTCAGGATATCCATTGTCGTCCTTTTACAGGCTTTGCGCCGGGGCTTTCGCGATATCGGGCGGGGTTTGCGCGTCGGTGACTTGACCGTTTTCGATGGCTTTGAGCGTGCGCTCGCGCTGCGCGTCGCCGTATTCGAAGAGTTGCTCGACGCGGTAGGCATGCCGGCCGCCGAGCGTCGGCGTGGTGAGGAAGACTTGAATGAGGCGTTCGAGCATTTCCCATCCGGTCAGGCGTTCCGAAAGCGCGATCACGTTTGCGTCGTTGTGCTGGCGCGCAAGCTCGGTCATGAGCGGTTCGAAAACTGCTGCGCAACGCACGCCGGGCACTTTGTTTGCGGCCATCGCGATGCCTAAGCTCGAGCCGCACACGACGATGCCGCGCTCGGCTTGACCCGACGCGACCGCTTCGCCGACGGCGTAGCCGAACTGCGGATAATCCACCGGCGTTTCGTCGCACGTGCCGTAGTCGATCACGTCGTGACCCTGATCGCGCAGCATGTGCACGATGCGGTTTTTGATCTCGAAACCGGCGTGATCGGCTCCCAGAGCGATCTTCATTGCAGCGCAGGGCCTTCCATTAAGCAGTCGAACGATGTGCCGCCATGAAACTGGCGTGCTCGAGCACTGCGTTCGACGAACGATTGCGCAGCGGCGAACTGACGCAATTGGAATGGATCGATCTCTGCGCGCACGAGCTGTCAGCCGACGGCATCGTCTGTGACGTGCGGCATTTTCCGCGCACCGATACCGACTACCTCGCCCAAGTCAAGAAGATGGCGGTCGATACCGGCCTTACCATGGCGGCATTGCGCCACGACGGCTTCTTCGATGCCGGTACCGAGCACATGGAGCAGGCGCTCGAGATGGCGCTGGCGCTCGGAGCGCCGCTCCTGAGCGCCCCGCTTCCGCCCGAAACGGCGGTCAGCTGGGCGGAGATGCAGACTCGCCTTGGGACCGCTACCTCGGTTGCGAAGCGGCTCAATGTCACCATCGCGGTCCGCAACGCGCCGCACACCTACGCGGCGACCAGCGCCGACATGAAGCGCGTATCCAAAGAAGCCGATTCGGCGTGGCTGCGGTACGGGCCCGATTTCGGCGCATTGGACGCGGCCAGCGAACCCGAAGCTTTGGCCGCGAAGTGTGTCCTGGCGTGGCACGATCTGCGCCGTGAGGACACGGCGGCAACGGCGGAACCGCTTCGCGCGTTTCGCGGCTTCTTGTGCCTCACCGACGGCGAGGGCGGCGCGACGACGGAAAGCGCGCGGCGGGCCTTTCAGACCTGGCGCACCGTGTTAAAGTAAGCGTAAACGCGCCGGGGAGGCGCACCGCAATGCTCCAACCGGAAAAAGCGGCCTCGGTACGCAGCTTGCCGAGCGGCACTGTCGCCTTCTTGTTCACCGATATTGAAGGCTCGACTTCCCGTTGGGAAACGCATCGCGAAGCGATGGCCAAGGCCATCGATCGTCACGACGCCCTGCTGCAGCGCGCGATCGACGAATACGACGGCGCAACGTTCAAACGCATGGGCGATGCGTACTGCGCGGTTTTTCGAACAGCGCCGCAAGCCATTGCAGCGGCGTGCGCCGCACAGCGCGCCCTTTTCGCGGAAGACTTCACCGACGTCGACGGTCTGAAGGTTCGCATGGCCGTGCACGTCGGACATGCCGACGAGCAGAACGGCGACTATTATGGCCCGAGCGTCAACCGCGTCGCGCGGCTTCTGGCAATCGGGTACGGCGGCCAAGTGCTGGTCTCCGGGGCCGCAGCCGATCTCGCACAAGGCGAGATGCCGGCGCAAACCGGTTTGCGCGACCTCGGCTCGCACCGCTTGAAAGATCTCGCGCAGCCGGAACAAGTCTACCAACTCACCGCGCCCGATCTCCCGCAAAAATTCTTCACGCTGCGCTCCCTGGACGCGCTGCCGAACAATCTGCCGCTGCAATTGACGTCGTTCGTTGGCCGCGATGATGAAATCGAACGCGTGAAAACGCTGCTCGATGCGCACCGGCTCGTCACACTCGTCGGAACGGGCGGCGTTGGCAAAAGCCGGTTGGCGCTGCAGATCGGCGCCGACGTGTTGGAGCGCTACGAGGACGGCGTCTGGTTCATCGAACTCGCACCGCTCTCCGACGGAACGCTCATTTTGAACGAACTCGCGCCGCTCTTCGGCGTGCAGGCGGCCGGGGACCGTTCGCTTCTCGACGCGCTCCTTTCCGCACTGCGTCCCAAACGCGCGCTGCTGATCGTGGACAATTGCGAGCATTTAGTCGATCCGGCCGCCGGGATCATCGAAAAAATTCTGCGCGGGTGCCCGAACGTACGCGTCTTGGCCACGAGCCGGGAAGCCTTGAAGATTGCCGGAGAAACCGTACACCGCGTATCCTCGCTCGAAGAGAGCGCGGCGATCGCGTTATTCGCGGATCGAGCGAATGCGGCGAGCGATTCGTTCGAACTCACAACCGAAAATACGCCGACGGTCGCAAAGATCTGCCGCAGGCTCGACGGAATCGCGCTCGCGATCGAACTCGCTGCCGCGCGCGTGCGTGCGGTTGACGTCAACGAGCTGTTCGCGCGGTTGGACGAACGTTTCCGCATCCTGACCGGCGGAAGCCGCTCCGCCTTGCCGCGGCAGCAGACGATGCGCGCCCTCATCGACTGGAGCTACGATTTACTCTCGGCGAACGAGCAAACATTGCTGCGCCGTGTGGCGGTGTTTTCGGGCGGGTGGACGTTGGAAGCGGCAACCGCGATCTGCTCAGACGATGAGCTGCAATCCTGGGATTTGCTCGATTACCTCACGTCGCTGGTCGATAAATCGCTGGTTGCGGCGGAATTAAATGATAGCCCCACCGGAAGCAAGCTTCGCTACCGGCTGCTCGAATCGACGCGTCAATACGCGTCCGAAAAACTGACCGCAAGCGGCGAACGCGATCGCCTGCGCCGCATGCACGCCGAATATTTTTTAGCTTTCGCGGAGCGGCTGGACTTCGAATGGGCGCGCACGCCCAGCCGTGCATGGATCGCGCGTGTGCAAACCGAGATTGACAACGTGCGCGCCGCACTCGATTGGGCGCTCGCAGATAAACAAGACGTCGAGATCGGCGCACGTATTGCCGGGCATCTGTCATGGTTTTTCCGGGAAACGGCGCGAGTCGAAGGCGACAAGTACGTCGACATGGCGCTCACGAACGACGTATCGGAACCGACGGCTGCACGTCTTTGGCTTGCGCGCGCCGCGCTCAGCGGTACCGCAAATTGGCACACCATGCTGAGTGCGGCAACAAACGCGAAACAGCGTTACGAGGCACTTAGCGATCCCGCCGGAGCGATGCGTGCCCAAATGATGCGCGGAGAGGCTTTAACGCGGACTTTGAAGATCGACGAGGGACGCGCCGCACTCAGCGAAGCGCTGGCATATTTCACTGCATCGGATGAACCGCGATGGGCCAATCTGGGGCTCGTGTGTCTTGCTCGAAACGCGCTTTGGAGCGGTGATTGGGCGCTGGCGCGCGAACGCTTCGATCGCGTCGTGGCGGCAGCGCGTTCGCAGGGCGACGATACTACGGTGAGCGTCTCGCTGAATAATCTTGCCGAATGCGAACATAACACCGGCAACACGCCACGCGCGATTGAAATCGCCCGCGAGCTCATCGCCCAAGATCGCGCGCTGGCACAACCGGGCCAGCAGGCCTTCTCCCTCAACAATCTATCGGCGTACCTTCTCGCTTGCAACGAGGTTGCCGAGGCAAAACCGCTCGCGCACGAGGCGTTGCGCAAAGCGCTCGACACCCAGCACCCGGGATCGATCGTGTGCGCGCTGCAGCATCTCGGCGCTTGTGCGGCGGCAAACGGAGATGGAGAACGCGCTGCAATGCTGCTCGGATACACGGATACGGTTTTCGGTCCGGCGCTTCCGCGAGAACGAACCGAACAACGCGAGTACGATACGGCATTGGAGACGTTGCGTTCTGCACTCGGCGAGGAGCGCACAGCGATACTTTTGGAGCGCGGCAAAAGTTTGCCGCAAGAGGAAGCGATCGCGCTCGCAACGCTTTCGTAAAGAAAAAGGCCGACCGCACGTGGCATTTTCCGCACGAGGTCCCGAACCTGCGTTCTCGCAGGTGGGTGCGGCCCGGGCGCCAGACCGGTAAGCATTTCGCCCAAACCGGACTGTCGTGACCGGAGCTGATGCTCCCTAGGTTATCTCGTTGGTCCAGCACCTATGGTGCGGTGCGCGCCATGCGCAGTCGACCATCCCACCATACCACCGCGGTCAAGACTTGACTTTTCAGGGTACATCTCTCCGTGGGGTACGTTTTGATATGAACGAACGCAACGATCGCGATCTCGTGGGACATCCAAGCGACTACGGTAGCAGAACGCTCGAAAGCGAAGAGCGCGAGCGCATGGAGCGCGGCGAGATCGGCCGCACCGCCGACGGCGACGAATTAATCGAGCGCGGCACGGCGGATTCGGCGATCACCCGTGAAACGCGCAGCGACGATCTGCAAGGCGATACGGATTTCGAACAGACGAACGCCGATGCGGAGCGGCTGACCGGCAACACGTAGCGCCACGCTGCCAGAACGCTGGCCGCTCGCACGGAATTCGGCGGAGCCGATGCACGCTTCGCCGAAGGCTAACGCATGTCCCAACTGCACTTATCGCTCGACACGCTCGAGTTGCCCCTCGTTCATCCGTTCACCATCGCGCGCGGCACCGAAGACGTCGCGCACACCGCGGTATTTCACCTCGCCTGGAACGGGTTGGAAGGCCTGGGCGAAAGCGTCCCGATCCGCCGTTACAACGAATCCGTCGAAAGCGTCGTCGCGTATTACCGCGAGCATCCCGTGCGCGGCGAGGATCCGTATCTGCTCGACGAGTTGCTCACGAACGCCATACCGCCGGCCGCGCGCTGCGGTCTGGATATCGCGCTGCACGACCTGATCGGCAAAGATTGCGGCAAGCCGCTGTATCAGTTGTTGGGACTCGATCCCGCGAAGACGCCGCTCACGTCGTTCACGATCGGCATCGGCGATATGGAGACCACCTCGCGCAAGGTTGACGAGATCGGCGATCATCCGGTTATGAAAGTCAAACTCGGTTCCGGCAGCGTGGAGCAAGAGATCGCGACGATCGAACTCATCCGCTCGAAGTACCGCGGCACGATCCGCATCGACGCGAATGAAGGTTGGAGCGCCGAGCAAGCCGTCAGCGTGCTCGCCGAGCTGCAGCGCTTCGACATCGAGTTTTGCGAACAGCCGATTCCGGCCGGCCATCCGGAACAACTGCGGTACGTCAAAGAGCATTCGAAGATTCCGATCGTCACCGACGAGGATTCGCTCACGGCCGAAGATCTGCCCAAACTCTACGGCTGCGTCGACGGCATCAACATCAAACTGGTGAAGACCGGCGGCATCCGCGGCGCCATCAAGATGATTCACACCGCGCGTGCGCTCGGCATGAAGATCATGCTCGGATGCATGGTCGAAAGCCAGATCTCCGCGACGGCGGCCGCGCAGATCTCGCCCCTCGTGGACTGGGCCGACATCGACGGGCCGTTCCTCACGAAGGAAGATCCGTTCAGCGGCATTACCTACGATCGCGGCAAGATCGTGCTGCCGGACGGCCCCGGCTTGGGCGTTCGCGAGAAAGCCGGCGTTGCGTAACGCCAAGCGCCGCTATGCGGTGCTCGCGCCGGGGCAATTCGCGCAGAATGCAAAGACCGCTCACGGCGTGATCCGCTACGGCACGGATGAGATCGCCGCAGTCGTCGATCCGGATTGCGCCGGAAAAACGGTACGCGAAGTCGTGCCGTATCTGGAGTGCGATGCGCCTATCGTTGCCACGGTGCGTGAAGCGCTGGAATACCATCCGAGGTCGCTGCTCATCGGCACGGCGCCGAAAGGCGGAAAGCTTCCGCCGGACTGGCGCGCCGAAGTGCTGACCGCGATTCGCGCGGGGCTCGAAATCGTGAGCGGGTTGCACGACATGCTGGGCGAGGATGAGGAATTCGTGCGCGCCGCGGAAGTGCATGGCGCGACGATTTGGGACGTGCGCCGTCCGCCCGACGTTCCGCTGTTTACCGGCGAGGCATACGGCGTCGAGCCGCCGGTCGTGCTCGCCGTCGGCAACGACTGCGCCGTCGGCAAAATGACCGTCATGCTGGAGCTTGCGCGCGCCGCGAAAGATGCCGGCAAACACGCGGAGTTCGTGCCGACCGGTCAAACCGGTATTATGATCGCCGGCTGGGGCATCGCGATCGATCGCGTCATCTCCGACTTCGCAACGGGCGCGACGGAGCAAATCGTGCTCGAAGCCGCGCGCCGCGATCCCGACTACATCCTGGTCGAAGGGCAAGGCGGCATCAATCATCCGGCTTACGCGCCCGTGACGCTCTCGCTCATGTACGGCGCCGCGCCGGACGAGCTGATCCTCGTCGTCGATCCCACGCGCGTTCGCATCGAAGTGTTCGAAACGCCGACGCTCTCGTACCGCGAATTGATTCGCGCGTACGAGTCGTTGTGCGCCACGGTGAAGCCTGCGAAGGTCATCGGCATCGCCCTCAATACGCGCAATCTCACCGAAGAACGCGCCGTCGCTGAAATCGAGCGCGCGCGCGCGGAAACGATGCTGCCGGCGGACGATGTCGTGCGGTTCGGACCGCACGCGCTCTGGAACGCGATCGCACCGCAACTCGTCAAACGCACTCCGCTCTCAGCCGAGGTCACCCCCGCATGACGTTCTCCCGCCTTGCCGCTTGCGCGCTCGCCTGCGCGCTCATTTTCAGCGCCTGCTCGAAAGCCGGCAATGCGCCCAGGAGCGCGGGCGGCCATAATCCGTGGACGATTCCCGGCACGCTTCGCATCGGCAACGAGGACGAGCCGGACAACCTGAATCCGATGTTCGCGCATACCGACGCAACGGATCAGGTTGCCGGTTTAATATACGCGGGCTGGCTGCGCTACGACGACAACGGGAACTACATTCCCGACCTTGCGACCGAAGTGCCGACCTATCAGAACGGCGGCATCAGCAAAGACGGCAAGACAATCACGCTGCACTTGCGTCACGGCGTGCGTTGGTCCGACGGCGCGCCGCTGACCGTAAAAGACTGGGTCTTCACCTACCATGCGGTGTTGAATCCGGCCAACAATACGAAGACGCGGTACGGCTGGGACGAGATCACCTCGGTGCAAACGCCGGACGATTACACGCTTATCGTTCACATCAACAAAGTCGACGCATCGATTCTGGGCTTGTTCGGTGTGGCCGGCGGCGCGGCGTATCCGCCTCTTCCGGCGCACTTGCTCGCGAAGCTGCCGGACATCAATCGCGCAGCCTTCAACAGCAAGCCGGTGTCCAGCGGGCCGTTCGTGCTACAGCAATGGAATCATGGCTCGTCGCTGATCTTCACGCCGAATCCGTACTACTTCCGCGGAAAGCCGAAGCTGAACAAGATCGTGTGGAAGATCGTTCCGAACGTCAACACGCTCTTCGCGCAGTTGCAGACCCACGACGTGGACGTATACGTCGGCGTGAATGAGAACGATATCGCGCGCCTGCCGCAAGTTCAGGGCATCACCGTCACCAAGAAGCTCATCGCCAATTGGCGGCACATGGGCATCAATACGAGCCGCCCGCAATTGAACGATGCGCGCGTGCGGCTGGCCATGATCGAAGCGATAGATTGGAAGCGCCTGAACGACACGGTCTATCACGGCTACAATGTGCTTGCGGTGAACGACGTCTACCCGAAACTTTGGGCCGCGCCGAACATTCCGCCGTTCCCGTACGACCCGGAGAACGCAAAGCGGCTGCTCGCGCAAGCCGGCTGGACGATGGGCGGCGACGGCGTGCTGCACAAAGGCAATCTTGCGATGCACATTACCATTTCCACCAACACCGAGAAGCAAGAGAACCAGCAGGCCGAGGTGCAGATCCAAAGCTTGCTGCGTCCGTTCGGGTTCGACGTGCAGATCCACAACTATCCGACGAGCTTGCTGTTCGCGCAGAACGGTCCACTTTACACCGGGCATTACGATCTGGAATGGAGCATCGAGACGAACGGACCGGACCCGGATAACCGCGGGCTCTGGAACAGCAAATTCATTCCGCCGAACGGCGCGAATACGGCGTGGCTGCGCGATCCGATTGTCGACAAGTACTCCGAGCTGGCAAACTCGACGTTCGATTTGAATCAGCGCAAGGCGTACTATCAGAAAGAAGAAGAGCGCATCCATCAGGTGGTCCCCGCGCAGTTCTTCTACTGGCAGAATGAGTATACGGCTACGAATTCCGATGTGCGGAACTTTAAGCCGGCCGCGTTTATTCAGGATAGTTGGAATTGCTGGGAGTGGAGCATCTAGGATTGGCCGGGCCAATTCTAGATTGGGAATGAAAATAGAAGATTGTGTTCACTTTAAAAACTGATGTGTCGGACCTGATCACGCTTTCGTTTGAGCCGGCGTGGGAAGGCGTGTTGAGTTGGAACACGTTTTCCGAGGGTGGGACTATTTCGTTCCGGTTGTTGCGGGCCGGCGTGGCGGCGACGCCGTGGCTTGAGCATGTGCAATGGTCCG
>DASSEZ010000034.1:0-7724 GCA_035694945.1 Vulcanimicrobiaceae bacterium
CCGATCGCGGGCCGCTGCTCGTGCGCAAACCGCTTGCAATCGAAACCGGCGATACGCTCGAGGGCATCATGGAACGGCTGCATCCCCTGGAACATCGCATGCTCGCGGGCGGCATCATGCGTTGGGTGTACGAGCGCTAGATCGTTCCGCGGAACGATTGCTCTTTGATGCTTGCAAACTCCGGCGCCAGAGCCACGAAGTTCGCGTACTCGAAAAACTCTTCATAGACATTGTAGTTCAGCGTGTAGAGACCGTCGCGCTTGAGCACGAACACCTCATAACCGCGTTGTTCGAGAAAGCGCATCGCTGCATACAACGTGTCGCCTGCGAGTTGCCACGCGCGGTTGTATTCGAATTGCACGGCACCGATGCGCTGCTGTTCGAATAGCCGCTGCGCGCCGGCCATCACGCGCATGTCATAGCCTTCGGCATCGATCTTGAGCAGATCGACGTGTTCCCAGCCGAGCGTCGCGATTTCGTCGTCCAAGCGTACGGCTTGCACGATGCGTTTGCGCCCCGCCGCGGCCACGAAGTCCGAAACCAGAGAGCTGCCTTTGCCTGCGCGCTCTTCCTCGAAAAACTCCAGGTCCGCGGCGCGATCTCCGGCCGCGCAGTTGCGCAGCGTTACCTGCGGGTTGCCGGCGAAACGCTCGGAGAGCTTCGCAAAGGCGCTGTTCGACGGTTCGTACGCGACCGCCCGAAACTCACTGCCTGCCTTGAGTGCCGCAATTTCGGCAAGCCATTCGCCGACGTTTGCGCCGACGTCCATGAACGTCGATGCTCGCGGGGCAATTGCGCGGCGCAGCCATACCTCGCCGGTTTCGTTCACGTCGGGACTTTCGGCCAGATGGTATTTGATGATGCAGCGGCATTGGTTGCGTACGAGCACAGCCGCGCGCACCAACAGTGGCGAGCGCGCGATGAGGCGCTGAATGCGATCTGCCGCGCTGCGCAAGTGCCGCTTCATAGGCAGCCTGCTGTGAACACCGGTGTAAGAAATCCTTCAAAAGACCCTGGGAATTACCGTGGCCGGAGCGAAGAAACGCAGACCTTTCTCGTTGACGGGGTGCCCACGTTGAAACGTCTCGCTCTTTTTATAAGCGTTCTCGCCGCATGTGTAATCCCCGCGGCAGTCACAAAAGCGGCGCCTGCGGCGCCTGCGCAAGCGTCTGCGCCGAACCGCCCCGGCGGCAGCGCCAGTTTGATGCCGTACGCGAAATTCACCGACGGTGCAACGTCGCAGCATGGCCTCTTCACCATCTGGCGCAAGGACGGTAACGTTGCCATAGAACTCAAGCCCGACCAATTCGATACTGACTTCGTGGAATTGGGCGTGCCGGTCAACGGTATCGGCAGCGGCGGCATCTTCTCGGGCATCACCGATTTGCAGAACTGCCGCGTGCTGCGCTTCGTCAAGCAAGACAATCGCGTGGCGATTCTTTTTCCGACCACGCGTTTTCTCGCGCTGCCAAATTCGCCCGAAGCCAGCGCTGTGAGCGCCGGCACGGCGAGCACGGTCGCGGGCGTGGCGAAAGTCATCTCCGTCGACGATGCGACGGGCGACGTCGTCATCGACGCCTCACCGCTGCTGCAAGACATCACGGGCGTCGCGGATGCGCTTACGCAGCTCAACGGCGGCCGCGAACTCAACCCGATGGGCAGCTACCGCCTGGATTCGCAGCAGACATACTTCGGAACAACCAAAGCATTTCCGGACAACGTCGTCATCGTGGCGAACCAAACGTTCAGCACGATGAACCCGCAGTTCATCGACGCGGTTCCCGATGGCCGCAACATCCAAATCCAGGTGCAATACAATATTGCGGCGCTGCCCAAGGACGACGGCTACATGCCGCGCTACTACGACGACCGCGTCGGTTACTTCGTCAACGCGCACGACGATTTCAGCAGCGACAATACGTTCAACAAAGAAGCGAATTACATCGTGCGCTGGAACGTGCAGCCGTCGGATCCCAGCAAGCGCGTCTCTCCGGCAAAAAATCCCATCGTGTACTATCTGAGCGACACGATCCCGACGCGCTACCGGCCCGCGATCCGCAAGGCGCTGCTCACATGGAACAAAGCATTCTTGCCGCTGGGCATCTCCAACGTCGTGGTTGTCAAGGATCAGCCCAGTGATCCCGACTTCGATCCGGACGACATCCGGTACAACGTGATCCGCTGGCTCACCGAGGAGCAGGGCGGTTTTGCGGAAGCACAACTGCTCTACAATCCGTACACCGGCGAGATGATCAAGAGCGGCGTCGTGATCGATAGCGATTTGATGCGCTACGGAAAGTTCGACTATCCGGTGCGCGTGCAATCGATTTCCGATGCGCGTTCGCTCAAGGCGCGCATGGCGAGCGAGTACCTCGAAGGTGAGCGCGCGCAATTTTCCTACGGCATGGCGGCGCTCTCCATCGTGAACGGCCAAAGCGGTTACTACGTGCCAGATAAGTACGCGAACGAATTTCTCGAGTCGATCGTACTTCACGAGTCCGGCCACGATTTCGGCCTGCGCCACAACTATCTGGGATCGCAGGCGTACACTGCTGCGCAGTTGCGCAATGCCTCGTTCACGCAGCGCAACGGCGTTTCGAGCTCCGTCATGGAATATGCGCCGCTGAACATTTGGCCGAAAGGGCACGGGCAAGGCGAGTACTTCCAAACCGTGCTCGGCCCGTACGACTACTACGTGATCCACTGGGGCTACGCGGCGATTCCCGGCGCGCACTCGCCTGACCAGGAGCGCTCGACGCTCAGCCGCTGGGCGTCGAAATGGAGCGATCCGCGGTATGCATGGTCGTCCGATGAGGATACCGATTGGTTTACCGGCGCTGCCGTCGATCCGCGCAACCAGCAGTGGGATCTGACGGGCGACAACATCGCGTGGTGCCAGTCGCAGATGACGTTCGAGCATTCGCTCATCACGAAGGTCGATCGCCGCTTCCCGCGCGCACAAGGGTCGTTCGACGATCTGCGTCAGGCATTCGGTTCGCTCGTCGGCCAAGAGGGCCGCTGCGCGCAAATTGTGGGCAGATACATTGGCGGCGAGTACGTTTCGCGCGCCAAACGGGGCGATCCGCACGCCGCGCTGCCGCTCTCGCCCATTCCGAAAAGCGTTCAACAGCGCGCGTTCAAGGTGCTGGAGAGCAACTTGTTCTCCGCAAGCGCGTGGAACTTCTCACCGACCCTGCTGCGTCAAACGGTGACGCAATACCGTTACGACGACTGGAACGGCAACTTCTCGTCGCGCCACGACATCGCCGTGGAGCAGATCGCCGCGCGTTACCAGATGCTCACGATGGCGCGCATGTTCGCGCCGGTCACGCTGCAGCGTCTGGACGATATGCAGTACAAGTACGGCGAGAACAAGACGATGGATCTGTCCGATCTGTTTACGTGGATGCAGTCGGCGGTCTACAACGACGTCTCACATCCCAAAGGCGGCAACATCCCGCTCGTGCGCCGCAATCTGCAGCGCAACTACGCCTCGATTCTCTCGCAGCTCGCCGCACAGGCGTCACCCGCGATTCCGTCGGATGCGCAGGCGCTGGCACGCTACGAACTCAAGGCGCTAGACGGGCAAATCCAAACCTCGCTGCGCGCGAACAATCTGGATCTCATCACGAAGGCGCATCTGGCGTCGCTCGACGACGACATCCAGCGAACGCTGCACTCGCAGGCGGTTATTCCGGCCGGCCGGATGTAGCGGCGAACTGCAAGCGGGGCGCCAGGATTGCCGCGAGGCTTTCCGGGTGCGCCAAGAACGCGTCGTGGCCGTGATCGGACTGGATTTCGGCGTACTCGCTCTCGAAGCCGAGTCCGCCGAATCGCCGCGCGGCCGCGCGCACGTCTTGCGGAAGAAACAGCCAGTCGGAACTGATGCCGACGAAGAGCAGACGCGGGCGTGGTTCGAGCGGCCCGACGTAATTGCGTACGTCGAAGGAATCCATCGCCTCGGTGAGCGCGACGTAACTGCGCGGATCCATGCGTGCTTCGAACACCTCCGCCTGGTGCTCGAGATAACCCTCGACGTCGAAACGGAAACGCCCCTTGCGATCCGCGCGGCGGTCGTGCCGGTGCTTGAAGAGCGCGTCGCTCTTGTAGGAGAGCATCGCCACCTTGCGCGCGATGCGCAGACCGCGAACGGGATCGTTCGCGACGGCCTCGCGCTGAATCGCGTTGAGCGCAATACCCATGGCCGACTGATGATCGTGCGATCCAATCATCACAGCGCGTTCCACGCGCGACGGATAATCGAGCGCCCATTGCAGTGCCTGCATGCCGCCGAGCGATGCGCCGATCACGACTGCGAGGCGCTTCACATTGAGTCGGTCGAGCGCACGCGCTTGCGCAGCAACGATATCGCGAACGGTGACGTACGGAAAATCCGCTACGGTCGACGGGCCCGTCGAGCCGTAGCAGCTTCCCAGTGCGTTGATGCCGATGACGTACCAGCGTCGCGGATCGATCAGTTTGCCTTCGCCGACCAGTTCGCCCCACCAGTCGCGCACGCGACTGCTGCCCGTGAGCGCATGCGGCACGAGCACCGCCGGAGCATGCGGATCACCGTAGGTGGTGATCCGCTGCTGTACCAACTGCAGCCGTTCGCCGTTTGCGAAGCCGAACGGACCGATCTCGACGTTATGCTCTTGCAAGAGCCTGTTCGATATCGGCGATGATGTCGGTTTTGTCCTCGATCCCGACGGAGAAGCGGATCGTCGATCCGTCCACGCCGTTCGCGAGTTGCTCCTGCGGGGTGAGTTGCTGGTGCGTCGTCGTCGCCGGGTGAATGACGAGCGACTTGGCGTCGCCTACGTTGGCGAGAATCGAGAAGAGTTGCAGTGCGTCGATGAAACGCTTTGCCGCATCCGCTCCGTCTTTCAGGCGGAACGTCAGAATCGCACCGCCTTTGCCGCCGAAATAGCGTCGCGCGCGCGCATGCGCGCTGTGCGAGGGCAAACCGGGATATGCTACGGATTCCACTTTCGGATGCTGCGTCAAGTACTCGGCAACCGCCTGTGCGTTCTCGTTATGCCGCTGCACGCGTAGACCCAGCGTTTCCAGACCTTGCAGCAGCAACCACGAATTGAACGGCGAGAGCGCCGCGCCGACGTCGCGAAGCAACTGCACGCGCGCCTTGATGATGTACGCGAGATTGCCGAACGCTTTGGAGTATTCGATGCCGCGATACGACGGATCGGGCTGGGTGAAATCGGCGAATTTGCCGGATGCCGCCCAATCGAATCGGCCGCCGTCGACAATCACGCCGCCGATCGCCGTGCCGTGCCCGCCGATAAATTTCGTCGCCGAGTGCACGACGACGTCGGCACCGTGTTCGATCGGCCGCACCAAATACGGCGTTGCCAAGGTGTTGTCCACGATGAGCGGAATGGCGTTTTGGTGCGCGACTTCCGCGACGGTTTCGATGTCCAGGACGTCGATCTTGGGGTTGCCGATCGTTTCCGCGAACAACGCTTTGGTGTTCGGTTTGATCGCGTTGCGGACGTTCTGCGGATCGCTGAAGTCCACGAGGGTTACGTCGATGCCGAAACGCGGCAGCGTGTGCGAGAAGGCGTTGTACGTTCCGCCGTAGAGCGAATGTGACGCCACGATGTGGTCGCCCGCCTTCGCGATATTGAGCAGCGCGTATACGTTCGCCGCCTGCCCGCTGGCAACGCCGAGTGCGGCAACGCCGCCTTCCAGTTGCGCCACACGCTGTTCAAAGACGTCCGTCGTCGGATTGTTGATGCGCGTGTAGATGTTGCCGAACTCTTCCAATGCGAAAAGCCTGGCCGCGTGATCGACGTTGTCGAACTTGTACGAGGTGGTTTGGTAGATGGGGACTGCGCGCGATTTGGTCGCGGGATCGCCCGCGTGGCCGCCGTGAACGGCGACCGTGTCAAACCGCGGAGAGCGTTCGGGGACTGTAACCGACATGAGTATCTCCTTTTGACAGTGAGGTGAGGACGGGAAATCCGGCAAATGCCGGAAAGCGATCGAACGCCGAATCGACGTACGGCGTTTGTTGCGCGTCCGCAGCAACCGCGCGCGTATGATGGCGTTCGGCAATAACGCGCAGCGCGGCGACCACGTCGCCGAGCACGGCAGACGAAGCGGCTTCCCTTCCGGCGCCTGCGCCGCTGAAGAGCAGCGGACCCGCGGAAGCGCCGACGACGCGCACGATGTTTTCGACGCCGCTGACTTTTGCGAACGGATGCGTGAACGGCACGAGCACCGGACCGACGTCCGCTACAATCGATTCGGCAGCGTATTGCTCGTCATGGTGAGCTTGTCGAACCACGCGAGCATAACCAACCAGTTTGAGTTCGTAGCCGTGCTGGCGCGCGCGCCGCACCGACGCGCTGGTGATGCCGGCAATACCGCGGTGCCGGATATGCGGGGTGATGACCGGAAGCCCGAATGCGTGCTGCACTAAAATCGCGAGTTTGTGGGCCGCGTCGATACCTTGCACGTCGTTGCGCGGATCGGCTTCGGCATAGCCCGCGGCTTGCGCTTGCGCGAGTGCTTCGCCGAATGGATTGCCGTCGCGCATTTTGCCCAAGATGAAATTGCACGTGCCGTTGAGCACGCCGCCGATCTCCACGATCTCGTCACCGGCGAGCGCGTGATCCAGCGTGTTGATGATCGGCACGGCGCTGGCCACGGAGGCTTCGTAGCGCAACGTCACGCCGCGCGCAGCGGCGAGCGCGCGCAAGCGCGGCCCTTGTGTTGCGATGGCATCTTTGTTCGCGGTGACGACGTGTTTGCGATGGTCCAGCGCGCGCTCGATGCATTCCAGTGCGATGGCCGTACCGCCGATCGTCTCGACGACGACGTCGACCCGCGGATCGTCGACCAATGCGAGCGGATCGCGCGAACGGTTCGCGACGCCGATGATTTCGTACGAAACGCCGCTGCGGCGTTCGATGTGCGCTCGGCGCTGCGAGAGCAGTTCGGCGACGCCGCCGCCAACGGTTCCGCAGCCGAGGAGCGCGATGCCCACGGTTGATTCCATCCTCTTGCCTCCTGTTGAGATGGGAAAGCGAGGAAGTCAAAAGCCCCTCGCTACGGCGAGGGGCTTTGCATACTCGATTGTCTTGTCGAGACTACTTATGCAAATGCCGTCCGCGCCGCTTGCTTCGTGCAGCAGCACATACAGAACATTCGCGCAGTGTGAATCGACATTTCGGCAACGATAACATGCATCCGCATGCGCGTCAAGCGGAAAGTGCGACCCGTATCGCGTGTGCCAGCCAAAATGCCGTCACGAGTCCAGCGAGAAGCAAAAGAATCGTGATGAGCACCGGCGCCGCACCCAGCACGAACGCCACGTTCATGCGCAACGCCATGAACGCGCGCAGCACGAATTCGCCGAGGAGCAGCGCGCCCCAGCCCACGGTTATGCCGCGAATCGTGTGGCGAAAATAGCCGCATTTCCACAGCATGTCCCAGCGCTCGTGCGGCAGCGCTTCGTTCGCCGTAAGAAATTCTCGAATCACGTAGTACGCGAGCGGGTGGTGCCGCACTGCGGAAACGAGCAGAATGAGGCCGAGTAGTCCGGTGACGAACGATTCGCGCACGAGCAGTAAGCGTTGGCTTCCGCCGAAAACTGCCGGCACCAGGCCGACGAGCAGGCCGATGAGCACGATGATGCCGACGACGTCGAAACTGTGCCGCCGCACGAAGTTGAAGACGTTCGAGATGACCGGAACGAGCGA
>DASSEZ010000035.1:0-11389 GCA_035694945.1 Vulcanimicrobiaceae bacterium
AGATTGTCGCTGCCGCGGTAGTTCGGGCGCAGTACGAACCACCCGCGCGCCGCCATGAGCTGCGCGAGTTCGTCCCAGTTCGTCGTCGATGCGCTCGTCGGGCCGCCGTGAATGAGCAACACGAGCGGATAGCGTTTGCCCTTCACGTAGTCGACGGGATACGTGAGGACACCATCTTCATTGAAAAGGCGTATCCGCGCTGCGCGCTGCACGCCCCCCACACGCAAAGCGCGCGGGGCCCCCGGCCTTCGGCCCTCGTGCACATCTGCCGCTGCCGTCCAATTGAGTGTCGTGACTTTGCCGAGCGGTTTCGAAGCAAGCGCGAAGTTGTAATCCGTGAGGCGCGTGAGTTTCCCTGACGGCGAACGGTAGTAGATCTCACCCGGATGATGCGGTGTCGTGCCGACGAACGCGATGCCGCCGTCGCGCGCGATGCTGCCGTCGTAATCGCCGAGCGGATTGACCTCGCCGAGCTGCAGACGCTGCACGTGGCCGTTGCGCAGCATGCGCCACAGCGCTTCGTGCGTTCCGGCGTTGCCTTCGACGAGCAGCGCTTTGGAATCGGGATACCACGCGTAATTGGTGGTGTTTGCGTCCAGGCCAATCTTCGTCAGATCGAACCCCGGTCCGTGTCCGGGCGAAAGGAAGATGTTGGCCTGATTCATCGGATCGCCGTCGCGCGCGTACGTGTACGAGACGGCTAATCCGTCCGGGGCGTAGCGCGGATTGAATTCGTAGCGCATGCGCCCGGTGAGCGGCGTGCTCTTGTGCGTCGCTACGTCCAGAATCTCGACGACCGAACGATCGGCATCGCCCAGCAGTGCGTTTGGAATACGCACGTACACGAGTTTCTTGCCGTCGGGCGACCACGAGATCGTCGACTCAGCAGCGCCCGCTGCAACGCTCCACGTGCCGCTCGTCAGCCGCTGCGCCTTGTCACGCTGAGGTATCGAAACCAGCCACAAATGCGCCGGCGGAAAGGGACCTGCATCCAGATAGGCGTTGTCCGTTACGCGAAAAGCATCTTGAAAACGCGCGATGCCGGTGCGCTTGGGCGCCTCGTCCGATGCGATGTATGCAATCGCCTTGCCGTCGGGCCGCCACGCGAACTGCTCGACACCGGTCGCGGAATGCGTGAGTTGCAGCGGCTGCGCATCGCGCGGAGGCGTGAGCCAAATTTGCGTGTGATGATCCGAATCGCTCGCGAGATAGGCGATTTGCGATCCGTCCGGCGACCACATCGCATCATGCACGGTGCGGTCGCTCTTGAGCACGTGCTGTTCGTGCGAGCGAATGTCGAGCAGCACCAGTTCGGAGTCGCGGCGGTCGTGCTCCAGATCCACGTGCGAGCGCGTGAAGACGAGCGTCGTGCCGTCGGGCGAGATACGCGGTGAGGAGACCCCGACGATCTTGTAGACGTCGTCGAGCGTGAAACGCGAATCGGCGGCGCTTGGGGCGCCGCCGAGCAGAACAGCAGAAAGAATGAGATGGATCAATGTTATACGCCGGCGGGGATTTTCTCCAGCACCATCGCGGTCAGGTCCGCCAGACGGCACGAATATCCCCATTCGTTGTCGTACCATGCGCCGATCTGAATCAGGTCGCCGTTCGCGCCGGTCAGGCTCGCATCGACGATCGACGAATACGGCGAGCGCTTGAAGTCACTCGACACCAGTTCGTCCTCGCAGAACTGCACGTACTCTTTTAAGTCGCCGCCCGAAGCGCGCTTGAGAATCGCGTTCAGTTCGTCCTTCGTCGTCTCTTTCTTGACTTGCGCGACGAGATACACCATCGAAACCGTCGGCGTGGGCACGCGAAGCGCGAATCCGTCGAACGTGCCTTTGACTTCCGGAATCGTCAGGTACAACGCTTTTGCCGCGCCCGTCGAGGTGGGAATGATGTTCGTCGCCGCGTTACGCGCGCGGCGCAGATCGCGATGCGGCGCGTCCAAAATGTTCTGGTCGTTCGTGTACGAGTGAATCGTGGACATGAAGCCCTTGACCCAGCCCAAAGTATCCACGATCGGTTTGACGGCCGTTGCCAAGCAGTTCGTCGTGCAGGACGCATTGGAGATGACGTGGTGCTTGCCGGGATCGTACTGCTCGTGATTCACACCGAGCACCACGGTAATGTCCTCGCCTTTGGCGGGCGCCGAGATCAAGACTTTTTTCGCGCCGCCGCCGTCGATGTGCGCGCGCGCTTTTGAAGCATCGGTAAATAGGCCGGTCGATTCGATTACGACATCGACGCCGAGGTCTTTCCACGGCAGCTTGCCCGGATCGCGTTCGGCCAGGACTCTGATGCGCTGCTTGTCGATGGAGATCGTGTCGCCGTCGACGGAGACACTGCCCTCGTACATGCCGTAGTTCGAATCGTATTTGAACAGGTGCGCGCATTCTTTCGCGCTGGTCAAATCGTTGACCGCGGCTATTTCGATGCCGGGGTGACGCTCGAGAAGCGCCTTGGCAAAGTTTCGTCCGATGCGGCCGAAGCCGTTGATGCCGATACGCATGAAAAACTCCTATTGACCTAATCGCGGGCAGTCCCGGACGTGTCTCTTACGGGCTCTTTACGCCGGTTTCCCTGGCACGTCCGTGAAAAAACCTGATACGGCTCTCACACCCCGCTTTTCGTCGCTTTCGTCGTTGCTGCGGCGGCCACAATGCTACGGCATTGCGTCCGTCCTCGCGCCTAGAAATCGACCGAAAATCGTGGTGTGAAAGCCATACCAGGCTTCTCACGGACGCGCCTGCAATCGCCTGGCTAATCGTGCGAGCGCCGTGAGGCGGCTGTTGACGGTGGGTTTGGCGATGGGCGGATTGCAGCGGCGGCCCAGTTCGCTCAGACTTTCGTCGGGATGGCGCAGGCGCAGTTGCGCAATTTCGCGCAGCGCCGGCGAGAGATGCTGCAGGCCGTACGCGCTGGACAAGAATTCGATGGTCTCGCGCTGCCCGGCCGCTGCGGCGGCCGCGCGCTCCAGGTTCGCTGCTTCGGTGTTGACCAGGCGATGAATGCGGTTCTTGGTCTCCTTGAGCGCGTGAACGTCTTCCAGATGCAGCACCGCCGCGTGCGCACCGATGATGGTGAGCAATCCGACGATTGCCTCGAAGTCTTTGTAGTACAACACGGTGCGCGCTTTGCGGCGCATCGTTTTCGGTGCGTCCGCAACCGCGCGCAAAATCCATTCGAGGCGCGTAGCCTGCTGCTGCTCCGCGAGCACGAACTCCAAATGATAGCCTTGCGCGCCGGCCGAAACGGAGCCGCTCGCGAGAAATGCCGCGCGCGCTTCCATCACGCGATCGCAGCGATGCATCGGTTTTGCCGCCTGTTCGCGCAGCTGCGCGGGCAGCGCGATGCGATACGACGGTACGCGGCGCAGGCGCGTGCCGGGAACTTTTTCGATGTGCTCGCCGCGCAGCAGCGAGCGAAACAGCCGTGCCACGGCGTTGCGTTGCGTGATGAAATACTGTGCGTCACGTGTGCGTCCATAATACGCGAGTCCGTGCAGCAGCGCTTGCCGGCAATGGATCGCTTCGGGAATCTCGCGCGCAAGCGCGTCTTTCGTATCGGCGGAAAGACTCACCGGTTCACCACCATTCGGACGGCTCGTCTTTGCGCTGATCGAGAATTTCGTACAGATCGGCGGGCTTGAGCCCCGGCGTCATGCGCAGCGGCACTTCGCGCACGCGCACGGTGACGAATTTCGTCGCGTAATGAATTTCCAGAACATCGCCGGGTTTGACTTGATAACCCGGCTTGAGTTCTTTGCCGTCCTTGGTGATGCGTCCGTGCACGAGTGCCTCGTGCGCTTCCGAGCGGCGCTTGGAAAGGCGCGAGACTTTCATGAACTTGTCCAGACGCATACGGGAATAGTGCGCCGGGCGGGGCACCCGCCCCCGCCCGATGCGCTAGCGGCTCACGATGTCCGCGAGATGGCTTGGCCCTGTTGCCACCGCGTGCGGCGGCGTCAAGCCTTTGATGCCCGCGAGCGAGCGCACCCAGCTGTTAAACGCGACGGCGCGTGCGGTGTATTCGCGTTCGAGACGCCCGTAGAGTTGCACCGATGCTTGCGCAAGCGGTTCCTGACCGAGCAGATTCATCGCGTCTTCGCGCAGCTTGCCCGGCTTCTGAATGAAGTCTTCGAAGTTTTGCGGAGACGAGGTGAGTGAGGCGACCATCGCGTCGATGCGCGCGATTTGCTGCCGGTTCTTGCTTGCGTCCTTCGCGAGCGTTTCGCGCAGGCGATGCAGGTCGTTGAGCATCACGTCGATGCGGCCGAGCAGATCGTAGTATTTGCGCCGCTGCGCGAACGCCGCATCGTCTTCGCTTTGCGTCGTGCGTGAGAGCGGATCGGCAAGTTCGACGAGCGGGAAGCGATACGTCTTGCCTTCCAGATGCAACGCCACGGTGTAGTGCCCCGGCGGCAGCGCCGGCCCTTCTTCCGGCCCGCGGAAGAAGAACGGTGCGCTGTCGTACCGCACCGGTCCGTCGATCGAGAAGTCGTACGCGAAGGTGTTTTTGCCGGCCGTCTTGCTCAGCCAGAACGTCGGCGTGGAGTCGACGCCGTTGAAGTCGTCGTGCGTTCCCGCGATGCGGCGCACGCGATGCCCGTGCGCGTCGTACACGTCCATCGTTGGACGCGTCTTTGCTTCGGCCGGAAGCCAGTAGGAGATCGCCGCGGATGGCCCGCCGCCGCCGAAGATCGAACCGCCCCCGGGCTGCGATGCCATGAAGTCTTGGTACGTCCAATCTTCGTTGGAGTAGCCGCTGAGCGCGATGACCGGACGCGGTCCGATCACCACCGGCGCGGTTGGTGTGCCGCAGCCCGCGGTTTGCGCGGCGCGCATGTCGTCCATCACCCAAATGGCGCGTCCGTGCGTCGCGATAATCATGTCGTCGAAGCGCGGTTGAAAGCGAATGTCGCGCACTTCGACCGTCGGCAAATTATTTTGGAACGATTGCCACGTGATGCCCGCGTTGCACGACACGTAGATGCCGCGATTCGTGCCGGCGTACACCATGCGCCGGTCGTGAATGTCGGGGCGCACGGTGTGCACGTATTCGCCGTGCGGAATGCCGCCGGTGGCGTAGCGCCAGTGCTTGCCGAAGTCGTGCGTCACGTAGATGTATGCCGTGCGGTCGCCGACATCATGGCGGTCGGCGCTGATGTACGCCGTGCCGTCGGTCAGCGTCGACGGCGCGACGGTTTCCACCGCGCTGTCCGCGGGCAGGCTCCCCGGCGTGACGTTGCGCCAATGCTTGCCGCCGTCGAGCGTCACGTGCACGAGGCCGTCGTCCGAACCGGTCCAAATCTCGCCTTTGTGCAGCGGCGAGGTTTCGATGTCGAGCAGCGTTCCGTAATTTTCCGCACCGGATTCATCGTGTGTGACGGTGTCTTTGGAGACTTGCTGCTTCGATTTATCGTCGCGCGTAAGGTCGGGACTGATCGCGCGCCAGTGCTTGCCGCGATCCGTCGTTTCGAACAGCACGTTCGCGCCGATAAACGCGACGTGCGGATCGTATGCGGCGAACGCGATCGGCGATTCCCAGTTGAAACGATACTGCGCCCGCGCGAGCACGAAGTCTTGCTCGAGCGTGCCGCGATACGGACGCACGTTTTCCGATTCGTGCGAGACGCGGTCGTAGATGACCACTTCGCCATTTTCCGAATCGCTCCAGATGAGGCGCGGGTTCGCGGGATCGGGAACGACCCATTCGCCGTCGCCTTCGACGGTTTTGAACCAGTCGCCGTTGCCGATGCCGGTGTAATTTCCGCTGAACGCCGGTCCGCAGTAGCCCATGTTGTCTTGCAGTCCGCCGCACACGAGGTACGGCGTCGTGTCGGAGAGGCCGATGCGGTACACTTCACCGACGGGCATGTTGCGCGAGTTCGTCCAGCGCGTGCCTTCATCGGTGGAAATCGCGATGCCGCCGTCGCTCGCCAGCGCCAGGCGCTGGCCGTCCGAGGAAATCCACAGATCGTGCAGATCGGAGTGCACGCCGTAATTGCCGTACGGGATTGCGAATGTCTTTCCGCCGTTGTACGAAGCGGCCAAAAACATACTGACCGCATACACCATGTCGGGATCGTTTGGCGCAACGCGCACGTGCGAGAAATAGAACGGACGCTGATCCGCGACACTGTCTTTGGTCATCGCCGTCCATGTCGCACCGGCGTCGTCGGAGCGCCACAGCATGCCTTGCGGCGATTCGATGAGCGCGTACACGCGCGAGGGTTTGGACGGCGCGACCGCCAGGCCGATCCGCCCGATTGCGCCCGAAGGAAGACCATGTCCGGAAAGACGTGTCCACGTTTTGCCGCCGTCGGTCGATTTGAAGAGACCGTCGTCGGTCGCGCTTCCGCTGGTGAGCGTCCACGGCCGGCGCATCAAGTGCCAGATGCCGGCGTACAGCACGTTCGGATCGCTCGGGTCCATCGCTATGTCGCTTACGCCCGACTGATTGGAGATGTACAACGTGCGCGAGAACGTGGCGCCGCCGTCGAACGACACGTACACGCCGCGATGCGTGTTGGGTGCGAACGGATCGCCGAGCACGCCGACGACGACGTGTTGCGAATCCTTCGGATCGAGGACGATGCGCGAGATGTCTTGCGCATCGGGAAGATTGACCGGTTTCCAACTGCGCCCGCCGTTTTTCGAGCGGTACAAACCGCTTTCGGGAATCACGTCGTTGCGCGGATTGGTTTCACCGGCACCGGCCCACACGATTTTGTCGTTGTGCGCGTCGACGGCGATCGCACCGACCGAGGCCATGTGAATCGAATCGCTGATGTTTTCCCACGACATGCCGCCGTCCACGGATTTCCAAATGCCGCCGCCGGCCGTTCCGGCGTAATACAGCAGCGGATTCGTATCGCTGCCGACGATGGCCGATGCGCGCCCTTCGGTCAGCGCCGGGCCCAAAACGCGCCATTGCATGAGCGCGATGGGCGGCTTAGGTGTTTGCGCCGTTTGCGCGGCTTGCGCGCATGGAGTTAGCGCCATCGCCGCAGCGGCGATAGCGAGCAGAGTTCTCAGACGCATCGAGTTAGTTGCCCGTGTCTTGAACGACGTTGCCGTCGACTTTCACCAGTACGCGCAGGCTTTTGCTTTGCGACTCCATCCACGTGCCGTTGAGCAGCTTCCACGTGTCCAGCGACTTGCTCGTGAAGTCGAGTTGGTGCTTGGCATCCGAGCCTTGGATGCTGCCGGTTACGTGCATCGTGTTCACAACGGTGACCGTGCTCGCATCCGGCGCGGCAAAGGTGTCGACCGAGCTGCTGCAGTCGTCTGCTTCGATCTGCTTGAGCTGCATGCGCTGCGCGGCAACCACCTCGTCGCGTTTGTGTTCTTTGCCCTTCGGGTCGATCTCGACGTAATCGGGCGCCATCACCGCAAACATCGCCGAAAGATTTTTGTCGCTTGGATCTTGAATGGCCGCGCACGCCACATCGTACTGTGCGGTAACGGCCTTTTGTATCGTGTCGGAAACAGGCGCGGCAGCCGTATCGGCTTTCGCGAGGGGCGTTGCGGCCAGCAACGCGGCAATGGCAAAAAGCGTACTCTTGAAACGCACGCGGCGGTCCTCTCCAAAGAAAACGTAGTGTTTGCTCGTCATACTAGCCTACCGGGTGTCTTGTTTCATGCACTCCACCCGAGGCCTGAGAGCCACTGCTCTCGTCATGGTGAGCCTGTGCTCTCGTCATGGTGAGTTTATCGAACCATTGACATATACCGATATATCGGAATAGTATACCGATATGCATATTGGTGCTGAGTTCTGGCGCCACCGCGGGCGCCGCCGGTTTGGGCGAGGCATGCTCAAATATGTGCTGCTCAAGCTGCTGGCCAACGAGTCGCGTCATGGCTACGACCTCATGCGCATCTTTGAGGAGCGTGGCTGGGGCAGGCTGGCCGCGGGCACGCTCTATCCCACCCTCGGGAAGCTCGAGGAAATGGGCTACGTCGAGAGCCGCGAGGAGAACGGGCGGCGCATCTACCGCATCACCGATGCCGGACTGCAACGCCTGCGCGAGGTCGCCGGCGATTTGAAACTGGAATTTGAGGCACAGGAGACGCACATGGAACCCAGACCGGACCTTCGCTCCGCGCTCATGCGCCTGTCGCATGCCGTTCAAACGGCCGCCGGTACGGGCAAGGCGGAAACGTCCCGGCAAATCGTTGAAAAAATCGACGCGCTGCGCAAAGAGATTTTCTTGCTGCTTGCCAACGAGTAGCCGATGGCGCAGGCAGCCGCGGCAGGGATATTCGACGAGAGCCGTCCGATGTGGCGGCTCTTTCTCGTGTTCCTCATTCCGTTGATGCTCAGCAATGCTCTGCAGTCCGCATCGCAAACGGTTGCGAGCATTTATCTCGGGCGTTTGATCGGCGTCGATGCGTTGGCCGCCGTCTCCGCGGTGTTTCCGATCCTGTTCCTGCTCATCTCGTTCATGATCGGCCTTGCCAGCGGCAGTACCGTGCTCATCGGACAGGCGTACGGCGCAAAAGACATGCATGCCATGAAACGCGTCGCGGCGACGACGCTGACGGTGAGCATACTGCTTGGACTGATCACGGGACTTGCCGGCGCACTCGCGGCAAAACCGCTGCTGGAACTCGTGCGCACGCCGCCCAACATTTTGGATGCGTCTGCTATCTACGCGCGCATCGTGTTTGCCTCGCTGCCGATTTTCTTTCCATACATTTCGTACACGACGTTCCTGCGCGGCACGGGTGATTCGAAAACCCCGTTCTATTTCCTCATCGTGAGCACGGCCATCGTGATAATCCTCACGCCGGCGTTGATTCTCGGCTGGCTTGGGGTGCGCTGGGGCGTCGAGAGCGCCGCTGTTGCCGGCGTCGTCGCGAACGTCGCCGCTTTCGGTGCGCTGCTCGTATATCTCAACGCGATCCGGCATCCGCTGCGCTTTGACAGCGAAATGCTGCACGACTTGGGCATCGATTGGACGATTTTCGCGAAGGTCGTGCGTATCGGCGTGCCGACCGGCATTCAAGTCATCATGGTCGCGCTCGCGGAGATTGCCATCATCTCATTCGTGAACCACTTTGGATCTCGCGCGACGGCTGCGTACGGCGCCGTCAATCAAATCGCCGGCTACGTGCAATTTCCGGCAATGAGCATCGGCATAACGACGTCGATCTTCGGCGCGCAATGCATCGGCGCCAAGCGCGAGGATAAACTGCAAAGCGTCGTGCACTCCGGGGTCGCCCTCAACTATGTCATCGGCGGCGCCATCATCGCGATCTGCTACATCTTCGCGTGGGCGATCCTCGGCTGGTTCATTACGGAAAAGCAAACGCTCGACATCGCGCACGAATTGCTGATGATCACGCTGTGGAGTTATCTGCTCTTCGGCAACAGTTCGGTGCTCAGCGGCGTAATGCGCAGCAGCGGCACGGTGTTCTGGCCGACTGCGATCACGATATTCTCCATTTGGGCCGTCGAGGTTCCGGCTGCGTACGTGCTGATGCGGCACTACGGCATCGACGGCGTATGGATGGGCTATCCGAGTGCCTATTTCGCTCTAGTGCTGCTGCAGTTCGCGTACTACGCACTCGTCTGGAAAAAGAAGACGCACGAACGCCTAATCTAGCGCGCAGCGCAGCGTATGTCATGCTGATACTTCGATACCTCAGTACAGGGCTTCGTCGAAGCATCGCCGAGGTATCGAGACGAAATCGCCGGTTAAGGCTCGCGCTTACTCATGTGAACGTAAGTGCAAAATAGAAACGGTTTCGTAACATGTTCGTCAAACAGAGGGGCTAGCATGAATGTGTTGCGCCCGTAGCTCAACTGGATAGAGTCCTAGTTCCGCAAACGGGGGATCCGAGTTCGAGTCTCGGCGGGCGCAGCCCCGACCGCTAGGGGGCGGTGGCCTTGGCACAGGATTGCGGCCATGGTATGCTGAGGCCACCGTTTGCGGAACACGCTCTTAACTAAGAGCTACGGCAAGGGCCGGTCAATCGACCGGCCCTTGTGTTTTTTCCGTGGCGCTATTTGCGCTTTTTGTCCTTGGGTGTAACGCACGTACCTGAAGCGCGGCACACGACGACCGGTTCAGCAAGCACGTCCGCAGCGCTTTCGTTTACGCCGGGTCGCGCCGCGATCACTTTGCGTGCTTCAAAACGCATTTTGCGCGACGTGTTACCGACTTTTTCTATCCAGCCCTCGGCTTCGACGTAATCGCCTGCGAAAACCGGCGCGAGAAACTCGACGCTGTCGTATGCGACGAACAGGCCTTCATCGCCGTCCATGCGGATGAGCAGCTCGGTTGCGACGTCGCCGAACAGCGCGAGCATGCGCGCTCCGTCGACCAGGTTTCCGCCGTAATGCGCGTCGTGCGCGCTCATGCGCAAGCGAATCAGGCTGCTTGCGTTTTCGCCAGTTGCCACAGTTCCTCGAGTTCGTCGATGGTCATGTCCGAAAGTTGCTTGCCGTCTTTGGCCGCGCGGTCTTCCATGAACGAGAAGCGTTTGTAGAATTTTTCGTTCGCCTCGCGCATTGCCGTTTCCGCGTCGATGCCCATGGCGCGCGAAAGATTCACCAGCGTGAAGAAAACGTCGCCGAGCTCCTCGCGCACGTGCGGATCGTCCTGTTTCTCGCGCTGCGCCTCGGCCAGTTCCCCGAGTTCTTCGTGCAACTTGTCCAAAACGTCGCGCACGGCCGGCCAATCAAACCCGACGCGCGAGGCCTTTTCTTGCATACGCTGCCCGCGCTGCAGCGCGCCCAAATGCCTGGGAATGCCGTCCAAGCGGCTTTTGCGTTTCTGCCCCGTCGCTTCTTGCGCTTTGAGTTTTTCCCAGTTCTTCCACTGCGCGTCGACGTCTTCGATGACCGCATCGCCGAACACGTGCGGATGGCGGCGTACCATCTTGTTCGAGAGCGCGTCTACGACGTCGGCGATCGTGAATTTTCCGGTTTCCGATCCGAGTTGCGCGTGAAAGACGATCTGCAGGAGCAGATCGCCCAGGTCTTCGCACAGCGCTCCCTGGTCGTTCTGTTCGATCGCTTCGACCACTTCGTACGTTTCTTCGATGAGGTAGGGAACCAGCGTGCGATGCGTTTGCTCGCGATCCCACGGACACGATGCACGCAGCCGCGCCATGATCTCGATGAGGTCGTCCCAACTATGATGCGCCGATGCCGGTGGAAGCGGGACCAGCGGCATCGTGATCGCCGCGGAGAGCGTTGCGCGCGGCATGCCCGGAATGATTTCGGTACGGACGCGCTGGCGCTCGAGCGCGCGCAGCAGCGGTGGTAGCCCCGGAAAATCCGAGAGTGGATTGCCCAGCACGCCGAGCCCGAGATCATGCCGCGCTTGCAGATTGTCATCCTGAGCCTGTCGAAGGACACGCTCTACGAAACG
>DASSEZ010000036.1:0-2119 GCA_035694945.1 Vulcanimicrobiaceae bacterium
CACTCGTCATGGTGAGCCCGTCGAACCACGCGCACGCCTCGTCATCCTGAGCCGCTTTTGTCATCCTGAGGTATCGAAGGATGGCCGAGCGTAGTCGAGGCCGCACCACTACTACAAGTCCGGATCGTTCTGACACTTTTCGCTCGACGGTGAGTCGTTCGGAAAGATCGCGAACGTTGTGCCTTTTTTTACTTCGATGTTTTTGCCGTGGTGGAAGAAGTTGAAGATGCCGATTGCCGCGCCGAGTCCAGGAACGGGAACGGCGCCGAGATAGCCGGGCATGTTGCCGGTCGAACCCGCCCGGTGCAGGTCGCTTGCGTTGTGATCCAAGACGACGCCCAAATGGTTGCCGCCGGGGAGTACGAAATAGCGCGGCTCCAGCACCAGCGTCCCAGGGCGGCCGCCCGAACCTGCGGGCGATGCGATGGCGACGATTCCGTAGCCCATTGTGCGGGCCGGAATGACGATATTGTTGCCCACGGTTACCGCATTGACCGTCTCGAAACGGAAGAAATCGCCGGGTCTTGCGGTGCCCGAATCCACCGAATCGAGCATTTGAACCGCGACAACGGTGCACGGATTCAGTCCCGATATCGTAAAGGCCGCCGCAGGTAGCGGAAAAGTCGCACAGAGTGACAAACAGCATACCGTAAGGAAGACGACGGCTTTAACGAAGGCGTTCATGAGCGCTTTCTTACCCGGTCGTCATCCCTGCGTCCCTTTTTGCCGAGCTGAAGGGAGAGGCATGGCGGAAGCGGGTTCCGCGGACGTTCCGCTGCTGCGGACCGATCTCGCGCATCTGCTGGAGCGAATTACCGACGGGTTTTTCGCGCTGGACTCCTCGTGGCGTATCGTCTATATGAACGCCGAGGCGCGCGTTTTGCTGCGCTCGGGCAACGCGGAAGTCATCGGCAAGTACTGGCTCGACGCGTTTCCGCGTGCGCGAGGCACCGCGTTCGAACGCGAGTACACGCGCGCGATGCGCGACCAGAGCCCGGTGCAATTCACCGAATTTTCGTCGACCAGTCAGCGCTGGCTCGAAGTCAAGGCGTATCCCTCGGCCGACGGCATCTCCGTGTATTTCCGCGACGTCACTGCGCGCATGAAGGCGGAACGCGAACTGGAAACGCGCTCCGCGCAGTTGCAGGCGGTCATCGCGTTCGGGCGTTTGGCGCTTTCCGGCGCAAGCATCGAGCAGCTTTGGAACGACGCGATGGAGATGCTGCAGGTCTACATCGACGTGCCGCTCGTTGAACTGCACTTGTACGATCCGCAGAGCGAGCTGTTGCGCCTGGCCGTGAGCAACGGTTGGGACATGGCGGGCGAGACGCGCGAGCCCATGGATTTGCAGAGTCAAGCCGGCGAAGCGCTGCGCAAGGCGCAGCCCGTCGTCGCCAGCGACGTGCGCATCGATCCGCGCTTTTCCGACAAACGCGGATTCGTGCACATGGGCGTGCGCGCGGGCATGTGTGTGCTCATGGGCACTCGCGAGGATCCGCTCGGCGTGATTTCTGCATACACCACGCAGCCGCGCGTCTTTACGACCAACGACGTGCGGTTCGTCGAATCGATTGCGACGATCATCGGTGAAGCCACGCGGACCAACGAGCAGAAGCGGCGCGTCATCGAAGTGCTCGAAAGTATCACGGACGCGTTCGCGTCGCTCGACCGCGAGCTCACCATCACCTACGTCAACGGGCGGATGGAAGAAATCTACGACAAACCGCGCGAGGAACTCATCGGCAAGCCGCTGCGGGGGTTCATGCCGCACGGCGTGAACGACGAGAACATCCGCCATTTCCACCAGGCGCTGCGCGAACGCCGTACCATAACGTACGAATCGTATAATTCACGCACGCAGCAGTGGTACGAGGCGCGCATCTACCCGGCCGCGGACGGGCTCTCGGTATACTTGCGCGACATCACGGTGCGTAAACGCGGCGAGATGCGCATGCGCGAAATCAACGAGGAGTTGGAACGCCGCGTCACCGAGCGCACGATGCAGCTCGAACTTGCAAACAAGGAACTGGAGTCGTTCGCGTACTCCGTGTCGCACGATTTGCGCGCTCCGCTGCGCGCCATTGACGGCTTCAGCCAGGCGCTCGAGGAAGACTATGGC
>DASSEZ010000037.1:0-9110 GCA_035694945.1 Vulcanimicrobiaceae bacterium
GTCGATGAGCGTGGCCGTTTCCCACGGCAAGCCGCCCCGCACCGTGCCGTAATACGGCGACATCGGCTGCGCGCTTTGATCGGCGGAACTGCGCGCGACGAGCGCACCCGGCGTTTGATCGAGCACGGTCGCGAGCGAAGCTTGACCCTGGTCTCTATATGCTTCACGCGGAAACACTTTGAGCGCGGCGGGCGTGGTGTTGAACGGCAAACGTTCGCGTGCGACGGCGGAGCCGATGACCGTGAGCGAGGGATGCATCACGATCGCGCGCAGGTGCAAGGGCGCTCCTTCCACGGTGACGTTGCGCAGCACGACAGGCGCATAGCCGCGGAGCGTGAACGAGAGGCGGTAACGCCCCGGCGGTACGTTCGCGAAGGTGAACCGTCCATCGCCGCTGGTTTTTGCTGCTTGGTGCACGTCCGCGCCGTCGAGCGACACGGCCACGCCCGCGAGCGGTTTCCCGTTGTCGGCGAGCACGGAAGCACCGACGCTGCCGCCGGCAGCGAGCACAGGCGTCATTAAGGTTACAGTGATACAGAGCACCAGACACCCGCTGCTTAGCAATCTCTCGAAGGAGCTCCCGATTTTCATGGTCCGCGTAGTACGAGCTTGCCTCGCCATACTCATCGCGCTTGCATGCCCGATGGCCGCATTCGCGCAAACCCCTCACTCGATCACCGGCACGGTCACGGACGCGCGCTCGGCGCCGATTGGCGGAGCGAAAGTGGTGCTCAGCGGCCCGAAACACGAGAGCGCGGTGACGGGCGCGAACGGTTCGTTCTCGTTCGACGATCTGCCCGACGGCACGTACAACGTCTCCATCATCAAAGGCGGCTACGAACCCGCGGGCGTTGAGAGCGTGCGGCCCGGCGATGCGCCCCTGACGATCGCGCTCGATGAAGCGACGATGTCGACGATTCGCCAGATCGCGCACGTGAGCGTGTCGGCGCGCGGGTCGTTCAACACGAGTTCCGCGGCGCAGACGTTCGTCGGTAGTCAGCAGTTCCGCAATGCGGGCGACGTGCAAACCAACCACGTGCTGGACCGCGTGCCGGGCGTCGTCTCCGCGCGCAGCGGCGGCACGAACGCAGCCGTCGCAGGCGCGATCATGTCGCCGAATCTGCGCGGCGCGCTCGATTACGAGAAAGAGTCGCTGCTCGACGGGCATCCGCTCATCAACGGACGGTTCGGCGACTATCCGATCATGTTTCTCAACCAGTTCTTGCTCGACGGCATCGAGATCGCGCAAGGCCCGACCGCAAATGCCGCGCAGATCAACTACGGCATCGGCGGAACGGTGAATTTCCGCACGGCGGAACCCACGCGCACGCCGTACGGCGATATCGTGCTCGGCACCGACGGCTACGGGGGCGGTTATTCCAACGTGCGCTATTCCGGCACGACGACAAACGGCAAACTCGGCTGGGTGCTCGACTACGCGACGTACGGCACGCGCGGTCCGCTCAACAATTATCCGGCGATCGTTTCACTGCCGTCGGGCAGCACGATTGCGGGATACGGCACCATCGGCGGCACCACGTCGAGCAAACCTATCAACGGCGCGAGCGGCCCGTTCCCCGTGTCGAATGCGACCGGCAATCCCAATAACGCGTACGTGACGCTGGTCGCGTGCTGCCAGCCGGTGAATTCGTCGTATCTGAATCACGGCGAACTCGCGAAGCTGCGCTACGCGTTCTCGCCGTCCACGTCGCTGACGCTTTCGTATTTCGGATTGCAATCGCAGTACGACAACACGGCATCGGGGTTCACGCAACTCTACTCGACGTTCGCGCCCGCTGCCGGATATGCGGGCGGCGCCGGCGCTCCGGTCGCGGGACTGCCGGTGCTGATGAACGCGTCCACGCAAATCCCCGGACGCCGGCTGACCGACAGCGAGCCGGTGCTGCAGGCGGAATTTCGCACGACGCTGCACAACGACAGCATCGTCGCGCGCTTTTACGGCGCTGCACTCGACCGCTTCACGTCCAATCCGCTGAGCAATCCCCAGAGCGACTACACCACTGCGCCGCTGCAACTCTGGGGCACGGCGACCATCGGCGGCGTCACGACCGCATTCAACGGACAAAGCGCCGCGGTGACGATTAAAACGCCGTACTTCCAGCAGGGCGAACTGGACCAGTTGCGCGGCGAATCGCTCGAATACGATCACCCGATCGGCGCGAATCTTTTGACGTTCTCGTTCGACCGATCGACGTACCTGACCAACGCGTTTCAAGTAACCGGCAATGCGTCGAAGCCGCAAGGCAACGTGAGCATTCCGATTCCGGCGGGATCGCGCCAAGACTTCACGACGTATTTGCTGCGCGGCATTTGGCAACTCGATCCGAAGACCGAACTGACGCTGGCGAATTACTTCAACGTTTATCAAAGCCACTTCACCACCGCACGCGCGGGCGGCGGCTTTGCGTTCGCCGACGCGACGCGCACGCACGTCGATCCGCGCATCGGTATCGCGTACCATCCGAACGGCAATACGTCACTGCGCTTCACCGCGGGATCCGCCGTCGCGCCGCCGTTCATTCAACTGCTCGACGGGCTGAGCCAAACGCCGGCGCAAGTCTACACTCCGGGCGCGACCTCGATCACGATCGCGCAAAACTCGGGCGGCCTCTCGCCCGAAACCTCGTTCGGCTACGACATCGGCGGCGATTTCCGCTTACCGAACGGCGCGGTGCTTTCGGCCGACGCGTATCTGACGGATTTGCGCAATCAGTTCGTCGGAACGGTGACGCCGCAAGGCACGTACACGCCGCCGGGATCGTCAACAGCCATTCCCGTGTACGTGTCGACGAACGCAAATCTCGGTAAAGCGCGTTTTGAGGGCATCCAGGCGACGCTGCGCAAAGACGTGCCAGTTGGCGTCGGTTACATTTTCAGCGCCGCGCTGCAGCGCGCGTATCCGTACGGCATCGATCCGTCGTTTTATGCAACGGCCGCCGGCCCGTACACCACGAATCTCGGCGTGCTTCCGGGCCTGAACTACATCGGCGACAACAAGCCGTTCTTCAACGGCATCTCCAACAAATCGGAAGCATACGCGCAAGGCTTCGCGCAAGTCGACCGGCGTTGGGAGCACGGTCAGTATTTTGCACTCGGCCTGACGTATTACGGCCCGAACAACACGTACAACGTGCCCGCGTTCGGCGTGATGAACGCGACGTACCGGTTCAATCTGGCACCGCAAACCTCGCTGCAAATCTCCGACGACAACGTACTCGGCGCGTATGCAAATCCGTGGGTGCAGCAAACAGCCGGCATTCCGGCACCGCTGGTCACAGGTCAATTGGGTTTGCGAAATGCGGTCCCGTTCGGTCCCTCGGCCGTGCACCTGCAGATCGAGCGCCGATTCGGCCCATGACATAACGGGTATAGTGAGCCGGATGGACACTTCGCCAGAGCGCGCAAGCGAATCGTTCCGCGCTCTGGCAGAGTTGTTACCGCAACTCGTGTGGGTCAGCAAAGCGGGATCCGGACAAATAGAGTACGTCAACCGGCAGTGGCTCGACTATTTCGGTATTGACGAAGTACGCAGCCGCAGCTGGCGAATGCGCGATTTCGTCCATCCGGACGATTTTAAGCAGGCCAATGAGCGTTGGAAATTCGCTCTGCTAACCGGCGCCGCATACGAAGTAGAATACCGCTTACGCCGGCATGACGGCATCTATCAATGGTTTTTGGCGCGCGGCACGCCGGCTCGCGACGCCGCTAAAAACGTCGTGCGCTGGTACGGCTCGGCAACCAATATCGACGTGCAAAAGCGCGAAGTGGAGCGCGCGAAAGAGGTCGTAGACCTCTTGCAGGAAGCCTTCATTCCGCGCGAGTTGCCGCAGCGCAACGACGTACGGTTCGACGCCGTGTACGTTCCCGCGGAAGACGTGGCGCGTGTGGGCGGCGATTGGTACGACGCGTTCGAGTTTCCCGACGGCAGCATTCTGTTTTCGATTGGCGACGTTGCAGGACACGGCTTGAGAGCCGCCGTGACGATGGCCAATATCCGGCAGACGATCTTGGGTGCGAGCATCGACACGGACGACCCGAGCGAGGCGCTCGTGAAAGTGAACCGCGTGTTGTGCCTGCAGCGCTCGATTATCGCCTCCGCGCTGGTCGGCTTTCTTCGCGGCAAACACGTGACGTTTTGCAGCGCGGGGCACCCGCCCGCAATTTTTGCAGACGAGCACGGCGCACGCTTTTTGCCGCATGGCGGTATGCCGCTGGGCGTGGATGCAGACCCGCTCTTTTACTCGCAGAACTTCGAAACGCGGCCGGGAACGATGCTCGTCCTTTATACCGATGGGCTCACGGAAGCACGGCGCCGCGTCGACGAAGACGAACAGCGGTTGCTGCAAGCATGCACGAACGCCGTGCGCAACGGCATGGGCGCCGCGGACATTCACCAAGCCGTACTTGGCCCGATGGTGAAGTCGCCGGACGATACGGCAATTATGACGCTGCGCTTTTAACGAACGCCGCGATAGCCGGCAACACCAGATCCGCGCGATCGCGATGCGGTGCGTGGTTGCAGTTCGCGAGCATGAGCGTATCGACGCGCGCATTCCGCGCGTCTTGCACGATTGCATCCAACTGCGCTCGCGTTCCGTACTCGTCGTCCACGCCTTGAATAGCCAGGATCGGCACGCGGACGCTGCGCACGGAGTTTTGGATGTTCCAGGAACGGAACTCGGGATGCAGCCAGATGTCGTTCCAGCCGTAGAACGTGCGCTGCACGTCGGCATGATAGCGCCCAAGGCGTTGCGGCAGGTCGGTTGACTCGAACGCGGTCTTCGCCTGCGCGATGCTGCGCACGGAAAGATCTTCGACGAACACGTGCGGGGCTTCAACGACCAGGCCGCACAAGCGCGCGCCGATCTCTCCGGCGTAGATGAGCGCAATGGATGCGCCATCGCTTTGTCCGACGAGCAGCGCATTGCGTACGTCGAAGGCGTCGAGCACGTCGGGCAGCGCTTCGGTCGCTTCGTCGTGCATGTACGAAACGGCGCGCGATGCTTGCAGCACGTCCGAAAAGCCGTTGCCGTAGCGAGAGTACGCGAGCACGCCGCAGCCGGTCAGCCGCGCGAGATCTTCGGGCACACTCTTCCACATCGCAACCGAACCGAGGCCTTCATGCAGCAGCACGAGCACCGGCAGATCGCGCGAACCGGCGATATACTGTGCCTCGATGCGGCGGCCGGCCGCGGTTATGGTTTCGATGGGATGAACGTGAGCGAAAGTGAGTTGATGCAGTAGCGCGTTCCGCGCGGCGGCGGGCCGTCTTCGAATACGTGGCCCAAGTGCGAATCGCACAGCTTGCAGCGCACTTCGATGCGGTTCATGCCGTGACTGTAATCGGGAATGAGGCGCACGTTCTGCTGCTGTTCGGGATGCGTGAAACTGGGCCAGCCGCAATGCGATTCGAATTTGGACGAGGACTCGAAGAGATGCGCACCGCACGCGCCGCAGGCGAACGTGCCTTCACCGCGCTCTTCGAGCAGGCTGCCGGTAAACGGCCGCTCGGTTCCCGCTTCGCGCAGGACGTGATAGCGCTCAGGCCCGAGCTGCGCGAGCCATTCCTCCTCGGTTTTCTGCATGCAGCTTATTCTAGCACTTCGATATCGCCGCCGGAATCGTCGAACAAAAAGCGCGTGTCGAATTCCAGCTGCTCGCCCGTTGCCGCATCGTTGAGGCGAGAATGAATCGAAAGCCGGTGCATCGTTTTGGCGCCGCGTTTCACCGTGCCGCCGTAGAAGTATTGCACGAGCGGAATCTTGTCTTTTTCCAGCGGCGCCAGGCGGCGCTTCTGCACGACCATCGAGAGCAGGCGGTCTTGCAGGCGCTGCGGCAGCAGACGAGCGACGTCGTCGGCCTGCATGCGCACGAGTTCCAATTCTTTTTGCGCCTTGTTGTCGACGTTCACGCTTTCGTTGGCGCAAAACCGCACGAGCGCGTCCCAATCGTCGGCGCCGATACCCGTGTATTGCACGCCGTAGCGCCATACGGGTTTACCTTGAAGCGTGCCCGGCAAACACCAGACTTGTTTGGCGCGCAGCATGATCGGGCGTTCCTCGATCTGCACGCGAAAATTCACTTCGTCTTTCTCGAACTTCGCCGGGGACACCAGGCCCATTCCGCTCGCCGAAATATCGACGCCGACCACGGACACCCAGCCCGTCGGCGTGGCAAACCACGCGCGATAACCACCCGAGCGCCGAGGATAACGGCGCCGGTTTTCTGGTCGTCCTGAAAACCATGTGAGCAAGTCTGCCAACATCCCGCTTTCTTTTATCGGCCGAGAGCGGCCAGGACCTGCGCGGCCGCGCGGTACCCGCTTTCCAGCGCTCCGCCTACGGTGCCGGCATCGCCGGCCGACGTTGCCTCGCCCGCGAAATAGAGTACACCCCCCACCGGCTCGGCAAGGCGCTCGCGGGCGTCGCCGCCGTTTACACGCAGATAACTATAGGCGCCGCGCGCACACGGATCGCGCTGCCAGTCGTGGCAATGCGCATTCACGAGCTGCTCCCGAACGGCGGTTTGCGGGAAGAGACGTTCACAGGTTTCGATGGCCGCCGCGATGGGATCGCGAACGCTCGTCTGCAGGCGCGCTACCGCGTCGCCGCCCGCCCATGCGGCAAGGATCGGTGCAGGCTGCGGTGTGCGCGACCATACCGTGGGAAATACTCCGCCGGGCGGCGCGGGGAAAAAACCGCGCTGCCAAAACGGCGCTCGAAATTCGAGTAGGACTTTCAGCACGGGGCCCATACCGATTGCGTCAATCGCTTGACGCTTTTGCGGTGGAAGCGCCGGAACGAACCGCACGCCGTCCTCGCGCAGCACGCCGATGGGGAGTGTAACGATGACGTGTCTAGCTTGCACGCGCGCCAATTCACCGCCGCGCAGCGCAACGATATCGGCGCCGTCGTCCGACCATTGGATCTGCTGCACGAACGTGTGGGGCCAAAGCCGATCGCCCGCATCTTTTGCTAAATGTTCCATCAGTACGCCGTAACCGTCGGCGGGGCGCCCTTGCGTGTCGTTGACGCCGCTTCGCCATTCTTTCGCAATCGCGATGACGCTCGCATCGCTCGTAATGGCCGCGTCAAAGCCCTCGATCAGCATGCGCGCATCGCTCGCGTCTGGTGTACCGACGCTGTTCAAAAATGCATCGACGCTGCTATCGGCGGCTTGCAGATCGACGCGCTGCAGCACGCGATCGGTTGCATCCCAGATGTCGGGCCCAGATGACAAATCGGTAGGCGCGATCTGCACGCCGCATTCGCGCATCAACGCCATCGTTGCGGGCGATTTGCCGTGAATGAACTCCGCGCCGAGCTCGATGGGGAACGAGGAGTCCGCCGACCGCAGCGTGTATGCGCGCCCGCCCACGCGCCCGCGCGCTTCCATGAGCAGCACGTCCGCGCCGCGCTCACGCAGCATGCGCATTGCGGCAAGGCCCGCGGCCCCCGCACCAATGACAACGACTTCCACAAAAGCCTATTCGGCAAAAAAGGGCGCCGTACATATACGGCGCCCTTGCGTGCTGCTTCTCTGGGAGACTACTCGCCTGCTCCAATCTGAGAGCGTATCGTTTCGTCGATCATCGCGTCGTCGTCGCGCTGACCCTGGTGCATGCCTTCGGTGACGTTTTTTCTATCGTTATCCATTCAACTTCACCTCACCCACAGCTTTCCCGGCGCACGGTGGAAGGCAAACCGTTTTTATCTGACAGTTTGCAAAATCGCGAAGCGAATATCCGCAGGCACGTGGTGCGTGCTGAGCGTTTGTTTTAGATCTGACACCGCTTGCTTCTGCTCATGACGCATGCGCCGTTATTCCACGCGCGCGGTGCGGGTGATGTCAAGGCAAGCGTTCTACGCACGCATTCCCACGCTGCACGTCGGTCAAGCGCTACAGAATGGGCGAAATGAGGCTTAGGGCGCGGGGAGCTGTTTCATTGCTGCAGTTGTATACGCTTTGCCGGGATAAAAATCAAGACTCTGATGCTTGCCTTCGAAGGCTGGCTTGTCCCACGTAATGCGCACGTTGCCTAGCGACTTACGAATGAATATAGTTAAATGAATCTCGCCGTCAACTTGCACGCAATCCAATTCTAAACGCCCGCGAATCGGTGTTTCCTGTCGTGGAATGTTGATCCGGTAGTTTACGGCTACGTCGGTCAACGGTGTTCGCCCTAAATTCAAAAATGCGTGGTGTTGCGTTTGAAACTCTTCGGGCTTAAATTTGATAGGTGCGTGGCCGAGCGGCTTGCCACGGACTGACGAAATATAGAGCGTCACATCCGGTGATTTCACATGCTCTTCGTCAGCGCAAAGGCGATGGCCTAAAGCCTTATTTGTTTCGAGGGCGTATGTATGGGCGGCATAGATTGCGGCGGCAACAGCGGCGACGAACGCCGCCAACGTAACAAATGTAAGCGCCCACGTGCTGGCAGCGAGAGAACAGTCCTTGTCGCCGTATAAGCACGCCGACCATGACAACGCCGCCGGGTGCGACCTCCAATATGCGAAGTGGCCGACCAGCAAAAAAAGAATTCCGATGAAAATCGGAATTCCTATTATGGTTGCTACGGATAGTTTACGCGGCCGCAAGCTCGATTGACTCGATGTCCGCCAACTCGTGTTTGATCGGATTGCTCAGGATCTTCTGCGCAATTTGATCGAGGACGGCATCGCTATCCGAAATTTCCTTGCCGTTTGCGGGCACGAATACAAGTGCGCCGTCGCGCACGCCGTCGAACCGCACGCCGAGATCTTCAACCAGTTGGTCGAGTTGTTCGTCGATTGTCAGTTCAGGCATGTCGTCCCCTTGTCGCGGCCGGCGTTCAGGCCCCGCAGATCAGGCGGCTGGTTGCCACCTTCGTTCCTGGAAGCCGCAATCCCCTGCCATACTTCAACGTATCTACCCGGCGCGGCGTTACCGTACGCCTGCTTCCATACCGCGGGTGATGTCAAGGCAAGCGTTCTAAAAACTGCACCGGCGCATCGCCGAACGTGGCGTGTTCGAACGTGCGATATCCAAGTTTTTGCAGGATGTGCAACGACGGAGCGTTCGACTCGTTGACCAAGCAAACGGTGCGT
>DASSEZ010000038.1:0-22487 GCA_035694945.1 Vulcanimicrobiaceae bacterium
ACGCCGCTTCTGGGAAACGCGGATCTGCTGATCTCGCTCGCCGACGCGAACGAGCCGATGCAAACGTTTTATCGGAACGTCGGCGGCGATGAACTGCTTTTCATCCATCGCGGCGAAGGTGTGCTGCAAACGCCGTTCGGCGATCTCGCGTATCGCGCGCACGACTACATCGTCGTACCGACCGGCACGACGTACCGCATCATTCCTGCGCAGCCCACCCGCATGCTCGTGCACGAGAGTTCCGGCATGGTGCGCATACCGCGCAAGTACCGCAACGAATTCGGGCAACTCGAAGAGCACGCGCCGTACTACGAGCGCGATTTCCGCGTACCGATGCTGCGTGAACCCGTCGACGAGCGCGGCGAGTACGAAATTCGCGTCACCAACAACGGCCGCCATGCAATCTACGTCGTACAGAATCACCCGTGCGACGTCGTCGGATGGGACGGCTACTGCTATCCGTACGCGTTCAACCTGGAAGAGTTCGCGCCGATCACCGGCAAACTGCATCAGCCGCCGCCGGCGCATGCGACGTTCGAAGCGCCGGGCGCTGCCTTCTGCGCGTTCGTACCGCGCCTCTTCGATTATCATCCGCTCGCGATTCCGGTGCCGTACAATCATTCGTCGGTGGATTGCGATGAGGTGCTGTACTACGTGAGCGGCAATTTCATGAGCCGCCGCGGCGTCGAAGAGGGCTCGATAACGCTGCACGCAGCGGGCGCACCGCACGGGCCGCAGCCCGGTGCCGTGGAGGCGAGTTTGGGCAAGACCTCCACGGACGAAATCGCCGTCATGGTCGACACGTTCAAACCCTTACACCTCGCGGAGCAAGCGTTGCGCGTCGAGGATGAGGGGTACTACCGCTCATGGGTGGAGGAGCCGGCCAAAGCGTAGGGGGCGCCGCTATGGTTTAACTGCGACGGGCGCGCAGCGACGCAATCGTTCCGAAAACCAGAACCGTAGCGACGAGCGCGCCGATTTCGCGCCAGACGAACGCGTCCCACTGATACTTGCGCGCGTGTTCTTGCGTCACTTGAACAGGCGCGTAGTCGTGCGCGGTTTCGTTCGTCTTTTCGCGCTTCATCAGCACGGCATTTCCGAGGGTGAGCGCGAGAAAGAAAATCACAGCCAGCAAGAGGAGGCGCACGGTCTCCTCTTCTTACCCTACGTGGCTGGAATTATCGTTCCGCTGACAGCGCCGAAGCCGATGCGCGGTTTGCCGGGCGCCTCACACACGCCCCGCAGCGTCACCGTGTCGCCATCCTCCAAAAACGCGCGTTCTTCGCCGGACTGCAGACGGAGCGGCTTTGAGCCGCGCCACGTCAGTTCGATGAAGCTTCCGTAACTGTCGGGCGTGGGTCCGGAGATCGTGCCCGATGCGTACAGATCGCCCGGCCGCACCGCCGTACCGTTGACCGTGGTATGAGCGAGCTGCTGGGCCATGTTCCAATACATATATTTGAAGTTCGAGCGGGAAATAATCTCCGCCGCCATGCCGCGCTCACGCATCTTTTGCGTCTGCAATTCCACGACGAGTTGCACGTCGTAGTTCCACGCTTCCGGCGTGCGAAGATACGGCAACGGCTGCGGCACTTGCTCGGGCCCGGCGATGCGGTACGGTTCGAGCGCATCGAGCGTGACGACCCACGGTGAGATCGACGTCGCGAAGGACTTGCCCAGGAACGGTCCGAGCGGCTGATACTCCCATGCTTGAATGTCGCGAGCGCTCCAATCGTTCACGAGCACCAAGCCGAAAAGGTGATCGCGCACACCTTCGATTGGAATCGCGTGCCCCATCGTGTTGCCGGGACCGGTAACAAATCCTACTTCGAGTTCGATGTCCAGTAGGCGTGACGGCCCGAACGACGGTTCGGCAGCGTCGGGCGGTTTACGCTGACCTTTCGGGCGGACGACCGGCGTACCGTCGATCACGATCGTGCTCGACCGCCCGTGATAGCCGATCGGAATCCAACGCCAGTTCGGCATCAGCGGCTCGCCGCTCGGCCGGAAGATTTTGCCCAAATTCGTTGCGTGTTCCAGCGACGAATAGAAATCGACGTAATCGCCGACCGCAAACGGGAGCAGCATGCGGACGACGTCACGCCGTACAAGCAACTGCTCGCGGTCGATATCGCCGAAAGCCGCGGTTCCGTTCAGCAGCAGATCGCGCACGCGGGTGCGCAGCGTGCTCCATGCCTGGCGGCCCGCCGCGAGCAACAGATTGAGCGTGGGCGCCTGCAGCACCGCCTTCGAAACGGTGCCGTCGAACAGCGAGGTTTTCGAAGCGGCATGCAGATCGAAAATCGCATCGCCGATCGCGACGCCGATGTGCGGCTCGCCGTTACCGGCAGCGAACACGCCATACGGTAGATTCTCGAGCGGAAATTCGGAGTCGGGCGCAACGCGCACCCATGAAGTCGCGACGTCGATCATCTACAGCATTCCAAGCGCTTGTAGATCAGCGACCGGTTCGGAGAAACTGCAACTGCCGTACGCGATGAAACTTTTCTCGCGCGTTTCGCGCAACTGCTCTGCGGAAAGCCCCGGCGCACCGGGCCGCAACCGCTCGGCGTCCGTGCATGCGACGATGCTCGCGAGTTCCGCAGGCAGTGCGCCGCCCCGCGCAAAGGCGCACGCGGCCAAGACGTTGAGAAAGCCGTGCATCATCACATCGAGCGGCGCGTCGCGGTGATACACGGGATGGTGCAGGCCGGCGGTGCATTTTATCGGCAGCGCGTATTCGCCGACCGCCGCGGAAACGAACGCGGCCACTTCGTCCGCGCTCGGAAACGCTTGCGGCACGACGCCGCCGCAGCGCAATTTCGCACCCAGCCGGTGACGCGCCATCGCGTACAGCGCCGGGTTTAGTTCACCGCTCCAGCGCGCATCACGCGGCAGTTCCACGAACGCGGGCACGTCTTCCAATCCCGCCTGCCGCAGTGCAGCGGCGAATTGGCCGATTGACGCGTCGTACGTTTCGCGCTGCGTCGCGAGCGGCGGCAGCGCAACTTCCAGCGCTTCGATGCGCACGCGCGTTTCGCTGGGCCCAAGCGCGGACAATTGCGAGAGTGCCTGCTGCACGTTCGCAAGCCACGTACGCGGCTGCCCTCCCGCATCGACGATCGCGCTGAGCGCAACCGGCTCGCCGGCGGCCTCACAGAGTTGCAGTACCTCGCCGATGCGTGAGGCTGGAACGATGAACCGCCCCAGCATCCAGCCGAACGGGCCGCGACGCGCGGCGGTATACTCCTCCAGCGCCGGCGCCATCGCCAATAGTGCCGGTGGAAACAGCCCGGCATAATCGACGAGCTGCTGCAATGCAGCCCGCACGGCGGGCGCATCGGTTTTTGCGCTGGTGGTCATACAGGGCGGCTTCGGCCATGCCGCCAAGCACCCTGCCATGAGCACGACGACGACAATGCAGACCAATCCGCTGGCAAAGATCGACTGGGATTACATCGAGTTTTACGTCGGAAATGCCAAGCAAGCCGCGCACTATTACTGCACCGCCTTCGGTTTCGATCAGGTCGCTTACGCGGGACCGGAAACCGGCGTAAAAGGCCGCGCGTCTTACGTCCTCGTGCAGAACAATCTGCGCTTCGTGCTAACCTCGAGCTTGCGTGCCGACGACCACATCACCCAGCATGTCGCGCGTCACGGTGACGGCGTGCGTGACGTGGCAATCGTGGTGCAGGACGCGAAAGGCGCATACGAACAGGCGCTTGCAGGCGGCGCGAAATCCGTAGCGGCGCCCAGCGAAGCGCGCGACGAACACGGGCGCGTGATTACCGCCACCATCGCCACGTACGGCGACACGGTGCACACATTCGTACAGCGCGACGGCTATACCGGCGTATTCATGCCGGGCTACGTACATGCGCCAAAATCGTATCCCTCGGTGCAAAAGCCGGGGCTGGAGTTCATCGATCACTGCGTGGGCAACGTCGGTTGGGGCGAAATGGATCCGTGGGGCGACTTTTATGCCAAGGTGTTCGGCTTCTCGCAACTCATTTCGTTCGACGACAAAGATATCTCGACCGAATACACGGCGCTGAAGTCAAAGGTGATGACGGACGCGCAGCACCGCGTGAAGTTTCCGATCAACGAACCCGCGGAAGGCAAAAAGAAATCGCAGATCGAGGAGTATCTCGATTTTTACGGCGGTCCGGGTGTGCAGCACATCGCGATCCGCACCGACGACATCATTTCGACGATTCGCGCGCTCAAGGCGAATGGCGTCGAATTTCTCGATACGCCCGACTCGTACTACGACGATCTCGAAGCGCGCGTGGGCCGCATCGACGAAGCGACGCAAATCCTGCGCGATCTGCGCATTCTGGTCGACCGCGACGATCTCGGATACATGCTGCAGATCTTCACCAAGCCGCTGCAAGACCGTCCGACGGTATTCTTCGAGATCATCCAACGCAAGGGTTCGCTGAGTTTCGGCAAGGGCAATTTCAAAGCGCTCTTCGTTTCCATCGAAAAAGAACAGGAAAAACGCGGCACGCTGTAAGTTTAGCCGTGCGGCCCAGTTGAGGGCGCTCCGCCGAAGTTGACGTTGCCGGGCGTGATGATGCGCGTGATGTCGCGCACGATTGCGTTTGCCGCGCCCGGAAACGGCTGCTCGCGCTGCGCGTTCACGAACGTGATGAGCGTGATGTCCTTCGCCGGCAAGTAGTACGCGCCGGTGTTATATCCCGGCAAACCGCCGGTGTAGCCGTACCATCCGCCGCTGCAGCCGATGCCGAGGCCGAAATCCAAGCCCTTTCCTTTACCGGTCGGCAAACACCTCAGGCGCGCTGCCTGCATGCGTTTGCTGTTCATCGTGCCGAGCACGTACGACTTGACCCAACGCTTCATGTCCGGAACCGTGGAGATCATCGCGCCCGCCGCCCACGTGATCGATGGCGGAATCTCGTGCGTGACGTCTTCCCAACGGCCTTTTCCGTTCAGCCCGTATCCCACGCTGTACGGCGCCGGCATCGCGATCGTATCCGGAAAACTCGTGCCCGTGAGCGCCATCGGGCGCAGCAGCCGTTTGCGAATCTGGTTGCCGACGGTGTCATGCGTCACCGCTTCGATGATGAGGCCCAAGATCACGTAATTCGTATTACTGTAGTTCCACTTGGTACCCGGCGCGAACAGTGGTTTCTGCGCGACGGCCCAGCGCACGAGTTGCTGCGGCGCGATGCGCGTTTGCGGCGTGATGTTCAACTTGTTGAACTGCGGCGTATCGTACGCCTCGAATAGACCGCTGCGCATCTCGCACAACTGGCGGATGGTAATATTGTTGCCGTTGGGCACCTTCACGCCGATGTTGAACTTGGACACCGGATCGTCCAAGCGCAAGCGTCCTTCGTCTGCGAGTTGCAGCAGCACGGTGACGACGAATGTTTTCGTATTGCTGCCGACACGGAATTTGTCGCCGAGCCGGAACGGCGCTCTCGTCTGGACGTTCGCGTAACCGACGCTTTTGACGTACGGCGCATACCCCGGAATGTAGATAGCGATGAATGCGCCCGGAATTGGCTCGCGTCCGCCGAACGCGCGCAACTCTTTGCGCGCCGCCGTTTCGATCTCGCGCTGCTGAATGAGCGGGATTTGCCGCTGTCCGCCCGGCGCCGCACCCGCAAGCGAAACGGCCGCGACCAACGCAAATGCTAAGCGAACTGCCGGAGCGATCATGATGCGGGTCCTCCGGTTCCGATGGTAACCCGGCCGCAGCGGCAGTTCCGCGGGGCTTTCGCCCTACGTATGCCACCATACAGGCAGGCGCTCTCCCGCGGCGAATTTTAGCGGCATCCGAAAAGGAGGTTTCTCATGTCGGATGCTTCCTCACATACCGCCCTGGATGCACGCCTGGACGGGCTCGAGCGCCAAGTGCGCTCGCTCAAGCGCCTGCTGCTCGTTGCCCTCGCCGCGGTCTTTGCGGCATTCGGCGCCGGTGCGGCCGGAGCGGCCCAAAAAACGCTCACCTTCGCCGATGCCTCCGGGCACACGCGCGTGAAGATTGACGCAACCGGGTTCCGCATGCTCGATGCGCAAGGGCACACGCGCATCGAGATAGGCTTCAACAGCGCGAACAAACCCTCGTTGTACTTTGAAGACGCGCACGGCAACGCGCCGCTGGGCGCATACATCTCGGACAAAGATCAGCCCGTCATTCGCCTTGCCGATGCGCAAGGCGTCGGACGCGCGTATTTTGGTTTGACTGCTGACCAGCACGAACCGCGCATTTCATTTGACGACGCGCACAGCACCGAACGCCTTTACGTGGGATTAACAACCACCTCGAGCGGGCTCGTACGAACGTACACGTCCGATGCGAAGGATCAGACCTCGCTCGAAGACGACAAGATCTGGATCACCGACGCCGCCGGCAACAATCGCATCTATCTGGGAACCTCGAGTACCGGCGACGGCATTTTGCGCATGTACGACGGCAGCACGCGCGAGCGCGTGTACGCAGGCGTGTTCACCGACGGCACGTCGGGCTTCCAATCGCTGGACGTCAGCGGCAACCTCGTCTGGTCGTCACCGACGCAATAGTGCGATGCGTTCAGGAGAAAGCGAGCACTGCGCCTAACATGAGGCGACGATGACCGTAACCGTCGACGCCGTGATGCTCGAAGCGCGAGCCGGCGCGCTCTCCAAACGTTCGATAAAGACGACCGCAAAGGTCGCCGGTATACGTCTTGCCATCGCCTGCATGGATTTGACCACGCTGGAAGGCAAAGATTCCGAGGGGCGGGTTCGTTCGCTCTGCGCAAAAGCGATCAAGCCCGCTCCACATCTGCCCGACGTGCCGAGCGTCGCGGCAGTTTGCGTCTACCCGAATCTGGTCGGCATTGCCAAGGACGCGCTGCGCGGCACGTCCGTGAAAGTCGCTTCCGTCGCCACGGCATTTCCCAGCGGCTTATCGTCGCTCGACGTGAAACTCGCCGACACGCAAGCGGCAATACGTGCCGGCGCCGACGAGATCGATATGGTGATCGACCGCGGCGCGTTTCTCGCCGGTCATCATCAACAAGTCTTCGACGAGATCGTCGCCGTGAAAAACGTGTGCGGCGACGTGCACTTGAAAGTCATACTCGAAACGGGCGAACTGGGCAGTTACGACAACGTCCGCGCGGCGAGCGATCTCGCCCTCGAAGCAGGCGCGGACGTCATCAAAACCTCCACCGGCAAAGTCGGCACGAATGCGACGTTCCCGGTTGCCGTGACGATGTGCGAGGCGATTCGCGACTACGCGCGGCGCACCGGACGCCGCGCAGGCCTGAAAGTCGCCGGCGGCGTGCGAACCACCAAACAAGCGATGACGTACCTGGTCATCATCAAAGAGACGCTCGGCGAATCGTGGCTCACGCCCGATCTCTTCCGCATCGGCGCAAGTTCGCTGCTCGACGATCTGCTGATGCAATATGAAAAAGAACGTACCGGCCACTACGCCGGCCCCGACTACTTCCCTAAGGACTAGCGAATGATGGACGCAAACCAAACTGCGAGTGGGCCGAAGGCCGGGGGCCCTGTCGGCTTTGCCGACGGGGGGCGCGCAGCGCGCAGCGCGGATGCGCCGGTTCAATGGGATTACGCTCCGGCACCGGAAAGCACCAAACCCGCCATCCGCGAGGAATACGGGCTGTTCGTCAACGGCGAGTGGTGTTCACCCAAGAGCGGACGCTACTTCGAAACGATCAATCCCGCCAACGAACAGACGCTCGCGCGCGTGGCGCATGCCGGCGAGGAAGACGTCGAACGCGCGGTGCGCGCAGCACGCAAAGCCTACGAGAAGTATTGGCGTCCCATGAAGCCCGCCGACCGCGCGAAGTACATCTTCCGCATCGCGCGGGCCATTACCGAACGCTCCCGCGAACTGGCGGTGCTGGAAACGCTGGACGGCGGCAAACCGATCAAAGAGTCGCGCGACTTCGATATCCCCACGTCGGCCGCGCACTTCTTCTATTACGCGGGCTGGGCCGACAAGTTGGAGTGGGCGATGCGCGCGGGACGCGAGCCTCATCCGCTCGGCGTCGCCGGTCAAATCGTCCCGTGGAATTTTCCGCTGCTCATGGCGGCGTGGAAAATTGCGCCCGCGCTTGCGTGCGGCAATACGGTCGTGCTCAAACCTGCCGAAACGACGCCGCTAACCGCCTTGGCGCTTGCGCAAATCATCCAAGAAGCCGATCTTCCGCCGGGCGTCGTGAACGTGATCACCGGCGACGGAGCAACGGGCGCCGCGCTGGTTGGCAGCGAGGTCGACAAGATCGCCTTCACGGGTTCGACCGAAGTGGGCAAAGCGATCGCGCGCTCGCTCGCGGGCACCGGTAAACGCCTCACGCTCGAACTCGGCGGAAAGGCCGCGCACATCGTCTTCGCCGACGCGCCACTCGATCAAGCGGTCGAAGGCATCGTGAACGGCATTTACTTCAACCAAGGTCACGTCTGCTGCGCCGGCTCGCGCTTGCTTGTCGAAGAGCGCGTGCACGAGGAGATCGTCGTCCGCCTGACGGAACGCCTGCAGACGCTGCGATTGGGTGATCCGCTTGACAAGAACACCGACATCGGCGCGATCAATTCGCGCGCACAACTCGACAAAATCCAAGAACTCGTGCGCAGCGGCATCGATCAGGGCGCAGTGCTCGTACAACAGTCCTGCAGTTTACCCGACCGCGGGTACTTCTTCCCAGCTTCTTTCTTTACCAATGTGCAGCAAGCGCATCGCATTGCTCGCGAAGAGATCTTCGGCCCCGTCCTTTCGATTCTGACTTTTAGAACGCCTGATGAGGCGATCGAAAAAGCCAACAACACGCCGTACGGGCTGTCGGCGGGAATTTGGACCGACAAGGGCAGCAAGAACATGTACATTGCTCAGCACATGCGCGCGGGAGTCGTGTGGTGCAACACGTTCAACCAATTCGATCCCAGTTCGCCGTTCGGCGGGTATCGCGAGTCCGGTTTTGGACGCGAGGGCGGCGTTCACGGGCTGTATGAGTACCTGGCTCACTGACGCTCGCGCGTTCGAATCGTTGTTCAGCGCCTCGCCCAGCGCAATTGTCGCGCTGGACCGCGACTACCATGTCATTGCCGCCAATCCCGCGGCGACGCTGCTAGGCGGCTACACCAAAGCCGAGTTCATCGGCCAAGACATTCGCCGACTCGCACATCTGCCGCTGCGCGCGTTCATCGACGACGCGTTTGCCGCCGCTGCGGTCGAGAAAACGCTGCAGCGTGACGTGATGGTCAAGCGCAGAGACGGCAGCCGCATCCTGGTCGAGGCAACAAGCATCCCCGTCATAGACGGCGGTTCAACGGTCTTTCTGTTTCTCGTGGTGCAGGACGCGTCGTGGCGCCAGGAAGCCGAGCAGCGTTTCAGATCGCTCTTCGACCGTAATCCCATACCGGCCGGCATTTACGACGCGCACGGGCGTATCGTCGACGTCAACGCCGCAACGATCGAACAAAGCGGGTATCCGCGCGAGTCGTTCATCGGCGAACAGATTGGACGTAACTGCAGCGAGGAATACCGCCCGGGCGTGCGCGCCGCATTCACGCAGGCGTTGCAAGGCCAAATCAGCCGCGTGCACACCGAAATGCGCGCGGCAGACGGCGAATGGCTGCAGTTCGAGGTGACGTTCATTCCGCGCACGGAAGGCGGAACGATTACGGGCGCGTACGGCTTGTACGAGAACGTCACGGGGGAACGCGCGGCGCAGCGGCGTTTGGAAGAGCAAGCTGCGGCGCTTGCGAAGGTGGAGCGAGAGTTCCGCACCATCTTCGAACACCTGCCCACGCCGGTCGTCGCGTTTAGCCCCGATCAGCACATCATCGACGCGAACCCCGCCGCCGTTGCCGCAGCCGGCTTTCACGCACGCGAGGAAGTTGTGGGCCGCAAACTTGGCGAGTTCATTCAGGACGCCTCGCAAGGCGCGGTCGTCGAGAGTTTCAACAAGGCGCTGCAAGGCAGCGTTTCGCGCCACCGCGCGTTTACGAAATCGGCCGATGGCCGTACGATGGTCTTCGACGCAACCAACGTACCGGTGTATTCGGGCAACGATATCGTCGGTGTATACGCGCTGCTGGAAAACGTTACAGCGCAGGCGCAAACCAGCGAAGAACTCGCGCAGACGCGGCTGCGCTTCCAAACATTGTTCGAGCACAATCCGTCGGTCGTACTTGCCGTCGACACGGAACACCGCCTCATCGAGGTCAATCCGGCCGGGCTGCGCATCAGCGGCTACATGCTGGACGACGTTCGCGGGCGGCCGGTAAGCGAATTCATTCCGCCCAGTCAGCGAGATCGCGTGCGGCAGTTTCTCAATCAAGCCGTCAAAGGCGAAACCGTCTCGTTTCCGGTTGACGCGTATTCGGCCGACGGGCGGGTGATCCAGTATGAAGCGACCGCGCTGCCGATCGTACAGCAGCAAAAAATCGTCGGCGCATATGCGCTCATGGAGAACGTCACCGAGCGCATGCGTGCGGAACGCACCGTTGCCGCGCAGCGCGAGGAACTCATCGATCTCGAGCACGATTTCCGTTCGCTATTCTCGCACAATCCCGACGGTATGTGTCTGCTTTCCACGGACGGCGTGATTCTCGAGATCAACGACGCGGTCGCCGCGATCGCACGCCGCCCGCGCGAGCAGATCGTCTCGCAGAATTTCCGCGTGTTTCTCATCGGCCCGGACCTCGAGCGCGGCTTCGGCTTCTTCCGCCGCGCCGTCGGCGGTGAAACCGTGAATTATGAAATCGCCTCGGTTCGGGGCGACGGCAGTGCGCTGCATTTGGAAGTCACGATGTTTCCGAAGTACGCGCAAGGCCTGGTCGTCGGCGTGTACTGCGCGTTCAAGGACGTCACGGAGCGTCGCGTCGTGCATCGCAAACTGGAGATGCAGGCGCAGCGCATGCGCGATCTCTACCTGCTGGCGACGACACCGGAATACACGGACGCGCACGTCATGTCCACGCTGCAAACCGGATGCCGTCTGCTGGGGCTCGAAAGCGGCGCGATCGTCGATTCGGGCGAGGGGCTGCACGTCGACATGCGTTACGATTCGCTCGAACTGTTCGCGGGCGACGACGAGCGCGTCATCGACGTTGCCCGAGCGGTGCTCGCCAGTCGCGAGCCCGTTGCCGTGCACCTCGGCGAACCGGAAGAACACGGGTACGGCACGTGGATTGGCTCGCGCCTGCTCATCGGCGGCGCGTTGCACGGCGTGCTGCTGTTCTTTTCACGCACGCGCCGCGATCAGCCGTTCGAGGAAATCGACCTCGACACGATTGCGCTCATGGCGGCGCTGGTCGGCAGTGCGCTCGAACGCCGGCGCAGCCGTTCGCACCTCCGAACGCTGGCGTATTACGATTCGCTCACCGGTCTACCAAACCGCCTGTTCTTCCAAGAGCGTTTGCGCGATGCGCTCATGGATCAGCGCGGTTACGCGCGCCCTGTCGCGGTGCTGTTCTTCGATCTCGATCGCTTCAAGGACATCAACGACACGCTCGGGCATGCGATGGGCGACCGTTTCCTGCAGATGGTCGCACACCGTCTGGTGCGCCTGGTGGGTGAGAACGGCACCGTTGCGCGCATGGGCGGCGACGAGTTCATCGTGCTGCTGCGCGACGTGGAAGGCCGCGAAGACGTCGAACGCATCGCGAACACGGTGCTGCACACCATCGAAGAGCCGTTCCGCATCGAGGGCTACGAGCAATTCATTACGGCGAGCATCGGCGTCGCGCTCTCACCCGAAGACGGCCGCGACGATCAGTCGCTCATCAAACACGCGGACATCGCGATGTACCGCATCAAGGACCAGGGCGGCAACGGCTTTCTGTTTTTCGAGCATGCGTTCGAAGCACCGCTGCGCAGCCGTCTGACACAAGAAAAACATCTCCGGCGCGCAATCGAGCGCCAGCAATTCGTGCTGCACTATCAGCCGATCATCGACGTCGTTTCGGAAAAGATCGTTTCTCTCGAAGCGCTCGTACGCTGGAATCACCCGCAGCGCGGCCTGGTGTACCCGGACGAATTCATCCCGGTCGCGGAGGCGAGCGGGCTTGTCGTGCAGCTCGGCGACTGGGTGCTCACGAACGGGGCGGCGCAGCTGCGCCGCTGGCAGGAACGCGCGCCTCTGTCGCTTGCGGTCAATATTTCCGCGCGGCAATTTCACGATCGCAACTTGTGCGACCGCCTGCTGGAACGCATCACCGCGGCCGGTTTCGATCCGCGTCGCGTGGAGGTGGAGATCACCGAAAGCATGGCGCTCTCCGACATCTCGCAGAGCATCGAAACCGTTCGTCAACTCAAGAGCATCGGCGCAGCGATTGCGGTGGACGACTTCGGTACCGGACATTCCTCGCTCAACTACCTGCGCCGCTTCGACGTCGATCATTTGAAGATCGACCGTTCGTTCGTTGCGGGCATCGGCAACGAATCCAGCGATGAAACCATCGTCAAAGCGATTATCGCGATGGGGCACAGCCTCGGCATGATGGTCGTCGCGGAAGGCGTCGAAAATCGCGAGCAGCTGGAGTTTCTTCGCGCGCACAAGTGCGATCGCGTGCAAGGTTATCTCTTCTCCCGTCCGGTCGACGCGCAGGCGATGGAGTCGCTGCTCGCGTCGTGGCGAGGAACGGCACCGCAGGCCGGGTAAGCACCCCGCATGGCGACCGCGGCACCAGCGGATGTCGCTCTCGACCGGGACGCCTTGGCGGCGTGGTACCGGCGAAATCGCGAGCGCTCCGCGCAGATCTTCGGACTGATCGATCCGTCCGCATACTACACGCGCCCCATTCCGCTCCGGCATCCGTTCGCGTTTTACGAGGGCCATTTGCCGGCGTTCAGCTATCTCGTCGTAAACGAACGCGCGCTGGGTGAACCAGCGCTGGACGCAACGCTCGAGCGTCTGTTCGAACGAGGCATAGACCCCGCCAGTGCCGACTTCGCGCGCGCTCACGAACGTACCGACTGGCCCGCGCGCGAAGACGTCGAAGCCTTCGGCCGCCGCTGCGACGAGCGTCTCTACGGCGCAATCGCGAGCGCCAAACTCGTCGACGAGAACGTCCCGCGCCTCGTGCGCGGTCAAGCGATCTTTACCGCGCTCGAGCACGAACAGATGCATCACGAAACGCTCGTGTACATCATTCATCAACTCGACGCCGGCCGTAAAGGGCGCTTTCGTCAAACGCACCACGACACACCGCCGCCCAAGAACGACTGGGTGCACATTCCGGCGGGAACTGCCCGGCTTGGCGCGGATCGGGACCGCGTTCAGTTCGGCTGGGACAATGAATTCGGCGCACACGACGTGCACGTCGCGGCATTCGCCGTACAGCGCTATCCGGTAACGAACGGCGATTATCTGGCATTTGTTCGCAGCGGCGGGCCGATGCCGCCGTTCTGGGTGCAGCGCGAGGGCGAGCTGCATCTGCGCGGCGTGTTTGAAGAACTGCCGTTGCCGCTGTCATGGCCCGCATACGTCACGAACGAACAAGCGCGCGCGTATGCCGCATGGAAAGGCGCACGCGTTATGACCGAAGCGGAGTATCAGCGCGCCGCGTACGGATCGCCCTCGAACGAGGACCGGCCGTATCCGTGGGGAAACGAAGCGCCCACGCCTCTGCACGGAAACTTCGATTTCGAACGGTTCGATCCCGATCCGGTCGACGCACATCCCGCGGGCGCAAGCGCCTGGGGCGTGCACGACCTGACCGGTAACGGCTGGGAGTGGACCAGCACGCCGTTCGGGCCGTTTCCGGGCTTCGCGCCGATGGCCAGTTACCCGCAATACAGCGCAGACTTCTTCGATGGGAAACACTACGTGTTAAAAGGTGCATCGCCGGTAACGGCGCGCGAACTGATCCGTCCCAGTTTCAGAAACTGGTTCTACGCCGATTATCCCTACGCGTACGGAAAATTCCGATGCGCCGCATAGCCGCACTTCTGATCCTCGTCATGGTGAGTCTGTCGAACCATGGCTGTAGCAAAGGCGGCGGAACGTCCGGCACAGGTGCGCCCGCTAACGGTGGAACGCTTCGCGTCGCGCTCTGGGCCGAGCCCACGTCGCTCAACCCGCTGCTCGCGACGAATACCGCCGAGAATTTCGTTTCGAGCCTCGCGTTCGATCTACTCGTGACGATCGACGATAAGGGCAACGAAGTGCCCGACCTCGCGGCAGTGGTTCCCACGCCGGAAAACGGCGGCATCAGCAAAGACGGCCGCACGATTACGTATCACCTGCGCCGCAACGTCACCTGGCAGGACGGCGCTCCGTTCACCAGTGCCGACGTCAAATTCTCGTGGCAAGCGGTGATGAGCCCGAACAATAACGTCGTCGAGCGTCGCGGTTACGATCAGGTGAAGTCGGTCGACACGCCCGATCCGTACACCGTCGTCTTTCATCTGAAAACGCCTTTCGCGCCGTTCGTCGATACGGTCTTCGGCGAGAGCGACGATCCGTTCCGCATTGTGCCCAAGCACATACTGGCAAAGTATCCGAACATCAACCAGGTGCCGTTCAACCAACTCCCCATCGGAACGGGCCCGTTCAAAATCACGCGCTGGATTCACGGCGACCGCATTGAACTTGCGGCCAATCCGAAGTACTTCCGCGGCGCGCCGAAGCTCAAGGCGATCACGGTACTCATCGTGCCCGACGGCAATACGCAAGAATCCGAATTACGCGCGCACGACGTCGATCTGGTGCCCGACATCGGTACGGCAAATCTCAACAATCTGCGCGCGCGCCCTGCGCCGGGCGTCACCACGCTGCTCGCCAAGGGACCATCGTACTTCGCCATCGATTACAACACCAAGCACCCGCCGCTCGACGACGTACGTGTTCGTCGCGCCCTCAATTACGCCATCGACGAGAAGCGGATCATCGACACGCTGCTGTACGGAACGGCAGTCCCGGCGGCCGCGGATCTCTCCGACTTCTACTGGGCGTACGAACCGAACGTGATGCGGTATCCGTACGATTTGGAGAAAGCGAAATCGCTGCTCGACTCGGCGGGCTGGACCGTCGGCTCAGGCGGGGTCCGCGAGAAGAACGGCCAGCGCCTCACGCTCGAACTCACGTACGGACAAGGCAATGCCACCGCGCGCCAAATGGGCGTGCAGATTCAACAGGACCTGCGCAAAGCCGGCGTCGACCTGCAGATCAAGACGTACAACTACACGCTGCTGTACGCGACCAAGGCGATGGGCGGCATTCTGAACAGCGGAAAATACGATCTCGCCGAGTACGCGTGGATATCCGGAGCCGATCCGGACGACTCGTCCGGATGGATGTGCGACATGGTCCCGCCAGCGGGCAACAACATCACGCAGTACTGCAACCCGCAGTTCGACGCCGCGCAGCGCGACGCGCTCGCGCACTTCGATCGCGCGCGCCGCAAGAAAGACTATTCGATCACGCAGAAGCTGCTCGCGAGCGACGCACCGGCGGCGTTCCAATACTACCAGCGGCGCCGTTATGCGCTCAGCACGAATCTGCACGATTTCACGCCGAACGGCATCAGCGAGGGCTGGAACGCCTACACGTGGTCTTTGTAGTGTCACGCTGGTTCTGTAGCGCGCCAGCGCGTTTGTCACGCTGATGCTTCGATACCTCAGCACAGGGCTAACGTCGAAGCGCGGCCGAGTTACCGAGGCCAACACCGATCCCTACTCTAGGGCTCGCGTATCAGCGTTGCTCGTGAAGCATTCGCGCCATTAAACGCACCATCGGCGGGTGCTATATGCTGAAACTCGATCGTGATCGAGTCGTACCAATGAGAGATCGGCTTTTCCGACGTTTCGCGGGCGATGTAGCGCGCGCCGCCGACCGATGTAAAGACGATCGTCCATGGAACGCTCGATGTGCCCGGATCGACGAAGTTTCCGCTCACCCGCACAACGTCTGTTGCAAACGTGCCGGCATCCACCCACATCTCGCGCAATCGGTGCTGTGCGGGATCGCGCAGGGGCGTAAGCGCTAGATGATAATCGGGATGGCCCTCATACTGTTCTTCGCCAAGCAAAACGATGATATAGTTTGACGCATAAGCACTCGCGATTGTTTCCGTTCCCTGCTTAGACGTCAACTCCCTGACTTTCTGATCGGCCGGATCACCGTAGTGTGCTCGAATTTCTTCGACCATATCCGCGGCGGACGGTGGTGCGGGCGCCGCGTACGGCAGGACGCCGAAGCGATATGTGGGGCTCAAATCCGGAACCCCGATGAGATCGCCGTTCGTCCCTTGTCCTTCGTTCGGGCCGCCCACATGTCCGAGATGCAATCCAAAGAACGCAACATCGAAACCTGGGGGCGGAACGTAGGGATGCGTTCGCTCCTCGATACTGACCGCGTCAACCGATACCGCGTTGGAGAGCGACATCCACCTCGCTCGATAATGCCGCTCTTGCGCACGCCCCGAACGTATTGTGCGCACGTGTATCAGGTAATCCGTCGCCTTCGGGTAGCGCTGCGCCATCCAGTATTGTTGTGCACGCTCGAAGATGTGGTTCGCATCCAATTCCGCCGTGGAGGCGCCCGAAGAAGCCGCGCACACGATGGTCAGGGCGACGACAAGACCTGCTGCTTCTTGAGCCTTGCGGAGAAGGGCGCGGAGTGCGCCGGGCGCAACTCTTCGGGGCATCATTTCTAAGGAGAATTATCCCGTGACCAGCACGCTTACTGCCAAGAAGACCCCGATTACCGTTGCATACGGCGACGGCATCGGCCCGGAAATCATGGATGCGACGATACGCATCATCACCGCCGCCGGTGCACAGTTGGACATCGAAAACATCGAGATTGGCGAGAGCGTGTACAACCGCGGGCTCAGTAACGGCATCGAAGATTCCTCCTGGGAATCGCTGCGCCGCACCAAGGTATTTTTGAAGGCGCCGATCACCACACCGCAAGGCGGCGGCTTCAAATCGCTCAACGTCACCGTCCGGAAAACGCTGGGCATGTACGCCAACGTGCGCCCGTGCGCATCACTGCATCCGTACGTGGCGACGAAACATCCGAACATGAACCTGGTCATCGTTCGCGAGAACGAGGAGGACGTGTACGGCGGCATCGAGCACCGGCAGACCAACCAGGTTACGCAGTGCCTCAAACTCATCTCGCGTCCGGGCAGCGAACGCATCATCCGCTACGCGTTCGAATATGCGCGAGCGAACAAGCGCAAAAAGGTCACGTGTTTCACCAAAGACAACATCATGAAGATCACGGACGGCTTGTTCCACAAAATCTTCGACGAAATCGCCAAAGACTATCCGGACGTCGAGAACGAGCATTGGATCGTCGACATCGGCGCGGCCAAAATGGCGGACACGCCCGAAGCTTTCGACGTGCTCGTCATGCCGAATCTGTACGGCGACGTGCTCTCTGACGTGGCGGCCCAAATTACGGGTTCGGTTGGCCTTGCGGGTTCGGCGAACATCGGCGATCATTGTTCGATGTTCGAAGCGATCCACGGCTCGGCGCCGCGGCGCGCGGGCCAGAACATGGCCAACCCGTCCGGCCTGCTGCACGGCGGACTCCTGATGCTCACGCATATCGGTCAAGGCGAGATCGCCGAAAAGGTGCACAACGCGTGGCTGCGCACCATTGAAGACGGCGTGCACACGTACGACATCTTCAAAGAAGGTGTCAGCAAGCAAAAAGTGGGCACGCGTGAATTCGCCGACGCCGTGATCGCACGCCTGGGACAGAAACCGCAACACCTCAAGCCGGTCGAATACGCGAAGGGCGCGCAAATGGACATCGCCGCGCGCGCGGAAGGCGCACGTGCGAAAAAGGAGCACGCCGGCGTTGACCTCTTCATCGATCTGCCCGGCGGCAATCCGGATCAGATCGCGGCAAAACTCCAAGACCTCGGCGTTCCCGGCACCAAACTCACCGTCATCGCAAATCGCGGAACGAAAGTGTGGCCGCAGGGCAACCCGGACACGTTCTGGAGCGACCATTGGTCGTGCCGCTTCGAAAAAGACGGTGAAACGTTCGGTGCGGCTCAGGTCGTGCAACTCATCGAGGCGGCGAACAACGCCGGTTTCGACGTCGTCAAAACTGAAGGCCTCTACACCTTTGACGGCCAGCGCGGCTACTCGCTGGCGCAGGGTCAATAAGCCCGGCGCAATCTATCTTCGCCGCATCGCCAGCACGGTGCGTACAACGTGGATTGCGGCGGCAACAACGGCGATCCAGAAAACCACGCCGATCCACTTCTGCCATCCCTGCGGATGGTAGAACAGCATGACAATCGCAAGCGCCACGATGCACGCCGCAGCCAGCATCGTGGCGTTCGCGCGTTCGACCACGCGCTCGAAACGCGTTATCGTCGCGTCCAAGTCTTCCACCCGCGTCCACACGCGCACGTTGCCGCGTTCGATTTGCCCCAGCACGCGGTCCACACGGCGCGGCAACTCGACGCTGAGCTGCGCCGCATCCATGGCCGCGTCGCGCGCCCGATTGAACCATTGATCGCCCGACATCTGCCCGTAGACGATTTTGTCGGTAAGCGGCTCCAGCAGAGCGCTGAAGTTCGTATTCGGATCGAGCGTTTGCAGTAAGCCTTCGGTCATGACCAGGGCCTTGAACAGCAGCGCGTAGCTTCCGGGAAGCCGCATACGGTGACGGCGAATGAGATCGAGCAATTCGCCGATCGCCTCGCCGAATCGAATGTTCTCGAGGCTCTCGCCAACATAGCGCTCCAGCATGCGATCCAGTTCCGCGACGATCGATGCGCGGTCGACCGGATGCGCGGGCGCCGCAATTTCTACGATACGATCCGTCAGCCGCTGCGCGTCGCGCCGGTCCAGTGCCACGAACACGTCGGCGACGCGGCGGCGGGCGTCGTGCGTGAGGCGGCCGACCATGCCGAAGTCCACGACGGACACCATTCCGTCTTCGCGGACGAGCACGTTGCCGCCGTGCGGATCCGCATAGAATACGCCGTGCGTAAGTGCCGGTTCTATGACGAACTCGCAGATGCGCCGCGCGGCAGCGCTGCGCCGGCGTTTGCTCAGTTGCGAGGCTTCTTCGGCCTTCATCCCGCTCTCGCGCGTCATGGTGATGATACGCGTGCCCGAATACTCGTCGATTACTTGCGGCAGCGCATATCCGCGCCTCGATGCGAAAATTTCGCTGAAAAAGCGCACGTTTGCCGCTTCTTTGCTGTAATCCAATTCGTTGCGCAGCGTATCGGCGAACTCGCGAACCAGTGCCGGAACGTCGTATGGAGCCAGCGCGGGTAAACGCTGCGTCCACGCCTGTGCTTCGTCGGCAAGAATCTCCAAATCCATCTGCACGAGATGCTCGACGCCGGGTTTGCGTACTTTGACCATCACTTCCCGGCCGTCGGCCAAGCGTGCGGCATGCACTTGGCCAATCGACGCGCTCGCGGCTGCCTGACGATCGAAGAACGCGAAGATCTCGTCGGGGGGCGCACCCAGTTCTTCTTTGACGACCTGCGCCACTTCGGCCGCAGGAAGCGGCGGAACGGAGTCTTGCAGTTTGCGCAGTTCGCTGCGATACGGATCGGGCAAGAGATCGGCGCGCGTCGAGAGCATCTGGCCCAGTTTGATGAACGTGGTGCCGAGTTCTTCGCAGGCCTCGCGTATGTGGCGCGCTCGCGCACCGTCGTCACCGTTGAAAACCGTACCGATTCCATGGCGAGCAAGCGTTGCCATGATTTGCCGGTAGCGAGCGCCCTTCGTCTCCGGGACGGGCGAGGTGTGCGTTTCTTGCTGCATCGTGCCCCGCGCTTATTCCCATGCCGATGCCGGGGAATCAACAGTACATGCGACTCGAATCCGCCGACACCGTAAAATACCGCGCGAACATCGTCAGTAGCCTGGACGGCACCACGAAATTGCGATGGCCGCACAATTTCGGTGCGTATCGCCTGACGGATCATGACTTGGCGCGCGGCAGCCTGCTCGGCAGCCCGAAGCTGCAAATGACGCTGAAAGCGACCGGCGCGATCGAGCATCTGTTCTGCGTCGACGCCGGCGCATCGTTGCTGGGCACGTTTCTGGTGCGCCACTGGGACGAGCGGTCGGGCATGAAGCTCGACGTGACGGGCGGACACTTCTTCCTCTACGCCGAGCATCAGGAACACCGCTTCATGCTCTCCAACGGCGTGTACGTGTTCGAAGACGTGTTCGTGCACGCGGACGGCGCGGTGGCGAACTACGTCATCGAGCTCACGAATGACTCCGAAGAAGAGCAGCGCATCGCCACGTACGCCTTCAGCGAACTCGCGAAAGACGTCTCAGACGACGTGGACGTGCGTTGGGACGACCAGTTGCGGGCGTTCGTCGTCGTGAGCCGCGAAGAACGAAAGAACGCGCGCGTCGTGGGCACATCTCGCGCACCGGTGAGTTATGAAGTGTCGATCGACCATGCCAAAGCAGTAACCGGTTATGCACCCGGTCCGCTTTCGAAGCAGACCAGTTCGCCCGCCGGCCTGCCATGCGGCATCATGCACTTCAGCACGGTGCTCGGCAAGAAAGAATCCGCGAAGATCATCTTTACCTTCGCGCTCAGCGCAAACGGTGAAGAGGACGTGCTGCAGGCGTACCGCGGCGCTGCCACTGCCGATCGCGCGCTCGAACATACGCAGCGCACGTATCACGACGTGCTGGAACGTTCGGTGGCACTTACCCCGAACGCCGAGATCAATCGCGGCGTGTTGTGGGCGAAGACGAATATGCAGCGCGTCATGCTGCGCCCGCCGTCGGGTTGGACCTTCACCAACGATCCGCTCCGATCGACCAACTGCGTCGCGCGTGACGCCGCGTGGTTTTGCACGGGAGCGGATTATTTCCGGCCCGACTTCGCCGCGGACTGCCTGATGCAGTTCGTCAGCCGGCAGCAACACGGCGGCAAGATCATCGAATATTACGACGTTCTTTCGGACAAGCGCGAGGACTTCGATCTCAACGTCAACGACGACACGCCGCTAATCGTCTGGAGTCTGTGGCATCACTACCAGATGACGGGCGACCGCGACTTTCTGCAAAAAGCGTATCCCGCGGCACTGAAAGCGGCGCGGTATCTGGCCAAACAGCGCAACGAGGCGGGGCTGGTGTGGTGCAGGTCCGAGAAAACCGGTACGTGCGGCATCGCCGGATGGCGCAACGTGATCCAAGGCTATCGCCTGAGCGGCGCGACCACGGAAATCAACTCGCTATGCTTTGCCGCATTCCGCAGCGTCGCCGAAATGGCGCGCATAGCCGGCGATGACGCCGCGAGCGAGGAATTTGAATCGGCCGCCCTCTCACTGAAGAACGCGATCAATCAGCATCTCTACAATCCCGGCAACGGGCTGTACTACTTGAACATTGACGTGGATGGGACGCCGCGCAGCGACGTCACCGCGGACCTGGTCTTCCCCGTGATGTTCGGAGTGGCGGACGACAACACCGCGACGCACATTATCCGCCGTCTGAGCGACAACGATTTCTGGACGCCGGGCGGCATGCGCACCATACCGCACGACGCGATCAACTACACGCCCGAAGAAGCCAGCGGCTGCCTTGGCGGCGTGTGGAACGGCGTGACGTTCTGGTACGCCAAAGCGGCGGCGAAGTACATTCCGGATTTCAGCGAAGAAGCGCTGACCAACGGATTCGAGAACTACGCGCGCGATCCGCAGCGCAACAATACCGTACCAGGTGAGTTTTCCGAATGGCTGCACGGCGAAACGCTCGTCAACCAGGGCATGCCGCTCTCCCCGTGGTTTCCGCCGCGCTATTTGTGGGCCGTCATCGAAGGCGTCTTCGGCATGGACATCTCCGGCGAAAAGCCGTGCCTCAAGCCGAATCTTCCGTCGAGGTGGAGTTGGTGCGGACTGCGCAACGTGCCGTACCACGGCAAACACATCACCCTGTTCTTCGCGCGTATGCCCGAGCTGCAGCTCTTCTGCAACGAGCACATCGATTGTACGACGCGAGCTGAGGTGCTGCCGCACGATTTGAGCGAGCAGTTCATGGCCAGCGGCGATAACGCCGTCACTGCCGCGCTCAGCGATGGGGAACGCATCGTTGCGATGGTCGGAAACATTCAAGACCGCACGATCTCGACGGCGTTTCGTTTGCGCGATGCGGGGCGAACGCACACCGTTCGTATGTACGACAGCCTCAAACGCGGCTGGCTCGAGCCGCGTCGCCTCGGCGAACAGGAATTGGAAGGCGGAGTTACTATCCTGATGGAACCCAAGGGCTTCCACGTAATCGAACTGCGGCCTGAATGAGAATCGTTAGTCTACTTCCGAGCGCGACCGAGATACTGTTTGCAATCGGCGCCGGCGACGACGTCGTCGGCGTTACGCACGAATGCGATTTTCCACCGCAGGCGCAGCACTTGCCGCGGCTTACGTCGTCCGCATTGCCGCACGCGGCACGCGCCGCCGATATCGACCGCCACGTGCGTAACTTCCTGCACGGCGGCTCGAGTCTGTATCACCTCGACGCGGAATTACTCGAACGCCTG
>DASSEZ010000039.1:0-26647 GCA_035694945.1 Vulcanimicrobiaceae bacterium
GCGCAAGCCGTCCGGTGCGCCCGTGCCGTCGTACCACTCGGCTCTTGCGCGCAGAACCGGTGCGATCGCGGAAAGGTGCGGACAGCGTTCGGCCAGTTGAGCCGCGATGGCGGCGTGCTCGGCCCGCGTTTCGATGCCGAGACGCGCAAGCGCGTCGAACTGTACGTTTTCGACTTCGGGCGCGCGCAGTTCCCCGATGCCGAAGAGCAGCGAAGCGAGCTGCGCCTGATGCTGCACCTGCGCGTCAAAATTGCATTGTTTGGTTATCTCCAGCGAGCAGGCTGCAATGCGCTTGCCGCGCGCAGGCGTCGCATTATGCGCGTCGATCTGCTCCGAGAGTACTTCGATGACGTCCATAACGGGCGTGCGATCCGCGCGCAGCGCGCCGAAGGGTGCGCCGGTGGGCTCAACCTCGCCGCCGAACGTGTGAAACCACATGACGAACGTGCGCACGCCGTCCGGAGAAAAGCTGCGGCCGCCCTCCATGGTGATCGTGGAAAGCGCTTCCTCCGGATCGCCGGCGGCCGCGTAGAATTGCGCAATGTGCAGCAGTTGCGCCGCTTTGGGAATGCCGGACCAGCGCAGCTGATCCGGAAAACCGGTGCCGTCCCAGCACTCCGCTTGCCAGCGCACGACATCGGCCGTCGCTTCCGGAAGCGCCGCAATACGCTCGCACATGCGCGCGCCGGCCGCTGGCACGTCCCAGCGGAACATCATCGCCTCCCGTTCGGAGAGCGGTTCGCCTTTGGCGAGTGCGGCGTTACCGAGCGCACCGATGTTACGCAAACGCGCTGCGAAGTACAGCGCGTCCAATTCGTCTTGTGCGAGTCCGGCGATTTTCGCCATGCTGCTCGCAAGGCAAGCTATTCGCTCGCCCAGTTCCGGTGCGCTGCCGGCGGCGTAGTCCGCGACCATGCCGAAAAACGTGAGCACCTCACCGAGGGCCACGGACTCGGGGCTCGAACTCCCGCCAGTACCTTCCGACAAGGACATCTACTCGCTCGTTTTTTCTATCACCGTGCAGAAACCCTCACACTTTGCCGACGACGGCAGCATTTTTATGGTCGATGTCTCCGGCAAAGCGGCTACTGCGCGTACCGCTCGGGCACAGGCGCGAGTACGGCTCGGTTCCGCCGCCGCGTCCGCGTTGCGAAACGCAACGCTGGATAAAGGCGACGCGTTGGCTGCCGCGCAGCTCGCCGGTATCATGGCCGCCAAGCAAACGCCGTCGCTGATTCCCTTGACCCATGGCATTCCGCTCGCAAAGGTCGACGTGGCATTTTCCTGGGACGGCGACGTATTGGTTATCGACACGACCGCGGCAACAGTCGCGCAAACGGGTGTCGAAATGGAAGCGATGGTCGCCGCCGCGGTGAGCGCCCTGACAATCTACGACATGACCAAGGCCGTTGAAAAGGGCATCACGATTGAATCGGTGCGGCTGCTGGAGAAGACCGGCGGCAAGAGCGGAGCATGGCGTGCACAATAGGGTTGCGCTCATCGTCCTTTCCGACCGGGCGGCGTCGGGACAGCGGCCCGATGGGTGTCTGCCCGTTATGCGCGATCGGCTCGGACCCGAATACGACGTCGTGCGCGAAACGGTATTGCCCGACGATGCCGGCGCGCTGCAAGCGGAACTGATCGATCTGTGCGATAGCCGTGTGGCATCGCTCGTTCTTACCAGCGGCGGAACGGGGCTGGGTCCGCGCGATCGAACGCCGCAAGCCACGGCGGCGATCTTGGACTATGAAGTTCCCGGAATCGCCGACGCTATACGCAACGCGTCCATGCAGATCGTCAAGACGGCGATGCTCTCCCGAGGCATTGCGGGAGTTCGACACCGTACGCTCATCGTGAACTTACCGGGCAGTCCCAAAGCCGTGGGCGAAGCGCTCGACGTCGTATTGCCGGTGCTGCCGCATGCGATGGAACTGCTCGCAGGCGAGGTCGATCACGGGTAGTCATGGATTTCGAACAGGCTCAAAATTACTTACTCGGCACGCTCAACGAAACGGTTTCGCGCCGCGAACCGTACCGGCTCGACCGGATGCGCATGTTTCTGCACGAGCTGGGCGATCCGCAAGAGCGTTATCCGACGCTGCACGTCGGCGGAACCAGCGGCAAAGGCTCAACCTCGACGATGCTTGCGTCCGTGCTGACGGCAGCGGGAAAACGAACCGGCCTGCATACCAAGCCGCATTTGCGCTCGATGACCGAACGTGCGCGCATCGACGGCATACCGGTTTCAGAGGAGCGGTTTGCCTCCATCCTCGAGGACATGCTGCCCGCGATAGATCGCGTCGCCCGCGACCATGCGCGTCCCTCGTATTATGAAACGCTCCTTGCGCTGGCGTTTTCCTACTTCGCGCAAGAACGAGTCGACGTTGCGGTGATCGAAGTGGGCGTCGGCGGAAAACTCGACGGCACGAACGTCCTGCGCCGCCCGCGCGTGAGCGTCATTACCAACGTGGGATTGGACCATACCGACATTCTCGGTGACACGCTTGAAGAGATTGCCGCCGACAAAGCGGGCATCGCGCGCGCCGGCGTGCCGCTAGTGAGTGCAGTCGACCATAGCGGCGCACGCGCCGTGATTGAAGCGCACTGCCGCGAGACCGGAGCGCCGTTCATACCGGTGCTCGACGTTACTGCGATCGAACCGCGCGCGTCGGCGCCGTTCATGCAGGAGTTTGCGCTGACGACGCCCGTGCAAACGTACGATATCGCGCTGCCGGTGCTGGGAACGTTCCAGCGCCGCAATGCGGCAACGGCGGTGCTGGCGCTGGAACAACTCGATCGCGACCTGCGTCCGACGGCCGCGGAGATCGAGCGAGGCCTCGCGCGCTTCAACTTGGCCGGACGTATGGAATATTTTCCTGCGCATCCCGCCGTCGTGTTCGACGTGGCGCACAACCCCGACAAAGCGCTGCACTTGGTGCGCTCGCTGAACGACGCATTCGCAGGGAGACGTTTCACGTGCATCATCGCCGTCGGCGAAAGCAAAGACGCGCACGAGATTATGCACGCGTTCACGGAGTTGCCCGCGACGTATATTTTTACGTCGTTCGATACGCAAGGGCGCACCGCAACCAAACCGCAGCGTTTGATGACCATTGCCGAAACGCTCGGCATGTCCGGACGCGCCATCGCCGATCCGGTCGAAGCGCTCGGCATCGCCCGGCGCAATGCCGCAGCCGACGATATCGTCGTCGTCACCGGCTCAACGTTCGTCGTTGCGCAACTGCGCGAATGGTGGATGGAGAACGTCGTTGCAACTGAACCTGCCCGCTAAGCGCGGTGCGTTGCGCGTTCGCGGCCGCGAACTGCCGTGGGGCGAACGCACGTACGTTATGGGCATTGTGAACGTGACGCCCGATTCGTTTTCCGGCGACGGTGTGCTCGACCAGGGCGATGCGGTGGCGCACGCACTTTCGCAGCACGCGCGTTCCAGCGACATGCTCGACATCGGTGCGGAATCCACGCGGCCGGGCCACGTGCCGGTGAGCGAAAATCTCGAGCGCGCGCGACTGATCCCGGTGCTCGAAGGCGTTCGGCGCGTATTGCCCGATGCGATCATTTCCGCGGACACCTATAAAGCAGACGTGTTTCGCGCGGCGCACGCCGCGGGAGCCGACATGCTCAACTCCGTGTGGGGTTTGCCCGACGCGCTTCTGGAAGCGGCAGCCGAATGCAACGCTCCGGTCGTCGTCATGCACAACAAACATGAAGCGAGCTATAGCGGCGACGTGATGGACGAGGTCTTACGCTTCCTCGAAGATGCGGCGCGGCGCGCGATGAAGGCGGGTATTCCGGCGCAACACATCATTCTCGATCCCGGTATCGGATTCGGCAAAACGCCCGATCACAACATCACGGTTTTGCGGGAACTCGCGCGTTTGGTCGCGCTTGGTTTTCCGACGCTCATCGGAACCTCGAGAAAATCGACGATTGGAAAACTTACCGGAAAAAAACCACCGCAGCGAACGCACGGCACGAGCGCGACGACGGCGCTCGCCATCGCCGCGGGAATCGATATCGTGCGCGTGCACGACGTCGAGGAAGCCAGAGACGCGGTGAGCGTGAGCGACGCGATCGTTCGCGACTGGAGACCCTTGCAATGGACGTAATCGAACTGCGCGGAGTTCGCGCATTCGGCCGGCACGGCGCCAACCCCGGCGAACGCGACGGCGAGCAGCCGTTCGATATCGACATTCGCATCGAAATCGATCTCGGCGCTGCCTCGTTTTCCGACGATCTCGGCGACACGCTCAACTACGCCGACTTGCACGAACGAGTCGTAAGTATCGTGCAATCCACGTCGTTCGCGCTGCTCGAACGTCTCGCGCGTGAAATTAGCGATGCGATTTTTCGCGATCCGCGCGCGATTCGCGCGGAAGTGGCGGTTGCCAAGCCGGAGCTCCTGGGCGGCGCCACGCCGCGCGTGCGCCTTTGCCGCGAGAATCCGCGATGCGCGCCGCGATAGGCATCGGATCGAATCTCGGGTCGCCTTTAAAGAACGTGCGACGCGCCTTTGAGGCGCTTGAAAGCGCGGGAACCGTCGTCGAGACCTCGCGTCTGTACGCGAGCAAACCGTGGGGCAAGACGGATCAGCCGGATTTTTGCAATGCGGTTGCACTGCTGGAGACGCCGCTGACGCCCCGCGAACTGCTCGCGGAACTCAAGCGGCTCGAACGCGAACTCGGTCGGGTCCCGGGAGAGCGATGGGGGCCTCGTCTCATCGATCTGGACATCCTCACCTACGGCGACGAGCGCGTGAACGAGCCGGACTTGCAGGTGCCGCATCCGCGCCTCTACGAGCGGGCCTTCGCCTTGGTGCCCCTAGCCGAAGTGGACCGGCGCTTTGCGACGGCAGTGGCCGCACTGCCCCCCGGCGAATCGGTAGCGCTCATGTCCGAAGACGAACAGCAACCCACCGAACTCGTGGCTCGCGTCCGCGAGCTCGCCCAGGCCTTTCTCGAGAGCGGCCTGGTTCGTCTTCGTATAGAGGATGACCGTGAGGACGCCATAGAGTTCCGCCGGCGTCCCAAACTCGTGCCGTCCGCGCAGCCTTCGCAGCCGCACGGCCCCGCCGTGCCCGAACCGGCCAATCTGCATCCGATCAAAGCGGACCTCGTCGGCGTCTTCCGTTTGAGCCGTCCGAACGTGGCCGAAGGCGACGTACTCGACGGCGACCGCGAACTCGCGTACGTCGATGCGCTCGGTATTCGCAATCCGGTGCGTTCGCTGGGCGGCGGCCGCATCGCGTCGGTGCTGTGCCAGGATGGTCAACCGGTCGAATACGGTCAAGTGCTGTTCGAGATCGACAGGAGATGACAACTTTGCAAGGAGCAAATCGCTCCGTCGTAACGGAGCGATTTGTTTACCGCCTACCGAGCCTAATGGGGGCCCCACGAAGTGGGGGGCGCGGAGTCTCGGACGGAGCGCCGTTTAAACATGTTTAAAAAAGTTTTAATCGCCAATCGCGGTGAGATCGCGTTGCGGATCAACCGCGCGTGCCGCGAACTGGGCGTGCAAACGGTTGCGATTTTCTCGGAAGCGGATCGCAACTCGCTGCACGTGCGCCACGCGGATGAAGCGTTCTGCGTGGGACCGGGCCCCGTGCCGCGTTCGTATCTCAATATTCCGAACATCATCTCGACGGCGTTAATCACCGGATGCGACGCCGTGCATCCGGGCTACGGTTTTCTCGCGGAGAACGCGCGGTTCGCGGAGATTTGCGCGGACCACGGGCTGACGTTCATCGGCCCGAAGCCGGAAGTCATCGCCGCGATGGGCGATAAGGCGACGGCGAAGCGCGTTATGAAACAAGCCGGCGTCGCCACAACGCCCGGCACGGATATTCTGCCGTCCGTAGACGAAGCGCGAAAAGCCGCGGAGGAAATCGGCTATCCCGTGCTGCTCAAGGCGACGGCCGGCGGGGGCGGCAAAGGCATGCGCGTCGTGAACGCTCCAGATGAACTCGAGCGTGCGTACGCGTCGGCGACAGCGGAAGCGGAGGCGGGCTTCAAAGACGGCCGTCTCTACATGGAGAAACTCATCGTCAAGCCGCGGCACATCGAAGTCCAAGTTCTCGGCGACTCTTTCGGCAACGTCGTGCATTTGGGTGAGCGCGACTGCTCGGTGCAAAAACCGTCGCATCAAAAGCTCATCGAAGAAGCACCGGCGCCCAACCTTTCGCCACAGGCGCGCGGCGCGCTGCACGACATGGCCGTGCGTGCCGCCAAAGCCGTGAACTACAGCAACGCGGGCACGCTGGAATTTCTGGTGAGCGGCGAGCAGGTGTATTTCATGGAGATGAACACCCGCATTCAAGTCGAGCATCCGGTTACCGAGATGGTCTACAACATCGATCTCGTCAAGGAACAGATTCGCGTCGCGGCCGGCGAACAGCTCGGGTATTCGCAAAGCGAACTCAAAGCATCGGGTCACGCGATCGAATGCCGCATAAATGCCGAGGACTCGCGAAACAACTTCGCGCCCGCTGCCGGCACGCTCACGAACGTCGTCTTCCCGGGCGGACCCGGCATTCGCGTCGATACGCACGTCTATTCTGGCGCGATGGTGCCGCCGTTCTACGATTCGATGATCGCCAAGATCGTCGCTGTGGGCGAAACGCGAGATGCCGCAATCGCGCGCATGGAGCGCGCGCTGAGCGAAACCGTGATTGAAGGCGTGAATACGACGATTTCGCAGTGCTTGGAAATCTTGCGTACGGAGCCGTTCCGCACCGGCCGCTATTCCATCGATTTTTTGCCCAGCCTCATGCAGTCCACCGTTCCAGCCTAGGAGTTTCTCTTGCCTTCCCGCCGTATGGCGCGCGAGCTCGCGCTGCAAGCCCTGTTCTCCGTCGAGATCGGGCATCGCGATGCCGCCGAAGTCCTCGACGAGTATCTTTCCAGTTTCAGCGAGAGCGCGCAACGCCTATTCGTGAAAGACTTGGTACTCGGTACGCTCGAACATGCACAGGAGAGCGACGATCGCATCTCGCCGCTCTTGGAGGGCTGGACAATCGAACGATTACCGACCATCGACCGTTTATTGCTTCGTATGGCGGCCTTCGAATTGCGGCACCGTCCGGAAACCCCGCGTCCGGTCATCATTAACGAAGCCGTGGAACTGGCAAAACGGTTTTCGACGGAGGACTCGGGCCGGTTCGTGAACGGCGTGCTTTCGGCGCTCGGGCCGGCAAACGGTCATGCGTAGATTCTTACGGGTTGCAGCGATAACGCTGCTGCTCGTCGTGTTATTCGTGGCGGGCTCGGTTGCAGGTATCGTGAGCGCGTACTCGCGCAATCTCCCCGACATCAGCCGCATGGCCGATTACCAGCCGGCGCGTTCGACGCGTGTCTACGCGCGCGACGGCTCGCTGCTCGCAACGCTGTACAAAGAAAACCGCATCTGGGTGCCAATTGCGAAGATTCCGCCGATCGTCCGCGATGCGTTCATCGCGAACGAAGATCACAATTTTTACCATCACCACGGCGTCGATTTCGTCGGCATCGCTCGCGCCGGTCTGGCCGACCTTACGCACCATCACATCGAGCAAGGCGCCTCGACGATCACGCAGCAGCTCGCACGCGGCCTGTTTCTGACCGATAAACAGACGATCTCTCGAAAGATTCAGGAAGCACTGCTCGCGATCGAAATCGAGCGGTATTACACGAAAGACGAAATTCTCGAGCGGTATCTCAATCTGATTTACCTGGGTTCGGGTGCGTATGGCGTCGATGCCGCCGCGCACACGTATTTCGGGCGCAGCGTCGACAAGCTCACCCTCGGGCAGGCGGCGATGCTGGCCGGACTGGTCGCCGCGCCCTCGGATTATTCGCCATACGTGAATCTGCAGCTCGCCAAAGAGCGCCAATCTCACGTGCTCGATCGCATGGCCGATAGCGGATACATTACGCGAGCGCAAGCCGACGATGCGCGCCACGCCCCACTCGAACTGGTCGGCGAACGTCCCGCCGGTCTGCAAGGGTATCGCGATCCCTGGTTTACGACGTATGCCGTCGCGCAGCTCGAGCACGAGTTCGGAAAACAGGCCGCATACGAAGGCGGCTTACAAGTGTATACGACGGTCGATCCGCGCATGGAAAAACTTGCGCAGGAAGCGGTTGACTGGGGCATCAACGAAGGCAAACTCGAAGGCATCGGCGCCGATCAGGCCGCGCTGGTCGCGATCCGCCCATCCACCGGCGAGATCGTCGCGATGATCGGCGGTACGCATTTTTCGCTCGACAATCAATTCAACCGTGCATGGCAAGCCCACCGCCAGCCCGGTTCGTCGTTCAAAGTGTACGTGTATACGGCCGCAATAGACAGCGGCATGCCACCGACGACAATTATCGACGACTCACCCGTGAGTTATCCGATGGGTGACGGTACGACGTGGTCGCCGCAGGACGACGATCACAGTTACATGGGTCCGATTACGCTCCGCGTCGGCCTGGCGCAAAGCCGCAACATCGTAGCGGTGAAATTGCTCGAAATGCTCGGCGTCGACCGCGTCATCCAGTACGCGCACCGCATGGGCGTGCAATCGACGCTCGAGCCGAATCTTTCGCTCGCGCTCGGTACGTCGGTCCTCACGCCGCTCGACCAGGCGACGGGATACGCGACGCTCGCCAATCAAGGCGTGCACATTCCCGCCTCGCCATTCCGCATCGTCAAAGATTCGCTCGGCAACACCGTGCTCGACAACGAGTACCCCGAGCAAACGGAAGTCGTGAGCGCAGGCACCGCGTACGTGATGACGACGATGATGGAGGACGTCATCAATCACGGAACCGGTTATCCCAACGCCATCATCGGACGTCCGGCCGCGGGCAAAACCGGCACGACGTCCGACTTTCGCGATGCATGGTTCGTAGGCTTCACGCCGGATCTGGTTGCGGCGGTGTGGATCGGTAACGACAACTATCATCCAATGAATGAATCGTACGGCGGCGACATTCCGGCGCGCATTTGGGCGCGCTTCATGAAAGGCGCGCTGGTAAACGTCGCCAAGCATAATTTCGTGTTTCCCGGCGATGAGGTCGTAAAGGTTGCCAGTTGCGGCGGCGGATACGGTCCGTACGAGTACTATCTGGCCGGCACTCAGCCCGCGACGCCGTGCGGCCGTCCGCAAACGCCCAAACAGGTCGGCGCGTTCGGGCAGCCCGTCGGCGCGAGCAACAATTCCGCCAGCATGCCGCCAGCCCCGACGTATTCACCCGAACCGACGGCGCCGCCGGTGACCACGACGCCGCCGCCCGACAGTGTGGGCGATGGTCAGAACTACGTTCCGCTCGACTCGCCCTCGCCGCAAGCAAGTTCGACGCCGCGCCGCCGACGGTAAACGATGTTCCAAGACTCGCTGTTCTCGCAAAGACCTGCGCCGCAGCCGGCGGTCGAACCGGTGCAAGGGGTCAGCCGCGTCGTCGATTATATCCGGCGGATCATCTCGCAGAATAGAACGCTCTCGGGTATTCGCGTGCGTGGCGAAGTCTCGGGATTCAGCAACAAGAACGGCCGTCTCTATTTCGACTTGAAAGAAAACACCGACGTGCTCAAATGCGTCGTGTGGGCGAGCGACGCGCAGAAACTGCCGCCTTTTAAGGACGGCGACGAAATCATTTGCGGCGGCGACTACGGCACGTTCGCGCAGCGCAGCCAGTATCAGTTGTTCGTAAAAAACGTCGAACTGACCGGAATCGGCGCGCTCTACGCGCAGTTCGAAGCGCTCAAAGAACACTTTCGCAAGGAAGGTCTGTTCGATCCGGCGCGCAAGCGTGCGATGCCCGCGTTTCCGCTGCGAATCGCCGTCGTGTCCGCGCGTGGCAAAGGCGCGGAAGACTTTTTGGCCACCATCGCGCGCCGCGCGCCGTTTATCGACGTGCGCTTCGTCGAAACGCGCGTACAAGGAGACGGCGCGCAAATCGATATTGCCGAGGCGATCGACAAAGCATCGAAGCTGGACGTCGACGTCATCGTGCTCACGCGCGGGGGCGGATCGTACGAAGACCTCTTTGCGTTCAACCTCGAGCCGGTCGTTCGAGCGATCGTGCGCGCGAAGCATCCAGTACTGTCCGCGGTTGGCCATACCGGCGACGTGCACCTGAGCGATTACGTCGCGGACCATGCGTGCGAAACGCCGTCGAACGCCGCGCAGTATTTCGGCGAGATCGCCGATCGGTATTTGCAGCGCGTCGAGCGCGCGACGGCACGAATCGAGCGTGCCTCGCGGGCGATTCTCGCCTCCCGTGCGCAAGCGTTTGATTACGCGGCTACGCGCCTGATCACCGCGGCGCGCGACGGCATACGCGAGCGCGAGCGTATCTTGCATGCGCTGGAGAAGCGCCTCATAGCGCAGACGCCGCAACGGCAACTGCTGCAGCGCGCGCAGCGAATCTCCGCGCTGCGTTCGCGCCTGGAATCAGTAGCGCGGTATGGCACGGCTTCCCGGCGCGATGGAACGCGGCGGTTGTCGGAACGTCTCGATCGCATGCATGGGACCGTATTGCGCGGGTACGGCGAGCGGCTCGCGCATTTACGCACGCGATTGCAGGGCCTGGACCCCCACACGCTGCTCGCCCGCGGCTACGCGATCGTCACCATCGACGGCAAAGCCGTGCGCAATGCAGCCGCCGTGCCGGAAGGCGCGCTCATCGAAGCACAGGTGCAGCGGGGCAAACTGTTCGCACGTGTCGAGCGCAAAGATCTCGACGCGTAAGCGCCGTTATTCTTTGCGCTTGTGAATGATGAACTGATTGCCTTCCGGGTCGTGGCCGAACGCCATGGAACAGGTCGGAAATTCGCTGAACTCTTCCTCGCCGTGCAGTGCCAGCGCATTGAGTTCTTTTAGGTGGGACGCTGCCTGCGCCACGTCGGCGACGCGGAACATGGCGCTTCCGCTGCGTGCCGCCGGCTTCTGCTCCGATCGGTACAGCCCGAACGACGAACCGTCGTCAAACGTCCATTCCGTGAAGAAATCCGGTACCGCGGCGGTAGGCTGCAATCCGAGCACCTTGGAGTAAAAATCGCTGCACCCGGCAAGGTCCTGCACCGTGTAGTAGGTGGCGTCAATTCCCGTTACTTTTGTGCTCATAAGGGCGCCGGCTTCGGCGGATTCGGGCGTTCGTCCCCCGAACTACGCGCCAATGGCCGATCAAACACCGGGTGCCTTTGAGCAGAAGATTGCGCGGCTCGAAGCGATCGTCAAAGAACTCGAGAACGGCAACGTGGAACTCGACCGCGCCGTCGCGCTCTTCAAAGAAGGCAAAGCGCTTTCGGCTGAATGTGAAACGCTGCTCAAGGGCGCGCAGGAACAAATCGACCGCGCCATGGAGCAGAGCGGCGGAACCGCTTCCGCGGATCACGAGATCCCGTTCTAGCGCTCCAGCTTCAGCAGTGCCGCGCTGCTGATCACCATCAGCGCGCTTGCGCCCAGCACCACAGACAATCCGGGCCCGGGACGCGCGACGATCATTGCGTAGTCCGGCCGGTGCACGATTTCAGCGAGTCCCGCGTACAACCACGCGGAAAACGCCAGCAACGCAAGACCCAATGCGATGCCGCCCCAGCGAAGCCAGCGCCATTGCACGCGCACCGCGGCGATGCCGCCTGCGGCCGCAGCGGTGCCGGCCGCTAAGAACAGCCATCCGTAGAGGCCGACGATGCCGTTGTAATTGTAGAGCCCGGCGTAGAGGGTGAGCCAGGGAAGCAGCGCGCCGGCGATCACCAGCGCGCCGCTTGCAGCAAAGATACGGCTCAACCAGCGCTGCTGTGTCACTGGCCCGGTCTTACGTCAAAGAACAGGTACGTATTGGTGAGCGTATCGGCACCGATGTGCGTTTGGGCCGGATCGGATGCTTGTAATGCGCGCACTGTCGCCAAACTCTTGCCGGCGACGATCGCGTTCCACGTCGCGAGATCTTTTACGGCGATCACGCGCAGCTCCCACCAGTTGCCGTTCGACTGATCGATGATGTGGCTGTGCGCAGGTAATAGTGCATTCGCAGCGCCGGGTCCGAAGAGACGCGACAGATCGACTGTGTGCGGATGATTGATGCAGTTTCCGACGACCGGGCAGTGCAGGGTAGAGACGTCCGGCCGGAAGCCAATGGGCGTCATGACGAAAAGAATCGGAATATTTCCGGGACGGGGATCTACCGTACCATCAGATCCAACCTCACAACCGCTTGTCGAACCGACAGGCAAACCGTCTTCGACGGGCGTGCGGCAGAAGAAGTTGTTGGTGTGATAGAAAAATTGAACCGTTTTGCCGTTCAACCAGCCTGGCGTAAATCCGGTTTCCGCGGGACCAGGAGGATGCTGTACCGGACTTGCCGCCATGGGTTGCACGCCCATGTTCATGGGTGGCGCTGCGCTCGACGATCGCGATCCTGAGCAAGCCGTCGAAACGAGGGCAAGAATGGCGCCGCACGTCAGCAGCGCAACCGTATTTTTCATCAGTGTTCTCCGAGGGAGAAGGATGCTCACCTCTGTACTGCGCGAGTCTAAAGAAACTCTGAAGGCGCGCAATACTTTACTGGTTCTAAGAAACGCGCAACTCTTTACAGGTGCAGCGAACCGCATGGGTTTATGATGGCAGCGTCATGAAAACCGTTGCAGCCTTCGGCATAGCTCTTGTTGCTTTGGCCGCGTGTATGCCATCGTCTACGCATCCTCCGCTGCGGGAGACGCAAAGCGGCGTACCGCCGGTCAACAAACCGAACGACACCGCACTGGTCCAAGCCGGCAAGCGCGTTTTCCGGTTCGACACGTTCGGTGACGAACGGTTTTGGACTGATACCGCGCATCTGAATGACGTCATTCAAAACGAAGTATCTCCAACGGTTGCGCTTTCGGTCGGACTCAAAGTCGACGCCGACGCACTGCCTTCGCGTTTACTTGCGGCACTGCGTGCGGGACAAGTCGATCTCAACAGTCCTGCGACGACCGTGGCATTGATAAAACTCGGCGCCGTCGTCGGCGTCATCGGAAACGTCGGAGATCATGGGAACTTGCGTTCCGTCGGGATATCGTGTGCGCTCTGCCACTCCACTGTAAATAATAGCGTAGCTCCGGGAATCGGATCGCGCCTGGACGGCTGGCCGAATCGCGATCTCAATCCGGGCGCAATCATCGCGTTATCTCCGGCTATTCCGCCCGCGCAAAAGGTTGTATACAACTCGTGGGGGCCGGGAAAATACGATCCGCGCTTCAACATCGACCACATCAACGATCCGGTCCTGATTCCACCGGCATATGGTCTCGCGGACGTTCCTCTCGAAACCTACAGCGGTGACGGACCCATTCCGTACTGGAACGATTACGTTGCCGTGACGCAAATGCACGCTCTGGGAAACTTCTCCGATCCGCGCCTCGGCCCGGCGTACACGTTCACCTCGCGGGTCGATTTGGTAACGCCGAAGCTTCCGGCACTGCGCGCGTACGAAGAAAGCCTTACCAAACCGTCACCGCCCGCCGTAAACGGCCAGGCAGCTGTCGCGCGCGGCCAAGCCTTGTTCGTGGGGATGGCGCGGTGTTCGAGCTGTCATACGCCGCCCACGTTCACCGACGTCGCCGTGCGTCTGCATTCCCCGAACGTCATCGGGACGGATCCCACGTACGCCCTTCGCAGTGCCACGAAGATGTACCGGACGACACCGCTGCGCGCTCTTGCGCTGCATCCGCCGTATTTCCACGACGGATCGGCCGCAACGCTTTCCGACGTGGTGAACCACTACAACACGTTCTTCAGTCTTGGATTGACGCCGCAGCAGAAGTCGGATCTCGTTCAGTACTTGCGAACGCTGTGAGGGCAGACGCCGAACTCCGCGCGAAACGCTTTGCTGAAATGCGACTCATCGTAGAAACCGAGATCGATCGCGATGCTGGTAAGGTTCTTGCGGCTCTGAATGAGCAGATTCAACGCCTTGCGCAGCCGCAAGCGTGATGAGTAGTCGCGCAGCCGTATTCCGGTCTCGCGATGAAAGACGCGCGAAACGGTGAAGGGTGAGGTATAGAACTCGCCCGCTATTGCTTCGAGTGGGACGCGTCGCGACGGCGATTCGTTCAGAAGGCGGCGAATCTCTGTAACAAGTCGCGAATGCGCGCATGACACGATCGCCGCATCGTTCCGCGTTTCGCAGACCAGCCCGAAGATTTGCGCCTCGGGGCTGTGCCGTTGCAGGCGCGCCTCCTGCAAGAGCTGCGCCTGCAAGAAGAATGCATGAGACGATGCGATTGCGCAGCCCGGTGAGGCCGAAACACTGACGTCTTCGCTGTATCGCACGATCGTGCAGGCGCTGAGGTGCTTGCAGTCACCGGCAAACAGGCACTCGGAAGCACCGCCGAACACGAGATAGTTCGGGTCGACGATTGCGACCGTTTGCTTGGAGCGCTTGGCGAAGTACCCGGACCGTACGAATACGACGCACTGTGAATCGAACCGGATCTCTTCCTGGCCGTACGCGACGATATCAGTGATCGATGCCGCATCCGAGCGGTAAACCACGCGCTCCAGGCGTGCCATAGCTTTCATGTTCTAGCGCGATAGCATGAAGAATCCGTTAATGGCGGTACGGTCGCGGGCAAGTATTACCGGAGGTTCAAGAGTTGTGACTACCGGTGTAACCAGAGAAACCCAAGTTGAGGAATATGTAGGCGGCGGCCGTGCGCTTCGCGGCGGGACGTCGTGGGGAGCGATTTGGGCAGGCTTTTTCGTGACGCTCGCCGTTGAAACACTATTCACGCTGCTGATGATCGGCATCTTTTCGAGCTTCGTGCATCCGGGCGGCGGCTCGCCGTCGGGCATGAGCTTCGGCATCGGCATAGCCGTGTGGTTTTTCTTGCAAACGATCGGCGCGTTCTATTGCGGCGGCTGGGTTGCGGGAATGCTCGCGCGGCGTCCGGATTCCGGTTGGAATTCTCTGCACGGCTGGGCCGTGTGGGGCCTGTCGATGATCGTCATGACGTATCTGCTCGCGTCCGCGGCAGGGCCGTCGTATGTCGGAACGCTCAATAACATACGGATGGGCCTGGGCATGCAGATGGCGACCGTCAGCGCGCCGGCTACGATGCCGTCGAATAGCGTCGGCGGTACGGTGTCGGCGATCGGCCGCGGCGTGCAGACCGCCGGTATTGGCGGAAACCTGGCAATGGCGACGTGGATCCCGATTTTCCTATTCATCACCTTCGGCGTAAGCCTGGGAACGGCGCTGGCGGGCAGCGCGTCCGGAAGCACCGGACGCATGATCCGCTACAGCCGCTACGAGAGCACGTAGACCGCAGGGTCAAGCCAGTCCCAAGAGCGCATATTGCAAGCGATATGCGCTCTTCTCGTTTGGATACGCTCGTCGCCGCGCGCGAAAGTATCACGCGCTCGCAGGCGCGCAGCCTGATCATGGAAGGGCGCGTGCGCGTGAACGGTTCGCCTGCGACCAAAGCCGGTGCGAGCGTCGCGGATGACGCGTACATCGAGATCGACCGGCCGCGCCGCTTCGTCAGCCGCGGCGGGGAGAAACTGGAACACGCGCTCGACGTATTCGGTATCGACGTGCACGGTATGCGCGCGCTGGACGTTGGCGCATCGACCGGCGGTTTCACGGATTGCTTGCTGCAGCGCGGGGCGGCACACGTCGACGCGGTCGACGTGGGCTACGGCCAACTCGATTGGCGGCTGCGCAACGATTCGCGCGTAACGGTGATGGAGCGAACGAATTTTCGGCACTTGCCGGACGATGCGTTTGCGCAGCCGTTCATGCTGATCGTCGTGGACACGTCGTTTATTTCGCTGCGGACTATTCTCGCGCGCGCGGTGTCGTATTTAGCGCACGACGGCGAGATCGTCGCCCTGGTCAAACCGCAGTTCGAGGCGGGACGTGAGCGCCTGGGCAGCGGCGGGGTGGTGCGCGATCCGCAGGTGCACCGCGCCGTGCTTCGTGAGGTGCGGGATGGCGCCCGCGACCTGGGGCTGAAGGCCGTGGACATAACCGGCTCTCCGCTACTCGGCCCTGCCGGAAACCGTGAGTTTTTGATGCGCCTGCGGCGCGGCGGCGAGATTGTGAGCGACGCGAAGATTGACGCGCTGGTTGCCGAAGGTTCTCCAGCGTGACCGTAAGCGTGAAAAAGCGTGTCGTTGCGCTGTATGTCGACGCGGATCGCGAGAATGCACGAGCGCTGGCGCAGCGCGTGGGCGCGGGCTTTCGCGAGGCAGGATACGAGATTACGCCGCTGCCGAAAGGTGGAACGCTGGACGATGCGGCGCTGCTGGTGACGATTGGCGGCGATGGAACGCTGCTGCGCGCCGCGCGACTGGCCGTCGATAAGGGCGTACCGATCATCGGCATAAATACCGGGCGCCTCGGGTTTCTCACGGAATTCGACGAAGACGACGAGACGATCGACGAATTACCGGACTTGCTCGAACGCGGCCTGGTCATCGAAGAACGGATCGCGCTGCGGGCGCAGTACGAGGGGCGAGAATTCTTCGCACTCAATGACGTTGTGGTTCGCAAGGGCGGCGTCTCGCGCATCGTCCCGTTTGGTCTGTGTTTGAACGACGAACAAGCGGCGCACATTCCGGCCGATGGCATCTGCGTGGCTACGCCGACGGGATCGACTGCGTATTTCCTTTCCGCGGGTGGTTCAATCATCTCTCCGCAGGTCGACGCGTTCGGGATCGTTCCACTGTTGCCGCACACGTTATTTTCACGCCCCCTCATCGTTCCGGCCGCTTCGCGGGTCATCATCAGTTGCGATTCGGAACTCGTGCACGCGAATTTGGAATGCGACGGTGACGTGGTGAGCGACCTTGCGCCGGGGTCATCCGTCGTGATAGAACGTCATCCGCGCACCGTGCGGTTTGCACGCATCAAGCGGCTGCGCTTCTTCGAACGACTCGAGGAGAAACTGCGGTGGGGCGTTTCCATCAAGGAGCGCCGGCGCCGCTAAAGGCGTAACACGATGCTGCGGCGGCTGACGATAGCAGACTACGGGCTGATTCCCAAAGCGGAAGTGCGCTTTGCGGACGGCGCGACGATCTTCACCGGTGAAACGGGTTCCGGAAAAACGATGGTGCTCGGCGCGATTGCGTTCGTGCTCGGCGAGCGCGCAAGTGCCGAGAGCGTGCGCCGCGGCCGCACTCGTGCGATCGTGAGTCTTGAGTTCGATGCGGGCGATGCGCTGCACGAGCGTCTCGCGCAGGACGGCTTCGAAATCGAACCCGACGAGATGGCAACGATTTCGCGCGAGTTGAATTCGAACGGAAAGTCGGCTATTCGCGTGAACGGCCGTCCGTCGACCGCGAGTTATGTGCGCGAGTTGGCGACGCAACTTATCGACATCGTCGGCCAGCACGACGCGCAGCGTCTGCTTTTACCTGCATACCACGTGGAACTGCTCGATCGTTTTGCCGGCGATAACGTGCTGCACGCGCGAGAACGGGTGGGTACGCTGCACGCGCGGCGCGTGGACTTGCTGAAAACGCTTGCATCATTGGACCGCGACGAGCGGCGCGCTCAGCAACAGTACGCGTTCGCAACATACGCGCTCGCCGAGATCGAGTCGGCCGCTGCGCAGGCGGGCGAAGACGACCGGTTGACACAGCGGCGGCGCGTGCTGGATAACGTTGAAAACGTTGCGGCGGCACTGCGCACCGCGCACGATGCGCTCGCCGGAGATGATTCATCGGCTGCCGACGCGCTCGGCGCGGCCTCTACGGCGCTTTCGCATATCGCGGACATCGGCACCGATTTTGCGGACATGGCGCAAAGCGCTTCTGCGCTGCAGAGTGAGGTGAGCGACCTTGCGGTTCGCATCGCACGTGAGTTGGATGCCATGGAGTTCGATCCGCAGGAGTTGGAAAGCATCAACGCACGCCTGGACGCGCTCGATACGCTCAAGCGCAAGTATGGCGGCACGCTGGAAGCGGTATTGCAAGCCGCAAGCGAGTTTCGCACGACGATCGATGTGTTTGCGAACAAGGACGAGCGCAAAGCGCAACTCGAGCGCGACGTGCAAGCGGCAACGGTCGAATTGGAAGAGGCGGCAGAGCACCTTTCGCGCTTGCGGCACGGAGCGGCGGATCGTTTGAGCTCGGCCATCGAGCGCGAACTCAAGGACCTGGCGTTGCCGTCGGGGCGCTTCGGCGTGCACTTCGAAGCGCTCGGCGAGATCGGCGCCGACGGAGGCGAGCACGTCGAATTCGTTTTTGCCGCGAACAAAGGCGAGGCGCAGCGATCGCTGGCGCGCGTCGCGTCGGGCGGCGAGCTTTCGCGCGTGTTGCTGGCTCTGATCGTCGTGCTTGCCGCCGCGCGCGGGCGAACGGCGCTCGTGTTCGACGAAATCGACGCCGGCATCGGCGGCGCAACAGCGACCGCAGTGGGCGCGCGGTTGGGGCGGCTTGCGCGCGACGCGCAAGTCGTGTGCGTGACGCACCTCGCGCAGATCGCGTCGTGGGCGGATGCGCACTATGTGCTCGAGAAGAACGAGACGAAGAACGCAACCGCCATTGGTTTACGCGAGGTCGAGTCGAACGAAGAGCGTACGGTGGAACTTGCGCGCATGCTTTCCGGCGAGGCGCACGAAGCGGCGCTGCAGCACGCGCGCACGCTTTTGGAACAGACACGCGAGCGCCGCCTCGCCGTGTAAATTTGTTACGCGGTGAACTACGCGATCTCGTGAATCTTCAGCAGATTCGTGCCGCCGCCGCCGACCGGCATGCCCGTCGTGAACGCGACGCAATCGCCACGCTCGACCAATCCTTCGGTTAACATACGCTGTTCCATAATGTGCAGCAGCACGTCGATCGACGCGTACCGTTCGATGAGAATCGACTCGATGCCCCAGAGCAGTGCAAGCCGCCGTGCCACTTCAGGCATCGGCGTGAGTGCGATGATCTGCGCCATCGGCCGGAACGCCGAAATGTGATGGGCGGCGTTGCCGGTCGTCGTGCCCGTGACGATGTATGGCAGGTTGAGTTCGGCGCTGGACCGCGTCGCTGCTTCGGCAATCGACGTGGCGATGTTTCGTGTCGCGCCTTCCAATCGCCGCAGCTGCAGCACTTCGTGCGGATATTGCTTTTCGACTTCGCGGGCAATTTCTGCCATCACGCGCACCGCTTCGATGGGATAGTTGCCGCGGGCGGTCTCGCCGGAGAGCATCACCGCGTCGGTGCCGTCGAGAATCGCGTTCGCAACGTCGGTGGTTTCGGCGCGCGTCGGGCGCGAATTGAACGTCATCGACTCGAGCATCTGCGTCGCCGTGACGACGGGCTTGCTCGCGCGGTTGCAGCGCGCGATGAGGTCCTTTTGGATCATCGGCACTTGCTCGAGTGGCACCTCGATGCCGAGATCGCCGCGCGCAACCATGATGCCGTCAGCGGCGGCGACGATGTTCTCAATGTCGTCGAGCGCCTCGTGTTTCTCGATTTTCGCCAGCACATGCGTGCTCTTTCCGCGCTCGCGGATGAATTGTTTGACCCGGTGGATGTCTTCCGCACTGCGCACGAACGACACGGCGACGTAATCCACGTCGTTTTCCAAACCGAAAGCCAGGAACTCGAGATCGCGATCCGATACCGCGGCGATGTTCAGCGTGCCGTCGGGATAGTTGATGCCTTGCTGCGGGCGCAGATCGCCGCCCACTTCCACCGTGGTCTGGATTTCTTTCGCCGATTTGTCCAGAATGCGCAGCGTAATGGCGCCGTCTTGCAGATAGAGGCGCGTGCCTACGGCGACGTCTGCCGGCAAATCGCGATACGAAACGGAAACGCGCTCCGCCGTACCGCCAATCTCTTCTGTCGTGAGCGCGAACGGTTTGCCGCGCTCCAATTGCACCGACGCTTGTCCGTCGGAGAGCTTGCCCGTTCTGACTTTCGGACCAGGCAAGTCTTGCAGAACGGCGATGTGTTGTTCCAGTTCGCTTGCGATCTTGCGGATCGCCGCAATCGTCTGACCGTGTTCTTTGGGAGATCCGTGCGAGAAATTGAGGCGAAACACGTTCGCACCGGAGAGGACCAGTGAACGAATGATCTCGGGATCGCGCGACGCAGGTCCGAGCGTCGCGACGATCTTCGTGCGTTTTTGAATTTTTTCCATCGGCTCCAGGCTCGTGCGCGAGAGTCCCCGAAGGCTCCTGCGTTTGAGACGCGACCCACTGGATCGGCATCGCCCCGAACGCACCGCAGGCAGTTTTTTGGCCTCGGCGCTCGTGCATGCCCTGATCGCCATGTTTCTGTTCTCCGTTGCGACGTCGTCATCGCAGCAATCGCCCGAATCGTTCGAAGGCGGCGTGATCATGACGGTGAGCTCGCAACCGGTTGCATCAAGCGCGCCCGCGCCTGCCGTGAAAGTGACGCAGCCCGTGCCGCGTGCGACCGTCGTTCCCACGCCGCGTGTGGTCGCCGCGCGCCCGCGTTCGGCGCCGCCGCATCCGCGCGTCGTGCACGAACTCTCGAAATTCGCGCCGACCGCTCCGCCGAATCCGACGCCCGCTCCCCAGAGCAGCAGCGCGCCGAATCCGATCCCCACGCCAGCCGTTATCGCCGTGTCGCCGGCACCGCTGCCCGAGCAAGTACCGACAGCCGCGCCTGCCACCACTGTGGCCGTCACGATGAAGATCCCGCCGACGGCCGCGCCCGTTCCAAAGCCAAGCGTCGCGCCGACGCGTATGCCGCAAACGCCGCAGCCAAGGCCGACGCAAGTGCCCACGCGCGCACCGGCTACGCCCGTCCCCGAGCCCTCCGTCATTGCGGTGAAGCCGGCGACCGTTGCGGAAATGGCGTCTCCCGTTCCCATCGCCACGGCGGGCGTTCCCTCCCAGGTGAAAATCGCGGCTGCTCCGCGCCAGCACGGCGCTGCTCCGAGCCCCGGGCCAAAGGCCGTCGCGTCGGCGGGCCCCCGCGGTCAGTCGCCTGCGAAGAGCACCACGCCGACCCGCCCCGTGCAACTTCCCGCAACGCCGCGACCCGCGCCGGTTCATCTGCCCGGGAAGAAGCATCCGTCCCTGAACGAGCGCCTGCAAAACCTTATCCCGACAGCGGCCCCGTCGGTGAGTCCCGCGCCGCCCCGGCGGTACTCGGGCATCGGCAACCTGATGCCGACGCCGGAGCCCGAACCGACTCCGCCGCCGTCCGTCATCGCCGCTACGAAGTTTCTGTTCGTAGAAAACGAGGGCGGCCAGCGTTGGAAGCAGTCCTGGCTCGGCACCGCACCGGAAGAGCGCTACGTGAAGATGTACGTGACCTCGGTCAAGCGCATCGGCTTCATCCAATGGTGCACGGGCTGGGTGCTGCGCGCGCCGATTGCCGGCAGCAAAAAATGGATCGTGGAACCGAACGAATCGTTCATCTGCAGCGGGCACTTGCAGCCGTTCGATCCGCAGGCGCTGCCCCACTAGCGCCCCCGCAAGTCCGGCGCCAGCTTCTTGAACCGGCCGCGTGCGGGGGCGTACAATAGTGGTGTCTCACGAGAGACCATAAGAGCGTTTGACATAAGGAGGGCGGTTGGAACCGCAAGATCCACCGGGCTACCATAGCCCGCACGAGCGCACCACCTAAGGAGCGCTAGACAAGCGCTCAGCGGCTGCCGGACGTAAACCGGTCTGTGCGCGCTCGAAAACCGGATTAAAACAGGGCGAGGGGCCGCACCCACTTGGGGTTGCGGCCCGTCGTATGTTCGGGTATCCTAAGGTACGGTAGTCGTAAAGCGTGGGCAGGTCCCGCGCTTCGTTGTTGATGGGGGTCATGAGCAGCTCATTTAAGCGACAGGAGTCCGCGGGGGGGCGCGAAGGCCAGGCCGTAGCGCCTTTGAATCAAGCATTTGAAAGCGCGATAGACGATATCGTGCACGATGCGCGTTTCTCCGGCGTGGAAGTGGTGCAGCACAGCGCGCGCGGCGGAAAACGCAGCGTCGCCTTGTCGGTGACGATCGATCGCGAAGGCGGCGTAGACGTCGCCACGTGCGAACGCGTTGCCGGCGCCATCAACGCGCGGCTGGAAAGTTACGACGAACCGTATACGCTCGAGGTGGAATCTGCGGGGCTGAACCGCCCGCTGACCAAGCCGGGCGATTACGAACGCTTCGCCGGACGCGACGCGAAGATCGTCACCTCCCTGCTCGTGCAAGGGGGCAAGACGCATCGCGGCGTGCTTCGCGGCGTTCGTGGAACGAACGTGATTCTCGAAACGAGCAAAGGCGAACTGCCGTTGCCCCTGGCGACGATAGAACGCGCGAACCTCGAGTACGACATTCGCTCCGACCTCAAACGCGACAAGAAACAACGTAAAGACCATGCTTGAGACCCAAAAGCGTAATGCAGGTGGGCCGAAGGCCGGGGGCCCCACGCGCTTTGCGTGTGGGGGGCGTGGAGCGCGCAGCGCGGATACGCCTGGAAAACTGAAAGAACGGAAGAATAGCAATGCCTGAAGCGACCGAAGAACGGCTTATCGACGTCCTGCACTTCATCTCGAAGGAACGCAACATTCCATTCGAGATGCTCATCGAAGCGCTCGAAGCGGCGCTGCTGACCGCGTACAAACGGCACTTCGGCAGCGAAGCGAACGCGATCGTGACCGTCGATCGTCAGAGCGGTGAATACAAGGTATTTCATCGCCGCACGGTCGTCGATGAAGTGACCGATCCGAAACTCGAGGTGACGCCGAAAGAGGCCGGATCGCAGTATCAGGTCGGCGACTACTTCGACGAAGAAGTCACGCCGAAAGACTTCGGGCGCATCGCCGCGCAAACGGCAAAGCAAGTGATCGTGCAGCGCATTCGTGAAGCCGAACGCGATACGGTGTACAACAAATACGCCGCCAAATTGAACGACATCGTCAAAGGCACGGTGCAGCGGTTCGAACAGCGCAACATGTACGTGCTGCTCGAAGGCAAGGACGAAGCGATGCTGCCGCTCTCCGAGCAAGTGCCGCGCGAGAATTTCCGCATCAACGATTTCATTCGCGCGTACGTGCTGGACGTTCGCAAATCGCCGAAAGGCCCGAGCGTGATTCTTTCGCGCGCGGCCGAAGGGCTCGTGCAGCGCCTGCTCGAGTTCGAAGTGCCCGAGATTCAGGACGGGATCGTCGAGATCATGGCGATTGCACGCGAACCGGGCAGCCGCACCAAGGTTGCCGTGCGCAGTCATCGCGCCGAAATCGATCCGATCGGCGCGTGTCTTGGACCGAAATCCAGCCGCATTGCGAACGTTTCCGACGAATTGCGCGGTGAGAAGATCGACGTGATTCGCTGGGAAGCCGATCCAGTCGCGTTCATCATGAACGCGCTGCAGCCGGCCAAGGTGCTCAACGTCGAACTGTTCGAAGACGACGGCGTCGCGCTGGTCGTCGTTCCGGATTATCAGCTCTCGCTGGCGATTGGGCGCGAAGGGCAGAACGTGCGTCTTGCCGCGCGCTTGACCGGGTGGCGTTTGGATATCGCCAGCGAAACCGAAGCGGCCGAGGCGCGCGACCGCTATCTGGCCGAACGCGCGGAAGCGCAAACGGCACCGGTCGAAATCGAGGAAGAAACGATTGCCGAAGAGGCCGTTGCCGAAGAAGAAGCCGGAATGGCGCCTGCCGGTCTCGACGAAGAGCTCATCCGCAAACTCGAAGAATTCAAGCGCGAACGCCTGGGCGGCGAATAGTCAAAAGAAAAACGGCCCGCATACCGGCGGGCCGTTTTTTCTTGGGACCGTGTGTTTAGTACGGGAATATTTTGTCTTGCGTTTCGATCCAGCATTTGCCGTGCTGGTAATAGCCCGCCGCATCAGGCACGTGGCCTGAGTCCGTGTATTCGGCAAATACACGCGCTTTGGTGTCGCAGAGCACGCGGCCGTGATCGTCCACGAACTCGAAGCGCACGAAGTAATAGCTTCCCGTGAGATAATGGCCCGACCACCATGTGCGCGCTTTGCCGGCCTCGACCCAGCCCGAATCCAGATTTCGCGTCTTGATGTCGTTTTGGATCGTTACCCAAGCGCGGTACTTGGACAAGTTTCGGGTGGGGAATTCGAGACGGTCGATCGCCACCGCCCTATGCGGCACGAGGAACGCGGCGGCAAATGCCGCCGCCAAGAACAGAAGCACTCGGTTACGCGAGAGAATTGCCAAGAGGGACCTGCCTTCAAAATGTTGCAAGCGAAAGCACCCTTACTTTTAGGCGTTCACGGTGTCCGCCATCTTACCTTTCGCACCTCCAGGGTCTGCGCGTGCGGCGCGGAATGCAAGGGCCCTTGTGCCAGAGTCCGGTGCGAGGGTTCCAATCCGCCAATGCGCGGGCTGCCGCGAGCGTAAACCGCAGGCCTCGATGTGCCGGTTCGTACGAACCGGACCTCGCGCGTGGCAGGCGGATCGGGGGCGGCTGCGGCAACCGGGCCGCGGTGTGTACTTGTGCTCGGCGGAATGCGCCAAGCGCGTGGAAAAAAACAAAAAGTTTCCGGGGCTTGCAGCTTCGGCCGACGAATACGGTTTAGAACTAGGCTAACGGTTTGATATTGTGACAGTTACATGCTGATCAACAGACCCCATGAATAAGATCGTTTTGGGGGCCCCACGCGCTCTGCGTGTGGGGGGCGCGCAGCCGCTTGCGGCGGAGTGCCTTTCAAAACGGTCGGGGTCCCCAACGGGCGGAGCCCGTAGGGGAGGTCGCTTATAAGGTGAGGGTACGTGCAGGCGGCTCCTTACCGGGAAGCTTTGCGCCTGCAACGTGAAAGGCAGATTTTGGCTACCGGAAAAGTTCGGATCTTTGAACTTGCGAAAGAGGTGGGGCTCACTTCAAAAGAGCTGATCACGCTCTTTAACGAACGTCTGGGCGGTATCTTCGAGGCGAAGAACCAGCTCAGCGTCGTCCCCGACCACATTGCCGACCTCGTGCGCAGCGTGCTGCTCAAGCCTGCTGCCCCGAACAAGGCCAAACCGGAAGCCGCACCTGCGCCTCCGCCGGCAAAACCGGCTGCGACGAAGGCGCCGAAACCCGAACCTCCGGCCGCACCGGCCGAGCCGATTCCAACGCTCAAACCGGTCGCGGCGACATCGCGTCGTACCGTTGTGTCCAAACCCGCCGCTCCGGCGAAGGCCGAGCCCGCAGCGCCAGCAGCCGCAGCTCCCACGCCGGAAACCAAATCGGCCGCCGTTCCCAAGCCTGCGCCGGCAAAGTCCGCTGCCGCAAAACCCGTCGCTACGCCGCCAGCCGAGCGTCCCGCTGCCGCAGCGCGTCCCGCCGCCGTAGCGCGCCCCGCGACCCCTGCCGCGCCGCCGGCGCCGATTCCGCGTCTTCGTCCGGTTCCAACCGGTCAGCCGATCCCGCAACGTCGTCAGGCTCCTCCGCCGACGACGTCCGCGTCGGCATCACCAGGGCCACAAACCGGTCTGCCCGGCCGCCCCGGCGTCGCGCCGCGTCCCGGTCAAGCTGGCGGGCAGACGCCGATGCGTCAGGACGGTCAGTCCGGTACGCAGCCGCGCGTGCCCCAGCCGGGCCGCCTGATTTCACCCGCTCCGCAGCGCCGCCCGCAGGGCAACGGTCCGTTCCGGCCGCTCACACCTCCGGGCAATCGCCCTTTCACGCCGCGGCCCGGCGGTTTGCCGCCGTCGGCAACTGATGCACCCGCGCCGAGTTCCGGTGCGGGCGGCGGACGCCCCGGTGCTCACGGCCGCGATCGCGACGACAAGATCAACAAGAAAGATCGCGAGAAAGAGCTGCTGCTCGAAAAAGAGCGCACGCGCAAGAAGCGGCCCGAAGCCGTGGCTGCCCCGCCTCCGGCCAAGCTCGAAACGATCGAGATTCCCGATTTGCTGACCGTGCAAGAGCTTGCGACGTCGATGATCATTCCCGCCAAAGACATCATCGGCGAGCTCATCAAGATGGGCACGATGGCGACGATCAATCAAAACATTCCGAGCGACGTTGCGATCTCGGTCGCGAAGAAGTTCGGCTTTAACGCGGTCGTCAAAGAAGCCGGCGAAGAAGTCACGGTCGAGCAAGAGGAAGACAAACCCGAGATGCTGACGCCGCGGCCGCCGGTCGTGACGGTGCTCGGCCACGTCGACCACGGCAAGACGTCGTTGCTCGACAAGATCCGCAGCGCAAACGTCGCGGGCGGCGAAGCCGGCGGCATCACGCAGCGCATCGGCGCCTACACCGTCGAACAGAACGATCGCAAGATCACGTTCATTGATACGCCCGGTCACGAAGCGTTCACCGCCATGCGTGCCCGCGGCGCCAACGTCACCGACATCGTGGTGCTCGTCGTCGCCGCCGATGACGGCATCATGCCGCAGACGGTCGAAGCGATCTCGCACGCTCGGAACGCCAACGTTCCGATGATCGTCGCGATCAACAAGGTCGATCTCCCCCAGGCCAACCCGGCGCGCGTCAAGCAGGAGCTGCTGCAGCACGGCGTCGTCCTCGAGGAGTTCGGCGGTCAGACGCTCTCCACCGAGGTCTCGGCCAAGAAGGGGACGCACGTCCAGGACCTGCTCGACCAGATCCTCCTCCAGGCGGAGATCCTCGACAAGAAGGCCAACCCCGAGGCGCGCGCCAAGGGAACGGTCATCGAGGCGCAGCTCGATCCGGGGAAGGGGCCGGTCGCGACGGTGCTCGTCGAGAACGGGACGCTGCATGTCGGCGACGACTTCATCTGCGGG
>DASSEZ010000040.1:0-2375 GCA_035694945.1 Vulcanimicrobiaceae bacterium
AGCTTAAGGGATTCTCGGTGGGACGTACCTTCCAGGAGCCCGTGGCACTGGTGCCGGCCATCTGCGCTTGCGCGGGGACTGATGGGAGCGTGAGCGCAATCGCACCGGCCGCCAGTATAGCGGTTGCGATTTTACTTAAAAACATACGCGATTCTCCAATGGTGGCCTCCAACACCCCAACGGTAGCATAAGCGCAATTTTTGCCGGTATCCGGTTCGCGCAAAATAGCGATGCGCTATCCCAAGATTGTAATCGAGGATGTGCGTTGATTGGGATACACTCTGCCGGACAAAGCCGCTAGAATACGCATGAACATGACGAACACGAGAACGTCGCATAAACAGCGTGCGGCGCAGAGGCAGACGTAATCGAATGATTTGGATTGTGGCAAGCGTTTTGCTCGCTGTCTCATCGCCGCATATCGATCCCCGTGCCATCGCGTTGCTCGAGCGGATGAGCGGCACGCTGAGTAGAGCCGTGTCCATCGTCGTGACTGCGCATATCGAGCGCGAGCACATTGACGCGAACGGCCAGATACTCAATTCATACGTTACAACAATGGCCGCGATGAGACGGCCGAACATGCTCTACACGGCGACGGTCGGTGACGGACGCCCGTACGCGACGTGGTACGACGGCTCGCTCCTGACGGTGTACATACCCGCGCGCAAAACGTTCGATCAGCTCTTCTATGCGGGTGACGACGACGTCGTGCTGCGCAAGATTTCGCGGCTGCGTATGGGCTATTCGCCCATGACGCCATTCTTGAATTCGGATCCGTACGCGTCGCTGCGTCACGAGATACGCGGGGCACGCGTTATCGCCGACGTGTACGCAGGCGACGTCCTTTGCAGGCAGATCGCCTTCACCGGCCCTCATATGGATTGGCAGATCTGGATTACGCTCGACGACGAACCGCTGCCCGCGCGCATGGCCGTGGTGTTTAAGCGCCGTCCGGGCAATCCGCGGCTCGTTGTTGAGTTTCAGCGATGGGATTTGGATCTGCTGCTCGATCAGTCGACCTTCTATTTTAAGCGGCCGCCCCATGCGCGACGCGCGTCGTTCGCGCGGTGGAACTGAACGTACCGTAACGAACCGGGGCAGGCGCCTGCCGTTTCGGGCAGCGCGCAAGAGACGCGCTGCGTTGAGAGTGCGCACTCCCAAAATGTTCACATTCTTTTCCGAAAACGATGCGAAGCTGACGCCTCTGAAAAACTTGCCTTGCATTTTTTCGCCCCAAATGAAAAGTCAGCTCCTAACGGCGCCCCGGCTCAAGCCGTGGCGCGGCGCGACGGAATTCCCGCCGGTGCACTTTAGCGATGCGGCAAAGCTCGAGCTCGCGCTCGGATCTCGAACCCAATGTGTGCAGCTAAGCGCGGGGTCCTTTGCGGCCGAGATGCTGGAACTGCACGCCGGAGCAGCGAGCGTTCGCTCGCTATCATGCAATCGCGCATTCCAATTGCGACGATGGATCGAGCGCAACAAGCTCCTTATTGCCTACGTCAATCAGGCCGATCTCGTACTCGAGCATGGACGCCGCTGGTCGCCCGCGCCGTGGTTCTTCATGGTGACGGACGGCGAACTGGATGCCAGTTGCATGGGTTCTTCCGAGACGACCTGGATCGAAATCGATCTTTCGCGCCTCACGCAGGCGCAGGCGGATGCTCTAGTCGTGTACGGCTCGCGTGCAAAAAGCCAACTGCTGTTGGCCGAGCCGGCAGTGTTCGCGGCGCTGCGCGCTTATGTTGCGGCTGCTATACGGTCGCGCGAGCCGAGCTCCGCGGAGTTGCTGCGTCTCACCCAATCCCTAATCGATACTGCTGCGGGAAGCGGCTTTGAAGAGCAGCGTAAAGACGCCGCGCTCGTTCGGCGAGTGGAGCGATTCATGTGGGAAAACCTGGAAGAGCCGCTCACGCTGCAGCGCATCTGCGAGAATACCGATTGCAGGATGCGCAGTCTCATCTATTGCTTCAAAGAATGGTTTGGACTGGGTCCGATCAAGTACTTGAAGATGCTTCGGCTCAACGCCGTCCGCCGGCGGTTGGAAGAAACGCGCGGCAACGCTAGAATTTTTGACGTTGCAGCGGATTACGGTTTTTGGCACATGGGGCATTTCAGTACCGATTATAAACGTATGTTCGGGATGACCGCGTCAGAAACAGTTTCCGCTGCGCGCGCAAACGGAGCGAACAGCGCGCGTAAGATGGTCCCTGCTCTCCGCCTCGCGGAGCGGCCGGCGGCGTCGCGCGCGTCGTCAACAGAGCGCCGTCGCCGAAGTGGCGCTTCGCCGTGTTACGGCTTTTGAGCTTGCCTGCGCGCTTCCGTAAGATGGATCGTCACGAGTGAGCCTTGCGGCACAGTCACGTTCTCGTGGA
>DASSEZ010000041.1:0-48086 GCA_035694945.1 Vulcanimicrobiaceae bacterium
AAATTCCGAGAGGTCGATGCGCACCAGCGCTTCTTCGGTGCCGAACAACGCTTGTGCGAGTGCTTTTGCCAGTTCCGTCTTGCCGACGCCGCTGCTGCCCATGAACAAGAAACTGCCGAGCGGTTTACGCGGATCGTGCAAGCCCGCGCGCGCGCGGCGGATCGCCTCGCTCACGGCCGCAATCGCTTGCTGCTGGCCGATGACGCGTTTGGCCAGCGTGTCTTCCAACGAGAGCAGATTGTTGGCTTGCGTTTCGGAGAGCGTTGATTGCGGAATGCCGGTCCACTTTGTCACCACTGCAGCCACATCGTCGGCCGTCACCGGCGGATGCGCTACGGTGCCCTTGTTGTTGAGCGCGACCGTTGCCGCCGCTTCGTCCATCAAATCGATCGCTTTGTCCGGTAAAAACCGGTCCGCAATGTAGCGCGCCGAGAGCGACGCCGCCGCTTGCACCGCATCGTCTTTAATAGCGACGTTGTGATGCTCGGCGTACCGCATGCGAAGGCCCTGCAGAATCGCAACGGTTTGCTCGATCGACGGCTCGTCGACCATGACCGGCTGAAACCGCCGCTCGAGTGCGGCATCGGATTCGATGTACTTGCGGTATTCGTCGAACGTCGTCGCGCCGATGCACTGCAGATCGCCGCGCGCCAGTTCCGGTTTGATCATCGAACTCAAATCGAGCGCGCCTTCAGCGGCGCCCGCGCCGACCAGCGTGTGCAGTTCGTCGATGAAGAGGATGACGTCGCGCGCGGACTTGCGTACCTCGTCCAAAATTTTCTTGACGCGGCTCTCGAATTCGCCGCGATATTTCGTACCGGCGACGAGCGGCCCGAGCGAGAGCGCCAGCACGCGTTTGCTGCGCAGCGGCTGCGGCACGTTGCCGGCAATGATGCGCTGCGCCAACCCTTCGACGATCGCCGTCTTGCCGACGCCCGGTTCGCCGACCAGCACGGGATTGTTCTTGCTGCGGCGCGCGAGAATCGAAACGACGCGTTCCACTTCGGTATCGCGGCCGATGACCGGATCGAGTTTACCGGAACGCGCGAGGTCGGTAAGATCGCGCGAGAACGCTGCGAGCGTGGGCGTGCCGCTGCGCAGACGGCGCGTCCAATCCTCGAGCGGTTTGCCTCCGCCCTCGTTTTCGCTCATCTTGTCGACGAGTATCGCGGCGCCGGCCAAAAGCGCGGCGGCGGTGAGCGCGGCGCCGAAGATCGGAATGGCGTTTTTCGTCGCTTGACGCCTGGCGGCGCAGGCCGCGCAATACCGCGGCGAGAGCGAACCGGGATCCGCGACCGTGGCGGGATGCGCCCCGCAAAGTTCGCACGTGCTGGTCATGTGTTAGGTGCTACCCCGAACTCCGCTGCGCGGTTTCATTGCGCTTCGTAGGTTACGGTAACCGTCGCGCGCGTTTCCACGGCGCTTGGCTCGATTTGCGTCGGCATTGCAGGCGCGGCTTTGAATACCTCGGACGCCATCGGGCGGATCACGGCCGGCGCGCCCTCTTGCATCTCCTTCACGCGAACAAGGCGCAGGCCGGCCGCCGCGGCCATGGCTTGCGCGTGCATGCGCGCTTGGTGTACCGCATCGCGCAATGCCTGCGCGAACTGCGCGCTTTTCTGGCTCGTATCGAACGACACGCCGCTCACGTCGGTCACGCCGGCGCCGACGGCTGCGTCGACGACTTTGCCCACCTGCGCGAGCCGGTGCACGGTAACGCTGACGCCGCGGTACACCGAGTAGCCGTAGCGCTGCCCTTGCTGCGGGGTTTCGGGCGGCTTCGGCGGCGGATTGTAATTCACGCTGAACGAGGATGTCGACACGTCCGTTTTGGCAATGCCCAAGCGTGTCAGCGCCTGCAGCAGGCGATTGTACCTCGAATTGTTGTCCGAGGTGGCGGCGTCGGCGGTCGCGGCGTTCGTAGCGATGCTGAAGGTCGCCGTTGCCATGTCTGGCATCGTGGCGGCGCGCCCTTCGGCGGTCACGGTGATGAGCGAGGGAGCCGCCGCGATAGCGGGGCCGGTCATCAGCATGAAGATAGCGGCCAAGGCGAGCAGTCTGGTCATCTGGTCCTCCTATGCTTGGCCCTTCGCCGCGCGGGAAAGAAACCTTTAACCATGCTCGTGGAAGCGATTGTCGGACTGTGCGTCGGCATCATTGCCCGGTATATCGTGCCCGATTCGCCGGGAATCGGTGGCGATACGCTAGCCGGCATCGTCGGGGGCGGCATCGGCGCGTTCATCTACAAACTATTCGGGCATAAGCCGTCCTTCGACGATTTCAACGCCTGGAGCATCGCCAGCGCCGTCGTCGGCGCGCTCATCTTGATTCTGATTATCCGCGCGACAGCGGGACGCCGCACCGTCGCCTGACTGAAAGGGGAGCACAATGTGGCTTTTATGGCTCATCATCATCGGTCTCATCATCGGACTCATCGCGCGCGCACTCGTGCCGGGCGCGGTCGGAGGCGGCATTCTGATTGACATCATTGTCGGAATTGTCGGATCGCTTCTTGGAGGCTGGCTGGCGACAGCTCTGGGGCATACGCCCACGAGCGGCCTATGGAGCTTCATTTGGGGCATCATCGGCGCCGTCATCTTGCTCGCCATCATCAGAGCGCTCGGGGGAAGGCGTTCCGCGGTGTAGCCCTGTATATCACTGCCTCATGGCATACGTAATCACCGAACCGTGTATTGGCACCAAAGACAAGTCGTGCGTGGACGTGTGTCCCGTCGATTGTATTCACGGCAAGGACGAAGACGAGATGCTGTTCATCGATCCGGAAGTCTGCATCGACTGCGGTGCCTGCGTTTCCGCGTGCCCCGTCGAGGCGATTTACGCGGATTCCGACGTGCCCGAGAAGTGGCAGAACTTCATCGACGTCAACGCGGAGTATTTCAAAAAGTAGCGCTTCAGAAAGCATTCACGTTTCCGGTTTACGGTCACGTGTAATGCTTTCCGCGCTCGTCGCCGGCGCCGGACCGGCGGGTTCGACTCTCGCACTGCTGCTGGCCCGAGCCGGCAAATCCGTGTGCCTCTACGACCGGAGCACGTTCCCGCGAAACAAAGCCTGCGGCGAATACCTGAGCGCGGGCTCCGTGCGTCTGCTGCATGAGATTGGCGTTGGCGCGCAACTGGCGGCACATGCGCGTCCGGTGAGCGGCGTTCGGTTGCACGGGCACGGCGTACACGCCACCATCGATTTTCCGCAACCCGGCTGGTCGCTGCCGCGCTGTTTGCTCGATCAAACGCTGCTGCGCGCGGCGCGCGAAGCGGGCGCATCCGTTGTTCGCGCGCGCGTTGAAGATTGCAGCGACCGAGCCGCAGATGCGTCACTCACCGTCCGTTTCCCCGACGGAAGTATTGCCGCCGCGCAAAGCACGGTAATCATCGGCGCGGACGGTATGCACTCGATCGTCGCGCGCAAATGCGGTCTGGTTGCGGATCGCGCCCATACCGGGCGCTTCGCGCTCGGCGGGCACTACGGCGGATTTCGCAAACTCGACGGCTACATCGACATGTTCGTCGACGGTGACACGTATGTCGCGATCAATCCGCTCACCGATACGGCGGCGAACGTCATGCTCGTCGTCGGCCACGAAGAACTTGCACATAATGCACAGCGTGTCGACGCGTTTGCGGAAGAACGCGCGCGCGCACTGGCGGGCGATCTGCTCGCGCGCGCGAGCGCCGAGAGTAAACGCATCGCAATTGGCCCGCTCTCGTATCGCGCACGGCGTTTGCGCAGCCGGCACGTCCTTTTAGTTGGAGATGCGGCGGCCTTCGTAGACCCGTTTACCGGGCAGGGCGTCTACCTGGCGATGCGATGCGCGCAGATTGCGGCCGAATGCATTACAAGCGGGGATCTGCGAGCATATGAAGCGCGTGCACGCCGCGAAATCGCCGCACGCGAGCGCGCCGCAAAACGCGTCGGTGCGTTTGTGCATACGCCGGTGCTCGCACGTGCGGCGGCACCCATGCTTCGGCGCGGCGCATGGATCTTCTCGCCGCTTGTTCGGCGCGTAGTGGGCGCCGCGTAGCGATGAACGTCACGAATGAGATCGTCATCGCCGCATCGCCTGCGCGGATTTTCCAGCGGGCGAGCGCGACGGCGCAGTGGCCGCAGATCCTGCCGCATTACCGGTGGGTTCGCGTCATCGCATCCGACGAAGCGCGCAGCATTGTGGAAATGGCGGCACGGCGGCCGTTCGGCAGTTCGGCGTTCGGCATTCCCGTGCGCTGGCGCGCCGAGCAGATCAACGATGCATCCCTGCCGGAGATTTTTTTCCGGCATCTCGGCGGATGGACGAAGGGCATGCGCGTGCACTGGCGCTTCACGCCGCTCGAAGACGGAACGACGCGCGTGCGCATCGAGCACGAATTGCGCTCACCGCTCGCGCCGATCATCAGCGCGTTTTTCATCGAACCGATTGCTTCGCGAACGCTCGCGCGCATGAAGCAGCTTTGCGAGGCGCCATGATGCATCGCGTTGCGGTCACTGGCCTGGGAATGATTACGCCGCTCGGTATCGGCGCGCAAGCGTTGTGGGAAGGCGTGCGCGCACGGCGTGTTGCGGTGCGCGAACTCACGCGCTTTGATGCAAGCGGTTTTCCGTCGCGCATTGCCGCCGAGATCGACGACTTCGATCCGGCGTCGTTTCTTTCGCGCAGGCGCGTGCAATGGACCGATCGCTTCTCGCAGCTCGCCGTCGCGGCGGCGCGTCTGGCCGTCGAAGACGCCGGCTACTCGCTCAACGGCTCGCGCAGCGACGTCGGCGTCTACACCGGATCGGCGCTCGGCGGTGTTGCGCTCGCGGAGGAGCAAATGCACGTGTTTGCCGAGCAGGGCTTGCGCGCGGTGCGCCCGCTGCTGGCGATCTCGGTGTTCGGCGGCGCGGCTGCCAGCAATATCGCGATCGAGTTCGGCATTACGGGCCCTGCGAGCGCCAATGCGAATTCGTGTGCGTCGGGCGCGATGGCGGTCGGCGATGCGTTTCACGCGGTTCGCCGCGGCGATGTTCGTACCGCGATTGCCGGCGGCGTCGAAGCACCGCTAGCGCCGCTCACGTATGGCGCGTTCACGGTTGCGCGCGCAATGTCGACGCGCAACGACGATCCCGCGCGCGCGAGCCGTCCGTTCGACGCGCAGCGCGACGGCTTCGTGATGGCGGAAGGCGCGGGTATGCTGCTGCTCGAGCGCTGGGACGATGCGGTCGCGCGCGATGCGCATATCTACGGTGAGATCGCCGGATACGGCGCATCGAACGACGCGTTTCACATGTCGGCGCCGCTCGAGGACGGCGAGCAAACCGCTGCGGCGATGCAGCGCGCGCTCGACGATGCGCGCGTCCATGCCGATGAAGTCGAAGCGATCAACGCGCACGGTTCTTCGACGAAAATCGGCGATGCGGCGGAAACGCGCGCTTACGCGCACGTGTTTGGCGAGCGCCTTGCGTCGATTCCGGTATGCGCGACCAAAGGCCAGCATGGACATGCACTGGGCGCAACGGGTGCCTGGGAGATCGGTATTGCGCTGCTCGGCATGCGTGACGGTGTGCTGCCGGGAGCGGTGAATCTCGACGCTCTCGACGGCACGTGCTGCATCGACTGCAAAAACGATGAACGCGCGGTAGCGCCGCGCGTCGTGCTTTCGAATTCTTCGGGATTCGGCGGAATCAACGCCGCGGTGGTTCTTCGACGCCCCGGTTCATGACCAGACGAATCACGGTTTTATTCTGCGCTGAAGTGATGCGCACGTGGTCCATGAGTTCGTGCATCAGTACGATGCCGCGTCCGCGCTCGTCGCGGCGCTGGAATGGGCGCCAGCGGCCGTGGTCCTCGACTTCGATGCTGATCGTCTCGTTGTCGACCTCCGTGCGCATGATCACTTCGCCCGCGGGTTCGCCCCGGTACGCGTGTTCGACGGCATTGGCGACGGCTTCACCGACGGCGGTGATGAGGGCGAACCGCTGACCGTTAGACACGGCGTACTCATCGCACAGGCGATGCAGAAATGAACGCACGATCGGCGCCACCAGCGGCACGGCCGAAAAATGCATGAGCGGCGGAAGCACGCCGTCGTGACACGACAAGGTGAGCGTTGCCGCATCGTCGCGGTTGACGGCCGCGTCGAAGATGCGTTCTTGCAGCGCGATCGCCGGGTTTTCCGGATCCATTTCGAACGCGCGTACGCTGGCATCGAGCAGTTGGCGTTCACCCGCGATCACGTCGCGCGAATGTTCGGTCATGCCGTCGGTGTAGAACACGACGCAGCTGCGCGGCGGCAGCGTAATCGTCCAATCCTTTGCGTTGATCTGCGGCTCGACGCCCAGCGGCATACCGCCGCCCGGCAAGAATCCGCTGAACCCGTCCGAGATGGTGATGACCGGCGGCGGATGACCCGCGACGGCATACGTCAGTTCGCGCACGTCCGGCTTGTAGTAGCCGAAGATCGCCGTCACCATACCGATCGTCTTGCGCAGGTTGATGACGCTGTTGATGTGATCGAGAACGGCGGCCGGTGAGGCTTCACCGACCGCTGAACTGCGCATCGCCTGGCGAATCTCGCCCATCACCGTTGCCGCTTCGAGTCCGTGCCCGGCAACGTCGCCCATGGAAATCGCGATACGGCCGTCGGGCAGCGCGAATGCGTCGTACCAGTCGCCTCCAATCTCGGCTTCGTCGCTGGCGGGGCGGTAGGCGGCGTGAAACTCGCTGCCGCGCACCGGCGGGAACGCGTCGGGCAGCAGCGCGCGTTGCAGGCGATCGGCCACCCGGTAGGTGCGTTCGAACAGCACCGCCTGCTCGATGGCGCCGGCCAATTGAAGGGCTAAGACGTTGGCGAGCTTCTGTGCGGTGCCGTTGAGCGAGGCGCGCGAGCGTGCGGCGAGCACGAAGGTGCCCAGGGTACCCCGGCGGCCGCTCAGCGGCGCGCAAACGACCGATTCGAACCCGTACTCTCTCAGTAAGTCGGGCAGCACGTCGGTGTCGGCTGCAGGCAGGTGAAAGTCCGCCTCGCGGCATGCCTCGACATGCGTGACCGTGCCGTCATCTTGGCGCGCGTGGACGGCGCAGTAGTCGGCAAACTTCTGAATGCACAGGTCCGCCACCAGTGGCAGCGTCGTGGAGAGGTCGAACGACCGCGCAAGCAATCTGCTCGCCTCGGCAAGTAAATCGAGCGCGTCGGGGCGCCGTATCGCGCCCGATTCAACCATAGACATGACAAAGACCCGCGGGCATTCTTTTGCGTTGTGCCCCATGAGGCCCGCTTGCTAAACCTAGCGAGCCCGCGTTTGGCATTGCTCACGTGTGGATATGAAGAAGTTGCAACCGTCCACCCACGGAGCTAGCTTCACATGTCTACTGCCACGGCCAATAAACAAGCCGCTGGTAACGGTGCCGCTTCCCAGAACGGCGACGTTACGCATTCCATTACGGCGGGGGAACGACGCCTTCTCGCCGCCCTGCGCGCCGCCCGGAACGGCGACTTTTCGGTCCGTTTGCCCATACGCGGCAGCGGCGCCGAAGCCGAGATCGCAAGGGCGTTCAATGAAGTCGTTGAGACCAAGACGCGGATGCTCAATGAGATCAAGCGCGTCAGCCGTTCGATCTCGCGCGACGGGCGTCTCTCGCTGCGTGCGTCGCTCGAAGGCGCGAGCGGCGATTGGCAAGCACACATCGAGGCGTACAATTCGCTGATCGAAACCGTCGCGGCGCCGATGGCGGAAACGAACCGCGTGCTCGGCGCCGTCGCCCAAGGCGATCTCTCGCAGCGCATGACCGTCGAGATCGACGGGCACCCGCTGCGCGGCGACTTCTTGAAGTCGGCCAAAGTCATCAACGCGATGGTCGATCAGCTCAACGCGTTCGCATCGGAAGTGACGCGCGTTGCCCGCGAAGTCGGTTCCGAAGGAAAACTGGGTGGTCAGGCGAGCGTCAAAGGCGTCGCCGGTACGTGGAAAGACTTGACGGACTCCGTGAACACGATGGCGTCGAACCTGACTTCGCAGGTGCGTAACATCGCCGACGTGACGACGGCCGTTGCGAAGGGTGACCTCTCGCGCAAAATCACCGTCGAGGCGCGCGGCGAAATTCTCGAGTTGAAAAACACGATCAACACGATGGTCGATCAGCTCAACTCGTTCGCCGGCGAAGTCACGCGTGTTGCGCGCGAAGTCGGTTCCGAAGGAAAACTGGGTGGACAGGCAGAGGTTGCGGGCGTTTCCGGCACATGGAAAGATTTAACGGAGTCCGTGAACTTCATGGCATCGAACCTGACCTCGCAGGTTCGTAACATTGCCGAAGTGACGACCGCCGTTGCAAAAGGCGATCTTTCGAAGAAGATCACCGTCGACGTTCGCGGCGAAATCCTCGAACTCAAGAACACGATCAACACGATGGTCGACCAACTCAACTCGTTCGCCGGCGAAGTGACGCGCGTTGCGCGCGAAGTCGGTTCCGAAGGTATTCTCGGCGGACAAGCGCAGGTGGCGGGCGTTTCGGGTACGTGGCGCGACTTGACGGAATCCGTGAACTTCATGGCTGCGAACCTCACTTCGCAGGTGCGTAACATCGCCGAAGTCACGACGGCCGTTGCAAAGGGCGACCTTTCCAAGAAGATTACCGTCAACGTGCGCGGCGAGATCTTGGAACTGAAGAACACGATCAACACGATGGTCGACCAGCTCAACTCGTTCGCGGGCGAAGTCACGCGCGTTGCGCGTGAAGTCGGCTCCGAAGGTAAACTCGGCGGCCAGGCAAAGGTGCCGGGCGTTTCCGGTACGTGGAAAGACCTGACGGACTCCGTCAACACGATGGCCGGTAACCTCACGAACCAAGTGCGTAACATCGCCGACGTGACCACCGCCGTCGCGAAGGGCGATCTCTCGCGTAAGATTACCGTCGACGTGCGCGGCGAAATCTTGGAACTCAAGAACACCATCAACACGATGGTCGACCAGCTCAACGCGTTCGCGTCGGAAGTGACGCGCGTTGCGCGCGAAGTCGGCTCTGAAGGCAAACTGGGCGGTCAGGCGCAGGTGGCCGGCGTTTCCGGCACGTGGCGCGACTTGACCGAATCCGTGAACTTCATGGCGTCCAACTTGACCTCGCAGGTTCGTAACATCGCCGAAGTCACGACGGCCGTCGCAAAAGGCGACCTCTCGAAGAAGATCACCGTCGACGTCAAGGGCGAAATTCTCGAACTCAAAAACACGATCAACGTCATGGTCGACCAGCTCAACTCGTTTGCCGGCGAGGTGACGCGCGTTGCGCGCGAAGTCGGCTCCGAAGGTAAACTGGGTGGCCAGGCAGAGGTTACCGGCGTCTCCGGTACGTGGAAAGACCTCACGGACTCCGTCAACACGATGGCCTCGAACCTGACGAACCAGGTGCGTAACATCGCCGAAGTGACGACGGCCGTGGCAAACGGTGACCTCTCGAAGAAGATTACCGTCGACGTTCGCGGTGAAATTCTGGAACTCAAGAGCACGATCAATACGATGGTCGACCAGCTCAACGCGTTCGCGTCGGAAGTCACGCGCGTCGCGCGCGAAGTCGGTTCCGAAGGGCGTTTGGGCGGCCAGGCATTCGTTCGCGGCGTTGCCGGTACATGGAAAGATCTTACCGACTCCGTGAACGGGATGGCGTCGAACCTGACCTCGCAGGTTCGCAACATTGCGAAGGTCACGACTGCTGTGGCACTCGGCGACCTTTCGAAGAAGATCACCGTCGACGTTCGCGGTGAAATTCTCGAACTCAAAGACACCATCAACACGATGGTCGACCAGCTGAACGCGTTCGCAGGCGAAGTTACGCGTGTTGCTCGCGAAGTCGGTTCCGAAGGTAAACTCGGCGGTCAGGCGCAGGTGCCCGGTGTTTCCGGTACGTGGAAAGACCTTACCGACAACGTGAACTCGATGGCCGCGAACCTGACGAACCAAGTCCGCGGTATCGCACAAGTCGTGACGGGCGTCGCGAACGGCGACCTCAAACGCAAACTCACGCTCGAAGCCAAGGGCGAAATCGCGCAACTTGCCGACACGATCAACTTCATGATCGACACGCTGGCAACGTTCGCCGACCAGGTGACGACCGTTGCGCGTGAAGTCGGTTTCGAAGGCAAACTCGGCGGCCAAGCCGAGGTGCCCGGCGCCGCGGGCCTGTGGCGCGACCTCACGGACTCCGTCAACCAACTCGCCGCGCAGCTCACCTCGCAGATTCGTGCAATCGGCGAAGTGGCAACGGCCGTTACCAAGGGCGACCTCTCGCGCGCGGTTGAAGTCGAGGCTCGTGGCGAAGTTGCGGAGTTGACGCGCAACGTCAACGAAATGATTCAGAACTTGCGCGACACGACGCGTAAGAATACCGAGCAAGACTGGCTCAAGACCAACCTCGCACGCTTCACCGCCATGCTGCAAGGACAGCGTGACATCAAGACGGTCAGCCGCCTCATCATGTCGGAGATCGCGCCGCTGGTCAACGCGCACGCCGGCGCATTCTACTTGAACGAGCCCATCGGCGATCAGCAGATGTTGCGCTTGGTGGCAAGTTACGCACTCAATAAGAAGAAGGCCGCGCAGCGCACGGTTCGCGAGGGCGAAGGCTTGGTCGGGCAGTGCGTCATCGAGAAACAGCGCATTCTGCTCGACGAAGTGCCGTTCGATTACATGAGCATCACCTCAGGCCTGGGCGAGAGCAAACCGCTTTCGCTCATCGTGCTGCCGGTGCTGTTCGAAGGCGACGTGAAAGCCGTCATCGAGCTCGCCTCACTGGAAAACTTCAGCGAAATTCAGTTGCAGTTCTTCGACCAACTCACCGAGTCAATCGGCGTTATCCTGAATACGATCGCCGCCTCGATGCGGACGGAAGAATTGCTCAAGCAGTCGCAAGCGCTCACCAACGAGTTGCAGAGCCAGCAGATGGAACTGCAGCAGACAAACGACGAACTGGAAGAAAAGGCGCGCCTGCTGCAAGAGCGCAACGAAGAAATCGAGCGCCGTACGCGCGAGATCGACGAAGCGCGTCAGGAACTCGAAAAGAAGGCCGAGCAGCTCGCACTCACCTCCAAGTACAAGTCGCAGTTCCTTGCGAACATGTCGCACGAACTGCGTACGCCGCTCAATTCGTTGCTCATCCTTTCCAAGCAGCTCTCCGACAACGCGGAAGGCAACATGACTCCCAAACAAGTCGAGTTCGCGCAGACGATTCGCGCTGCGGGCAGCGACTTGCTCACGCTCATCAACGACATCCTCGATCTCTCGAAGATCGAATCCGGTACCACGTCGATCGATCTTCAGGAGATCCCGTTCGAAACGATCGAGGACGACGTGGTGCGCACGTTCGATCAGATTGCCAAGGACAAGGGTTTGGAGTTCGTCATTCGCCGTCACGAAGACGTACGGGAGGGATTGCTCACCGACCCGACGCGCTTGCAGCAGATTCTCAAGAACTTGCTTTCGAACGCGTTCAAGTTTACCACCGAGGGGCGCGTCACGCTCGACATCTCGCTCGTTCGCGAACATCATCTCTCGTCGGTGCAAGGGCCGGCGATCGCGTTCGCGGTCTCGGATACGGGCATCGGCATTCCGCCCGACAAGTTCAACGTGATCTTCGAAGCGTTCCAGCAAGCCGACATGGGCACGTCGCGCAAATTTGGCGGTACGGGCCTGGGTCTGGCAATCAGCCGTGAAATCGCGGGCCTGCTCGGCGGCGAGATCGGCGTCGAGAGTACGCTTGGCGAAGGCAGTACGTTCACGCTGTATCATCCGGTCGAACGCAACATCGCGCAAGGCGCGGTCCGCACCATGGTGCCGGACGGCCGCAGCGCTCGACGCGAAACTGCTTCAACGGAGATGGAATCCGTGCCGCACTCGTTCGGAGAAATTCACGACGACCGCGACACGATTGAGAGCACCGATCGCGTGCTGCTCATCATCGAGGACGACGCGATCTTCGCGCGCATTCTGCTCGGTCTGGCGCGGGATCGCGGATTCAAAGGCATCGTTGCGCTCAAAGGCGCCGAAGGCCTCGAACTGGCGCGCAGGCATCTGCCCGACGCGATTACGCTCGACATCGGCTTGCCCGACGTGGACGGCTGGAATCTGCTCGCGGAACTCAAGAACGACGTGAACACGGGCAACATTCCGATTCACGTCATCTCCGGCGAGGAGCAGTGGCAGCGCGCGCTCGATGCGGGTGCAATCGCACACTTGCGCAAGCCCGTTACGGAAGAAGCGCTCACCGAAACGTTCGACAATTTGCTCGGCTTCGCAGATCGTTCGACCAAGAATCTGCTCGTTATCGAAGACGACCTCACGCAGCTCAATGCGATGGTCAATCTCATCAGCAGCGGCGAAGTGCAGATTACCGCGGTTCGCACCGGTGCCGAGGCACTCGAAGCGCTGCAGGACAAGCAGTTCGACTGCATCGTCGTCGATCTGGGTTTGCCGGACGTTTCAGGCGACGAACTCATCGAACGCATCCGGATGCAGCGCAGCCATGCGCGCACGCCGGTCATCGTCTACACCGGCCGCGAACTCGACAAATCGGAAGAAACCAAACTCAACAAACTCACCGAAGCGGTCATCGTCAAGGATGCGATGTCGCCGGAACGGCTGCTCGACGAAACGCGCTTCTTCTTACATCAGGTTGAAGCGCGGCTGCCGGCCGCCAAACGCGCGGGCGTCGATATTCCACCGCTCGGCACTGCATCGCTCGAAGGGCGAAAAGTGCTCGTCGTGGACGATGACTCGCGCAACATCTACGCGCTTGCAGCGGCGCTCGAAGGCCACCGCATGCACGTGGTGAGCGCGGAGAGCGGACGCGAAGGCATCGACAAGCTCATGAGCGATCCGGACATCGATCTGGTGCTCATGGACATCATGATGCCGGAGATGGACGGCTACGAGACGATCCGCCGCATCCGCCAGAACCCCGGATACAAGGATCTGCCGATTATCGCGCTCACGGCCAAGGCGATGAAGGGTGACCGGGAAAGCTGTATTGCTGCGGGCGCATCCGAATACATCAGCAAGCCGGTCGATATCGACCAGCTCATCTCGCTCTTACGTGCATGGTTGAATCGATAATCAAGGACGTTGCCGGCGGCATGCCGCTCCCCGATCGCAATGAGGAGCGGTCTGCCGTCGAGCTCTCTTTGCTGCTCGAGGCGATCGTGCGCTGGGGCGGTTATGATTTTCGCGAGTACGCGCCCGGAACGCTCAAGCGGCGTATCTCCGAGCGCCTGCGGGCCGAAGGCGTGCAGACGATCTCCGGACTGCAGGAGCGCGTGCTGCACGACCACGAGGCGCTTCGGCGGCTCGTGTTCGCGCTCTCGGCAAGTCCCAACCGGTTGTTCCGCGCGCCGGAATACTTCCGCGCGTTTCGCGAACGCGTCGTGCCGTTTCTACGCACGTACTCATTCGTGCGGCTGTGGTTTCCGGCGTGTTCCACGGGCGAGGACGTGTACACCGTTGCCGCGATTCTGCACGAAGAAGATCTCCTGGACCGCTGCATGATCTATGCGACGGACATGAGCGATCTTGCGCTCGCGCACGCGCGCGGCGGCGCCTATGGGCTCGCGTCGCTCGAGGAATTCGCGAACGACTATCGCTTGAGCGGCGGCCGCGGTTCGCTCGCGGACTTTTGCGAGTTCAGCGAGGGCATCGTGCAGTTCAAGGAGCCGGTGCAGCGGCAAATCATCTTTTCGACGCACAGCCTCGCGACGGATGCCTCACTCAACGAGTTTCACGCCATCATGGCGCGCGGCGTCCTGCCGCAGTTCAGCAAGTCGTTGCAGTACCGCGTGCACAATCTGTTCCTGCAAAGCCTCACGCGCTTCGGCTTTATCTGCTTGAGTTCGGCCGAATCGCTCCACGCCACGCCGCATGAGGGCGCGTTCCGCAAGGTCGACGAGATCTTCCCGATCTACCGCCGCATGCGCTGACGGGCGAAACAACGTCTCGCCGGTAGGACGCTCACAAAAACACCTCCTGTGTTTTTGCTACTTTTCCGCTTTTTTGACAGAACGAGGTTTTGAAGTCGACATCCTGTCGAAGTCAAAAAAGTCGGAAACCTCCCGTCGAAACGTTGCTCCGCCCTGCTGAAAAAGACGAAACGCCCCTCGCACCCAAAGCCTGGTGGCGAAAGGACTGAGCTAGTGTCATCCTGAGGTATCGAAGGACGGCCGAGGCGTAGAGGCCAATCCCTGCGCCCATGACCAATCCGGACCTCATCAATCAAGTTTTTGCCTGGGCGCCGCTCACGGCGTTCGTCGTCGTTATGATCATCCTGTATACGGCGACTCGCCGAGTACCGTTGCATGTGCGCTCGCCGCTGGGCAAGACGTTTGCGTGCGCGAAGTGCGGCCGGCGCGGTTCGCGCGAGCACATGGTTCCGGTAACGCACGCAGGCGCGGTTGTATGGTATTGCGGGCGGTGCGCGCACTAGCAAGCGGGCGCGCGTAAGGCACGTCGCATTGGTCGAAAAATCTCGCGCTAAGCGCGGGATTTTTTGCTATTTTATAGGGACCGCGTATTCTCGCGAGAGACGGAGACCTCGCCAATGACACTCGACATTTCGGCGGTCCAAGCGGAGCGTAACGTCTGGGAGATGGCGCAGCAGCAACTGGACGACGTTGCTCGTCTGGTCGGCCTCAACGAATCCATTCACGGTTATTTGCGCGAGCCCAAGCGTGTTCTGGAAGTTTCCGTGCCGGTCCGCATGGACAACAACGTGTTTCGCATGTACAAAGGCTATCGCGTGCAGCACAACATGGCGCGCGGGCCGTCAAAGGGCGGCATCCGGTTTCATCCCGACGTGACGCTGGACGAAGTCAAGGCGCTCGCAATGTGGATGACGTGGAAATGCGCGCTTGTCAACATCCCGTTCGGCGGCGCAAAAGGCGGCGTGATCTGCGATCCGAAGGCGATGTCGCCGCAGGAACTGGAGAATCTCACGCGCCGCTTCACCAGCGAAATTGCCGTCATCATCGGGCCCGAAAAAGACATTCCGGCACCCGACGTGTACACGACGCCGCAAGTGATGGCGTGGATGATGGACACCTTTTCCATGCAGTACGGCTATTCGGTTCCCGGGGTGGTTACCGGCAAGCCCGTCGCTATCGGCGGTTCGCTTGGGCGCGACAAGGCGACGGCGCGCGGCTGTTTGTACGCCGTCGACGAAGCGATGCGCGTCAAAGGCATCCCAACCGCGGGAGCCCGAGTGGCAATTCAGGGATTCGGCAATGCCGGTATGTACGCGGCGGAACTGATGCAGAAAGCCGGTTATACAATCGTTGCCGTATCGGACTCGCGCGGCGGTGTTGCAAACCCGAACGGCCTGGATGTTGCCGGCGTTATCGCGCACAAAGCGGAGACGGGATCCGTGGTCGGCTTTACCGGCGGCGAGCGCATCAGCAATAAAGACGTCCTTGAATATGACTGCGACGTGCTGGTACCGGCTGCACTGGAGAAAGTGATTACCGCGGAAAACGCGCCGCGTATTCGCGCGAAGATCGTTGCGGAGGCAGCGAACGGACCCACGCTGCCCGAAGCCGACGAGATCTTGCACGAACGCGGGATCATGGTGCTCCCCGACATCCTGGCAAATGCCGGCGGCGTGACCGTTTCGTACTTTGAATGGGTTCAGGACCTGCAAGAAAGCTTCTGGGAAGAAGACGAAATCAACGAGCGCCTGAAGCGCAAGATGACTCGCGCGTTCAACGAAACGTACGAGCAATCGCAGCGGCTCAACATCGATATGCGCCGCGGTGCCTATGTCGTGGCCGTGAGCCGGGTCGCGGAGGCAACCAAGCTGCGCGGCTTGTATCCGTAAGACAGGCGCTCCGGCCGAGCCGGAGCCTGTGCTGAGGAATCGAAGTACGCCCCCCAACTGCGTTGGGGCCCCCCAAGGGCTCGGTAGATGGTAAAGCAAAATCCGCGTTGACGAACGCGGATTTTGTTTATTTATGATACTTGACAAGCCGCTGCGGGCGGCGATTTTGGCGGCGGCCGACAATGGGCTGGTACGGCGCGCTGTCGGCCGTTATGGTTTCCGGCTGGGCGCCCAGCGGTTCGTGGCGGGAGAAAGCGCGCCGGAGTTTCTCGCCGTCGCACGGCAAGTGAACGCGCAAGGTTTTGCCGTGGCCTGCGGCATCCTGGGCGAGAGCGTCACGAGCCGCGAAGAAGCGTGCGCCGCAGCCGACCAATACTGCGATTTGCTGCGAACCTTCGCGGAGCAGCGCATAGATGCGAACGTTGCGTTCAAACTCACGCACGTGGGTCTGGACATCGATCCGGCGCTTGCGCTCGAAAACGCGCGGCGCATCGCGCGCACGGCGCTCGAAACCGGCAACACCATGCGTTTGGACATGGAGCAGTCGCGGTACGTCGATCCCACGCTGCGCATCTATCGGGAGTTGCGTTCGGAATATGCGTGTGCCGGTGCCGTGCTGCAGTCGTATCTGTTTCGCAGCATGGACGATCTGCGATCGCTGCTGCCGCTTGCGCCGAATCTTCGGATCGTCAAAGGCGCGTATCTCGAACCGGCGACGATCGCCTTTGCAGACAAGCGCGACGTAGATAAGAATTACCTTACACTGGTCGAAACGGCGCTCGATGCCGACGGATATACTGCCGTGGCGACGCACGACCGGCGCATCATCGAACGCGTCGTCGATCTGGTGGAACGGTGCGGAATTCCCAAACGCGGGCGCTTCGAGTTTCAAATGCTCTACGGCATTTCCACGCCGTTCGCGCAAGAGCTCGTGCGTGCGGGATACCGTGTACGCTTGGCGGTGCCGTTCGGCACATATTGGTTTCCGTATCTCATGCGCCGACTTGCGGAACGTCCTGCGAACCTCGCGTTCTTCGTGAAAGGCGCGTTTACACGATGACCACGCACTTGCGCGGCGTGTGTTCCGCCGCTCTCACGCCGTTCGACGAACGCTTCCGGCCCGATGCACGCGTGGCGGTCGCGTATTACGATTCCCTGCTGCATTCCGGGTGCGATGCGCTCAACATCATGGGCACCACCGGCGAGGCGATGTCGATCGCCGTGGACGACCGGCTTGCCTACATGAAAGCGCTCGCGTCGAGTGGATTGCCGCTGGACCGTATGATGGTCGGCACCGGTGCCGCATCGCTGAACGATGCCATTACGCTCACGCGTTCCGCATTGGATTGCGGCTTTGCCGCGGTACTCGTCATGCCGCCGTTTTTTTATCGCGGTATTTCAGATGACGGCGTAGTGCGTTTCTTCGAGCAATTCTTTGCGGGCGTGCAACCACCGCCTGGCCGCACGCTTCTGTATAATTTTCCGGCCATGAGCGGCATTACGTTCAGCGCCGATCTGGTCGATCGTTTGCTGGCGACATTTCCGCAGTTGATTGCGGGTATGAAAGACAGTTCGAACGACGTCGCATTGCAGACGGAGATTATTGCGCGCAATCCGGATCTCTTGATATATCCGGGCTCGGAATTATCGCTGGCGGATGCGCGCAAACGCGGCGTCGCCGGATGTATTTCGGCCACGGTCGCGCTGTGGCCGCAGCTCGCGGCCGAGGTATGGCGCGGCGAACAGCCGCAAGAAGAACTGACGCGCAAACGTGAAACGCTTGCCGGTTTGCCTACGGTTCCCGCGGTGCGCTACGTGCTTGCGCAACGGACTCGCGACGCAGCGTGGGAACGGTGCGTTCCGCCGCAAATACCCTTGGCGCAAGCGCAAACAAGTCGTTTGCTGCAACACGTTGCCTGATGCTTTCCATATGCTAAAGTCTCCCTGGACTGTTGGTGATTTTCACGTCATCGGCGTCGGCAACACGATTGTCGGCGAGGTGCTGTGCGAAGACGCCGGCCTGACTGCCGGCAGGAACGTGCTTGACGTGGCCTGCGGAAGCGGGAATACGGCGCTCGCCGCAGCGCGGCGCGGTGCCAGTGTAAGCGGCTTGGATCTCTACGACAAACTCATCGAACGCGCGAAACTACGTGCGCAAGCGGAGGGCCTGCAAATAGATTTTCGGGCGGGCAACGCCGAGCAGTTGCCGTATGCCGACGCCTCGTTCGACTACGTGCTCTCAACCTTCGGCGTCATGTTCGTTCCGGACCAGGAGCGTGCCGCATCCGAATTGCTGCGCGTTTGCAAGCCGGGCGGCACCATAGCAGTTTCGAGTTGGACGATGGAAAGTTTTCCCGGTGGCCTGTTTGCACTGGGCGCGAAGTACGGCCCGCCCAGACCCGCGGGAACGCACGTGCCCATCGAATGGAGCACCGTGCCGCGCCTGCAGCAACTGTTTCGTGAGTGCGAACTGCGTCTGCTCGACCGCATCTGCTACATGCGTTTTACGACGGTCGACGAGATGATCGGCACATTTCGCGAGTACTTCGGTCCGATGAAGATGCTGTTCGACAACGCGCCGGCGGAAAAACACGCCGCGATCAAGAGCGATCTCGCGGAATTGACGGCGCGCTATAATCGCGCGACGGACGGCACGGTTTGCGTCGCGATGTCGTATCTAACCGTTATCGTAAAGGCGCCCGGCGTAACCGCTTGACTGCCGCGTCCTACTCACATTTGTAAAGTCGCGCTGGACGCGCGCATTTCAAAATTGAACTCGGCTACGAAAACCGATATGAAGTCATTCAGCACGTGGCGTCCACCCCTTAGAATCAGTCGCGGTCTACCGGTGCTGCGCTTCGGGTGGAATCGGGTGCGGCAATTGCGTTGGATACTGCATGTCGGCGTACGACATGTCAAGCGAAAAATGTTTGAGTGAGACGCCCAGCATTCGCAGCGACAGCACGGCATGGCCGTGCGTGACCGACCAGTATCCGTTACTCTGGCCGAAGTCGACGACCATGTCGCCCTTTGCGCCGGTACCGGCCACCACTGCGTCCACCAAACTGAAACGCATGGAACAGAACCGCATCGTTCGCGTTTCGATGACGACGTCGGTGAGCGGGTGTTCGTCGGGGTTGGATATTGCGACCAAGTGAAGCGCGTGCCCCGGCGTTCCCGACGGGCACGTTGCCGCACCGTGGTCGAAAACGTCGTAGGCCGCCGGAGCCATTGCCGTTACCGCTGCAATAGTGGGCAGCCCCGAGCTGTTCGACTGTGTACTGTGCGACGCAGGAGGTTTAGCCGAGCTCGGCGGCTGCGATATGCCGTACCGCATCCAGTCGTGCATGGCGGCCCAGGCCGGCTTGAATAACGCGGCGTCGTCGCGGCAATACGTGCCGTCCTCCTCGCGAATCGCGGCGGCGTTTCCCGAGAGCGAGTATTCCCCTTCGGTGTGAAGTTCGTGGTGCATTGCACGTCCCCAACCAACGCTAAATGCGGCGTCGGCCCCCGGAGAACACGACGTGCCGATCTCCGCTCCTCCGGCTTTCATGTCCATATCGAACGTCAGATACGCCGGCTGCGGGAGCGCGTTCATCGTATCGAGCGCCCGGGCATAGTACTGCTCGGGAGTAGGCGGCGCGGCAACCGCGGACACGAGCGCCAAAAGGTGAAGCAAAACCAAAATCCACCTCGCTAATTCGGATTGGCGTTTTGCCCAATCTACGAGTGCGCAGGTGGATTTGTTTCGGGCTTAGACCTGGACGACTTCCTTGACTTCCGGAACGTCGGCGCAAACGACTTGTTCGATTGCGCCTTTCAGCGTCATGTTCGAGGCGGGGCAGCCGCCACACGCGCCGAGCATCTGCACGAACGCCGTGCCGTTTTCAACTTTGATGAGCCATACTTCGCCGCCGTCCATTTGGATGCCGGGGCGAACCTTGTCGAGCGCCGCGTTTACGCGCTCTTCGACTGAAACAGGCCTATCCGCGCTGCGCGCTTCACGCCCCCCGTCGGCGGAGCCGCCAGGGCCCTCGGCCTTCGGCCCACCTGCTAGATCGCGATTGTTACTGTCCATAGCCTTTCATCAGTTCGTGCATGCGGCCCGCAACGTTGAGCGCATCGTTCCAATCGCGCTGCCACATGTTGCGTCCGAAGATGAGGCCCACGCAGCCCGCTTCCATCGCAATCTGCGCTTTGTGAATCGTGTCTTCGTCGCCCATTTTGCTGCCGCCCGAAACGAGCACCAGCGAGCGTCCTGCGGACTTCACCACTTTTCGCAGTCCATCTAGTTCAGACAGCTCGAGCGTGTTGTAGGGTTTCGGCATCTTGTCGGCGCCGGCCGCATCCCACTTCGGCACGTTGAGTTTGATGACGTCCGCTCCGACTTCACACGCAACGCGCGCGGCGTAATCGATGGCATAGAGCGAATCTATGCCGCCCTTGGCTTTAATGGCCGCACCGCGCGGATACGCCCACACAATCAGCGGCATTCCGTATTTGTCGCACTCCCGTCGCACTTCGTTGCATTGCGCGAGATCGACGTCTTGCGCGGGACTGCCAACGTACAGCGTATAGCCGACGGCGTCGGCTCCCAGGCGCACGGCGTCCTCGACCGACGACGTGAGCGAGCTGAACGCGTCGTCGTCGTTGGGCACGTTCGTCTTGCCGTTGATCTTCAGTACGAGCGGCACTTTGCCGGCATAGGCTTTGTGATATTTCTCGGCTAAACCAATGTGCAGCGCGATTCCCGAGAAATTGCCCTCCACGGCGAGCCGGTAGATCCAATCGGTGTCGATGGAATCCGGGTTGGCGAAGAAATCGATCGGGCCGTGTTCGAGCCCCTGATCGATGGGCAGCAGCATCAACGTGCCGTTGGCCGGACCATGTTCGTACATCATGCGGTGCAAACGCACGCGCTTGCCAGTCGATAGATTCATCTCGTCGTACGTCGGCCTGCGAACCGCTGCTAACATGTGATGCGTGCCTCCCCTGTCGTGGTGGATGTGGCGCCTTCTTTGGAGGCGCGCGGCCCCCCTTGAGATAATGCCCCGGCGTGGACTTACCCGCTATCGGCTTTATCGGGATCGGCGCCATGGGCGAGCCGATGTCGCTCGCGCTGCTGCGCGCGGGATACTCGGTCACCGCATGTGCGCACCGCGATCGCGAACGCCTCGAACGGGTTTGTGCCCAGGGCGTGAAAGAAGCCGCCACGCCGGCGGCTGTGGCAGCGGCCAGCGACGCCGTCATCACCTGCGTGCCCGACGCGCCGCACGTAGAAGAAGCGTTGTTCGGCCCAAGCGGCGCGGCGCAGGGCGCGCGCCCGGCGTCGACGTTTATCGACATGTCGACCATTTCACCCGTGAAGACGCGCGAATTCGCGCAGCGTCTGCAGGCAAGCGGGCACAGTTTTCTGGACGCACCGGTCAGCGGCGGGCCGGCCCGCGCCGCAACGGGAACGTTGACGATTATGGTCGGTGCCGATGCGGACGACTTTGCGCGCATGGAGCCGGTGCTCAAAGCAATGGGCACGCCGCATCACGTTGGCGCGGTCGGCCTGGGCGAAACCGTGAAGCTCGTGAACCAGCTGATCATCTCGAACGTGATGATCGCAAACGTCGAGGCGCTCACGTTCGCGCGCAAGGCGGGCGCGGACCTCGACGCGGTGCGCAACGTGCTTTCCACCGCAACGGCATCGAACTATCTACTCGAGCAGTGGTTGCCCAAAACGTGGTTTGCAGGTACGTTTGAGGGAGGCTTTGCCCTCGATCTGCTGCGCAAGGACCTGGGGGCAGCGCTTGACGCGGCACGCGCGATGAAGATGCCACTGCCGGCCTCGGCATCCGCGTATCAGGTGTATACACGGCAATCAGCCGAAGGAGATGGGGCCCTCGACTATAGCGCGGTGGCAAAATTCTATGAGCATGCCGTTGGAGAGTAAGCGCGGGTCGTTCAACAAACACCCCGACTTCAACAAGAAAATCTTGGTTGTCGAAGACGAGGCTGCGATGTTGCAGACCTTGCGATACAACCTGGAGCGCAGCGGTTACGCCGTCATCACCGCCAGCGACGGGCGCAGCGCCGTGGCGATGGCGCAGCGCGAGCAGCCCGATCTCATCGTGCTCGACATTATGCTGCCGGTGCTCGACGGCATCGAAGTCTGCAAGGAAATCCGCAAATCCAGTTCGGTGCCGATCATCATGCTGACCGCAAAGGATCAGGAGATCGACAAGGTCATCGCGTTGGAACTGGGCGCCGACGACTACGTCACCAAGCCGTTCGCGCTGCATGAGTTTCTGGCGCGGGTGAAGGCGCGTCTGCGCCGGCCCGCGCCGATTACCGTGCACGACCACGATCGCGCGATAGCGCTCAGCGGCATCGTGCTGGATCCGTCGCGGCAGCATTTGACCGTGCGCGGCAAAGACGTGTCGCTCGCGCCGAAGGAATTTGCGCTGCTGCGCGTGCTCATGGAAAACGCGGGACGCGTGGTGACACGGCAGACGCTGCTCGACAAGGTGTGGGGCTATGATTTCGAGGGCGAACAACAAACCGTCAGCGTGCACATCCGTTGGCTGCGCGAGAAGATCGAAGAAGACTCGCGCAATCCGCGCCACATCATCACGGTACGCAGCCGCGGTTACCTATTCAAAGAATAGCCCTTCGACGAGCTCAGGATGACGACGACGAGTGGTGAGTGATGTTTGGCTCATCGGCGCGGGCGCGTTCGTCCTGGGTATTGTCGTGGCGCTTGCTATTTTGTCGGCGGCGCAAAAGCCGCAGCCGCTGCGCGAGGCGGAGCATGAACCGCAGCCGCATACGCCCGCGGACGATCGATTCGATGCGTTGGTTCGGGCGCTGCCGCTGGGCGTCGTCATGCTGGATCGCCGCTTGCGCGTACGCTTTGCCAATCGCGCGGCGGCAGCGATTTTCGGATTCGAACGATCGCGCGCCCGCGGAACGCACCTCATCGCGGCGATTCCGTCGATTGAACTGGAGCAGCGCGCACAGGCCGCGCTGCGCGGAGAACTTGCCAGCACGCCCATTCACGTGACGGGAAAGACCGTAAGCCGTTCCTACGCTGTGTCGCTGTATCCGCTTGCGCCCGAAGCGCAAGGCGACGAGCGGCCCGAGGTTACCGGAGTATTACTCGTCGCGGAAGATCAAACGGAACTGCTGGCGCTCGAGCGCGCGCGTCAAGAGTTTTTGACGAACGTGTCGCACGAACTGCGCACCCCGCTCGCGTCGATTAAACTCATGCTGGAGACGGTGAGCGACTCGGCCGACGAAGAAGCCGCGAAGACGTTTTTGCCCCAGGTGCTCGGCCAAGTCGATCGGCTCACGACGCTGGTTCAGCGCTTGCTCGAACAAGCGCGCGTGGAGTCCGGCGAACTCGTGCTGCAGCCCGCGGAAATCGATCTGGAAGAAGTCGCGCGCCCAATCGTGCAGTCGTTCGGGCCGCAAGCCGCCGGTAAAGACGTAAATCTCGAACTGCACGTCGTGCGTCCGGCGATCGTCGAAGCCGACGAACAGCGTCTCTCGCAAGTGTTCGTGAACCTTATCGACAACGCGCTGCGCTTTACGCCGCCCGGCGGCGCTGTAACCCTCACGCTGGACGTGGCGGACGGCCATGCCGTCATCCGTATCACCGATACGGGCATGGGCATTCCGTACAAAGACCTGCCGTACGTATTCGAACGCTTTTACGTTGCCGAACGCTCGCGCACGCGTGGCGTAAGCGGTGCGGGTTTGGGCTTGTCCATCGTCAAGCAGATCGTCGAAGCGCATCACGGAACGGTGAGCGCCGAATCGGCACTCGGAAGCGGCACGACGTTCACCGTGCGCATTCCCATGGTCTGCGTCGATGCCTCTTAATACTCCTTAATATTGGTTTAAAGAAGCCTTACTTTCGCGTTCGTACGATGGGGAGGCTTTGATCGCTGTGGGATCCGGACGCGCGCACGCGCAAGAACGCATTGCCTCGACGGCGCTCTTTCTTGCCAGCGTGTTCGTCATCGTGGCAATGGGCGCGATCATCATCTACCTGGCCTTCATGGGCCTGCAGCTCTTTTTCAAAGACCACGTTTCGCCGCTGGTCTTTTTGTTTTCGCCGAATTTTAGTCCGGACGACGGCCACCCCGGATCGCTCGTTTTCATTTTGGGATCGGTGTTCATCACCGCGTTTGCAATTTGCGTCGGCGGCCCGTTCGGCGTCGCCGTCGGCATTTTTCTCTCCCAACTGGCGCCCAAACGTCTGGCGACGTTCATGAAACCGACGATTGAAATTCTCGTCGGTATTCCGTCGGTGGTGTACGGATGGCTCGGCCTCACACTCCTTGCGCCGTTCATTCGCGAACATTTGGGCAGCCAAACCGGCTTCGGATTACTGACGGCGGGCATTGTGCTCTCGATCATGATTTTGCCGACCGTCATCTCGCTTGCCGAAGACGCGCTGCGTGCGGTGCCGCATTCGCTGGAAGAAGGCTCGATGGCACTTGGTGCCACGCAGTGGCAAACGATTTGGAGCGTCATGCTGCCCGCGGCCCGCAGCGGCCTGACCGTTGCGGTGATTCTCGGTATTGCGCGCGCCATCGGCGAAGCGCTTGCCGTGCAGATGGTCATCGGTAATAGCGCCATTCTGCCGAAAGGCTTGCTCTCGCCGACCGCCGCGCTGACGACGGAAATCGTTACCGACATGGGCAGCGCGCAAGAAGGCACGGTGCTCTACCACTCGCTGTTCACGATGGCGTTTTTGCTCTTGCTCATTGCGATGGCGTTGATTCTGGCCGTTCGTTTTGCGCTGCGGAGAAACGCCTGATGGCCATGATGGCAACCGCCGGCAGTGCAGCGGCGCGGAACACTGCGGCGCAGCGGCGCACGATGAACTCGCTGATGACGGGCCTGCTGTGGGCGGCGGCACTCTCGATGATCGGGCTGCTGCTGTTTTTCGTCGGATACATTTTGTATCTGGGCGCGCCGGTCATATCGTGGCATTTTCTGACTTCGCCGCCCAGTGAAGTGGCCGCGGGCGGCGGCATCGGTCCCGAGATCTACAACTCGTTCTACATTCTGTTTCTGACGCTGCTCTTTACCACGCCCATTGCGACGGCCGGCGGCATTTATCTCCAGGAATACGCGCGTCCGGGTCTCTTTACGTCGCTCGTGCAGTTTTGCGCTGAATCGCTCTCGACGATTCCATCGATCGTCATGGGCCTGTTCGGCATGCTGGTGTTCGTCGATCTGTTTCATTGGAGTTTCTCGGCGATCGGCGGCGCGCTGACGCTGACCATTTTGAATTTACCGGCGCTCATGCGCGTGACGCAAGAAGCGCTGCAAACCGTGCCGCGTACCTATCGTGAGGGCTCCATGGCCCTCGGCGCGACCAAGTGGCAAACGATTCGCCGCGTCGTGCTGCCGAGCGCGATCGCGCCCCTCACGACCGGCATCGTGCTCATAGCCGGGCGCATCTTCGGCGAAACGGCCGCGCTCATTTTCACCGCCGGAACCAGCGTGTCGGTCGGGCACTCTGCGTATGATTTAGGCCTGTTCCATCAGGCTGAGACGCTCTCCGTGCACCTGTGGTACACGCATTCCGAGGCAGTCGTGCCCGACGTGACGAAAATCGGGAACGGATCGGCGCTCGTGCTGCTGGTAATGGTGCTGGTGTTCAACATCTCCGCCCGCCTACTCGGACGCGCGCTCAGCAAACGGCTCACAGGGAAATGACAGTCATCATGCAGGCTCCGGAGGTCGCGCCGCGCTTGGAAAGCGATGCGGAAATAAAACTCTGCATCGACGACCTCAGCGTGTATTACGGCAGTTTTCAGGCGATCAAACACGCGTCGCTGAAAGTCCCCGAAAATTGCGTCATGGCGCTCATCGGCCCGTCGGGCTGCGGCAAGTCCACGTTCATTCGTGCGCTCAATCGCATGCACGATCTCGCGCCCGACGTACGCGTCGAAGGCACCGTTACGCTGGACGGCGAGGACATTTACGCCAAAGACGTCGACCCGGTCACGATCCGTCACCGCATCGGCATGGTGTTTCAACGCCCGAATCCGTTTCCGAAATCGATCTTCGAAAACGCCGTCTACGGCCCGCGCATTCACGGCGTGCGCAGCCGCAAGCGCTTGATGGAAATTGCCGAACGCAGCCTGCGCCATGCCGCACTTTGGGACGAGGTGAAAGACCGCCTCGACAAATCCGCGCTCGATCTATCCGGCGGGCAGCAGCAGCGCCTGTGCATCGCCCGCGTCCTAGCCGTCGAGCCGGAAGTGATTTTGATGGACGAGCCCGCGTCCGCGCTCGACCCCATCGCCACCAGCAAAATCGAAGACCTCATCGGCGAGTTGAAAAAAGAGTACACGGTCGTCATCGTGACGCACTCGATGCAGCAGGCCGCGCGAATCTCGGACTACACCGCGTTCTTTCTCATGGGCGAACTGGTTGAAATCGGCAATACGCGGGATATTTTCTTCAAGCCACGCGACAAGCGCACAGAAGACTACATTACGGGGCGCTACGGCTAGACAGAGCGGCGCGCTTAACGCCGCCATAAAACCTCGTTAAGAATGTGAGGGTAGAATGAGCGCCATGGACAGACACCTCTTCCGCGTTCTGATGTTCGGTGCCGCGATCGTGCTGCTCGGAGGCGGAACGGCGTACGCGCAAGCGACGCCCGCGCCAACGGCCACGGCGACGCCCAGCGCGTTTACGTACAGCGGCTTTCTCCGCGCATACTATTTTACTCGGACCAATTTCCCCGCGACGTCGAAGACGCCGAATCAAGCCACTTTCAATCCGGCGATAAGCCTGCACGGCGCCTACGATTTCGGCGGCGGCTTTTCCGTCGGGGGCACGTACCTGTACGCCAATCCGTTCAACGGATGCGAAGATCCCGCATCGCACTTATCTCTCCCGTGCGCGAAGCATCCGGTAACGGCGCTTCCGGAAAACAATCCGGACGACACGCTGCCGGGCTATCGCCTGAGCACACTGTATGAAGCGTATCTGCAGTACAAGGATGCGAACGCGTTCGCGCGGCTCGGCGATCAAGTGCTGAATACGCCGTGGGCAAACCCGTCGGACTCGCGTTTGAAGCCGGTCGCGTTCCGCGCCGCTGACGTGAGTTACAAGATCGATCCGAACTGGACGATTGAAGGCGTTTATGCCAATCGCTTTGAGGACCGAGTCCAGTCCGATTTCGTAGACAGCACGCTGCTCACGCAAAACGGTTCGTTCCCCGACGCGCCGGGCGTCGGCAACACCGGTATCGCGGCCGGGCACGTTGCCGCGAACAACGGCTTCTATTACGGCCGCGTCGGCTACGCGCAAGGCCCCATCGCGGCGAACTTGCACTATTACGCGTTCGATCAAATCGCCAACGCACTGTGGTTCGACGGCAAATACTCGTGGACCGCGTACGGCAAACCGTTCATCGCCGTGCAGGCCGGCAATGAAGCGAACACCGGTGCTTCTCTGATCGGCAAGATCAGCAGTACGTTGTTCGGCGTGCAGGTGGGGTACTCGCCGTGGAGCACGGTCGATTTGACCGTGGGAGCCGATTTCATTCCGGTCAAATCCGATACGATCACGCTGCCGCTCACCGCATCGTGCGGCGCCAACGACGAAATCAAAGGCACGCTCATGTACTTCTTGCCGTCCGGCGGCACGCCGAACTGCAAGACGGTCTCGCCCGGCGTTCCGGGCGCGGTCGCAACGATCTACTACGGCGGCTGGGCGAGCCCGTACACCGATTCGTACGCAACCGATCCGCTGTTTAATACCAGCATCAGTCAAGGTATGATCGATCGGCGCAGTCCCGGATCCGGCGTGAAGGTTTCCGGCACGTTCTACACCGCGCAAAGGCAAGTGCGGCTCATCGTGAGCCACGCATGGTACGTCTACGGCAACGACGCCGTCGGTATTTCGCCAACGCAAGAAACGGACGTGGACGGCACCTATTTCTTCAGCAAGGTCGGTAAAGGCGCATACCACGGTTTGTCGCTGCGTCACCGCTATGCGGAGCGCACGCAGACGTTTACGGCAGCATTTGGCGGACTACCCGACTTTAAATACAATCGCACCCAGTTGGAGTACGATTTCTAGACGCCAGGGCGCATGAGCAAGCCGGGCCGGTCGCGAATAGACCGGCCCGTCATGCTTCCCACGACTATGCGCTCGCTGCGTAAAATCAAGCCCGAGGCGGGCTTCGTTCTGCAAGATATTCCCGTGCCCGAGCTCGGGCCGTCCGACGTGCTCATCAACGTAGAAAAAGCGGGCGTGTGCGGTACCGACGCGCACATTTATTCGTGGGACAAATGGGCGCAGAACCGCGTGCGTCCGCCGCTGACCATCGGCCATGAGTTCATGGGAACCGTTACAGCGGTTGGGCCCGCCGTGCGTATGGTGCGTGTCGGCGATCGCGTATCCGCGGAAGGGCACATTGCCGACGGCACCTGTTTCTTGTGCCGAACCGGCGAAGCGCACATATGCGAGAAAGTGGAAATCATCGGCGTCGATCGCGACGGTGCATTTGCGGACTACATCGTGATGCCCGAGGTGAACGTGTGGCCGCTCGATCCGGCGATTCCAGACGAGTTCGCCGCAATCTTCGATCCGCTGGGCAACGCCGTTCATACGGTAATGGCCGCCGGCGTCAGCGTGAAATCGGTCGTGATCACCGGCGTCGGGTCGATCGGCCTGATGGCGATTCCGGTTGCCCGCGCAGCGGGCGCCGCAGCGGTATACGCAATCGACGTGAATCCGGCGAAACTAGAACTGGCGCAAAGACTCGGTGCTGACGAAGTCTTCTCCGCTACGGATCCCAATCTCGTGCCGGACATCATGAAGCGCACCGGCGGCGACGGCGTCGACGTCCTGCTCGAGATGTCGGGCAGCGGGCAGGCCATCGACAACGGGCTGCGCATGGTGCGCAACGGCGGTACCGCCGCGCTCCTGGGCATTCCGAGCGATACCGTGAACATCAACCTTGCCGAGCGCATCATCTTCAAAGGGCTCAAGGTGCTGGGCATCAACGGCCGGCGTATGTTCGAAACGTGGTACGAGACGCAGGCGCTGGTGCGCAGCGGGCGCGTGGATCTGCGGCCGATCATCACGCACGTATTGCCGTTCGAACAATTCGATCGCGCATTCGAGTTGATGCACAGCGGAGAAGCCGCAAAAATCGTTCTCGACCTCAAGGGAGATCTGGCCAAGTGAACGCCACGTTCGAAAAGCAACTGCAAGCGGGCCTCGACAGCCTGAAGGCCGCAGGCACGTACAAAACGCTGCGCCACCTTACGACGCCCATGGCCGCCGAAGTGCACATGGAAGAAGCAGGCGACGTCATCGTGCTTTCCAGCAACAACTATCTGGGGCTTTCCGATGAACCTGCGGTTATCGAGGCCGGCAAGCGCGGGCTGGACCGGTACGGCGCCGGTACGGCATCGGTCCGGTTTATCTGCGGTACGTTCGACATTCATCGCGAGCTCGAGGAACGCATTGCACAATTCTTACGAACCGAAGCATCGCTGACGTACGTTTCGTGCTGGAACGCGAACACGGGGCTGCTGCCGTCGATTTGCGAGGACGGATCCGCTCTGCTTTCCGACGAGTTGAACCACGCGTCGATCATCGACGGATCGCGCTTGGCAAGCAAGGCGCGCCGTGAACGCTACAAGCACAGCGACATGGCCGATCTCGAAGCGAAACTGCAGGCGGTGCAAGGCTGCTCGCCGATCGTCATCGTGACCGACGGCGTGTTCTCGATGGAAGGCAGCATTGCGAAACTGCCGCAGATCGTCGAACTGGCGAAAAAGTATAATGCCGTCACGGTGGTCGATGATTCGCACGGCACCGGCGTCATGGGCAAAACCGGGCGCGGTACCATCGAACATTTCGGATTGGACGGCCAGATCGACATCATCACCGGGACGCTGGGCAAGGCGCTCGGCGGTGCCGCAGGCGGATTCGTTGCAGGAAGCAAGGCGCTCATCGACACGCTCATCCAAAAATCGCGACCGCAACTCTTTTCAAATGCGTTGCCGGCAACCGTCGCATGCAGCGCGCTCGCGGCGCTCGATTATCTGGACGAGCACCCGCAGTTGGTACAGCAATTGCGTGACAACGTCGCGTATTTCCGCGGCGAACTCACGCGCTTGGGCTTCAAACCGCTCGAAGGCGAGAGCGCGATCATTCCGATCATCGTCGGCGACACCGCGTTTGCAATCGCAATGAGCGATCAATTGCTCAAGAAGGGCGTGTTCGTGACGGGCTTCGGCTTCCCGGTCGTTCCCGAAGGCACGGCACGCATTCGCGTGCAGATCAACGCGAAACTCACCAAGGACGAAATGGATCGGGCGCTTGCGGCATTCCAAGCGGTCGGCAAAGACGTCGGGCTCTTGAAAGGATAACTGCTCATGATTACGGGTGTGACGACGATCGTTCTCGCCGCGGCGACGGCAGCATTGCCGTTTACGCCGCCGCCGGGTTGGGTGCAATTACCGCAGAGCGCCATGAACGTCGTCGGGAGCGTATGGAGCGGGCCGAAAGACGCGCACGGCAAGTCACCGAGTTTTATCGCGACCGCAATGGCCTTTCCAGGCTCGCTGCAAATGCTCGCACCGAGTCCGAACAAGTCTAAGCATCACGGCATGTCGACGACGTTGTCGAACGTGAGTATGCGGCTCTGCGGCGTTCCGGCGCGATCGATTACGAGTCGCGTGAACGCCGCCGGTGTTTCGACCATCCTTCAGCAAGTCGTTGCGGTAAAGAACGGCTACGGCTACATGCTGATGTATACGCGCCCCGCGAACAGCGCGGCGGACGCGCGGCTAGTGCACGCGATGCACGCGTTTTGCCCGAACGGCACGGCGTCGATCACGGCGCTCAAACCGCCGGCGGGATGGATGAAGAGCGGGAACGACATGCGAACCGTGGGCATGTGGATGGGCACGAAGCCCGGCGAGGTGATGATGCTGATGCGCGGATCACCGGCGGGATCGCTCGATACACTCTTTCGTTCCACGTTGAAGAGATCGTCCGGTACGCATTCGCAAAAATCGCCGATACACATCGACGTACGCAAACAAGCCTCGATGTGCGGCTATCCGGGCATGCTCGCGGACATCTCGCTGACAAAGAGCCCCTTGCCCGTATCCGAACACTTGGCTATAACGCAGGGTAACGGCGTGGCATACATGTTGTCGTACATGCAGATGGGAACCGCGCAAGCCGATCCCGCTGCGATGACCGCGCTGCACAGCCTGTGCGTTATGGGCGCATCACCATCGCCGAGTGTACCGCCTTCGCCGAGCGCATCGCCATCGCCAAGCGCGTCACCGTCGCCGACGGCGACTCCGTAAACGCGGTGTAGCCGTCTTCGCAAGCTGCTTTGCAAGCAAGCCCAAGGGAGAAGCGGCCGGGCCTGCAAAGCACTTGGGGTGAACGTCATTCGCATCCTTGCCGTTTGCGCTCTGAGCAGCCTGCTGCTCTGTGCACCCGCATTCGCAGCAGACTGGACACAGTTCCGCCTGAACGACGCCAACAACGCGGTGTTGCCGGGCAATCTGAACGTGCAGTGGCAAGTGGAAACGGGCGGCCCGATTTCCGCGAGCCCGACGTCCGCCGGCGGCATCGTGTACATCGGCAACAACACCGGCACACTGTTTGCGTTGCGTGCAGTGGACGGTCACGTGGTTTGGAAGCATCACGTATCCAATGCGCTCATGAGCGCGCCGCTGATCTACCACGGTCTGGTTATTGCTGGAGAGGGCAATTCAACGAGCTCCGGGCCCAGCCCGGGACAGCCGCTGCAAGTCGGCGACGGCCTGAGCGCGCTCATTGCGTTCGATGCGCGCACCGGCGTGATTCGCTGGCGCTCGCCGCTTCAAGGAAGCGGTATGCCCACACCCGCAATCATCGACGGCATCCTCGTGCATCACGACGGGTCGGGACACATCACCGCTATCGATCCAATTACCGGACACGTGCTCTACATTCGTGACATGCATTCGATTGCGTCGATGACCGCCGCGCTGCCGTTATTTGGGGGCCGATACGTGACGGCCGGTGTGATGGACAATGCCGTCTGGCAAATCGACGCGCGCACGGGTCACGTGTACTGGCGAGCGAGTTCGTTTCCGGCGAACGCGTCCGGCATCGGCGATTGTCCGCTCGCGAGCGACGGCACGCGCGTTTTCGGCGACTACGTGTTGTCATTGCCGCCGTATACGCACAGTATCGTCGGGCACAGCGTCCGCGAACATGCGTATGCGCTCAATGCAAGAACGGGCGCGCTCGCATGGGACGTGCCGTTGGAAGATGGGATATTGGTACCGCGCAACGAGTCGGGCATTCCACTGGTTTCGAACGGGCTGCTCTACATCGGTGGTGCGGTCGCGCCGTGGGCAAATGCGTTGGACGTGCGCAACGGCCGTCTGATCTGGCGCGAAAAGACGCACGGCCCGGTGAAGGGCGGCTTTGCGCTCAGCGGCGGAGCGCTATATTTTGGTGATTTTGCCGGCTACTTGTGGGCACTGGATGCGCGCAGCGGTGCCAAGATCGGCATCAAGGCAATGTCCAGCGGTTTCAACGTCGGCTCGCCGATCATCGTGGGAAGCACGCTGATCATCGGCAGCAAGACCGGCACGGTGTACGCGGTTCCGCTGCAGACCATCCGTACGAGCCACGATACGTAAGCCGGCGTGAAGGCAATCATCACTGCCGCAGCATGCGCGGCCTGCATTGCGTTGCCGCGCACGCCGGTTCTCGGCGCGCAGGAGCATTGGACCCAGTTTCGCGCGCATGCATCGAACAACGCGGTCATCGGCGGCAACCTCAAGGTGCAATGGGAAGTCGTCACCGACGGCCGGATTTCCGCCAGTCCGACATTCGCGCACGGGACACTGTTCATCGGCACCAACGCGGGAACGCTCTACGCGATTCACGCTGCAAACGGACAAGTTGTGTGGAAGCATCACGTCGCGAATGCGCTGATGAGCGCACCGCTGGTATACCGAGGGCTCGTCATCGCCGGAGAAGGCAACGCGGGAAGTCCGTACGGACACGACGTGGGACCGGCGCACGTTGGTTCGGGCGAAAGCGCGCTCATCGCCTTCGACGAAAAAACGGGAGTGATTCGCTGGCGCGCGCTGCTGCGGGGCAGCGGTATGCCGACGCCGGCGATTGTGTCGGGAGTGCTCGTGCATCACGATGGTTCAGGACGCATCACCGGCATGGATCCGATGACCGGGCGCTTATTGTACGAACGCCGCGTGCATTCGGTCGCGTCGATGTCGGCGGCGGTGCCGATCGAGAAAACGCGCTTCGTTACCGCGGGCGTTCTTCATAACGCCGTGCTGAAGGTCGACGCGAAAACCGGCGCGGTGATTTGGCGCAGCAATCCGTTTCCTGAACACGCGTCGGGAATCGGCGATTGTCCGCCCGCGACGGACGGCCGGCGCGTCTACGGAGAATACGTCGTTTCGGAAACGTCCGGCGCGCACGTCGAGATCGGTGAGAACGTGCGCGAACACGCATACGCGCTGGATGCGCAAACCGGGAAATTGGTATGGGACGCTGCGCTTCAATCAGGACCGCTGCCGATTCGCAATGAGTCGGGCATTCCGGTCGTACATAACGGCGTGCTGTACGTGGGCGGCGCTGCCGCACCGTGGGTCAGTGCGATCGACGCGAAGACCGGGCACGTGCTGTGGAAGAAGCAGATTTACGGGCCGGTGAAGGGCGCGTTTGCACTCAAGCGCGGCGCACTGTACTTTGGCGACTTCGCCGGCTACTTGTGGGCGCTGGATGCGCGCACCGGCAAGAAACTCGGCGTCAAACCGATGTCGACAAGTTTCAACGTCGGCTCGCCGATTATCGTCGGCAAGACGCTGGTGATTGGCAGCCTGACCGGTTCGGTGTTTGCCGTGCCGCTTCAGGCAATTCGCGAAGCGAACCTGTAAGCTCGCCCTCCCGGCGAGCAACTGCGCGTGATGATCGAAAACGGCTGCGCGCGGGCATATAGTGTGTCACGCGAGCGTGCCATGAATAAAAGCCTCGTCGTGACCACCCTGGGACTGCTGGCAGCGTGTGCGGCGCACCCGTTGCAGCGCGATGCCCAATTCGTCGACGACGCACGCGTCGGTCGGGCGCTCGATCATTTTGCGTACGCCGGCGCGTGGGAACACCTTTCCGCGCGAGCGGACGGAAGATACGCCGCGACGAGCACGCGCAGCCATCATTCCGGCGATAGCGTCACGCTGCCGTTCGAGGGTTCCGTCGTGCGTCTCTACGGTGTTCGCGGACCCAACGGCGGTTCCGCGGCCGTCGGCATCGACGGAGAGTACTACGGCGAGGCGGCGTTCTACGCACCGAAAAAACAAGCGCACGCGCTGGTCTTCAGCAGTCCGCCGCTCCCCGAAGGCACGCATACGCTTGGGCTTGTGGTGAAGTTGCCGCCGCCCGGCTCGCACCGCGCGTACATAAATATCGACGACGCTGAAGTTTTGCATCACCAGTAGGAGAAGCGTTATGATGCCGTTTCTGCGTTTTTGTGTGCCTGCGTTAACTGCGTTGTTCGTGCTGAGCGCCTGCGGTTCGGGCGCGCGTGCGCCGTCGGCGCAACAATCGCGCAGTACGATGACGATTACCGCACCCGCGAACTATACCGAGCACAGCTATCGCGGCAAGCCCGACCTCGGCCTGACGCTTGCGATCGTTCAGGCCGGCGGCGGTCCGCGCCATTTCGATAGCGGCCGCCTCTTCCAAACGCTGGCGGGCCCGCATGCCAAAGCGGAGCAGGCGAAATTGGAACGCCTGTATGGAAAAGCGCGAATGGCCGCTTTCATGGAGACGTTTACGTACGCCGTGAATGATCTGCAGACGCTCTTCGCGCTCAACCACATTCGCATGCCCGACCGCCCGAGTGTTTCACCATCGAACGGGCGCGCTATGACCGTCGCAATCTACCATTCCGGCATCATGCCGACCGGCAAGTACGACTGCGGCTACATGATGGAGCACCTGATGACCCATCCCGTGCACGTCGTCCTGATGCACGATATCAACGTTGCGCGCGGCCACGGCCCGGTTCACAACGCAAACTTCCACATTATTCTGACGCGGATGGTGGCCGACTTGCGCAATATGTACACGTAGAACGAACTTCAAATTTGCCATAGACTGCGGAATGTAGTGGTATGGCAAATGAGGCTTCGGAATGGCTAGTAGGGCGCTGGCAGTGGCCGGCTGCCGCCCTCTTTACTGCAATCGTACTAACGCTGTTGCTGCCGGTGTGGTACGCCGACGCCGGAATTGTCACGATCGCGGTCGTGCTTCAGTTGCCTTTGTATATGTTCCATCAGTACGAGGAGCATCACGGTAACCGGTTCGTTCTCTATTTCAACCGCGTGATGGGCGGTGGGTGGTGTGTGGGGCGTCATCTTCGTTTCAATTCTGCTTTGCCGGTTTTTCTCGCCCGGCTACGGCACGATAGCAACGGATTTGTGTTTGGTCAACGCCCTTACTCATGCACAACTTGCCGTACGCCGGCGCGAATATAATCCGGGCTTATGGACGGCCGCGTTTCTGTTCTTGCCTTTGGGCGGGGCTGGCCTCTATATCGTGTCGAGGCTCGGACATGCGACAATCGCACAACAGACCGCGGGCGCGCTCGTTGCCATTGCGATTCACGCGGGGATAGTCGTCTATGTCCAACGCCGTAAAACGATGCTCGCCGCCAACAACGTTGCAGCGTGCTAAACGGCAGCGTGCCGCTGATGGTTAGGTGCGGCGCGGCGCGGTTCGCTTTCCATCCATTGTTCGGCGATGAAGAAGCCGAAGAGCCGCTTTAGGGTCGCGCAGATCTTGCCTAATCGCCTTTGGTCGCGCTCTCGCGTACATGGTCGAGATATGCGCCGATGCGTTCTTTCGTGAGATCACCGATATGCGCGAAGCGCGCGTCGCGGACCCAGGGCTTGAACGGCAACCAACCTCGCCGTTTTGCCATAGTGGCCGGAGCCGCCGATCAGGTAGGACCGCAGTTCGCGCAGGTAACTCTTGGAATCGCCCTTGCGCTGGTGGTGGAGCAGGAAGTCGTTCACCGCTTCCTCGATACCGACGGCATGACCGGATGCAGCCGGAAGACGGTTAGAACGATAACGGGACATAGATTTGCCTGCAATCTAGTTCGTGACTGGAAGCCGGGTGAGAAATGAAGAAGACCCCTCGTAAACTTGCGTTCACAAGGGGTTTCTCTTGCCTTGGTTGCGGGGGCGAGATTTGAACTCGCGACCTTCGGGTTATGAGCCCGACGAGCTACCGGACTGCTCCACCCCGCGTCGTGGGTCGACTCCTGCACATCCTGTGCTCGTCGACACTAGCGCCATCGTGGCGCGTCGCGAACCCTCATATACGTGATGAAGACCGCCGAACTCCTGCGTAGCATCCCAAAAGTTCAGTTGCACTGCCATCTGGAGGGGACGCTGCGCGCGAGCACCTTTGTAGACCTGGCCCGCCGCCATGGGGTTGCGCTTACCTACCGCAGAGGGCAAGCGGCTGGTGTGCTGCCTGCGGCCGAGGTGCCGAGCGACCCCGACCGCGTGTACCGGTTCGCGGACTTCCAAGAGTTTTTGATGACCTTTGCCGCGGTGAGCCGCGCGCTCGCGCACCCCGACGATTACGGTCGCTTGGCGGCAGAGTACGTGCAGGATGCCCTTTCCCACAACGTCGCGCATGCGGAGGTGTTCATCTCGCCGTCCGTGTGGCAGTTTTTTCATCCGGAAATCGACGTGCGCGCGTGCGTGCAAGCGATGCGCGATGCGTTCGATGCGGCGAAGCCCGCGCTCGAAACGCTGCTGATTGTCGACGTGACGCGCAACTTCGGCACGCAAAGTGCGATGCGCACCACGCGCTTGGCATTGGAGTTGCAAGACCTCGGCGTTATCGGCATTGGCCTTGGCGGCGATGAAGCGCGCTACCCGGCCGAACTTTTTGAAGACGTGTACGCATTTGCGCGTAAGGAAGGCTTGCATACTGTTGCGCATGCCGGCGAAGCGGCCGGCGCGCACAGCGTTCGCGCGGCGATCGAAGTGCTCGGCGCGGAGCGCATTGGGCACGGCGTGCGCGCGCTGGAAGATCCGAGCGTTGTTGAATTGCTCGCGCGCGAGCGCATTCCGCTGGAGGTTTGTCCGACCTCGAATATGCTCACCGGCGTCGCGCAACGCGGGCAGCCGCATCCGCTCGTGCATCTGGATGCCGCGGGCTGCGTGGTGATGGTCGACACCGACGATCCGGCACTTTTCGGCACCAGCATCACCGATGAGTACGCCTACGCCGCCGAGATCGCGGGCGTCGATGCAGTGCTGCGCTTTGCCGCCAATGCCGTGGATGCCAGCTTCGCAGCGCCCCAGCGGAAGGCCGCCCTCCACCAGCGGCTCGAACCTTACCGTCACCATGTCGGGTCATAGCCACTTCGCCGAATCCACCGAGGAATATCTGGAGGCGGTCTACCGTCTCGAACGCGAGGGGCCAGGCGTAACGACGTCCGGCCTTGCTTCAGAACTCGGCGTGGCGCCCGCGTCGGTTTCCGGCATGCTGAAGAAGCTCGCGGCCGAGGGGTATCTCGAACACGTGGCCCGCGGCGAAGTCAAACTCACGCATCAAGGTCTGGAAGTCGCAGTGCGCGTGCTGCGTCGTCATCGTTTGGCCGAACGCTTGCTAACCGACGTGCTCGGGATGCCGTGGGATCAGGTGCAGCAAGAAGCGTGCATGCTGGAGCACGCGATTTCCGAGAACGTCGAACAGCGCCTCGTTGCGATTTTGGGCGACCCGAAAGTCTGTCCGCACGGTTTGCCGATTCCGCCGAAAGATCTCAGCGAACCGGAGCGCAGCGGCGTTCCGCTCGCACAACTCGAGATTGGCAGCGATGCTCACGTGCAAGGCGTCACGCAAGAAGTGCCGGAGATGCTGCGCTACCTCGGTGAAGTCGGCTTGCGCCCCGGCGCGCACGTGCGCGTGTTCGCGAAAGCCCCGCTCGGCGGCCCAATGACGGTTGAAGTGGAGAAGCACCGCCATGCGATCTCACTCGAACTGGCGCGCATGGTGCTGGTAACCGAACCGGTTCCCGCGGCGAACGTTTAGTTTTGGTCACCCGGCTTCTCGTCGCGCTCAACGTCCTCGCGTTTTTGTGGGAAATCAAGGTCGGCGGCTTCGGCGTGTTCAGCGGCAATATTCCCGCCGGCACCGCCATCGACAACGGCTTGCTATCGCCGAACTCGGTACTGATCTATCACCAGTACTACCGCATCGTTTCTGCGGCGTTTCTGCATGGAAGCATCGTTCACATCGGTGTAAACATGCTCTCGCTGTACTGGCTGGGGCGATTCATCGAGGTCGTGTTGCGCCCGACGCGCATGGCTTTGGTATATTTCGTTTCGCTACTCGCCTCGGGACTTTCAGTGATCTATTTCTCGCCGCCGGACGCAGGAACGCTGGGTGCGAGCGGCGCTATCTTCGGCCTCTTCGGCGCGCTGTTCGCGATAGGGTTGAAACTTGGCGATCGCGGACGTGATTTGGTGCGGTCGAACATCGGCATTCTGATTCTCAATCTCGTATGGTCGTTCTCATTTCCCGGCATTTCTTGGCAAGCGCACATCGGCGGTCTCGTCGCGGGATTCATTCTCACTTATGTAATTTTCTATCCGCCGCGTCCGGTGATGACGCGCGTGGTCGACGCGGGCTCCGGCGCCGAATACGAATCGCACGTCGAGATGCCGCATGATCGCGATTGACGATGTTTTCGCACCGGGCGGCCCGATAGAGCGCACGCTCGACGGATTCGAGGCCCGCCCGGGGCAAGTGCAGATGGCGCAGCTCATCGAGCGTGGTTTTCTCGAGGGCATGCACACGATTGTCGAAGCGGGAACGGGCGTCGGAAAATCGCTGGCGTATCTGGTGCCCGCGCTGCGCAGCGGCAAGAAGATCGTCTTGTCGACCGGCACGATTGCGCTGCAAGAGCAGCTCTATCACAAAGACATTCCGCTGGTCACCAAAGCGCTGGGCATTCCGGCGCGCGTGACGCTGCTCAAAGGCCGCAGCCAATACCTGTGCAAGCAGAAACTGGAGCGCATGCGCTCGGAGCGCTTGCTCGCGTCGTCGCGGACGATGCAGCACGTGTGGGCGTGGGGCGATAAAACCGAAACGGGCGATCGAGCGGAACTGCCGTTCACGCCGCCCGGCGATGAATGGGAGCAACTCGACGCCGATGCCGACGACTGCGTCGGTGAATTTTGCGAACACTTTCGCGACTGTTTCTTTTTCCGCAAGCGCGACGAGGCGAAATACGCCGACATCGTCGTGGTCAACCACGCGCTCTTCTTTTTGGATTTGGCAATGGGCGGCGGTTTGCTGCCGCCGTATGATTTCGCGATTCTCGACGAAGCGCACCAGTGTGAGCGCTGGGCAACGGCGGCGCTTACCGCAACGCTCTCGCGCGCAACCGTCGGACGCATGCTGCGCAAGATGCACCGTTCGTATTCGCTGCCCGGTCACTTCGACAGCGATTTCGAAAGCGGCATGCGCGGTCTGGAATCGGCGCTCGCCAGCGTACCGGGCGATCGCTATCCGCTGCAGGCGAACGACGCGGCGTGGCCCGCGCTCGAAACGCTGCGCAATACGCTGTTCAAACTGGAAAACTGGCTCTACGCGAACTGGCACGACGCGCTCAAGAAGCGGCCGCAGAACGACGCGGAGGCCGAGCGGCGTCGCGATCTCGCGATGCGAGCGATTCTGGCGCATCAAGCCACCATCGACCGCGCGCAGCAGCCGACGGAAACGGCTATTGCGTGGGTTGAACGCGGCGAAAACGACGCGCGGTATCAAGTCAACAGCGCGCCGTTCGACGTCGCCGATTTCTTGCAGGCGGTATTGTTTGAACGCACGACGAGCGTCGTTTTGACCAGTGCGACGATCGCCAACGGCCCGTCCGTCGAAGGCGGGGCATTCGATTTCCTCAAGCGCTCGCTGGGCGTTGGCGAGGCGCAAGAACTGATTGCACCGTCGCCATTCGATTATCCGACGCAGGCGCGGCTGTACGTCGCACCGGCGGCCCTCAATCCCAAAGCCGCGGACTTCGCGCGCCGCGCCGCGCCGCTCGTGGAAGAATGTTTGGATCGCAGCCACGGACGCGCGTTCGTGCTGTTCACCTCATATGCGCGCTTACGGGAGGTGTACGCGCTGGTTCGCGAGCGCGTTCCGTTTCCGATTCGCCTGCAAGGCGAACTGCCGCGTACCCACTTACTCGAATGGTTTCGCTCGACGCCAAATGCCGTGCTTTTCGCGACCGGCACATTCTGGGAAGGCATCGACGTCGTCGGCGAAGCGCTCTCGTGCGTCATCATCGACCGTCTACCGTTTCCGTCGCCGGCCGATCCGCTGGTGCAGGCGCGCACCGAATCTATGGAAGCGCGCGGGCAGAGTGGGTTCGAGCATTATATGATTCCGTCCGCAATCGTGCGGCTCAAACAAGGCTTCGGGCGGCTCATTCGCAGCAAGAGCGATAAGGGGCTGGTTGCACTGCTGGACGGACGCGCCGCGTCCTCGCGCTACGGCGCGATTATTCTAAACGCGCTGCCTCCGGCGACGCGCATCACACACCTCGATCAACTCGGCGAGTTTTTTCGCTAAACGGCGCTATGCCGTTCTTTTGGCCGGTCCAATCGAGCGGAAGAGGTTCGCGCAGCATCCGAAGAATGGCCCACGATGAAACGAGCGGCATTCTGTCTCCTCGCTGCGTTGCTGTGCTGCACTGCGCCGGCATTTGCGTGGGAGCGCAAAGGACACGAGATGGTCAATCATCTCGCGGCAAAGCATTTTGCCGGACGGCTCCCGGCATTTTTGACGACGCGGCAAGCAACGTTTGAGATTACGTATCTCGGCCCGGAGATGGACCGCCTCAAGGGCTCGGGCAAGTCATGGGACGCAGACAATGATCCCGGCCACTTCATCGACATTCAAGACGACGGAACGATCGCCGGCGTGGTGCAGCTCAACGCGCTGCCGCCGTCAGCGCAAGCGTACGACGAGGCGTTACGCGCAGCGAACACGGATCAGTATCGTCAGGGGTACTTGCCGTACTCGATTCTCGACGGCTGGGAGCAGTTGCGTGAAGACTTTGCCTATTGGCGCGTGGACAAAGGCGAAGCGCACGCGATCGACGAGCAATTGATCCTGCGCGATATCGGAACGTGGGGCCACTTTATCGCCGACGCATGCCAGCCATTGCACCTCACGGTGCACTATAACGGTTGGGGCGACTACCCGAATCCGAACGGCTACACGCAATCGAAAAAAACGCATGCGATGTTCGAGGGCGACTTCGTCAATCGCTACGTCATTGAATCGCAGGTTGCGGCGTTGATGCCGAAGGCGTCCACGCTGCCGCAGCCCAAGGCGCTGCTCTCGCAAGAAACCGTGCTCGCCGAGATTGCACGCTATCTCGCCGCGGGCGCGAAGACGGTTCCGCAATTGTACGAGATCGAGAAAGCCGGCGGCTTCGCAAGTGGTTCAGCGCAAGCGGTGCATTTCACCGATGCGCAGATCGCGTCCGGCGCAACCGAGATGCGCAATCTCACCGTGTGGGCGTACCAGGACAGCATCAACGAGAGCGTCGGCTATCCGGCCGTGTCCGTGCGCGACATTCTTTCCGGCAAAGCGAAGTGGCCCTCCGGCCACAACTAAAGGAGTAATCCAACCAGCCTTTCCCGGCGTACTGAGAGCAAAACGCTTTCGTACCAAGGAGATGGAATGAACCTGCTGGTTTTAACGCTTGCCGCAGCTATGGCAACGGCAACGCCGCATCCGCATACGATGATGAGCACGCATCACACGCACTCGGCGATGCACTCCAGTTCAATGCATGCGGGTAAAATGCACGGCAACGCGATGCATTCGAACGCCATGCACGCCAAGAACCATATGACGCACAGCCACATGATGGCGAAATCGACGCCGAAGCCGCGACCGGCGCACTAAGTTCCAAAGAGGCGAACACAGCACAAAAGCGAGAGGATGACGCGATGCCTCTCGCTTTGTGACTATAGTTCCTCAATTGAACTCTTGATTTTTTCTTTGCGTTCGCGTTACAATGGCTTCCTCGAACGCACAAACGCTGCTTCAACAGGTGCGCGTTCCAAATGTTTCATCCACACCTACCATAGTGGGCGTGAGTCTTCTCATGCTTGCGAACTTCTTACAAAGGATGGAGTAGTTTTGGCTTTACTTGATCGCGTAATCACGCGTACCGACGTCGTTTCGCGCGGCGCTCTGCAGGTCATGAGCGAAGATGCGCTCCGGCGGATATCACACAACGCCGACTCGATGACTGTCGGCGAAATCCTACGGCTTCAGGTAAATCCCCGGCTGCTGACGTGCGCCGTCATGCACGAAGACGTCGTTTCGACGAGCGTCATGCGTAAAGCCGCATGTGCCGTTGCGCTCGACGTGCTCGAACGCCTCGCCGGAAAAGGCACCTACATCGATTTCCGCACGCGCCGAGCCGTCGATGCGGCGCTCGCATTCGCGAGCGGCGAACGCAGCATGGGCGAAATGGGTGCCGCTTGCCTCAAAGCCGAGACGGCCCGCGACGATGTGACGGAACTCGGCGATGCCGCGGTGACGCAAGGCGCGTCGATTGCAATCGATACCTGCGATCCTGATGCACGATCGGCCGTCATGCGAACAATCGCGGACGCGGTAGAGGTGTTCGGTGAAGATGACGACCAGCGGCGGTATGCCGGCATCTTGGAACGCACGCTGCGGGAGGGCCGCTCATGACAGGTGTTGACGACGCACTGCTTCCCGTGGGCACGATTATCGCCTACGCGGGTGCTTACAGTGCGAACCTCGAGGAACAAGGGTGGCTTTTGTGCGATGGGCGTGCCGTCGATCGTGCTGCAAACGCCGAGTTATGGGGCGCCATAGGCACTGCTTATGGCGCGCCGAACGACTCGCAGTTCAATTTGCCCGCGTTAGCGGGAATGTTTCTGCGCGGCGTGGCGCATGGTTCCGACAAAGATCCTTCGCGTGCCGATCGCGTTGCACTCAGACCCGGCGGCAACAGCGGTGACAGCGTCGGTTCACTGCAACCTTATGGAACGGCAAAACCGCAAAGCGCCTTTACGGCGGTGATTCCGAAGTACGATACGTCCGAGACCAAATACGATAAGGGTACGGCGGGGCGCCCGTACAAGTGGAACGGCGGTTCGACCACAGTCGAGGCGTCGGGCGGCGACAAAGAAACGCGCCCGAAAAACAAGTACGTGTACTTCATCATCAAGCGTTCCGTACGGAACGTCACCGGGCGCGTGGTGCAGCCGCCTGTGGGCTCCGTGATGCCGTTCGCCGCGCCCAAAAACATGGACCCGGCGCATTGGGTGCTTTGCGACGGCAAGGCGGTGCCGACGAGCGGCGAATTCGCTGCGTTGTTTGCCGCGATTCAATTCGCGCATGGGCAAACGAACGAGGGCGAGATGGTGTTGCCCGATTATTGCGGACAGTTTTTGCGAGGGGTAAGCGGCAGTTCAGGAATCGATCCCGATGCCGACGGTCGCACCGCACCGTATTCCAAAGGCGAGGATGGCAAGAAGGGCAACTCCGGCAACAACGTCGGCTCCGCGCAGTTGGACGCAACCGGCCTGCCCAATCCGCCGTTCAAGACGACGTTCTATCATCTTCCGAAAGATAAAGCCGGAGATGACGGCATCTCGGGTGCCATTCGGTACCTGGTGCATGGCGCCGACGTCAAGACGGTTACCCTCACGCAAGACGGCGGCGACGACGAATCCCGTCCATACAATCTCGCAATCGACTGGTACATTCGCGCTCGCTAGGCAGTGGAGGACTGACATGGCTGATTCAGATTATGTGCCCGTAGGCGCAATAGTACCGCTTGGCCGTACGCTGCCTGCGCAGTCGGCGAACTTCATGTTGTGCGACGGAAGTGAACTGGACGCAACGGCTTACGCCGAGCTGTACGACGCGATCGGCACGACGTACGGCGGAAATACCGACACGAAGACGTTCAAACTACCCGATTTGCGCGGGTATTTCCCGCGCGGCGCGGATCACGGCTCCGGAAACGATCCCAACGCTTCGGCGCGAATTCGCGCCAACGGGTCGTTCGCGGAAACCAGCGGAGTTGGAACGTATCAAAACTTCGCCACGCGCAGACCGGACAACGCTTTCAAATGCGACATTCAACTGCAATCGAGCACGACGCGCCAGCACGGTGAAACCAAAGGCGGCGTCATGAAAGAAGGCAGCGACCAGCGCATCACCACCTGTAACGACGGTGGCGGTAATCCCGACACACGCCCAATCAACGTGTACGTCGAGTATTACATCAAAGTGCGATCCTAGCAGCGATATCCTAGCAACGCAGCCAACCTTTTGGAGGTGCCATAATGTCCCCTCTCGTGCATCCTATTTCCGTTTCGCACCAAGGCATGTCCGTACTGTTCGTGTCGCAATTCGACGAAGCGAAGCAGCAAACGACGATCTCGTACAACGTGCTCGATCCATCCCGCGGAAATCCGGATAACAATCTGGACTGGCTAGGGTATCGAACGCTGACCTTCCCCACGCAGGTCGCGACGGCGGCGATGAGCGTTGCGCGGCAAACGCGCAGCGTGAATTCGCGCGGCTTGCTGCAGGCAGTATCGGACCAGCAATTCATCTATTTGTTCCGCTCGGAGCAAAACTCCATCTACGTCAACCGCTACGGCCTGGTACAAGTGCCGCCGTCGAATCCGCAGGGCGATCCAAATTGGGAATTGCGCCCGACGTGGGAAGTGCGCTACCGGCGCAGCGGCAAGGCGGATGTTCCCGCGAACCAAACGGACACGCCGAGCGCGTTCGACATGAACGGTGCGCCGTTCGTAGATCCGGTGTACGAATTGCCGCTCGGCACAAATGGAATCAATCTGGAGCAGGCGAGTTTTTGGGCAAGCTTACAGCCAACCCAAGAAGAAGGCACGTTTCGCTGGCAACTCTTCGTTCCAAATTTGGAATCGGGCCGCATCGCGGCGTATTCGTTTGAGCGTACGCCGGACGGGTGGTTTGCAATCGCTTCGGAACAAATCGACGAGGAAACGTCGGTCGTGCTGCCCGATGCCGAGATAGAACTGCGCCACAACGGCGAGCTGCTCAAGGCCGGCGGCCCGCTCACGGCGACGAATTACTCACGGCAGGAACCCGTTTTCACCGATTCGAGCGGCGTGATTAGCATGAAACGTGCAACGCGCGTTTTGCTCGCCGTGCAGGTCATCGATACGACGCAAGCTACGCGGCTGGTCACCATCGATTTCGGTGTTTCACTCGAAGGAACGCTTGCGGGCCTCGAGCCGCCCGCGGACGATCGCATCGTACCGTGGGAGGCCGGCAAAGTGCAGCCCGCGGGGTCGATGCTGGAATTCGACGGCGCCTCCGCCGTGCAGATCATCGACAGCCCTACCTCCGGCCCGCTGTATCTGCCGCAGACGTTCACCATGGAAGCATGGGTGAATCCGTCGTCGACCACGCTGGATTCGCAATTTGTCATCGGCGGAAGAATTGCCGATCCTGCGGCGCAGCAAGCGCCGTCAATGTTTATCGTAGACAAATTGCGCGTGGGCGTAAGTTTTGGCGACGGCACCAATCTCATCAGCAACGTCACCAAGGGTAACGTTCTTTCACTCAACGCGTGGAATCATATTGCCGTCGAAAACGACGCCGCAGGCGCGCGCATTTTCGTGAACGGCGTTCAAATGGAACTCGAGTCACCGCTCGTCCCCGGCTTGACTCCGTGCAACACGCCGGTGGCGTCCATCGGCGCGCGGGCGCAGTGGCAAACCTCGCAGGTGCGCGGCGAGCAGGTTACGGCTGCCGCCGATACCGAGCACGAGTACACCGGTCTGCTCGACGAAGTGCGAATTTGGAACAAAGCGCTGACTGCCGAAGAAATCGCCAAATATCTGTATCGCGAGATTCCGGCCGACGAAGCGGCAAAGATGCCGGAACTGCTGGGATATTGGCGCTTGGACGACGGTGGTGGAAAGATTGCGTACGATCTCTCGCAGTACAAGCGCGAAGGGCACTTATCCGGCCCGCGGTGGGAAAGCACCACTTCCCCGGTGCTTCCCGAGCAAGGCGCGGCGATCTACTTCGACGAGCACGGCCTCACGTCGGTTGTCGGCATTCTGCTGCCTGAACCCGATCATCCCAATTTCGTGAACTTGGCAGCGGGCTCGCGTGTTGCGCTGCTCGAGAGCGCCGATGGTTTGGTGCACTTGTACTTCCAAGGGAACGGCACTAATCGGTTTTTCGGCGCGCAGTTTGATACGACCATCGATCGTGCGTATTATTCGTTTCCGTGGGTTGCCGGTGCATCGGAACCCAAAGACAAGCAGACCGGCGTGTTCGTTCCCGTGGCGCGTCAAAGCGGATCGGTGCTCAATCACGCGACATTCACGGTTACTCCGTCCGCGAACGCCTATCTGTGCGATCTGGCGCTCGATGACGGCCGAGGTACGACCGAACAGTGGAAGGGCCTGCCGCGCCGCGTTGCAACGATGATCAGCGCGCTGAACGGCGACTCAATTTCGCAGCCGATGGATCACCGCCTGAACGATTTGACGAAGGCGTTCTACGACTATAGCGGCACAGTGCCGATTGCCATTCTGCAAGCCGGCAACCCGGACACCGCGGATTTGCTCTGGTTTTTGAGCGCGCGCAGCGGGCCGTTCAAACTCAAACGCATCGCGCTTACCGCCCCGTCCGCCGGAAAAGGCGATCTTACCATCGATATTGCCTCGGATGCAGCGCATCCGGAGGAAACGCTCACGCGAACGCTGCGAGGCGTCCCGGCGGATCCGGCAGCGTTCTCGCTGACGCTGCGAGGCGGTAACCCGAATTTCGACTACAGCTCGAGCGCAAATCCCGACGGCACGATCGCGTACGCAATTCCGGCGCTTCCCACGCCGCTATCCGCGTTCATCGCGGGAACCGCCATAACATCTGCGCGCTTTACGATAACGTCGGCTTCGAGCGGTGATACGACGCTTTGCGATTTTATCGCGGAACTCAACCCGGAAGCAGACGCCGGCCCGCAGGCGACGTGGCGCAACGTTCCGCGCGATGGAACGAAATTCGTGGCCGCGGTATATGCCGGAACGGATCCGGATCAGAAGAAAGTGCTCGAACTCATTCGCATCATGAATCCCGGGCACACGACGCTCGTGAACGGTACGGCCGCGGCGCCCGCGAACGTGATCTCATTCCTCTCCACGTTCAATGCGGTCAACGACGGCATCACCGAAGAACTTCCGGCGTTCGATTGCCAAACGGCCGTGTTGCAGGGCGCCTCGACGAACGTAACGACCGTTGAACTGGCGAACGGCTCGCAGATCGTTGCCGCCACCAATCCTATCGAACCCAGCAACGGGTATCCGGCGCTCATCGATTTGGGAACAGCGGGAAGCGTAACCGCGACGATGCTCAAGCCGGGCAAAGACGGGGGTTGGCTGAACGAGCCGCCGCGTTCCGCCGTTAGAATTCACACGGACGGTCTGCTCAAAGGCGACGCAACTACACAAGACGCGAAAGCGCTTGCGCCGGCGAACGATCTGACGGTTGAAGCGTGGGCGATGATTCTCGAGTCGCCCCCGGGCTTGGAGCCATACTACCCGCGCATCTTGCAGAACGTCGTTTCCAAAGCAGACAGCGTCGACCGGTACATGCTCGGACTGGCGATGACCTCGACGCTGCAGTTCTTACGAAATACCATTGTGAGCGCGAACGACGACGCAGTGCCCGACACGAGCGCGCAGTTGCGCCTCTTTCCGGAAGAAGACTTCACGGTACAGTTCTACATCAGACCCGATCTGAGCACGCCGACCAGCCAAAACAAGCTGTTCGAAAAGCTTTCCGCGACGCCGTCGGCATCGGTGAAACTCTCCGCGGAGAGGGACGGAACCCTCTCGCTCGTCATCATAGGAACGAACGGCAGCACCGCGACCTCGACGCCTGTAGCCGGCGATCCCGTGAAATTGCGCGACAAGGTTTGGCAATGCGTGACGGTTAGCCGCGGCAGCACACGCGCGACCGTATACGTCGATGGCGTAGCCTCACAGTACATTGACAATCCACCATCGACCAAAACGGCGCATTCGGGCCTGGTCGTCGGCGCTAACGACGTGCCGCAGCCGTTGCAGATGCGAA
>DASSEZ010000042.1:0-26340 GCA_035694945.1 Vulcanimicrobiaceae bacterium
AACGCGCCACCCGTCTCGATTCTTCCGTCGGCGGCGACCGGACGGATCATACGTAGTGTGCCGTTATGCCCATCCGAAGGAAGCTCCTTTTACTGGAGGGCGGCCGAGCGTTTCTTTACATTCGATCGGGCGAATACAGGACTATGCGTGCGTGTCGATCGGCACGCGGTACTCCTCGCTGCCTTCGTAAAAACCGAGCAGATGCTCTTCGAGTTTGAGCAGGCCGAGCTGCTTGTCCAGGCGCCGGTAATCCTCGCTGTAGAGGCGGCGGAACGCGTCCCAGTCGGCCTTGGTCTCCCAGACGTCCACGGTGACGTAGATGCCGGGCTCGTCCCTGTGGCGGAACAGGCGCGTGCGCTTATAGCCAGGGTGACGCGCGAACAATTTCGCCCATGGACCCGTGGGCCCGTAGGCGTGCTCGAAGGCGCGGACTTGCGTGGAGTGGACGCGGTAGCGGTAAAAAATCTCGACCATCGGCTTCTTCCGTATTATCGGCAAGCCGGCGCTCACCTCGTTGTCACGGTGCGGCAGAATGCCACACGTATGGCAGGCGGCCGGCCTATCATTCCGTCACGTCAATCGTAAAGAAAGGGTGTGACGATGACTCTCGACGCGACTATTGCAAAAATGGAATCGATCTGCGACCGGCTCGAAGCCGCGCTCGCGGAACTCGCCAAACTGCCCGAGAAACGGCCCGGCCCGTACGCGGCGCTTCGCGAGAAGTATCCCAACGCGGGCAAGCCGTGGAGCACGCAAGACGACGAGGAGCTGCGCCGGCTATTTGGCAGCGGCAACTCCATCGACGATCTCGCGTTGACGTTCGCGCGCACCCCGAACGGCGTTCGGGTGCGGCTCGAGCGCTTGGGCCTGGCCGTCACCTGACGGCCGGCGCGCTCTACATTTTTTGCAGCGCAGTCAGTTCGTGCTGCACCGCGGCGTAGCGATGCTTTGCATGCGTCTTGAGGGTGCCGTTCGCACCGTCTTTCATCTCTTGCTTGTAGGTATACTGATTGATTTGATCGCTGATGCGCAGTTCGCGTGCGAAGCGCTTGTTGAGCGATGAGCCGCTCATGCCGACCAGTTTCGAATAGTGATACTTATCTTGGATGAGCAGACCTTTTTCCGGGGTGACGCCGTAGTGCGCGGCAAGCTTTTCGAGCATGCGCGAATCATGCGCGGCTTGCGATGCAAGCGAGGCTGCGAACTTCTTGGCGGCGCCGCTGCCGTGTTGCGCTTCGTATGAAGCGATGGCGTAACGTCCGTTCTGAATTTGGATCGCGGTTTTCAGATAATTCGCGTCGTGATCGCTAAGCGAGGCGGCTGCAGCCGGCACGGCGAGGAACGCAAGCGCGACGGCAGCCAAAACGTGGAGTAACTTCATAGCTCCATGTTACCCGCCGGCACCGAGGAAGTGCCTGCCTACGCGGGCGGCTTCTGCGTCGCTTTACTTAGCGGTTCGAGCTTTTGAGCGGCAAGCGCAGCGTTGACGCTGCGCAATATTCCGGACTCAAAAGCCCGTACCGCGCGCAAGCGCTCGTTGGTGAGCGCGTGCAACGCCGCATTCTCTTGCAACTGCGCTTGCGTCGGAGGCGTAAGCGAGTTGAATGTCTCGATTTGCGTTTGCCAGCGCTCGCGCAATATGTCGGTCAGAAAATCGTCGTCCTGATCGTTTTGCGCATTTTGCGTAATCGAAAGCAGCAGCAGTTTCGCTTTGCTCGCGGCATCGGCCACGCGCAGCGCCAGCGCGCCTTGCTTGTTCTTGTTGAGCGCGGCAATGCGCGACGGCGCCTCACTAATCACGGTCGAAAGGCGGTTGAGCGCCTCGTTCACGCGCGAGAAATCGTTCAGCGCAAGTTGCACCGCATCGTGCGTGCGCTGCAGTTGTGCGAGCGTGTAGTGCGTGCGCGGGTCTTGCCGCACGGCAAACTGCGTGCGCAACGTAGTGCTGCCCGCGTGCACGATGGCGGTATACGTGCCTGGGACGACGGGCGCGCCCGAATCAAACCCCTGGTTCCATTTCGGCGCGAACGTCCACGATACCGGAACTTCGCCGGTGGTGTCCCACGTAAAACGGTTAAATCCGGCTTGGCCGCCGCCGGCGTCTTTGGCGCCGAAGCGGCGCACGACGTGCCCGTGCGCATCGAGAATTTCCGCGCTCACGTTCTTTTGCGCCTGCGGCAGATAGTACGTGAAAATCGCGCCGTACGTCGGGCCTTCGCCGTCCACGTGCGTGGCGTAATAGCTATGCGTATTCCATTGAACCGCAGGCCGCACGGAAAAGATCGCAGCTTTCGCGACCGGATAGTGCTGCAGCGGCGTGACGTCGTCGAGAATGTAGAGGCCGCGCCCGTGCGTGGCGACGAGCAGGTCGTTCATATCCGGCTGAACGCGAATGTCGCGTACGGAGGTGGCGGGCAGATTGCTGCTGATGTTGCGCCAATGGCCGCCGCCGTCGAACGATGCCCACAAACTGCGCTCCAGACCCGCATACACGATGCGCGGGTTCTTCGGGTCCTGGCGAACGCTGCGTACTTCTTGACCGCGCGGCAGTCCCGAGGCGATATCGCTCCAATGCGCGCCGAAGTCGTGCGTCGCGAACACGTGCGGCGTGCGGTCGCCAACCATGTGCAGATCGTATGCAGCGTACAGCGTGCCGGCGTCGTGTTTCGATGCCGAGAGCGACGCGAAGCGGCCGAGCGCAGCCGCGCCGGTCGCGTGAAGAACGGCGGGCGGCGTGACGTTGCGCCAATGCTTACCGCCGTCGAGCGTCAGTTGCACCAGACCATCATCGGTGCCGGCCCACAGTTCGCCTTTGCGCACCGGCGATGGCGCGATGTAAAGAATCGTATCCGAGGTTTCCGCGCCGGTGACGTCGAGCGTGATGCCGCCCGTCGACACTTGGTGCGCGCGGTTGTTGCGCGTGAGATCGGGGCTGATTTGCTTCCACCGGTAGCCGCGATCGACGGTCGAAAACACGACATTGCCGGCGGTGTACGCAATGTGCGGATTGAACGGGTCGAACGCGATGGGCGTTTCCCAGTTGAAGCGGTACTTCAAATCCTTCGGATCGACGGCATTCTGATCGCGCAGGTACGGCGAGACGACGCGCGATTCGTCGGTACGCAGATCGATGATTTCCATGTCGCCCGCGAAGTTGCCGCCGCCGCTGGAGAGCCACACGTAGCGCGAATCCGACGGGTCGGGCACGACCCACGTGCCGTCGCCACCGCCCATGCTGTGCCAGTCGCTCGAACTGATGTAACCGCCGCTCAGCGCGTTGTTCGGCGCGCACCACACACCGTTGTCCTGCAGCGGCGCGCACACGTGATACGGACGGTCGCGATCGTAGCCGACGTGATAGAGCTGCGCGATAGGCAAGTTGTGCGGCATTTGCCACGTCGCACCGTCATCGAACGAAAATGACGGGCCGCCGTCGTTGCCTTCGATGATGCGTTTGGCGTCGGCCGAGATCCACATCGCGTGATTGTCGCCGTGCACGCCGCGTGCGCCGATCTTCCACGTCTTTCCGCCGTCGTTGCTTACGGCGACGTGTACAGAGAGCGTCCACAGGTGATTTTCGTTCGTCGGATCGACGAAGACGTGCGTGTAGTAGAACGGGCGCTCGTCGATGAGCGTGTCGCTGCTGACCATTTGCCACGTAGCGCCGCCGTCGTCACTGCGCCACAGCAAGCCCTGCTTCGATTCGATGAGCGCATAGACGCGTTTATCGTTTGACGGAGCGATCGCAAGGCCGATGCGACCGGTTGCACCGGTGGGCAGTCCGTTGCCGCTCAAACGCTGCCAGGTCGCGCCGAAATCCGTCGATTTATACAAACCGCCTTGCGTGCCGCCGCTGTCGGAACTCCAGCCGGTGCGGCGATACGGCCACATGCCGGCGAACACGATGCCCGGCGTTTTGCGCGAAGCATCCATGTCGGAAACACCCGTGCGCGCATCCACGTACAGCGTCTTCTTCCACGATTTGCCGCCGTCGGCCGTGCGGTACATGCCGCGGTCGCTCGAATCGGCGAACGGATCGCCGGAGACGCCGACCAGCACGGTGTTGGAATCGCGCGGATCGATTTCGATTTTCGACACGAGCGCATTTCGCAGGGACAGCACGTGCTGCCACGTTTTGCCGCCGTCCGTGGTGTGATACACGCCGTCGCCGACCATGACGTCGTTGCGCGGCGCAGCCTCCCCGGTGCCGACCCACACACTATTGACGTTAGCCGGATCGATGGCAATCGCACCGATCGACTGCACGTCTTGCTTGTCGAATACCGGTTGCCACGATTGTCCGGCGTTCGTGGTTTTCCATACGCCGCCGCCCGCCGCGCCTGCATAATACAGCGACGAATCCGCATCCGTACCGGCAACCGCGCCCAAGCGCCCGCCGGAGACCTGCGGACCGAGGCTTCGAAAACGCAGTTGGTCGAAGATGCCCGGCGCAGGTGTCGGATTTGCGGCATAGGCGATGCTGGGCACGCACAACATCGCGCCGAGAACGGAAAACAACAGTCGAGGCATGACGCGATCTTTTATGTAAAGCCTCCGCGCGCCTGTGACCGCGCGGGCTCGCGCTCATCGTGAGGAGCGGCGAATCACTCGATCGACGAATTGCGCAATCAGATCCCCGTCTTGCTGCAAGCGCGGCGCCAGCCACGCTCGCTGCGCGGGGCACGTGAGTTCACCAAGTTCCAGCACTAGACCCGCGACTTGGGTGTGCACTTGGCGGAATCCGTAATAGTCGCGCAGATTCATCGTGAAATTGTCCGGCTGGAAATGGAACGGAATTACGGCGCCATACATACTGCGCCATAGATCCGCTGCGGGCTTAGACGCATCGACGTGATAACCGATTGACGCGCCGCTCGTGCACGGACGCGACGTACCGTCGAAGTGGATGAAAATTGCCGCTTTTACATCGTACTCGCCATCGAAATCCGCGGGTTCGCGCGCAACGGTGTAGCCCATGTCGCGCAATTTGCGCGCTGCTTCGTCGGCGACGATGGGCGTCCACGCGCGCTCGCCGGCCGTGCCGAGATTGCAGTGATGCTTCGGAAAATGCGCGCAACTTTCCGGGCGCCCTTCATGCCCTGCGGAAATGAGCACGTCGTAATGGAGCAGCGCGGCAAAAACCAGATGCAGCATCGCGCTGGTTGTTCAAGACGTACGCGCGCTATTCCCTAGCGCGGTGATTGTTCTTACGTCTTGTCGTTCTCGATGGATTTTGCAAGTTGAATCAGCTCGCGCACGCGATTTCCGCCCTTTTTTCCGATGGCCTCGTAGTGGCTGTGGCCAAGGCGCTCTTTGACCGAATTACCGCCGGCCTTGCCGATTGCGGCGTAGTGCTTTTCGCCGTGCCTTTCCTTCGTGGCGTTGCCGCCTTGCTTGCCGATTGTCCGGAAAAATTCCGCACCATGCTTACTGAAAACGCTCGCGCCGCCCTTTAGGCCGGCTTCCCGGGTTGTAACCGCGTTGTCGATCCACGTGCGCGCCAGTGCTAGCGCTTCTGACGCGCTCTTCTCCCACGCGCTCTGACGTTTCGGAGACGCGCTCAGCACGGTGTCCAGCGCATCAAGAACTGTTTGCTTTTCGGTGTGATTCATGCTGCCTGCTGGTTCTCGGCGCAGGCAAGCGTTCCTCGGCGCAGGCAGAATGGCTCTCGCCCACGTAGCAACTGCGAGAGATGGCCATCGACCACTCCGTGCTTCACCGATCGTTTGACGAGCGGGTCATTCAGCGTGGCGCCGCATACGTGTCCGAGCATCGCGTCATACACATTGGTGCGGCGTCAATCGAGAACGTTATCACGGCTCTGGTACAAGGTTCGGGCGCTGAACCATACTCCGTCGTGTTGCGAGTGCTGGATAGTCCGCCGCGACTGGATGGGCAATGCACGTGTCCGGTGTCGTACAACTGCAAGCACGCTGCGGCAGTGGCGCTTGCGGTCATCGCACGGGCAACGTACGGTCATCAGCACGAACCCGGCGACGGCGCGGTAGACGTATGGATCACCGATTTCGGAAACCGCACAACGCCGGCAAACGCGGAAACGCCGCGCGAGCATGTAAGGTATGCACTCGACATCGAGGAGCGCTACGGTGCTCCGTGCCCGCTGCTCAGAGCTTTTACCGTAGGGAAACGAAAGAACGGTGAGTGGGCAAAGCCCGTGCCGTACCATGTGTACAATCTCTCCTCCAGTGGGCACAAGGCTATCGTTCCGCTCGACCGGACGATCGGACGATTAGCGAATGCAGCGGGGTTCGGCACTACCGGTTTGGGTCTGTCCCCGAAGCTCTTTGCGATGCTGCTCGACCTGCTTCTCGCTTCGGAGCGTGCTTATTGGCGCGAAGTCACGCAGCTTCCGCTCGTCCGCGAGAACGCCGCAGGATCGTCGATCGCATGGGTTTTGGATGCCGACGGACGCCAGCGCTTGCGGCTGCGCGAGCGACCGGCGGCGCTGCTTTTTCCCTGCGATCCAGTTTGGTATGTCGAGCCCGACCGCGCTCGAGCGGGCACGATCGATCTCCCCGTATCCGGCGATCTCGGCGCGCTTCTCGCGCGGGCGCCGTCGCTCTCTCCGGCGCAGGCGCAACTTTTTCACGCCCGCCTTCATAAAACGTTTGTTAGTGCCGGATTGCCGCTGCCCCATTCCGACGTGATGATGAATCACGTGAATCGCGAGCCGGTTCCCATGTTGCAGTTGCGGACGCTTGCCGCCGACAAGGTTACGCGCATATACGCGCGCCCGCCGATTGCGGTGGCAGAGCTGCGCTTTACGTATGACGATGAGACGGTGGCACCGGGCGATACGGTACGCGAGTTCCGCAAGAAGAGCGAAAACGGTATCACGATATGGCCTCGGCAGCACGAATACGAAAATCTCATGCTCTCTGATTTGCAAGCGCGCGGCTTCGGTGCGCTTCCGTGGCCGTACTCAACGAGCGTCGAACGTGCCCAATGCGTACTCTCGCCGCAACTGCGCTATGCCGCGACGCCGAGTCAAATCGACGACCGGTGGCTTGCGTTTATGGCAGACGAGGCCGCTACGCTTAGGGCAGCCGGCTGGCACATCGAAGTCGACCCATCTTTCCCATACCGCATGTACGAAGGCGGCGAGTGGGACGCACGTGCGCGCGAGGCTTCTTCCACGCAATGGTTCGATCTCGAACTCCGAATCGACGTCGACGGTGAGCGCGTGTCGCTCTTGCCGCTGCTCTTGAACGCCCTTGCTCGCGAAAAATTGAGTCTGGGAAGCAGTCCTGCGAAGGTTGCCGCCCGGGAACGCCCGCTCGTCGCAAAGTCCTCGAAGGGGAAATTCGTTTTGCTCGACCAGCAGCGCGTCGCCGACGCGCTAGCGGTGATTGGCGATCTCTTCGGGGAGCATGGCCCCGTGCCGGGTCAAACGCTTCGCATACCGCGGGTGCGAGCCGCGTCGCTGTCCGCGTTAAAAAACGTGCGCGTGGACATGGGTGACGCACCGTCGCTGCGCACATTCATCGAAGATCTGCTTGCTTCGCAAAGCCAGGCCGTGCGGTTGCCGCGCGCGTTTCGCGGGAAATTGCGCCCGTATCAGGAGGACGGCGTGTGCTGGCTGCAAGCTCTTTATCGCCATGGGTTCGGCGGCGTCCTCGCCGACGACATGGGTCTTGGGAAGACCGTGCAAATGCTGGCTCACGTAACGATGCAGCGCTCGAAACACCGGGACGACGATCCGGTTCTCGTGGTAGCACCCACGAGCGTCGTACCGAACTGGCGAAGCGAAACGGCACGCTTCTTCCCCGACGCACGCGTGCTGTCGCTCACGGGTTCCGACCGCTCGCGGCACTTTCGTGATATCAGCAGCGCAGACATCGTGCTCACCACGTACGCGCTTCTGCCGCGAGACGCAGAATCGCTTGCAAAGCAGCCCTGGTCCATCGTCGTTTTGGACGAAGCGCAGGCAATAAAAAATCCGAAAGCCAAAGCGGCGCAAGCGGCTAGCCGGCTTAACGCGCGCCAGCGTTTGGCATTGACGGGAACCCCCATCGAAAACCATCTCGAGGAGCTGTGGTCGCTCTACGCTTGTACCGTTCCCGGTTTGCTCGGGGACCGCACGCAGTTTGGCCGCACCTTCCGAGGTCCGATTGAGAAACAGGGCGACACGTATCGCCGTCGCGCCTTGGCTGCCCGCATCCGGCCGTTTTTGCTGCGCCGTACGAAAGAGCAAGTCGCCAAAGAACTTCCGGAAAAAACGGAGATCGTTCAACGTATCGAGTTGAGCGGTGCGCAACGAGACCTTTATGAAAGCGTGCGGCTTGCGATGCACGAGCGCGTTCGTAAGGCGATAGAGCGCAATGGTCTTGCTCGTAGTCACATCGTTCTTCTCGATGCGCTGCTCAAACTGCGGCAGATATGCTGCGATCCGCGCCTGCTCAAGTCAACCGCGAGCGCCAAAGTAACGGAGTCACAAAAACTGACTGCGCTCTTGGAGATGCTGGAAAGTATGATTGAGGACGGCCGGCGCATCCTGCTGTTCTCGCAGTTTACATCGATGCTCGACTTGATTAAACCGGAACTCGTGCGTCGGGGTATTTCCTTCGTCGAACTGCGCGGCGACACGCGCAATCGGCAAGCACCCGTCGAGCGTTTTCAGGCCGGCGAAGTACCGCTTTTTCTCATTAGCCTCAAGGCAGGCGGTACCGGTCTGAATCTCACTGCTGCCGATACGGTTATCCATTACGATCCCTGGTGGAATCCGGCCGTCGAACGGCAAGCCACCGACCGCGCGCACCGAATCGGTCAAACGCGACACGTCTTCGTTTACAAACTCATCGCGGAGGGGACGGTTGAGGAGCGGATTATCGAATTACAGGCGCGCAAGGGTGCTTTGGCCGGAGGCCTGCTCGACGATACTGAATCCGTAACGCTCGATCTCGATCTCGCTGAGATCGAGCGGCTCTTTAACTAAAAGAAGTGTTTCGAATCGTCGGTTACAATGCGCTCGCGGCGACGCGCTCGTCGACGAGCTGTCCGTCGAGTAGGCCGACGGTGCGTTTTGCTTGTTTGGCAAAACGGAGATCGTGCGTCACCATGATGATGGTCGAACCATACTCGTGCAATTCGGCCAGCAGCTCCATTACCGCTTCGCCGTTGCGCGTGTCGAGGTTACCCGTGGGTTCGTCGGCAAGCAGAATCGACGGATCGCCCGCGAGCGCGCGCGCCACGGCAACCCGCTGCTGTTCGCCGCCGGAGAGCTGCATTGGATAGTGCTTCGCCCGGTGCGACATGTGCACGCGTTCGAGTACTTCCTCAACGCGTGAACGGCGCTCGCCGCGTGTCATGCCGCGGTAGACGAGCGGCAATTCGACGTTCTCGTAGATCGACAGGTCGCCGATGAGGTTGAAGTTTTGGAAGATGAAGCCGATTTCGCGGTTGCGGATCGCGGCGCGCTCGGTGGAATTGAGTTTCTGCACCGGGCGTCCGTTGAGCAAATACGTTCCGCTCGTCGGCGTGTCGAGCAAACCCAGAATCGAGAGCAGGGTGGACTTGCCGCATCCGGACGGCCCTTCGATCGCCACGTATTCGCCGCGCTCGATCTGCAGCGTGATGCCGCGCAGCGCGCGCGTTTCTACGTCTTCGGTGAAGTACGATTTTCCGAGGTCTTGCAGTTCGACGAGCATGTGAGTCTCCTTAGTGCAGGCGCAGGGCGGTCTGGTCGGCGTAAGTGGACATGTCGGATACGATGACGGTGTCGCCGGGGGCGAGCCCGGACAGGATTTGGATGCGATCGCTCGAGCCTTGCCCCAGGCGAACGCGCACTCGCACCGCGCGCGTGCCGTTGTCGACGACTTTAAACAGATCGATCGTACTGCCGTCGACCGCGCCCGCGGGGCGTGCAATCGATACGGCGTCCGGAATGCGCGAAAGAATGATGGTACCGTCGACGTTGGCGTCGGGGCGCGCGCCTTCCGGTAAGGGACGCGAGAACGTAACGTCAACGCCGACAGTGCCATTTTGCGCCGCCGGCGCAATGCGCGCAACGTGACCGAGTATCGTGCCGTTCCCGGTGTCGATGCGCACGGGCATGCCGGTGGAGACGGCATGCACATCACTTTCAGCGACTTGCAGAACTGCTTTCAGATCTTTCATGTCGGCGATGCGCGCAATCTCGGTGTTTTGTGCGACGCTCGTTCCCGGGTCGACGTCCACGCTTTGCACGATTCCGGCGGTTGCGGCGCGCACCGTCAACGCATTTACTTGCGTTTGCGTGGCGGCGAGTTGCGCCGACGCCTGATCGACCTGCGCCTGCGCGGCGGCGATTTTTGCTTGCGCATCGGCCTGCGCGACGTCCAGTTGCGCGCTGCGGTTACGAAGATCGTCCGCGCTCTTCTTCGCCTGGATTTGTGCCTGCTGGTATTGCAGCGCGGGCAGCAAGCCTTGTTTATGCAATGAGGCGTAGGACTTGGCTTGCAACGCGTCGGTCTGCGATTGCGCGCGCGCATCCGACAAACTGCTCTGCTGGCCGATCACGGCCGCCTGCGCTTGCTGCCGCGCATCCGCTAGATTGGCTTGCGCGACATGCAAGGCCGAAAGCGCATTTGCCTCTTGCGCATCGAGTGCGGGATTTTCCATTTGCGCGATAAGCGTGCCCGGCTGTACGACGCTGCCGGCCTTCACGTAGATCTGATTCACGACGCCTGATTGCGTTGCGGAGGCAACGCGCACGCGTTCGGGCGCGAACGCGCCTTGCGCGCTGACCGAGCGCAGCAGCGTTCCGCGCTTCGCGACGTCCATAACGAGCGTCGACTTGTCGACGAGCGTACCCGCCTGCTGATGCGTGAGCGACGAAAGCGCCCATATTGCGAGCGCAATCAGTACGAGCACGCCGCCAACCGCATACGCCGCCTTCGGAATGCTGTGTTTGCGCTCGCGCACCACATCCATCGCGCTGCGCGTTTCGACGGCTTTGGGTTTGAAGACTTTACTCACGCGACTACGGGAAGCAAACGGCGCGAACGCGCCAGAGCAACCAGTTCTTCCAAGCGCGCCGCTTCCGCTTGGGCGATGCGGCGGCCCCAGGGCGTGAGTTTGTAATAACGCCGGCCCATCGCGTCCTCGTCGTCGCGCTCGATTTCGCTAATCCAGCCGTCGGTGCACATCTGCCGCAACTGGCGGTACAACGTGCCGGAGCCGAGGCGAATCTTTCCGCCGGTCGACTCGGTGACTTCCTTAGTAATGCTGTAGCCGTGCCGCTCGCCGTCGGCCAGAGCCAGTAATATATGGAAGGCGCTCTGCGGCAAAGGCAGCAGCCCCGAGGGGTCCTGACGGCGGTTCAGCATTCCCAAGCCTCGCAATCTGCGATATGTCCACTTGCGACATATCCACCGTTACTATATCGCATGCGGATGGGTCGCTGTCAAGGGCGGGTTGGTCAGGTGGCCTCGATTACCTCGGCCGCGCTTCGATACCTCAGCGTGAAAAGAAGCGCTTACGCGCTACAGTATGACCGACGCTTACGCGCTACAGTATGACACTAGCTGGCGCCGACGAGGCGTTTGATGGAATCCGACGGTTCGCACTGCAGTTCGGCGAGCAACGTATCGCGATATTGGCGGTATTGACGCATGGCCGCACCCCGATCGCCGACGGCCAAATGTGCCGTGATCGCGATTTGGCGTGCCGCTTCGTCGCACGGATCGTAGCCGATCATTTCTTCCGCCAGTTCCAACGCGCGTCGGGCATTGCCATGGCTAAGGGCATCGCTGGCAAGCCGCTGCGCCACTTCCAGGCGCAGCTCGGAAATGCGGCGCTCGGTGGGCTCGAACCATTCCCACTGCGTCATGCGTTCGGGACGGCGCTGCCGCACTTTTTCGTACACCGACTCCAAGAGTTTGCGTTCGGAATCGGCCAGCGCGGGACGCGACCGCAGAATGGATACGGCACGATCGATTTCCCACAGGTCGACGCGGACATCGTCGTGGAGCGCGTAGCCGTCTTTGGTACGTACGATCGCCTGATCGTTGCCCAAATGCTGGCGCAAACGGTGCAGGCACACCGACAGTGAGTTGCGTGCGGCATATTCGTCGAGTTCGGGCCACAGTAAATCGGCCAGGCGCGATCGCGGAACCACTTCACGACGCAGTGCCAGCGCGATGAGCAGCGCCTGTTCACGCTCGGAGAGCGTGATGCTGCGTCCGGCGCAGCGCACCGTTCCGTCCGTCAGGCCGATTTCGAGCAACGGAACACGCTCGATACGTTCGCGCTGCAGGCGCGTCATGAACGCGTTGAGCATGCCGTAGTCCGCGCGGCGCTGGGCGATTGCCTCGACGGCCGAAAGCAGCGCGGGCGAAGAGCACCGGCTTGCGCACTCGAGCGCCTTCTCCATGTGCTCGTCGAAATTGAGGTCTTCGAAAATGGCCAGCGTGATGAGCGCCAAGCACTCCATGAACGGCGCGCGGTACTGCTGCGCGGCGGTAACCGCTGCACGCGCATACTTCACGGCTTGCGCATTCTGCGGGGCCGACGCCGCCGCAATCATCCGCCCGCAGGCGACCCACTTGAGCAAATCGGCGTCGTGCGGTTCTTCGCCGCGCCCACGTGCCGCGGACGTAAAGTACGCAAAGCCGCGCACGCCGTTGCGCTGCACCACGTCTTCCAGTTCCGCGCTGTACCGCACGTACGATGCATCGTCGCCGAAGAGCCACGATCCGAATGCCGCTTCCGCCAAATCGAACGCGACGAAATTGTAGAGGCCGGACCGGCGTGCGCTTTCGAGCGCGCGATCGATGAACTGACGCGCGACGGTATGCTCGCCCCGAACGCGCGCAATGTCGGCGCCTAGCGCGAGCAGCGTGCCGGATGCCATGATGTCCATGCCGCCGACCAGCGGCAGCGCAATCGTCAGGTCGCGCTCGGCACGATCGACCTCGCCGATGCGCGCGCGCATGATGCCCAGCAGATAAAACAGATAGCCTTCGAAGTAGTTCTTCGGTTCCTCGCCGACGCCGTTTTCCGCGGCGAATCGTTCGAGCATCTCTTCCGCTTCTTCCAGCAGCCCGATGTAACTCATGAACAGAATGCGGAACACCAGAATGTAGTAGCGTTCGAGCGCCGTCACGTCGGGCGAGAGCGTGCGCCATAGCGACTCTGCCTCGTCGAGCAATTCCTCGGTGTCGATACAGAACATCCGCAGCAATGCGGTAACCGCCCACAAGCGCGGATAGCGCTGCACGAGCGCACGGTCGAGCGAGGAGAGAATGCGCGCATACTGCATCGACGGCGCATGATCGCGAATGACTTCGTGCTGGCCCAGCGCATGCGCCGCCGCCGCTTGGTCGCCGCGCGCCAAGTGCAGTTCGGCCGCCCGCTGATACTGTTTGTCGGCCGCCAGGGTCTGCGCGGTACGCGCAAGCACGTCGTTGCGCCGCTCCTCGTGATGCTCGAGCAGCAGCGAACCGAGCAGCGGATGCATGTGAAAAATCCCATCCGCCGTGCGCGTGAGGAACGGCGACTCCTTCGCGAAATCCGCCAGCGCTCGAACCGCAGTGTGGTCGGCGTGGTCGGTGAGCGCCGCCTGCAAATCTTCGATCTTCGCGTTCGGAATGCACGCGCACACGAACAGCGCCTCAACCAATGCCGGATCGAGCGAGGCGAGCACCTGGTCCGCCAAATAGTCGTGAAGTTCTTCGAATGCGACGTCGTCGAGCGACTCGAGCAGCGTCTCGATACGGCCCTCATTCGCGAATCTCTTTAAGAGGAAGATGGCGATGGGCCAGCCTTGCGAGAGCTGCATGATACGCCCAAGCAGCACCGGATCGTCGGCGTTGCTGCGGAACAGCGAGGCGACCTCGGCGCGATTGAATGCCAGTTCGTCCGCACGCAGCGTGAGAATCTCGTGCGGCGGCGCAAAGCGCGTGAGGTGAACGCGCAGGCTCTCGCGCGAGCAGATCACAATGGCGCGGCCTTCGGGGCGCTGCGTGAGCAAGCGGGCGAAGAACTCGCGTGCCGAGGCGTTGCGCGCGATGTGTTCGGCGTTCTCGAACACGAACGTCGTCGCCGTGACCGGCGTCTTCCAGGCTTCGAGCGCGAGATTGACGCGTTCGGCCACGCTCGTACCGCCGTCGCCGAGCATGAGTTCGCGCTGGGTCAGCGTTTGCGTGCGTGAGGGAATCTCGGCGGCCAGGGCGGGAACCAAGCGGCGCGCCAAATCCAGATCGTCCAGGATTCCGGCGGCATCGCAAACGGCCACGGCGGCCCGGCCGGCTATCAGCTGGCGGGCAAGGGTGGATTTGCCAAAGCCGGCGGGCGCGATGAGCGCGAGAATCCGGGGCTGGACGCGCTCCAAACGATCCAGCAGCGAATCCCGCCGGATCTCGTGGAGACCGCCGGGTGCGATAGCCATTGCATAGTGTACTTACGACGCTTGCCCCGGCAAGACATCCGGCAGGCCGTTCGCCGTTGTAATCTGTTTGTAAGCGATTGGAAATGGGCCGTAAGGCCCACGAAAATCTGGTCTGGTACTCTTCCCCCATGCCCGGACGAGAATCGGCTTTCTCACCCGAGGCATAGAGCCGTTAGTCAACCGCTCTCAATAGGGGAGACCAGGGAATGTCCCTACCGCAAGAAGCTGCCGCGGCCCGAGTTTTGGTCGTCGGCAAGGATCCAATTATCACCCGAACGCTCGCCAAGCTGCTCGAGCTCGATGAAGGCATCGAGGTTCTGGGCGAGGCGCCGTCTATCGGAACCGCACCGATCTCGGAATTGCGTCCAGACGTAGTCGTCGTCGATGAAGACGGCCAGAGCGTCGCGACGGCGCAGGCCCGCCAATACATCACCGAGGTTTCGCCCGAGAGCGCCGTATGCGTGCTCGAAACGCTGCGCGACCTGACGGTGAACGAAGTGCTCGAAACGGTTCGAGGCATGGCCCCGCCGCAACCGGCCGTGCGAGAGCAAAACCGCCATCTGCGCGTCATCTCCGCGCAGAACGAGCGCGATGCGCTCGCGGCGCTCTCCGACCGCGAACTGCAGGTCGTGCGTTTGGTCGCCGAGGGACTTTCGAACAAAGAAATCAGCTCGCGGCTCACGCTCAGCGACAAAACGGTGAAAAACCATATCTCGCATATTCTGGCAAAGATGGGACTGACGGCGCGCACGCAAGTCGCCGTCTACGCGATTCGCGCCGGCTTCGTCTAGTAGTCTTCTCCTTGGGTGCAGCAGCAATACGCCCGGTACCGGCAACGGTGCCGGGCGTTATTGCATCCGAACGCCGCCGGCAGGTTTCGCTGAGGAAGCTCGCGGGAATTTTGCGAGCATGCGAACTGCGCGACCCAACTGGCCGAATGGAATCGGCTTATTAGCGATCCACCTGGGAGCAATCGGCGTCTTCATGCCGATCTTCTTCTCGTGGTGGGCTGTCATCGTCGCGGCGATCATCGCCTACGCCACCGGTGCCTGGGGCGTCACCCTGTGCTATCACCGCACGCTCTCGCATCGAAGTGTGCGCCTGCGTAAGCCGGTCGAATACGTGACCGCGATTCTCGGCACGCTCGCCTTTCAAGGCGATGCGATTTCCTGGGTCGCCACGCATCGCGTGCACCACGCCAACTCCGACAAGCAAGGCGACCCGCACAGCACGCGTTTGGGTTTTAGCTGGGCGCACATCGAATGGCTGTTCAAGCCGAACCCCAACGTTCCGCGCACGCCCGAGGAGTACCGGAAATATTGTCCGGACTTGTGGAACGAACCATTTTATCGGGTGCTGCACCATCTGCATCTGCCGCTGCAAATCGCGCTTGGCGCGCTGCTCTTTGCGCTCGGCGGCTGGCCCTTCGTCATTTGGGGCATCTTCGGACGCTTGGTATTCGCGTATCACACGACGTGGCTGGTAAACAGCGCGACGCACATGTTCGGCTATCGCACGTACAAGACGGCGGACCGCTCGACGAACTCGTGGTGGGTTGCGCTGCTCTCATTTGGCGAAGGCTGGCACAACAATCATCACGCGTTTCCGTATTCGGCGCGCCACGGCATGGCGTGGTACGAAATCGATCTGACGTGGTGGACGATTCGCTTGCTGTGGCTGTTGCGTTTGGCCGACAAGGTGCGCGTGCCCAGCCGCGCGATTCAAGAGCGCTTACGCCAGCAGCGCGCGTGAGGCAGATCGGGCGTTGATACGGCCGTGCAAGACGACGCGGGCGTGACTTCCGCGTGAGGTCGTGCGCGGATTCACCGTGAATTCTCGCGCGAACTGATTGACGATGAACAGGCCGCGGCCGCGTTCGGAGAAGGCGTCGGACGGCAGCTTCGGATTGACCGAAAAGCCATCGCCGGAGTCGATGACGTGCAGCACCGGCGCGTCTTGCGTGAGGTCGAGCACGACGTCGAGCGTGTCGCCCGCGTGGCGGAACACATTGCCAATCAGTTCGGCGAAGATCACTTCGGCGGAAAACACTTCTTCGCCGTTCAGACCGCGCGATCGCAATATTTCAACGACTGCATTACGCACGCTGCGCGCCGTTTCTCCATCCTCACACGAAAAATGCCAGCGCTGCAGCGAGCCGTCGGCGAGCGAGAGCAGCGTCGCGTCAAAATGCACGACCATGACCGCCACGTCGTCGTGCGCGGCCACGTTCGGTCCGATGACGGCGTTCCAAATGCCGCGCGCGTCGTCGATACCCGCCGCAACGGCCTCGCGCACGTGCGACTCCCCTTCGAGCGGATTACGACGCACCTCGGTTAGTCCGTCGGTGTACAGCACGAGCGTCGAACCCGGCTGCGCGATCGTTTTTCCGACCTGACGGCTGGTGCTGCCCAGACCCAGCAGCAAGTCGTTACCGTCGAGGGACGATACGCCGCCGCCGGCATCGCGCAGCAGCGGCAACGGATGGCCGGCGTTCGCGTATTGAATCGAAAACGTGAGCGGATCGATGACGGCGACGAATGCACTGGCAAACGGCACGCGTCCTGACTGACTGAGCACACCGTCCGCGGCTTTGAGGAGCATGTCCGGATCGGGATTGACGCTCGCGACGGCGCGGACGCTCTGCCGCAGCGCGGCCATTGTTGCAGCGGCACCGAGCCCCGAACCGGCGACGTCGCCCATCGAGACGACGACGCGCCCGTCGAGCAGACGGAACGCATCGTAGAAATCGCCGCCGACGTTTGCTTCGTGACTCGCCGGCTCGTAGAGCGACGAAAACCGCATGCCGGGCACGTCGGGAAGCGCAGCCGGAAGCGCCGCGGATTGAAACGCGTGTGCGATACGGCGTTCGCGCTCGTACGCCTCCGCGTTTTGCAGCGCAAACCCGATGCGCCGCCCGATCTCTTCGAAGAACGGTACGTCGCGCTCGCTGTACGCCTTGCCGTCTTCGATCGCGACGGCATGAAACGTGCCGTACAACGTTTGGTTCGCCATGATCGGCACGACGATCGCCGAGCGCATGCCGAGCGACTGCACGACCGGACGGAATTCGTCGGAAACGCGGCCGTGCGCGATGGCGGGCGTAATCGATTCGAGCAGCACCGGCTTGCGCGTGCGCATTACTTCTTCGGCAGCGTTCGTACCGTCGGGATGTGCGTAACTCTTGCCGATAAAGGGTTTGAGCGCCGCCGTCCTGTCCGCGTCTCGATGGTATGCAGCCGCTACCGCCAAAGCGCCGTTTGCGCCCACGAGATTCACCAGCGTCCAATCCGCGAGTTCGGGAACCAACCCGCGCGAAAGCAGGTGCAGCGCCGCACCGCGATCGGGATTTTGCACCAAGCGATCGCTCAGGTTCGCCAGAAAATCATACTGCTGCGCGGTGCGCCGCTCGGAGTCGATGTTCGTACTGGTGCCGTACCAGCGAAGCACCTCGCCCGTGTCGTCGTCGAATTCGGGAACCGCCCGCGTGAGGAACCAACGATACCGGCCGTCCGCACCGCGCAAACGAAACGTCATCTCGAACGGGGTACGGTTTTCCAACGATTCCGGCCAGCGGCGCATCACTTCGCGCAAATCGTCGGGATGATGCACGGCGCGCCAACCCCAGCCTTTGGCTTCTTCCTCTGTTTGACCGGTGTAGTCGTACCACGCCTGATTGTACCAATCGAGCGAGCCGTCCGGTTTGGTCATCCAAAACAACTGCTGGCCGGATTCAGCAAAAAGCCCGATTTTTTCGAGCGTGCGCGTGACGTGCATCGATTCCAGACGTGCGCGTTCTTCTCCGAACGCTCGCGCGGAGGCGATGGCGTTCCCGATTTGCGCAGCCACCATCGAGACGAACTCGCGGTAGTTGGCGTCCAGCCGCAGGTTCGGACTAACGCCCGCAAGCAGCGCACCGATGTTGCGCTGCCGGTCCGGAGCCGCGATCGGTACGATTGCAACGCGCGCGGGATCAGTGAAGCGTCCGATGATGCCGTTCACGACGCTCGGATCGTCCAGCAGCGCCACGTCGAACGGCGGCGGCTCGTAGGATGCGCGTCCGATGCGCGAGGCAACGCGCGCAACGCGCGAACCTTCGGCGGCGAGATAGACGAGCGCGAACGGCAAATCGGCGTTGCCATCGAGCGCTTGACGGATGTGCGCGAGCGCTTCGGCTTCCGTCAACGCCGCAGTCGAACGGAACGCGAGATCGCGAAGCGTTTCGAGGCGGCGGTTCATCAGCACAAGGCGCGTACTTTCATTGACTGTTGCAAGCACGCCGGCAACCGCACCGCGCTCGTCACGAAGCGGCGAATACGAAAACGTGAAATAGCACTCTTCCGGAAAGCCGTTGCGTTCGAGCAAAAGTCCAAGATCGATCAGCGATACCGCGCGTCCGCTTTTCGCTTGTTCGAGCAGCGGCAAGACTTGCGGCCACACCTCGGGCCAGGCATCTCCGGTCCGCATACCGAGCAAGCGCGGATGTTTGGCGCCCGCCATCTGAATGTACGCATCGTTGTAGATCGCGACGTCGCCCGGGCCCCAAAATATGTACATGGCGAACGTGTTGTCCACCAGCATGCCGACGTGATCACGCAGGCACTGCGGCCAGGACTCAATCGGCCCAAGCGGCGTGGAGGCCCAATGGAACTCGCGAATGCGCCGCCCCATTTCGCTGCCGTTCAACAGCGAATCGGGCCAAGCACAGAAGGCTTGCCCTGTCACTCTGGCGCTTGTACCCTCATCCGCGAAAGATAATACACGTCGATACTGCTCGCCGATGGGCATAACGAACCCATGAAGCGACGGCGCAGCAGGGGAGCGGTCATCGGTCTGGCGATCCTGATCGCCGTTGCGGCGATCGCGTATGCATTTCGCATGCCGCTCGCGCAGTTCGCGCTCACCAAAGGTATCGGCGCCGCGACCGGAACGAGCGTTTCCGTAGGCCACCTGACGATGCACAACGGGCGAGCAATCGTCGAGAACGTGCGCATGAGCGCGCGCGGCCAGCAACTCGCGTTCATTCCGCGCGTCGAGGTGCGGTACAACTTGCACGACTTGCTGCCGGGCAGTCAGCATCTGTACGGCCTGCGCGCGATGAGCATCTACCACCCGCGCGTCACGGTGATTCACAATCCCGACGGCACCTATAATCTGCCGCATTTGGGCAAGGCAGGCCCGTCGAAGAAAAGCGCGGCACCGATGAATTTCACCATGCGGGTCGTCGGCGGATCGATCGCGGTCATCGACAACACGCGACTGGACCCCAAAGCGCGCCGGCTGTTCATCGACCGCGTGAACGTTTCGGCGAACGTAAACACGGGCGCGCGCACGCACTACACCGCGACGATGGCGTATGAAGACGAAGGCGCCGCCTACCCCATCGACGGACACGGCACGATCGACAAAGCCATCGGCTTGAATTACCAACGCTGGACAGCGGCGCACGTTCCGCTGCCGCAGCTCGTGAACTACGCGCTCAACAACGCGAATCTGCGGCTGCGCGCCGGCTACTTGGATAACGTGGACGCGCGCTATTACGGCAAGATCGCTGCGACGGCATATCTGCGCGACGGGCGCGTCACCATGCAAGGCGTGAGCGACCCTATCGAACACGTGCACGGTCCGCTCGAGGTCACCAGCGCCGCACTGACGACGCCGCACATTGACGCGACTATTGCGGGCGCGCCGATCCATGTAAGCGGCGCCATCTACGATCTCTCACACCCACACTTCCGCATGATGGTGCACGCGCACGGCGACGTCGCGCGCCTGAAGAAATTGACGACCGCCGCGGCGCACCTGCCGATGCGCGGCCCCATCGATATGTCGATGCTGGTCGAAGGCGCGGTGCGAACGCCGCTCGCGCTCATTCTGATGCACTCCCCGCAGATCGAGTACCGCGCGATGCCGCTGCGCAATCCGAACGGTATGCTGGCGTTCGACGGCCATACCGCAACGATCGTGAACTTCGGCTTGCAGTACGGCGGCTTCACGCTCGGCGCGCGCGGGCGAATGGCGCTGGTTAAGGAACACAACGCGCTCGAAGCGGTCGCGACGGTGCACGGACCGAGCGATGAAGTGCCGTATGCATCCTCGCTCTTTCCCGGCATGACGCTCGATGGTGCGGTACTGGCAACTGCGGATACCCTCAAGCGCATCGACACGCACGGCGTGCTGAACGGCACCGGCCCAAGCGGCTCGCTGGCCAGTGCGTTCAGCGTGGCGAGCAATGGGGTGGGAAGCGTGGCGCTTGCGTACGGCGACACGCTGTATGCGAAGATTGCGCTCGATCATCCGCATGACGCAATGGATGCGCTGGTACGCGCGAACGAGTTTACGATCCGTCCGTCGACGTCTGCCGGATTGCCGGGCTTGGCGATGAAAGCGCTGCCGCCGGTAAGTGGAACTATGAGCGGCGACGTATTCGCATCGCGCCGGCACAACGCACTGGGACTGCGCGGCAACGTTGCGCTCACCGATGCGCGCTACGGAAAGATTTCGATTGCAAGCGCACGCGCGCGCTTCGGCGGTTCCCCGGGAGACGTGCGCGTCGCATCGCTTGACGCGAGCGGCAATTTCGGGCGCGTGCACACCGCTGGAACGATTGCGGGAACGAACCGCGTCGCCCTCGAGGGACGGTACAGCGGCTCGCTCTCGCAGATTGCGCAGATAGCCGGAAACATTCCGGCGCACGGCGTGGTAGACGCGCCAATCGCGCTCGTGTATAACGGCGGCCGTTCCGTCGCGCAGGTCCAAAACGCGCGTTTCACCGATGCGAGCATTCGCGGCGTTCCGATCGAAGGGCTGAGCGCCACCATTGGGCTCGCACCGCTCGCGAATACGAGCGGCAATGACATTCGCGTGTACGCGGCGCATGCGAACGTGGCGAAGGGCGGTACGGCCGTCGCGCAGGGAAGCATCGGCAACGGCGGACGATTGGCGTTCGCCGTATCGCAGTTCCCCGTTGCCGGCGGTTATGCCGACGCAGCCGCGACCGCTACCGGCTCGCTGCGTGCTCCCGACGTGAACGGCACACTGCTGCTTGCGGACGCGCAGTATCTGCACTATCCCATTAGCGGCGCGTCGTCGTTCACGTATGCGGGCGGTAACGTCGGTGTGCGCAATGCGATGATCGACGCGGGTCCGGCGCTCGTGGCCGCGGACGGCACGGTCTGGCCGCGTTACGATCTGAACGCAACGGCGAGCGGACTGTTTTCGTACGCGCAATTCCAAGGCAGCGTTGATGCCAACGTGCACGTCGGCGGCTCGGGCACGACACCGTCCGTCGCCGGAACGATTGACGTCCCCGAAGGCAACGTGCACGGACTCGCGTTTCGCGACATGCATGCGGCCATCGCGGGCACCCCGCGCGACATTCACGTAAACAACGGTTCGGTTACGGTCGGATCGACGGCGCTTGCGTTCGACGCAGCGTACGCGCCGGGTGACGTTCGTGCATCCGTCGACGCGCCGCACGCCGATCTCGCCGATTTCAACGATTACTTCGACACGGGCGACACGCTCGCAGGCAGGGGCCGTTTGGCGCTGAGCGTCGACATGACGCCGTTTACGCTGGCCAGCAGCGGCAACGTGAACTTGCAGAGCGTACGCTACCGCCGCTTCGATATCGGGCGCACGGTCGCGGATTGGCAGACCAGCGGACGCAGCACGTCGGTTGTGGCGTCAGTGGGCGGCGCGCACGGGCAGGCGCACATCGCGGGAACGGTCGTGCCGTCGAGCAAGACGCTCAACTTGAACGCGAACGTGCGCGACCTCGATTTGAACAATTGGCTGCCGCTGCTTGGATACACCGCGCCGGTGACGGGATATATCGACGCGAACGCGGTCCTTCGCGGCGCGTATCCCGACGTCGCCGTGAACTTGGACGCGAATTTGCGCGACGGTATCATCGGCCGCGTCCATGTCCAGCGTGCGACCGTTGCCGCGACCGCACAGCACGGACGCGGACGCATCACGCAGGCAGTCGTGCAGATTCCGTACTTTACCGCAACTGGTTCGGGGACGTTCGGTTTGCACAAACGCGACGCGCTTGCCGTCGCGGTGCGCGCGACCAGCCCGGACGTCGGGAAGTTGGTCGAAACGTTCAGCGGCAAACCGAACGAACTGGCGGGCGTGCTGAATACGACGCTGCACGTCAACGGCACGGCGCAGGACCCGCACGTGAACGACACGCTCGCGCTTACGCAACTGCGCTACGCGAAACTCACCGTGCCCAAGGTGCAGGCGAACATCGCCGTCACAAAGCAACGCGTCGCACTTACCCAAGGCACCATCGATCTGCCCAAAGGCACGATTACCGCAAGCGGCAACGCACCGGTGCATTCCTCCGCGAACGCGCCCATTTCGATGGAACTCGCCGCGAACAACGTCGACCTCTCGGACTTCGGCGCCGCGCTTCCGCAAGGGACGACGGTGAAAGGCACGCTGAACGGCACGCTTCGCGTCGCGGGAACGATGCGCGCGCCGCGGCTCGACGGCAGCATGGCGCTCAAGAACGGCTACTTCGTCGGGCCGATCGACCAGAATCCGGTGAGCGACCTGAACGGCACGCTGCTGTTCCGCGGTACGCACATTGCGCTGCGCGGCGTGCACGGCAACGTGGGCGGCGGCACGCTGAGCATGGACGGCACTGCGTCCGTGCCGACGCTGCGCGACGTGCGCGCAGCAACGTTCGACTCGCGCATCGTCGCGAACAACGCGCAGGTCAATAGCCCGAAATACTTCCGCGGCAAATTCGACGCGAACATTCACGCCTATCGCGCGGCGGGACAGAAACTCGCAACGATTGCCGGAAACGTGACGGTCCCGAGCGCGCGTATTCCGCTGACGGCGTTTTGGAATCCGCACGCTCCCAAGACGCCGAAGGCACCACCGCTGCCGCTTGCGTTCGATCTCACGGCGAACGTGGGGCGCGACGTGCGCGTGCAAAGCCCGAACGTCGACGTCGGCGCGCGGGGCAAAGTAACAGTAACCGGCACGCTCGCAAAACCGGCGCTCGACGGACAAATCGCCTCGACCGGCGGAACCGTCGACTTCTTCCGCCGCTTCCAAATCCAACGCGCGAACGTGAAATTCGATCCCACCGAGGGCATCTGGCCCTACATCAACGCGGTCGCGACCACGCAAGTGAGCAATCCGCTTACCTACATTCAACTGCGCGTCACCGGTCTTGCGCCGAATCAGATGCAACTCGACCTGCAATCGGATCCGTCCTACGACCGCACGCAGATCCTTGCGCTGCTCTCGGGCCTGCAGAATTTCGGCGCCGTTCCGGGCGTCGCGTCGTCGCCGGGCAACGGCACGGGCGGCTTCACACTGGGCGGCGCGGTACAGGGTTACGCGCTCGGACAACTCAACGATCTCTTCACGCGCAACGTGTTCGAACCGCTCGACGTGGGCCTGGGCAGCGCGCTCGGCTTGGAGAATCTGCAGATATCCGACAGTTTCACCAGCGGCTTCGGCGTGAGCGCGGTAAAAGCGTTCGGCAAACACATCACCGCGTCGTTCTCACAGAACTTGGGCGAACCCAAGCAGTCGACGCTCAGCATAGAAGCGCATCACAGCGATTCCACCGCGTTCGCGCTCATGCTCTACAGCGTGCAAGATCCGCCGCTCACCGGGTTCCTCTCGGCAAACAACAACCCGTTCCGCTTCAACGACCTGCTGAACAGCCACTCGACGATGACGGCGGTAAGCGGTACGAACGGCCTGTCACTTCTTTACGAGCATAAGTTCCACTGACATGCGCACCTTTGCACTCGTTCTTCTCGCGATTCTCACCGGCTGTGCCGCGCAGGCCGCCGGTCCCGCCGCGTCGGTGAACGTGAACGCGCTCGTGCACGCGCATCCGCTGTACGGCACGCTGGCGCAGTACGACCGGCAGATCGCGGGCTTGCGCGCCACGCTGCACGTACCCGAGTTCTCGCGCAAGACGCAAGCGTTCGAAAACGCCTCGCGTGCAACCGCACAAACGCTCACAAGCAGTGCCTCGCGCGCGCGGGACATCGCGGCGCTGCCGACGCCGGACGTAACTGAGTTGCGGCAAAACGCGAACGTGTCGGCCCCCAGCGAAAGCCGCGTTCGCAGCGACATGCAGCAGACGTACAACGCGCAGTCCTCGCAAGTTCAGGCGGCGGCCTCGCAGGCGATGGAGCGTTACCGCGCGCAGTTGCTGCGTCAGCAGCAGACGGCGCTGACAAACTACCAGCGCAGCATGCAAGCGCGCGTTCAGCAAGCCTATGCATCGCGGCAGCAGCATTTGTACGAAAAGGAATCCGCGCTCGAACTGGATCTGGCGAAAGCCAATGCCGGCAAGCGCCTCACCATACGCGCGAAACTGCAGACGCTGCAACTGAATGACGAGCGGCGGGGGCGCCTGCAGGCGCAGATGCACGCGCTGCAAGCCCACGACGATGCGATCGTCGCGCGGCAGCACCGGCGCGACCAGGCGGCGCTCGATGCGATGCTGCCGTCGCTCCAAGCGCGGGCGAACGCGGATGTCGCGCGCATGCGCGCCACACTCGAACAGCGCACGCAGGCCAACCTCGCTGCGCGCGAGCGCGTGCTCGCCGCACAGCGCGCGCAGCACATGCCGCTCGATCTGGGGCTGGCGGCGCAGCCCTCAGGCAGCATTACCGGCGTAAACGGCGGCCTGGATGCGCTGCTCGCGGCACAGCCCGCCAACCCGCAAACGTTCCTTGCGGCACGCGACGATCTCGCGCAGCAGTTTGCCAACGTTCGCAAAGCCGACGATTCCGCTACGAACAGCACGTGGGCGCAACTCGCAGCCCTCAATCAAGCCCGCTCGCAGCTCTACACGGACATCGTCTCGCAGGTCATGAAAGAAGCGCAGGCGGTCGCGGGCGCGCGCGGCCTGTCACACGTGTATACGCATGATGCGCCGCCGGGAAGCGTCGACATCACTGCATCAGTACGCTCCGAAATCGTAGCGCTCACGCGCTAGCGGTGGACCTCGCGCCTACATCGGCCGATCGGTTTGCAAATCTCCACAGGAAACGACTGCGCCCGTGCGCTTCTTCAGTAGTGCGAGCGCGTAGCCGTTTTTCATGAGGTCGTGGATAGGGACGTCGACATGTCCGCTGCTTTCCAACCCTTCACCGGGATCCGGATACGGATATACATCGAATTTCGTGATCGCCCCACGTAAGTGAGCACACGAACCGCGCTCCACGGCGAGTGCGTATGGACGCGGATCACGCAGCCGCTGAAACTGCGCGTCGATAGTACTGCCCACCGGCGCATCGCTGCGCAAGCGCTGCTTCGAAATACTCGCCGACGCAAGGCCCGTTACATTCGACTTGCCCACACCGTGCAGTGTAATTTGATTCGGCGTCGCCCACGTGCCTTCGCACCCGGTGAGCAACAGAAGTACCGCAAGCAATCGTTTCGTCATGCCGAGGCGTGTTCGGTAACGGGTGCGCTCTTCCCGGGCGTCATCGCGATAACGGCTAAACCAAATACGAGCGTCAGTGCGAAGCACACGAGCATCGCCACGTGCATGCCGTCTGAAAACGCATATGCCGCGGGCAACGAAAGCGCCGTCGTCGCGCTCTGATGATAGACGCGCGCGCCGGTTTCATGCGCAATGCCTGCCGCGAGCAGCGACCCGAGCACCGCGATACCGAACACGCCGAACAGCGATCGACTCAGCGCAATCGCACCGGATGCGAAACCCTCGTCGGCAGTCGCGACCGCGCCCATGCCCATCGACGCGGCGGGCGTGAAGATGAGTCCCCAGCCGATGCCCGCGACAAATAAACCCGCCGAGACTTGCCACGACGGCGTGTTGACGGAGAGCAACGCGAGCCACGCGATGCCAATCAGACTGATCGCGAAACTCAAGGCGACGATAGCACGGTGCCCGATCGCTATCTCCACCTGACTGCTGTACTGGTTGGCGATGAAAAACG
>DASSEZ010000043.1:0-8348 GCA_035694945.1 Vulcanimicrobiaceae bacterium
TGCAGATGCGATTGAATGCATTCGCGGTGTGGAATCGCGCGCTGACGCAGTCCGAAATTGCCGCGCGACTATGGGAAGTGCTCGCCCGGGACGATCTGGGTTTGCAACTGCTCTGGGGCATGGACGACGGCTTGGGCAACAACATGACCGTTGCCAACGCCGCAACCGCGACGTTCGGGTATTACGACACAGTGGCACAAGGCGCGACGACGTTCTGGAACTATCCAGGCGTATTCTACCGCGCGTACTTCGGCTGTCGCGATCTCGCCATGCAGAGCCGTTTTGCCGTTGCGGCCAGCGGGGACTGGCATCACTATTCGGGCTCCTATGAAAGTAAATACGGGTTGAGGCTGGATGCGGCAAACTATGCGGATTGTGGGAGCGATGGGTCGCTCAACGTTCGCGACGGGCTCTCGCTCGAAGCGTGGATTTGGCCTGATGCTCCTTCGAGCGCAAGCCGCAGCGCGATCGTTTCCAAATACGGCTACACCGATTCGAATCGCAGCTACGAGTTGGGGCTCGATACGCAAAACCGTCCGTATCTGACGGTGCGTCTGGACGGCCAGCGCACGGCGAGCGGTGCCGAAGCGCCGGAGCGACTGCGTCTGCGCACGTTCACCGCGAGCTCGAAACTGCCGGCGGGCGCGGCGCGCTACATCGTAGGCGCCGCGGGAATCGTGACGATGCGGGACGTGGTTGCAAATCGCGATGTGTATTCACTTGCAGGCCAAGTGTACGTAGACGGCGTTCCGGAAATTCCCGGCCCGGAGCAAGCGGTTCCGCCCGCGACATCGTCTGAGCAACTTTACTTCCTGCAAGTCATCGGCGGCAGCGGAAGCGGTTATTACAAGGCCGGCCAGGAAGTCGCGATCCGTGCGACCGACACCACGATTTTTGAGGCGTGGCGCGGCGCGACGAAATCCGGTGACACGGCCATCGTTGCCAATACGCTTAGCCCAGCGACGACGGTGAAGATGCCGGCACAGAACGTCGGCATCACCGCAATTGGCGTTTTCGATCACCTGACGATAACGCAATCCGCGATCAGCGTGAATCTCGGGCGTTCCCAATCGGGAGCCGGTGACACCGGTACTGCGTTCTACTCCGGCGGCATCTCGGACGTTCGCATTTGGAGTAAACCGCTTGGCGCCAAGAGCGTGGCAACGGCCTACGCATTCAAAGCGTCGCCTCCTGAAACCGAAGGACTTGTCTCGTCGTACCTATTCCACGAGCAACAGGGCAACGTGGCGCGCGACAGCAATGCGAACAACAACGCGACGCTATCCTCGAGCGAGCTGTGGGCGGTGTTCCACGACGCGGCACTGCTCCAACTTTATGTCGACGGTTTGCTCACGCCGATGGAACCGGCAAATCCCGGCCATTTCGGCGATTGGGGACCCGATCAAATCGCCGCAGGCGGTCACATCGACGAAAACACCGTATACCGCGATCCGTTCCTGGGCGACATCGACGAAGTTCGCGTGTGGTCTACTCGGCGCACGCTGGAACAGATCCGCGACAACATGAACCGCTTCTTGGTCGGCGACGAACCAGGTCTTGTCGGCTACTGGCGATTCGACGCCGGTTCCGGGCGTGTCGTTGCGGACCAAACGATCAATGCGAACAATCTCGTCTTTTCCGAAAAGGTTCCCGATGCGACGCCGGAATGGGTGGCATCGAGCGCACCGGTATCCAACGAAGCACCGGTCGTGGAAAACGCGATCGACGGCCTGCATACGCCGTACGTCGCCGAAATTTTCGAAGGCCCCGCGGTGTTCGAGTACCCCGATACCGAGGTCGACGCGTACGACAACGCATTTTCCGTGATGAAACGCGCATATGCATATGTCGACCAGAGCGGAAGCACGCAACTGCTCGTGGGATATAAAGTTGGCGACTTGCTGCGCGTGTACATCGGACAAATTCAAACCAAGCCGCAACTGATCGGATTTGTCGAAGGCGCGCCGCCTATTCCCAGCGAGAATCTAACCAAACCGTATTACCTGGATCCCATCGGTTTCTATTTCGAATACGAGGGAATTTCGTCGCTCACGGTTACCGAAAAGACCGGCGAAAGCGTGTCGCTGAGTTCTTCGCGTAAGGATAGCCGCGGTGTCGAGGGCAAACTCAAAGCTGGCCTGTCGGGAGAAACGAAAGTATGGGAATGTGTTCCTCCCGCGATGCCGGTCATTATCACCTCGGAAGTGCACTCGGAGTGGGAAGCCAGCGTTTCCACCAACATCGAATGGAAGAACGCATCGTCACAGGGCGCGGGTGTAGGCGCGACGTCGGAACGCGAACACGCCATTCACGTCAAGAGCGCGGGCGCGTGGGAAGAACCAGGCAACACGCTCACCGGCGAACGCCGCTGGTTGATGAGCAACCGCGGAGTTGCGGTGGTAAAATCGGCGACTGCCGATCTCTACGGACTCTTCGTTCCGTCCACGGGCGCACTCGCCGGCCTGAGCGTCGTCCCGAACAAAGACATTCCGATCGACACGAATCTCATCTACTTTCCCATCGATCCTTCATACGTGCAAAACGGCAGTTTGGACGGACGCGTCGGTTTCCAGGCGGATCCGGTGTGCATGGGCCAGCCCAGTTACTACCGTCCGGTTGAGGCATATTCGCTCGCGCGTACGATCGATCGCGAGACGGCACAACTCGACGCGTGGTACAAGCAATTCGATCCGTCACAACGCGCGCTCTCGTTCCGCTCCGATCTGAGTGACGCGGTGACCAGCAGCCCGTTCTACGACTGGGCGAACCGCGTCCCCACGAAAAGCATCATGAACAAGTACGTGTGGGCGGCCGGTGCGGGCCTCTATCGCGAACAAGAAGGCTACTCGTCCAAACGGCAAGAGAGTTTTGGCGGAGACTCCGACTTCTCGTTCAAACTCGGACCTGCAGCGGGATTGATGTTCCACATCGGGCCGGTTGGACTGCACTTTGAACTCGAAGTCATGGGCGGCATGGGCTGGACGGTGACGGTCGACAAAGACAAGGATGAAGACGCGGCGATCGACATGGACGTCGACATCGATCCGGAAGGCTTCCTCGGCACGTTCGACGCCGCGACCAAGACCTATTCGGAGACGCCGGTTCCCGGTAAAGTGGACACCTATCGGTTCAACACGTATTACCTGGCGCCGTCCAAGCAGAATACGAACGACTTCAATACCATTGTGGATTCGAACTGGTTGGAGTTCAGCAACTCACCGCAAGCCGCGGAGGTTCGCGAAATGATCGTGAACAGCGCGGGCAAGAGCTCGTGGCGCGTACTGCATCGCGTCACGTTTGTGAGCCGCATCCCACCCGCATTCCAGACCGTTCCGGTCGCATCGCAAGCACCGCCGGTCGCCGAACCGGCGCGTCTTGAAGACAACGAACTGCTGATCACCTTGACCCGCCTGCGTATCGGCGGTCAAAAGATCACGCCCGCGCTGATTAGTTCAGCGGTGCGCGCAGTGTATTATGAGGACATGAGCGCCCTGGTTCCGTGGTGGGCGGACTTCCTTGCGCGGGCATCGGTCACAAACTCGGACGATGCCGCGACGCTGCAGCAGATCATCCTGGATTCGATTCAATACATGACCGAATACTACGCCGCCGCCGGAGAACAGGCCGCTATCGTCTCCGCGACGAGGGCACTCGCGTTATCGTAGTGATGCCGGCAAGCGCGAAAAAAAGCGGCCGGGGCGTCGGTGCCTCGGCCGCCCGGAGCCTGTCCTGAGGCATCGAAGTGATACCTCAGGGTGACACACGCGCGAATTAGTCTTCGCTCGTTACTTCGACCTTCGCGCGTTCCTTGATTTCCTCGACGACACTCGAATCGGCGAGCGTCGTCGTGTCGCCGAGTTGACGGCCTTCGGCAACATCGCGCAATAAACGCCGCATGATTTTACCGCTGCGCGTCTTCGGCAGTTCTTGCGTGAACGTGATGTATTTGGGTTTGGTGAACTTGCCGAGTTTTTGTGCAACGTGCTCGCGCAGGTTGTCCGCCAGTTCCTTGCTGCCGATCTCTCCGCCGCGCAGTGAAACGAATGCGTAGATCGCCTGGCCGGTAACGTCGTCGAGCTTGCCGCACACCGCCGCTTCCGCGACGCTGGCGTGATCGACGAGCGCGCTTTCGACCTCGGTGGTTGAAATGCGGTGGCCGCTCACGTTCATGACGTCGTCGATGCGGCCCATGAACCAAAAGTTGCCGTCAGTGTCGCGCCGGCAACCGTCGCCCGCGAGGTACTTGTGCTGGAATTTCGACCAATACGTCTGTTTGTAGCGCTCGTCGTCGCCCCAAATGCCGCGCAGCATACCCGGCCACGGACGCGTGAGCACCACGTATCCGCCGCCGCCGAGCGGTACGGACTCGCCTTGATCGTTCACGATGTCGGCTTGAATACCGGGAAGCGGAAATGTTGCGCTTCCCGGCGGTGTCGACGTGATGCCGGGAAGCGGCGAGATCATGATGCCGCCGGTTTCGGTTTGCCACCACGTATCGACGACCGGACAGCGATTGCCGCCGATGTGTTCGCGATACCACATCCACGCTTCCGGATTGATCGGTTCACCGACGGAGCCGAGCAAACGCAGCGACGAGAGATCGTGTTTTTGCGGATACTGTTCGCCCCACTTCATGAACGTGCGGATCGCCGTCGGCGCGGTGTAGAGAATCGTGACTTTATAGCGCTCGATAATCTCCCACAAGCGGTCCTTGTCGGGATAGTCCGGCGTGCCTTCGTAAATGACGCTGGTCGCGCCGTTCGCAAGCGGTCCGTACACGATGTACGAGTGTCCTGTGACCCAGCCGATGTCGGCGGCGCACCAGTACACGTCCTCGTCTTCTTTCAAATCGAAGACGAGTTTGTGAGTCATCGTGCAGTGCGTCAAATAACCGGCGGTGGTGTGCTTGATGCCTTTGGGTTTCGCCGTGGTGCCGCTTGTGTAGAGCAGGTACAGCAGATCTTCGGCGTTCATGCGCTCGGGCTCGCACTCAGCCGGCTGATCCTGCACGAGATCGTTCCACCAGATGTCGCGGCCTTCGTGCATGAGCACGGACTCGTCGGTGCGCTTGGCGACGATGCAGTGTTTGATCGACGGCGTATGCTCCATCGCAATGTCGCAGTTGCGCTTGAGCGCAATCTTGTGACCGCGGCGCCAGCCGTGATCGGCGGTGATGAGCGCGACGCATTCCGCGTCGTTGACGCGATCGATGATTGAATCAGGCGAGAAGCCGCCGAAAATCACCGAGTGCGGCGCGCCGATGCGCGCGCACGCCAGCATTGCGACCGGCAGTTCGGGGATCATCGGCATGTAGATCGCGACGCGATCACCTTTTTTGATCCCCAGTTTGCGCAGCCCGTTGGCAAAACGGCAAACGTCGTCGAGCAGTTGTTTGTACGTTATCGTCCAGCGGTCGCCAGGCTCGCCTTCGTAATAGTACGCAATCTTCTCGCCCTTGCCGGCACGCACGTGGCGGTCCAGGCAGTTTGCCGAAACGTTGAGTTCGCCATCGGAAAACCAGCGCGCGAACGGTTCGTTCCATTCGAGCACGCTGGTGAACGGCTTCATCCACTCCAGCTTGCGGGCCCACGACGCCCAGAACTCCAGGTAGTCGCGCTCGGCCTCTTCATAAATGCCCGGCTGCGCGTTGGCGCGGGCGGCAAACTGCGGCGGTGGAGCAAACCGGCGGCTCTCCTGAGAGAGCGCCTCAATCGATTCGGCGGTGTTCATAAATGGAATGTAGAAAAAGTCGCCGTGAAATTCCTCGCCGCCTTGGTGCTCGCCACCGCTTCGGCAACCGGATTGGCCGCCGTTCACTATGGAGCGCCGCCCCCCGATTTCAGCGTCCACACGTTTCGAGGAACCGAGCGCCTCTCCGACTTGCGCGGAAAACCGGTCGTCATCAACTTCTGGGCGTCGTGGTGCCCGCCGTGTACGGACGAACTGCCATATTTCGCACGGCTGGCGCAAACCTATGGCGACCGTGTCACTATTGTGACCGTCGACTGGAACGAGCAGCCCGGCGTGGCCGAGGCCTATCTGCGCGAGCACGGCATTGCGCTGCCCGTAACCATGGACCAGCAAAGCAAAATCTACCGTGCGTATTCGCTGTCAGAAGTGCCCGATACCATCGTGCTCGACGCCGACGGCAACGTTATGTACGTGTCGGTCGGCGGATTATCGTGGCGCGAACTGGACGCGGCGGTGCAAAAAGCCCTCGACGCTACTGGTGCAGCGGCGGTGCCGTCAACGTAACGCGATACGTGCGGCTGGGCCGCAGCCGCCGTACCACTGCGGGATCGAACTGTTGCGGAAAGCGTCGCCCAGCCGCCCGGAAGCGGATGGCACCCGCCGTATTTCCGACCTCCAAGTCGGCAAACGGTCTGCGAGTAGATCATCGGTACAAGTGGCCAAGCGTCGCACACTAAAGACTTGGCACTCCGCTGCCGAGACTGCTAGGATAAGGCTATGAGCAGCGGCTCCGACGGCGGCGACGCCCCCAAGGGCGGTCTGGACAAGCGCAAGGCGTACATCCTGGCAACGGTGGTGTACGAGTACATCGCCACGGCCGAACCTGTGGCCTCACAGGCGCTCACCCAGAAATACAGCCTCGGCGTGAGTAGTGCGACCGTTCGCAATGAAATGGCGGAATTGGAGGCGGGCGGGTATTTGGTGCAGCCGCACACGTCTGCGGGCCGCGTCCCGTCTGACGCCGGCTACCGCATGTACGTCGACCAGCTCATGCACCCCGAACAGCTCGCGTCCGACGATCGCAAACGCATCCGCGACGAACTGCGCGACGCGAGCCGCGAACTCGACGATATTATCGAGGGCACCACACGGTTGCTGGGACGTCTTTCGAAAAATCTCGCGTTCGTCACCAAACCGGTAAACGACACGACGACGTTCAAGCACATTCAACTCATTTGGCTGGGCGCGCGAACCGGCGTCGCGATCGTCGTCACTTCAATCGGCGTCTCCGCGCAAAGTGTGTTCGAACTCTCCAGCGACGTATCGCCGGACGACCTCACGCGGCTCTCCAACGCGCTCAACGCGCGCATGGGCAATCGCGCTCTGCGCGACATCGGCGAGCACGAGGTAGCGGCGGCGACGCAAGAACTCGGCCTGAGCGACGATGTGAAAAACGCGGTCATGGCCGCGCTGCGCAGCGCCGCCTCGCAGGACGTCTCCAACGTCAGTGCGTCGGGCGCGCAAAACTTGCTCGATCAGCCGGAATTTCACGACCTGCGCAAGCTGCGCTCCATCTTGCGCATCGTGGAAGAACAGAAGACGCTCTACGACCTGGTGGCCGACTCCATGAATCGTGAGGCGCCCGCGGTGAAAATTGGGCACGAACTGGGCGTGGAGGAAATGACGGACTTCAGCATCGTAACCGTGCCCTACCGTTTCGGGCAGCACGCAATCGGCATGCTCTCCATTCTGGGGTCGCGCCGCATGCCGTACGCACGCTTGGTGGCGCTGGCTTCGGGTACGGCAGAAACACTCTCGCAGCGACTGACGGACGTCGAGATCAAGTAACCCACGGAAAGCATGCCAACCAAAGACTTCTACGAAGTGCTCGGGGTCAACCGCACCGCGAGCGCCGATGACATAAAACGTGCCTATCGCGGGCTCGCGCGCAAGCACCATCCCGACGTTGCGGACAACAAGGCGGAAGCCGAGCATCGCTTCAAAGAGATCAACGAAGCGTACGAGGTGCTCTCGGACCCGCAAAAGCGCGCGCAGTACGATCGCTTCGGCACCGTCGGCAACGGCGCGGGCGCCGGTTTCGGCGACTTCGGCGGCTTTGGACAGGGCGGCTTCGGTACGTCGGGCTTCGGCGATATCTTCGACATCTTTTTCGGCGATCGCGGCTCGCCGTTCGGCGCGCAGCAAACGCAAGCGCGGCGCGGCGGACCGGCACGCGGCTCCGATCTGCGCTACGATCTGGAGATTTCGCTGGAAGAAGCATTCGCCGGCGTGACGCGTGAGATTCAATTCAATCATCTGGCGCAGTGCGAAACCTGCCGCGGCGCCGGCGCAGAACCCGGCACGCTGATCGTTCCGTGCGACCGCTGCGGCGGCACCGGCGTCATGCGCATGGCGCGGCAAACGCCGCTGGGCCAATTCGTCACGCAATCCAGCTGCACGCAGTGCGGCGGCGAAGGGCAAGTCATTCAGCAGCCGTGCCATACGTGTTCGGGACGCGGACGCCGCGAAGTCGAACGCAAACTCACGGTGAAAGTGCCGGCGGGCGTCGACGACGGCAGCCGCATTCGCATCGCCGGAAACGGCGAGGCCGGCATTCGCGGCGGCCCGGCCGGCGATCTGTACGTGTATCTCAACGT
>DASSEZ010000044.1:0-2590 GCA_035694945.1 Vulcanimicrobiaceae bacterium
CGCCGCGCTTTAAAGTCGGTGACAAGGTGCAGGTCAACCCGTTTTCGACGACCGGCGCAGCGCAAATAACGTGGTATCCCGCGATCGTTACGAAACTGATCGTGCTGCCCTCAGGCGACCTCGCCGGCTACATCGTGCAGATCCGCACGCCGAACGGACCTGGCGCGACGTACCACGTGCCGACGAATAATAACCACATCCGGATCCCGCACTAGACGATACGTCAGCTGCGCAGCCCGACGGCGGCGTGACCAAACGGCAACCATCCCGACTCGCATAAAACAAAACGCCCGACAAAATCGGGCGTGATTTGGTAGCGCCAACGGGAATCGAACCCGTCTTTCCGCCTTGAAAGGGCGATGTCCTAACCGATAGACGATGGCGCCACGCAAAGCCTAATTCAACACGGGATTAAGTGGGCTGTCAACCACTTCCCCCGGCTGCACCCCCGGCATGAACGCCTCCCAGTCGGCATAATGCTGCTTTCTGGCTGGCTCGATGAGCCGGATTCCGTCTGCCATGTAGATGACCGTCATCACCGCCCGCGCCCGGTCCGACGCGTTGGCACCGGTATGATGGAAGGTCCAGCCCGAGTGGAAACTGACCTCGCCGAGCGCGTAGGGCTCGTTCACTTCGCGGAACCGCCCCGACTCCAGCGCCCGGCGCAGGCTGCGCTCGCTCTCGTCCGAGATCGCCAGGTCCCGGCCGAACTGCATGCGGTGGCTACCCGCCGCGAACGCGAGCGGCCCCATTTCGAGCGGCGTCTCCTGTAGCGGCACCCACGCGGTCACGGTCTTCTCGCTGTCGAGCGGCCAGTAGAACTGATCGGCATGCCATGGCGTGATACCGCCGCCCGGCTCTTTGTAGAGCGCCTGGTCGTGGTACAGTCGCACGCGCTGCACGCCAAGTAATTGCGCCGCAATGTCCGCAAGGCACTTTTCGTACACGAACCGCCGCGCAACGTCGTTTGTGCGCCACAGGTTCGTGATCTGCAAGAATGCCTTGCCGTACGTGTCGCGGTCGTGCAGCGGTGCACTGTTCGTGTTGCGGCGCACCACTTCGGACGAGATGTGCTCGCGATAAAAGGCGAGTTCTTCTGCGGTGAACACGCCTTTGATCTTCACGAACCCGTCGCGTTCGTATGTCTGCGCTATCTGCCTATCGGTGCTTGCGGCGCGATGAACTGTTTCGATTGTTTTCCCTTCGCCGGCGAAGAGGGCGTCACGTGCGTCGTCATCACCGTGTGTTTGGTGGTGCCGATCGTCAGCGTGCCCGAACCGTTCTTCTGCGTGCGATCCCATTGCACGACAACTACGTTCGCGTGTCCGCGCAGCTCCTTCGTAATGTCCAAGCCTTTGTTCGGCCACGAGATCACACCCACGGGCCGTCCGTTGGCCCAAATCGAGAAGCTCACGCCGTGCGTCTTGCCGTCGGTTTTCGCAAAATATTTGTCGCCCGGCCCCACCGTGATCGCCTGATCGGGCGGCGCCGTGGAGTTGGCTTGCGCGGCCGATGTGGCACTCGGCGGCGGCGTTTGTCCCGCGGTGCTGCGCGTACTGGGATGGCAGCCCGATATCGCGGCCGCACAAATACAGACGCCCAGCGCGCGGAGAATGACGGTTCCTTGCATGCTTGCGTCATTCCACGGCGCGCCGAGCGTCAAACGCTGGTGGGCCCGGTAGGATTCGAACCTACGCGCAACCAGTTATGAGCCGGCCGCTCTACCGCTGAGCTACGGGCCCCCGGCGGGGGCCCATTCGCTCAGAGTCTGCGCTCGGCCTACTGCACTGGCCGCTGCCGAACCGTTTGCGAACGCGGTGCGAGCGGGCCGCCGGTTACGCGAAGTTCGAACCGGTTCCGCGCGAGCGCGCGCAAACGAACCAGCGTACCGGTCGTCAGACGCATTGCACGAATGGCGGTCGCGGGCATGCGAAGGCCCGCCGTCAATCCGGTTCGCGTACGCAGCATTAGAGTGCCGCGATTGATCACCGTAACGACGTCGGTTCCGACGATCGCGCGCAGTGTACCGCCCTCGGGAAGCACGTGCATTTGTGCAGGTGGCATCGTGAACGGCGTCATGCGCCCTTGAATGAATTGCGGATTTATTGCCGGCCGGCTCATCGTACGCGCGCGCAGTATCAAGCGCGCTCTGGCGCTCGCACTTTGCGCATGAACGGGCATGGTGCTCGCCGCGAGCGACGCGCCCAACAATCCGGCTGCAAGCAGTGCTGCAGTGTTCATCGTTTACTCTCCATGAATGGGATACGACGGTTTTCCCGCCCATCCATGAAGACTTTCTGAATGCTTACTTGCGAAAGGCTTGCGCGCCGGGATAGATGGCGGCGTCACCAAGCTGCTCCTCGATCGCCATTAGCCGGTTGTATTTCGCGATGCGATCGCTGCGCGAGAGCGATCCGGTTTTGATTTGCCCGGCGCTCGTACCAACCGCGATATCGCTGATCGTCGTGTCTTCCGTTTCACCGGAGCGATGCGAGATAACGGCGCTGTATCCGGCTTTGTGCGCCATCTCCACCGCGTCGAGCGTTTCGGTCAACGTGCCGATTTGATTCACCTTGATGAGAATCGAATT
>DASSEZ010000045.1:0-7289 GCA_035694945.1 Vulcanimicrobiaceae bacterium
ATCGCGACGACCGTCATACCGGCGCCCACGGCCGCCGCGACGCCTTGGCGGCTGTCCTCGACCACCAAACAGCGCTCCGGCGCGACGCACAGGCGCTCCGCTGCCAAACGGTAGCAGTCCGGCGCGGGCTTGCCTCGTGCAACGTCGTCCGACGAAACGATGAGTGCAGGCACCGGAAGCGCGGCGTTGCGAATCATGGCTTCTGCCAAGCGCCGCGGGCACGACGTGACGATTGCCCAGCGGCCATCCGGCATCGCGCCCAGGAGCTCTGCCGCGCCGTCGATCGCTTCCGCGCGGTCGGTGACCAGCGTGCCGAACAAATCGAACAAAACCGCCTCGAACGTTTGCATTCGAAGGTGCTTCGGCCGAGACCCCGCACCCCCCACCAAAGGGCCCGCGGATTGGCGGTGCGTACTCCGGCCGCATGACCAGCGGCGATACTCTCGCAATTCTCGTAGGCGGCGGCCCCGCGCCGGGCATCAACGGCGTCATCGCGTCGGCGACCATCGAAGCGATCAACAACGGGCTGCGCGTCGTGGGTATTTACGACGGCTACTATCATCTCGCGCAGAACGACACCTCGCACATCGTCGAACTCGGCATCGACGACGTTTCGCTCATTCACACGACCGGCGGTTCCATTTTGCGCACCTCGCGCACGAATCCGGCGAAAGACGAAACGACGCTCGGCAATTGCGTGCGGGCGCTCACGCTCATGGGCGTTCGGTATCTCATCGCCATCGGCGGCGACGACACGACGTACGGTGCGACGCGCATCGCGCAGATGACGCAAGGCCGTATCGGCGTTGCAACAGTTCCGAAAACGATCGACAACGATCTGCCGCTGCCCGACAACGCGCCGACGTTCGGTTTTGAAACAGCGCGATCCGTCGGTACGGGCATCATCGAATCGCTCATGGAGGACGCGCGCACCACGGCGCGCTGGTACCTGGTCGTGAGCATGGGGCGCAAATCCGGCGCATTGGCGCTGGGCATGTGCAAAGCGGCCGGCGCGGATCTTGCGGTGATTCCGGAAGAATTTACCGGCGAGGAACTGGATTTGGACGCCGTCGTCGACACGATCGCCGGCGCCATCGTGAAACGCAAAGCGTCCAATCACGGTAACGGCGTCGCCGTGGTCGCCGAGGGCATCGCGGAACGCCTTTCGGAAAAACAACTCGCGGCATTTGAAAGCGCGGCACGCGACGCGTACGGTCATATCCGTTTGGCCGACATCCCGATTGGCGCCGTGCTGCGTGACGCGGTGCGCAGGCGTCTGGGCGAAATTGGCGTTGAGGCCACCGTTGTCACGAAAGACATCGGTTACGAGTTGCGGTGCGCGAAACCGGTACCATTCGACGTCGAGTACACGCGTACGCTCGGTTACGGTGCGGTACGCTATTTGCTCGAGGGCGGCAGCGGCGCGCTCATCGCCCTTTCCGGCGGACGCGTCGTGCCGGTGCAGCTCGCCGAATTGCAAGACCCGAGCACCGGGCGCGTGCGCGTTCGCATGGTGGACGTCACCACCGAATCCTATCGCGTCGCACGCAACTACATGACGCGTCTTGAACCGGGCGATTTCCGGGAACCATATCTATCGCGCCTGGCGGCGCACACGAATCTTTCCGCGGCGGACTTTCGTAAACGATTCGAGGACGTCGCCCTGGTGTAGACCATGCGTTTTTCAGCGGTTTTGGCTGCAATCGCGCTGCTTGCCGCGGCGTGCGGCGGAGGCGCTTCTTCATCGCCGCAGTCGCCGTCGAGCACCCGGCCCGCTCCCTCGCGCGCGCCTTCGAGTTCCTCACCGAAACCCGCCTCGGGGTTGTCCGTTCCCGCGGGCTTTCGCATCGAGATCGTCGGTAACGTCGGCGGCGCGCGCGAACTTGCCGCCGCGCCGAACGGCGACCTTTTCGTCGGCACGGGCGGCTCGAACGTGTACGTGATTGCGAACGCCGAAGGGCAAGCCGCCTCACCGAGCGTGTTTGCGCAACTTCCCGACACGCCGGCCGCGGGCGTCGCGCTCGCGCTCTCCGGTTCGAGCGGCACGCTGTACGTCGGCACGCAGTTCGGTGTCTATCGCATCCCGTACACTGTTGGCGACCGGAAGGCGCGAAGCGCGCCTGCAAAAATTGCGAGCGTGCGCGCGGCCAACGGAGGCGGACACAACACGACGTCGGTCGCATTCGCAAACGGCGTGCTCTATGCCAGCGTCGGCTCGTCGTGCAATGCCTGCAAAGAGAGCGACCCGACGCGCGCCACGATTCAGCAAATGCGTCCCGACGGCAGTGCAATGACGGCAAAAGCTGTGCGTATTCGTAACGCTATCGCGCTTACGGTGAATCCGGCGACGCAAACTGTATGGGCGGGCGATGCCGGGCAAGACAGCCTCCCGAACGGGCATCCGTACGAGTTTTTCGATGCGGTGACGCTCCATTCGGGCGTGGCGGATTACGGCTGGCCCGATTGCGAGGAGAACCGGCAGGCGTATACGCAGGGAGCGGACTGCAGCGCAACGGTCGTTCCGCGCGTCGTTTTCCCCGCATATGAAACGCCAGTCGGTGCAGCGTTTTATCCGGTGAACCAAAGCGGTGCGTACGCATTTCCGGCGTCCTACCGCGGCGGCGCTTTCGTCGCCATGCACGGCGCCTGGCATACCGGCAGCGATGGAAAATATCTTTCGCCGCCACACGTTGCGTTCGTCCCGATGAACGGCGATGCGCCGCGCACGGCGGTGAACTGGAGCGATCCGACGGCACAGTGGAGCGATTTCATCAGCGGATTTCAATTGCCTGACGGCACGACGCGCATCGGACGGCCAACCGGCGTTGCGGTCGGTGCATCCGGCAGCCTTTTCGTCGCCGACGATCAAACCGGCGCGATTTACCGGATAACGCCTACGGCTTCAAAGCGTCGATAAACGCCTGGGCGGCTTTCATACCGTCGTTGTCGTTCGCGATCTTGAACTGCCGTAACGCCTCCGACGCATCATACTTGGCGGCATCTGCCTTGCCCAACTTGTCGTTGATGTGCGCGCGCAGCATGAGCGCATCGGGATCGTGCGGATACGCGAGCATGTACGCATCTATTTCGCTGAGCGCCTGACCGTATTTCGTCGCACCGTACTCGGCTTCACTGAGCCAGTAGTGCGCGCCGGTAAATTCGGAATCGATCGTCACCGCCTTGCGCAAATCCGCGATCGCCGGTTCGTACTGCTTCTGCTGCAGCGCGCTTCGCCCACGGTAGAAATACGCGTTTTCCTCATCCGGAGCGTACGTGATCGTCTTCGAACATGCGTCGCGTGCGCGATCGTACTGCTCGACGCCGAACTCCGCGCGACAGGCCGTCATCTGGGCGCGCGCATCGGTCGGATCGAGCGAGACGACTTGCTGTGCATCGGCGAGCGCCAATTGGTAATCGCCGCGAAAATAATACGCCTTCGATCGGGCGCGAAGCGCGAGTTCGTTGCTCGAATCAAGCGTAAGCGCCTTCGTACAATCGGTTACCGCGTCGTCGTAGTGTTCGAGTTCGCTCTGCGTGTCGCAGCGCGTCGCGTATGCGTACGCAAAGTCCGGATTCAGCGCGATGGCCGCGTTATAATCCGCCAGTGCGCCGGTCGGATCGCCGGCGTCGTCTTTGGCGTCACCGCGAAGTACGAGCGCTTTGACGTTTTTCGGGTCCGCCTGCAAAAGCCGATCGAGCAGCGCTATCGCGCCCTTGAAATCGTTCTTGTTCATCAGCGCTTGCGCCTGATCGTACGTCGGAACGCTGGTTGCGGCGACTGCGCAAACGCTGGACGAAAGTGCGAAAAGCAGCGCGGCGGCTAAGGCTCGAATACTCATCGACGGGCCTTCGCTTGCCTTCCCGTCCGCCCCCGTCGCTGCGATGGGTACGAAGAGCCCATGGCTGAAATATTTGGTAAAGGCGGCGAAACCGTGCCGGTCGGCGGTTTCTACGAATGTTCGGATTGCGGGCATCGCGAGAAGTTCGAACGCGGCGCGACGTTTCCACCGAACCATCATGAAGACAAGCCCTGGTCGCTCTACCAAGCGACCGAGGAACTCCCCGCGCAGCAAACCGCTAAGCGCTGAGCAAACGTTCGACGGCGGCTTCCACCGCAGGATATGCGCGCTGCGCGATCTCCGCATAGCCGAAATCGTTCGGATGGTAGCCGTCGTCGCATAAATACTGCGCGCCTTCGCACAGCGGCGCGTTGGTGAACGCAAACATATCGAGAAAACCGTCGCCACGTCCGAGCGCGATCGCGCGCATGCGTTCGTTGAGCCGCTCGCACAACCGCTGCACCGGCGGTTTGAGCAGCCGCGGCACCGCGATGGTTTGCGTTACGTCCGGCATGCCGCCGGCGATGAGTTGCGCTTGCGGCGCCGCTTCATGGATGCTGTTCAGCAAGTGGCGGAAACGCCGCGTGATGACGAGCACGTCGCGCGTGTACCGCAAATCGTTCGCGCCCGCAATCACGAGCACGACGTCCGCACACATGCCTCGCAGCTGCGGCACCTGATGACGTAAAACGTCCCCCATCGTAGAATGGGGGACCGCAAAGGAGAACAGCGTGCTGGCGGGCCGTTTCGCCCGCAGCTGCGCATGCAAGAGGTGTGCAAGCCCCGATTCCGTCGTGGATGCACCGAGCCCGTATGCAAGGCTGTCGCCGAGAACCGCCATCGAGAGCGGGCTCGGTTGGCCAAGGGGCTGTTGTAAAGCGTGCATCGGCGCGGAGACTCCTTTATAGAGTATCGTCCCCGCGTTCGCGCGATTTACAGCTAGGGCTTTGGTCGCTTAATGGATGACAATCGGTACGCTCGGCGACGGGCTGGGCGCCGGCGGAGCCGGCGGCGGCGCGCTCGAGTGGCTTGTGATGTTCTGCACGGTGTGCACGATCGTGTTCACGACGAACGTGCCGATGATCGCACCGGCAAGGGTCGTCAGCGTGCCCGCTGCGGCAGCGGTCGTGGCGGTTACCGTCGTTGCTGCGGTTACGTCACCCACGGAGGACGTAATGCCGAACGACGTCGCGTTCGACGGTGCGCCGAATTCCGAGAACGGCTGAAACGCAGTTTGGCTCACTGCGGAAACGGTGCCCGTAATGACGCCAGCGGCAGCGCTAATCGTCAACGACTGACCGGCTGCGAGCGTGAACACTTGTCCATTGGTCAGCGTCACTTGCACGGGCAGCGACGGATTACTCAGTTGGTAGACGTTGATTTGAATATTGCTCGTCGCCGGATCGACGGAAACGTCGCCTTCCGTTCCGCGCACCGCGATCTGCGCCGTGGGCGTGGAGAACGTGTAGTTCGCGCGCGCGCCGCTCGGATGTTCGACTTTAAACCGCACCTTTCCGGAACGAATGTAGAATTTCGCGCTTGCGACGGCTGCTTGCGAGAATGTATCGACGCGTACGTTGCTGTTCGAGCCGAGAATGACGCGCGAACTGTCCGGCAGGATGATGCCGCCCATCGAATTATTTCCGGTGAGCGCCCAATCTTGATCGTTCAGCGTAATGCTCGCATGCAGGCCGAGTGGGCGCGTCGTGCCGTTGGACGAATAGGCCACTGAGCCTTTTAAACTCTGAAGTTGCTTGTCCGCGGCCGCGATGCTTGGAGCAGACGGAATCAGCAGCGTCATAAACGTTGCGCATAAGAACGAAGCGAGAAAACGGCGCATTAAGTAATCCTCTCTACAGCGTCGCCTACAGTGATCCGTGCTCCCGTCTTGATTCTTCTTTGACAACCAGCCGAGCCCTACTCAGGATGAGAGGCCATACTGCCCAAAGAATGGTTGGATATGGCGCTGCGCCTCATACGCAAGGCTGGAATTCCCGTCGCTCTCGCCGCGTGCGCAATTGCGCTCAGCATGCTGTTCTACGTTGCGCCGCCGGCATCGCTCACGTTCGGCAACCGCATCGCGGACCTGAAAATTCACTCCGACGCGCTGGAAAACGCCGGGACCTTTGGACTACAGGCGGCGCCGACGTATCAGGACCCCGACGACAACATCGCGCTGCTGCAAATCGACGAAGCGACGCTGGACCCGCACTCCGGTTTGCCGCCGTTTCCGTTTCCGCGCAGCGTTTACGGCAAGCTCCTCAAACGCCTGGCCGCTGCAGGTGCGAAAGCCGTCGCGTTCGACATCGTGTATCTCTCGCCGGCGGCCGATCCGTCGCAGGACACCGCCTTTGCTGCGGGAGCGCGTACGATTCCGACCGCGATTGGTTATACGGTCGACACGACCGCCGGCGGCATAGGAGGCACGCAGCTTCCTCCGCCCGTTCTGCGCGATACCATGCGCATCGGCTACACATCAGTCGATTCGCCGGGCGGATTTATCATCGGTCAACCGCTGAGCATCTCGCCGATGCCCGTTCCCGGCGGCGTCGCCAAGGCGCTTTCTCTTTCGGCCGTCGAGGCGTTCCGCGGAAAAACTCTCGACCTCTCGCCCGCACCGTCGTTTAACGGCCTGACGCTGCTCGTGCCGATGAGCGTGCGCGGACAACCGGATCCCACGCACTTGGGCGACACGAACTGGAGCGCTGGATACGTCGGTCAAAAGCTTTCATTCGCGTACGCGATGACCGAGCCGATCGCCGATCTGAGTACGACCGTGAAAGGCCGTATCGTCATCGTCGGTGCGACCGCAGCAGCGCTGAGCGATATGAAACCCGCGCTGGGAACCGACGCTCTCGTTCCCGGCGTCTTCGTGCACGCGCGTCTCATCGATCAGTTGCTGCGCGGCATGTACGTTACTCCGGCGCCCGACGCGCTCAATCTCGCACTGCTCGTTCTGCTGCCGCTGCTGCTTGTCGCAATGCTGCTGCGCCTGCGCCCCATCGTCGGTGCACCGCTTGCCGCGGTCGCCATTGTCGTGTACGTCGAGGTCGCGGTCGCGCTGTTCGTTTACCGCCTCTACTGGCTCGATCTGATCCACGTTTGCGCTGCGATGCTGCTCACCGCCGCCGGCGTCATCGCGTACCGTGCAATCGGCGAAGCGGCGCAAAAGCGCGCGGTCACGGCGGCATTCGGCCTGCACGTCAGCCCAGGTATCGTTGCCGAGCTGCTCAAGCATGAAGGCGGTGCGGCCGACGCGCTTGCGGGCAAACGCGCAAAAGTGACGATATTTTATTCGGATATCCGCGGCTTTACCGCGATGTCCGAAAAACTTACGCCCGAAGCCGTCTACGAGCAGCTCAATGAGTATTTCGAAGCGATGTGCGAGGTGATCTTCAAGTACGGCGGATACGTCGACAAATTTATCGGCGACTGTATCATGGCCGTGTT
>DASSEZ010000046.1:0-2858 GCA_035694945.1 Vulcanimicrobiaceae bacterium
AAGGAACGCGCCGCCGGCCTTTTCGCGCGCTATAAAAAGGCCGCTGCGGCAGTCTCGCACTTGGAACGACGGCGCGGCGAACTGACCGAGGCACTCGACGATCTCTCGCATCTGCGCTGGGAATTGGAACGCGCCGGCGACTCGGAACTCGACGACGCCGCCGAAGCGATCGAGTCGCTGGAACGCAAACCACAAGCGGCGGCAAAACGTGCAGTAAGCCGCAAACGCAAACCGCTGCAGTTCGAGACGCCGAGCGGTTCGCGGATCTACGTGGGGCGTACGCCGCTCGAAAACGCGGAACTGACGTTTCGCGTGGCGCGTCCGGACGATCTCTGGTTTCACGTGCAGAATCAGCCCGGCGCACACGTCATTCTGCAGCGGCACGATCGCGAACAGCCGCCCGACGATGACGTTATGACCGCCGCTTCGCTCGCCGCGCTGCATTCGAAGGCAAAGAACAGTCCGAAGGTGACCGTCGATTACACGCATCGCAAGTACGTGCGCAAACGTCCCGGCGCGGCACCTGGCCTCGTGTTTTACACGCACCCGAAATCGGTGTACGTTTCACCGGCCGCTCCGGAGGAGACTTCGAAATGACAAGAGCCCCGGCATTGGCCGAGGCTCTCGTATCGAAGCGGTTGTCTTTACCGAGCCGCGAGTTCTCCCGCGTGCTGCAGACGCGCTTCGCACGCCGCCCAGTTGAGATTCGCGTAAAACGCCTCGATGTATTTGCCGCGCTCCGACGGTTTGTAGTCCTTGATGAACGCGTGTTCCCAGCAGTCCATCACCACGATGGGAATGAAGCCGGCAAGGTTACCGTTGTGATGCTGTTCGATCCAGTGATTGCTGATTTGTTGCGAGGCGGGATCGAAGAACGCGATCGCCCAGCCGACGCCGCGCATCCCGCCCACCGCAAAGAAATCTTTCTTCCAACTCTCGAAGTCGCCGTAGCTCGATCCGAGCAAGTCGTATAAACGCCCCGATTTCAGTTCGCCGGCGTTCTTCGTGAGATTGTCGAAATAGTATTCGTGCAGCCGCATGCCGTTGAATTCCCAGCCCATGCGGCGCACCAACTCCGCGAATTTCGGATTCGAACCGGCCGCTTCGCCCTTCTGGCGCGCTTCGGTCGTCAATTCGATCAGCGTGTTGGTGTTCTTGACGTAGCCTTCGTAGAGGCCGAAGTGCATCTCGAGCGTGGCATCGGAGATGCCTTGCAAACCCGAGAGATCCCATTTCTTGGGCGTATACGTCTTCATGAAAAACTCAAGACCCCTTTCTATGTGACCAAGACAATCTTACCCACATGTGCAGATTCCTCCAGGCGCCGGTGTGCCGCGGCGGCATCCTCCAGCGGGAACGTCGAGTCCACGACCGGCCGGATCGGGCTGCGCGCCGGCAGTTTTGGCCACACCTCGTGCAGCAGCCGCGCTGCGATAGCGTGTTTTTGCTCGACGCTGCGCGCCCGCAGCGCCGATGCCATGACGGCAGCTCGCTTTTGCATGAGCGCCCCGAGGTTAATCTCCGCCGTGCGCCCCCGCGGTGTGGCGATGCACACGACGCGTCCATCCGCTGCCAGCGCATCCAGGTCGCGCGCAATATAATCACCGCCCACGATGTCCAAGACGACGTCAACGCCGCGCCCGTTCGTCGCAGTGTGGATGGCTTCGACGAAATCGCTCGTCTTATAGTTTATCGCGATATTCGCACCCAGCCCTAGACAAGCGTCGCATTTCTCCTTGCTGCCTGCGGTCGCCGCGACGAAGGCTGCACCGAACGCCTTGGCCAGCATGATTGCGGTCGTGCCGATGCCGCTGCTGCCGCCATGAACGAGCACCCTTTCGCCTTCGCGCAGCATGCCGCGCGTGAAAAGATTGTCGTACACGGTGAACATGTTTTCGGGCAGCGTTGCCGCTTCCACGAAATCCCAATTTTCCGGAATCGGGAGCACTTGTTTGCGCGCAGCCGCGACGTATTCCGCGTATCCGCCGCCGGTAAGCAACGCGCATACGCGCTCTTGCGTTCCGTCGATCACGCCGGCGACTTCCAAGCCGGGAATATCCGAACTGCCGGGCGGAGGCGGGTATTTGCCTTGGCGCTGCATGGTGTCCGCACGGGAAACGCCCGCCGCTTTGACTTGGATCAGCACTTCGCCATCCGCCGGCACGGGCGTCGGGCGCTCCACGACGCGCAGCACTTCGGGGCCGCCGGGCTGCAAAATTTCAACCGCTCGCATACCGAGCCTATTCCCGTCTACGGCTCGATGAACATCGCGTCGCCGAACGAAAAGAACCGGTACTCGCGCCGCACCGCTTCTTCGTATGCGTGCAAGATGTTTTCTCTGCCCGCGAAGGCGCTTACGAGCACCAGCAGCGTGGACTGCGGCAGATGGAAATTCGTGATCATCGCGTCGATCACGCGGAATCGAAAACCCGGCGTAATAAACAAATCGGTTTCATCCTCGCCGGCATGCGGTGCACCGTATTTTGCCGCCGAGCCTTCGAGCGCGCGCACGACCGTCGTTCCAGCGGCGATGACACGCCGCTTCTCGCGCTTCGCCAACGCAATGGCATCTACGGTGTGCTGCGGTATGGAAAACGATTCGGAATGCATGACGTGCTCGTCCAATCGATCGCTCTGCATTGGGCGGAACGTACCGAGGCCGACGTCGAGAACGAGTTTGACCATCTGCACGCCGCGCGCGTGCAGTGCATCGAAGACCGCTTGCGTAAAATGCAACGACGCGGTCGGAGCAGCCACGCTTCCCGGTTCGCGCGCGAAGATCGTCTGATAGCGCTCCTGCGCCTGTGCCGATTCGTTGTGGATGTACGGCGGCAACGGCAAACGGCCCGCTCGCTCCA
>DASSEZ010000047.1:0-8426 GCA_035694945.1 Vulcanimicrobiaceae bacterium
ACACCCAAGTCGTAGCCGTCGAGCATCACGTACGCCGTCAGCATCGCGCCGAGCAGCAGAAACGCCGCGACGTTCATGCGCTGCCCGCGGGCGCCGGCGCGAGCGCTTCTTCATGCTGCGGGCCCAGGCCGATTTCGCGCAGCGTGAGCAGCAAGAAGATCAGGCCGAGCAAGAAATACATGCCGGCAAAGCCGATGGTTGTAAAAATCGTCTCGCCGCCGGCAACCGTCGGCGAGGTTCCATCGGCGGTACGCATGAGGCCGTAGACGATCCACGGCTGACGCCCGACCTCCGTCACCATCCAGCCCGCTTCGTTGGCAATATACGGAAACGGCATCGCGAGCATCAAAATCCACAGCATCCACCGGCTTTGCGGCAAGCGCCGCAGCACCAGCAGCAGTACACCAAGCCCCATGATGCCCACGAAGATCGTGCCCAGGCCCACCATTACGTGATACGCGTAATACGTCAGTTCCACCGGCGGGCGCAGCTCTTTCGGATACTCGGATAGGCCGGCCACGTTCGCACGGAAGTTGCCGTACGCGAGGAAACTCAAGACGTCCGGAACGTACAGCGGATCGATGAGCGTTTCGTTCTGCGTATCGGGCATGCCTAAAATTGCGAGCGGCGCGCCTTTGGTCGTATGGAACAGCCCTTCCATCGCCGCAAGTTTGACCGGCTGATGGCGGGTCACGTCGGCGCTGTTTCGATCGCCCGTTGGAAACACGACGATGAGCGATGTGAAGATTCCCACGAGCACGCCCGCTCGCACCAAGCGCTGCCCAAACGCGATTTGCGTACGCGAAAGCAGGTAATACGCGCCGACGCCCGCGACGACGAACGCGCCGGTCAGCAGCGCGCCGGTCATCACGTGCGCGTACTGCCACCATGCGAACGGCGAGAGCAAGACCGCGCCGATATTGCGCAGTTCGATCGTGCCGTTCTTTACGATCGCGTAGCCGACCGGATGCTGCATCCACGCGTCGGTTGCGACGATGAAAAAGCCCGACAGCCACGAGCCGAACCAGACCGCAACCGCGGAGAACGCGTAAAATGCAGCCGATACGCGCGCTCGCCCGTAGAGAAACACGCCCAGGAAAATAGACTCCAGCAAGAACGCGTACACGCCTTCCATGGCCAGCGTCTGCCCGACCACCGAGCCAGCGCGCGTTGAAAACGCCGCCCAGTTCGTGCCGAATTGAAACTCCATCGGTATGCCGGTCACCACGCCGATGGCAAAGTTGATCGTGAAGATTTTCGCCCAGAAGCGTGCGATGGCAACGGCCTGCTCGTCGCCGGTTCGTACGCCTTTCACCGTGTAGTACGCGATGAACGGACCCAGCCCCATGGTTCCGATAGGGAACAGGTAATGGAACATGATCGTGAACGCGAACTGAATGCGATCGGCGATCAGCGCGCTCTGCATGGGGACCTAATTCAGTACCGCGGTGACCACGTTGCCCGTATCGGTATGCTCGATACGCACATCGGTCGAGAGCGTGCTGACCAAGAACAGCCCGCGCCCGCTTTCAGCAAACGGATCGGCGTGCGCGCCGTTGAGGTGGTAGCTGAACGGTTTGCCGCGATCGGTCACGCGAATGAGCATGCGCGAACCCTCTTGCGAGAGGGTCACTTCCGCCAAACCCGGGCTGTGCCGCGCCACGTTGCCTATGAGTTCGCCCAGCACCAGTTCGATCGACGCGATGCGATCGCCGTCGCGAATTGTGTCGCCGACATGCCAGAGAATCGCGCGCTTGGCGCGATGGGCCGATTCGGAATCGCACGCATCCAGCGTCCAACTACGCCACGTGCGATCCGCGGCGGACAATCCCAAACGCGTCACGCCCACGAAGAGCAGTGCGGCATCGTCCGCGCATGCGCGCCCACGCAGCGTGCGCCGCTGAATGGCCTCGGCAATATTTTGCGACGATGAGGCAAATTCTTCACTGGCCGCTTCGCGCAGTTCTTCCACGCCCTTGAAATAATCGCGCGTGATTTCCACCAACCCGTCGGTGTAGAGCAGCAGCGCCCAGCCTTCGTGCAGCGCCGTGCGAAACGTTTGGTATTGCGTGCGATCGTCCGCGCCCAGCATGACGCCTCTGCCGCCGAGCAGATCCGTCTCGCCGTCCGCTCGAATGATCATCGGTTCGGGATGGCCCGCGACCGCATACCGCAGCGTACCGTCGTCGGTATCGAGCATCGCGACCACCGCGGTGACCATCGTGCCCGGCTCGTCCGCGCTGATGACGCGATTGAGATGCTCCATAATAGCGGCCGGATCGTCGTGCATGCGTGCCGCCGTGCGCACCGCGATTCGCGCCGCACCCATCACGGCCGCCGCGCGCATCCCATGGCCGGCAACATCGCCGATGCTGATGCACACGCAGCGATCCGAAATCGGAAACGCATCGTACCAATCACCGCCGACTTCGGTTTCTCGTGAGGCCGGCACGTACGCAGTATCCAGGCGGATGCCTTCGCACGAGGGCAACTCTTGTGGCAGCAGCATGCGCTGCAGCGTTTCGTTGACCTGCTGCTGGCGCACGATCTGCCGCATCATCGCTTGGTATACCAAGTCGAGATCCGAAAATTCATCGTCGCCCAAGAGCGGGGTTGCCGGTTCGCCGCGCGCCAGACGCCGCGCGTTTTCCGCCAAATGCCCCAGGCGCCGCGCCAGTCGCAGGCCGAAGCGTCCCGCAACCAGCAGCGTCAGAATAATTCCCGCGAGCGAAGCCGCGACGATCGCGATCTCGATGTTTTTCGTTTGCTCGCGCAGTTGCGCGAGATGCGCGAGTTCGGCGCGCCGCACGCTGTCGGTGAACGCGTTATTCACCTTGTCGAAACGCCCGGCAAGCGCGCGTGTGGAAGGCGCGGTGCCGAGGGCACGTGCCTCCGCGATGCGATGTGCCTGTTTGAGCTGCACGTAGTGCTGCAGCAGATCGAAGATGTCACCGGTCACGCGCGAGAGCGAAGAGAGTGCCTGCGGCACGCCCGGATCGTCTCGCACCATGCCGCGCGTCTGCGCCAGCGTCGATTCCGCTTGCGAGCGCGCTTTGGCAAGGTCTGCTCCCGCTTGCGCAATCGGTGCGGTCGTTGCCGCGCGGTTGCCATCCCCGGCAAAGGCGCGAATCCGGTCGACGTGCTCCAGTACCTGTTGCGTGTGCGAAGACAACGAAGCGCCTGCTTGGATGCGAGACTGCATCACCAGCCCGAGCACGAGCAATGCAATAAGGAACGCAAGTGGAAGCGCACCAACCAGGTACGCTTGCGTTCGGATGCGGGGACGCATATTTGGGGTGTTAGCCGCGCTGGTTGCTTAGTCCCCGGTACCGCAGCAGCGGGCCGACCTGCGGGCCGCTTCCGTAGAACGCGCTTCTTTCGACGCGCTCGCCGGCAGCAGATGCGGCAAGCGCAACCAGGGCGCTCAGGGCCAGCAAACGCGAGCGATGTGCGAACATGCGCGCGACCAGTTCGCCGCACCGCAGGTCCGACCACATTCGCGCAAAAAGAAATTACATTAGCTCATGGCGCCGCTCGACAGAGTATTCTTTACGAGTCTCGATTTAGCCGGCACGGCTGCCTTTGCCATCAGCGGCGCAATGCTCGCTGTGCAAAAGCGAATGGATATCTTCGGGGTATTGGTACTCGCTTTCGTTACCGCTGTCGCCGGCGGAATCATTCGAGATCTGATAATCGGGTCCGTGCCTCCGGACGCATTTCGCAACTGGCACATGCTTGCGCTCGCCGCAGCCGCCGGATTCGTGTGCTTTGCGGGCGCGCCGTTATTCGAGCGTTTCAGCTATCCAGTCCAACTGTTCGACGCCGCGGGTTTGGGGATTTTCGCCGTCAGTGGAACGCAAAAAGCGCTGGAGTTCGGTATCGATCCCGTCATGGCCGCGGCTCTGGGTGTCATAACCGGAATAGGCGGCGGCATACTGCGCGATGTCCTCGCGGCGCGTCAACCGACCGTCCTGCATGCCGAGATCTATGCCGTCGCGGCGATTGCGGCTGCCACTGTGGTGATCGTTGGAAACGCATTGGGCGCGCCAACCACAACGCTCACCTTCCCCGCTATCGCATTGTGCTTCTTCCTGCGGGTTATGGCGATATATTACGGCTGGAAGCTGCCTACTGCTCCATGGAGTCCGAGGCCGCCGCATCCGCCACGATAGCCGATCGTCCGTCTATCACATGATGCCTATCTGCTTCATCAAACCGACGAGATCGTAGAACAGCTTTTCCTCGACGATTTCTCCGTTGATCCAGTGCGCGACAGTGCAAAATTCTATGTGAAACGGCTTTCCCGTGGCCGCAATCATCTTTCCGTCCGCGCCCTTCATCGGGCCTTTCATCGTTCCGGTGAAGTCAGCGACCGTACACGTCCAATCTCCGGTCGCAATTTCCACCTTGTATGGATGATTGATGAGATGATTGTCGGGAAATGTTTTAAAAAACTCGATTGACTCTGCTTTGTGGTTTTCGCGCCCTTTGGTCGGCTGCGGTTGACCGGGCCAGAACACTGCAGTATCAGCGGAGTGCCGTTTCTCGAAGGTAGCCCAGTCCTGCGTGTTCCACGAATCATCGAGCGTTCGCATAAGTTCCAGGTTATCCACAAATGCTCTCCTTTTATTTCGACAACCACGCGAACGCACCAGTCGCAAGCGCCTCAACACCGGTCTCGAGCGTTGGATGCAAAACCGGTGCAAAACTCGGATTGTGATTGGTCGGGATATGACTGATCGTTCCCGAAGCTTTTGCTTTGGCGTATGTCTGGGGGTCCGTGCCGCCGACGAACCAGAACACAGACGGCACCTGCCACTGCGTCCCGAAGTTTCCGAAGTCTTCACTCGCCGACGTAGGCTTTGCGCGTTCGACCCGATCTTGGCCAAAGTGCTGCGCAAAAGCATCCAGCACGCGTTTCGTAGCTTGCGGATCGTTCCTCACGAGCGGATAACGGTCGAGCGGCGTGATTTCAGGCGGCTTCGGCGCTCCGGACGCTTCGGCTTCCGCATCGGCGATCTGCTTGATGGCAGAGAGCACGTGCGTGCGTACCTGCTCGTCAAACGTGCGTACGTTGAGCTTGATGATTCCCTCGTCGGGGATGACATTTTCTTTGGTGCCGACTTGAATTGAGCCGACAGTTACGACGGCCGCATCGGTCGGAGCTATCTCACGCGAGACAATGGTCTGCAGTCGCATCACGATCGCCGCGGACATTACCACAGGGTCGATGCTCGCCTGCGGCATGGAACCGTGCGCGCCACGCCCGAACACGCGAATCTCCAGACTGTCTCCAGCAGAAGTCGTGACGCCTTCGCGCAGGCCAATCACGCCGGCGGAACCGACCATCACATGCTGACCGAGGATGACGGCGGGTTTGGGGAAGCGACTGAGGAGTCCATCGTCGATCATCGCTTGCGCGCCATTCGCCGTTTCCTCTGCAGGCTGAAAAACCGGCATGAGCGTGCCGCGCCAAACGTCCCGCGCACGCGCGAACAACGTTGCCGCGCCCACGAGCCACGTCACGTGCATGTCGTGACCGCAGGCATGCATTACGCCAGGCACGGTGCTGGCATACGGCAAAGCTGTCGCCTCCGTGACCGGCAATGCGTCCATATCAGCGCGCAGCATGACCGTCGTCGGTCCATCGCCGTTGCGCAGCACACCTACGACTCCGCACTTCCCGACGCCCTCGGTGACATCGTAGCCTTCGGCACGCAGGCGGCGTGCGGCGATGCCGGCGGTCCGGTGCTCCTGCATCGAGAGTTCGGGATGCGCATGGACGTCCGCGTACAACGCTTTCAAGTCGCGAGCGAGGCCCGGCAAATTGCCCAAGAGCGGCTCAAAAGAACGTATTTGCTTCGTATTCACGCCGTTTCTCGCGTTGCTGCGACCACTTCGGTCGTTTCAACATTGTAAGACAAACGGGTGGACAACCAAGCAGTCAGGCATCCCCATTGTCCCCATGTGCTATGAACGAGGCGTCATGCAAACGCAAATGCTGAACCCGCGCCCCACGCTCAGCGGCCGTTTCGTACGGCTCGAACCGCTCGGCACAGAACACGTCGACGGACTGGTGCGTGCGTCGAGCGGCGATCCGGAACTGTACCGCTGGAGCTTCGTTCCGCGCGGCATCGACGCGGTCAAAGCGTACGTGCAAGCCGCCATCGCTGCGCGCGAGGCAGGCACGGCGGTGCCATTCGTCACGCTGCGGGCCGACGACGGCGAAATTTTGGGCTCGACGCGTTTCTTCGACATCGAGCGCTGGCAATGGCCGGCGGGGCACGAACGATCGCGCCATGCGCTCGACGCGTGCGAGATCGGCTACACGTGGCTTACGCACTGCGCGATCCGCAGCGGCGCGAACACCGAAGCGAAACTGCTCATGCTCGCGCACGCGTTCGAAGAATGGGGCGCGCTTCGCGTTTGCCTGCATACCGACGTGCGCAACGAACGTTCACGCGCAGCGATGGAACGCATCGGCGCGCGGTTCGAAGGCATTCTTCGCTCTCACCGAATGGCCGTCGATTTCACCGCGCGCGACTCCGCGCGCTACTGCATTACCGCGGAAGAATGGCCTGCGGTGAAGCAGCGCATTCAAACCTTACTTCGCTAGGGGGCTCCCAGAAACGGCGGGGCGCTGCACTTTTTCCGCTTCGTATTCGCGCTCGATGGATTGCGCAATGTAGTTCAGCAGGTTGCGCATCGTACGATGCGCGATCGCCCGCCCGATAATGAAGTCGAAAATCTTGCCGGGCAAGCCGAACGGCGGATCGTATTCCCCGTCGATTTGCAGTACGACGCCCGCTCGTTGCGGCCGCACGGTAAGTACTCCCCGAAAATCCGGGAAAAGGCCGCGCGTTTTGGGCCGCCACGCAATGAGCAACGCATCGTGCTTTCGAGTGTCGTCGCTCGAGTCTTCCGTCGCCGCCACTGCGAAGCTCACCCGTTCGCCAAGCGGCGGGCCGGGTGTTACGTACAGATCGCGGTGCCGGTTTGCGGCGCGCTCCGCGAACTCGACGGCGGCGGAAAATGGACATGCGACAAAGCGCTTTTCTCGTACCCTCGTCATTGCGCGTTCGCCATGGTCGTCATACGCCGACTCTACGCGCCGTGCGCGAACGACTTGAGAAGCACGGTCTCCGGAACCGCCTGGTACGAGCAGGCACCGCCAAGCGCCTGGCGGAACGTTTTGCTATGGCGAACGCACGGTTTGTGAAAGTCTGCGCGCTTTTCATCGTAGCAGGCGCAATCGTTGCTCTCATAGCGAACGTTATCCATCCGGATTTGCCGATCGGCGTGCGCGAGGCACACGCACTCATCGCCTCGCGCGCCGATTGGCGCGCAACGCATCTCGCAATTATCATCGCGGCGCTGCTGCTCGCATACGGGTTTTCAGGGCTTACGTGCGCGTGCGCGGATAGGGGCTCCGGGATCGGGCGCCTGGCGTGGTTCACGATCGGCGTCGGCACCGCGGTCGTCGCAGTATCCATCGGCATCGACGGATTCGCGGAGAAAACGCTCGCCGATGCGTGGGCGAATGCGCCGCTCGGCGCGCAGAAGGCGCAGTACCTGACCGCGGCAATGCCGATTCAACTCATTCACGTCGGCCTGTTTTACGTTTGGGCCGGCATCTTCTGGGGCGCCGGATTCATTCTGTACGGTTGGGCGATGCTCGAAAGCCGCACGTTTCCTGCGTGGCTGGGCTGGATCGCGCTCGTGGGCGGCGTGCTGGTGTGTCTAGCGACAGCAGGGCAGTATCTGGCGCCGCGCGACAGCGTCGAGATTGCGCTGCGCGTGCTGCTGCTGCTGGAATCGCTGTGGACGCTGGCGCTCGGGTGGTTTATGTGGCGCGCAACCGAGGCAGCTACTGATACGTTATCAAATCCGGCCGGGGCTTGAACCGCATGACTTCCGCGGCGGAAAACATGTCGACGTCCTGCTGATAAAAGAGTTTTATACCGATGAACGTGCCGTGGCGGTCGGCGCTGAGCAGTTTGTACTTGCTGAGCTTGCCGGCGCGCGAGCCGAAGCCGTCGACGTGAAAGACGATCGCGAGATTTGGGCGCATGCGCACAGCGTCGCGCCGTGCGATCATGTCGCTCGTGAACTGGTGCACGATAAGCAGCTTCTGCGGCAGACGGTAGTGCGCAACCAATGCCGCGAGATACGCCGACACGGCGTTGACGGCATCGGCGTTCGTGCTGCCGATGACATCACCGGGTACCTCGTGCGGCCCCATACTCCACTCCGAATCCATCGCCAGCGAAACGTCGGGTTCGCGCAAGAAGCGTTCGTAGCGCTTGACGTACGGCAAGAACGCCGCGCGCCCGGGCTGTACGTCCAGAATCAGCAGTCCGTGCGCCTTGCGGATAACCTGCAGATAGCGCTGCACCGTTCCGCCATCAATCGGTGCGCTGTACGCA
>DASSEZ010000048.1:0-55546 GCA_035694945.1 Vulcanimicrobiaceae bacterium
GGCGTACACCACCAGACGCGACGGCACGTGCAGCGCCTGCATCGCGTTGTAAAACTCGAAGGCTTGCGGCCGGAACTTCCTCGTTGCGTTCGCCTGCAGAATCAGTACCGGCGTGTGCGAGTGCTCGATGAACGTGATCGGAGAGCTCTTCGCATAGACCGCCGGATCTTGGTAGACGCTAGCGCCGGCGACGATCGCTTTGAAGCGACGTGTCTGCGTTTCGGCGCAAACGTTATTCAGACAAACAGAAGATTGAGAGCGACTGGGTTGGCCATACCATGGATGGCCAACCGTCTGGTCTCTACTAAGAGTTCTACTTACCAGCTGCGTAAGACTGCATTAAACCGCAGTCGCAAATCGCCGAATTATCGAAAAATAGACAAGAAAACGTAGGGCCTGCACTGGGCTGCAATGCGGAGAAGGGGTTCGATTCCCGTTGGCGCTACCAATAAAGCTGCGTATTTACGCGGCTTCTTTATTATGGGTTGCTGAATATCGCGCCGGCTCGCTTAGTGAGGGCGGTGATTACGTGCCGGCGTGCGCCGCGTATTCTAGGGCGCCATGTTAAGAAGGACATGGAAGGCCAGGCAAACGTATTCGTTATCAAATGGACGCGCACGCAGAAGAATGGCTTCGGTTCCAAGCAATTCATCGCCCCGCGAGCGCGGATCCGCAGGTAATCGAAGCCTACGAGCGCGATGGCTTCGCCAAGATCAAGGGTGTCTTCGATGCGCACACATTGGCGTATTACCGCGAACATATTTCGCGCGAAGTCGTGCGTCGCAATACGAACATTGCGCCGATCGACGCCCGTACAACGTATCAGAAAGCGTTTTTGCAGGTCACCAATTTGTGGCTCACCAACGATGTTGCGCGTGAGTTTGTTTTTAGCAAGCGCTTAGCATCGCTTGCGGCGCGGCTCTTGCAAGTCGAACGTGTGCGTTTGTATCACGATCAGGCGCTCTACAAAGAGCCCGGGGGCGGCATTACGCCTTGGCACGCCGATCAATTCTACTGGCCGCTTTCGAGCGATAAGACGATCACCGCATGGGTGCCGCTGCAAGCAACGCCGCTCGAGATGGGCCCGCTCGCATTTGCTGCCGGAAGCCAACGCATGAGCTTCGGACGCGATCTCGAGATCTCGGACGAGAGCGAACGAAGCCTGCGAAAAGCGCTGAAGACGCGGCGTTTCAGAGAGGTTAACCAGCCGTTCGAACTGGGCGAAGTCAGCTTCCACTCCGGCTGGACGTTTCACCACACCGGCGCCAATACGTCTGAGAGCCCACGGGCAGTTATGACGGTCATCTATATGGAGGACGGCATCCGGCTTATTGAGCCGGAACGGAAATGGCACTACGCCGACTGGGAAGCGTTCATGCCGGGCGTACAGCCCGGGGAAGTGGTTGACAGCCAGCTAAATCCCGTGTTGAATTAGGCCTCGTAAATTCGGCGCCTTGCTTTCAGGCTTACTCTACGCGGATAGTCGCCATCATTCCGAGATCTTCATGAGTGAGAACATGGCAATGGAAGACAAACGTACCCTTAGGAACGTGCCGAAAGTCCATAATAACCTTTGTGAGCGACGGCTTCACGAGCGGATACGCCGGTTCAGCGCGGTTCGGTAAGGCTTTGCCCTGCGGAATAAATATGGTGTCCAGCATGACCGGAACGCCCGAAGGATCGTTTTCTTCAGCAAAAGCCATTTGGTGGATGTGAAATGAATGCGACTCGAGTGTAGCGTTGAAAAGGTACCATTCCTCGACCGTGCCTTGCTTCACGATGACGTCTGGGTTTGTGGGTGCGTCGCTTTTGCCGAAGACTGGCCAGTAAGGATGTTCTTGAAAGTCCCGGTTCGTCGTATCGGTAATCATGAAAGCTCTTCGCCCGACCGCCGGTCCCGCTCCCGGTACGGCGTAGACCGTAAACGTTATAGCGCGACGGCGCACCGCATTTTTGTGTGCGCGAATGTAGCTGAGAAGGGCTGCTGCAGGCGCATCTTCGGCAACTTTTCGCGACGCAATCGTGGCGGCGGGAAGTGTTGTTTTCGTGAAGCGTATTGTAAGGAGGTCGGCTTTTACTGAAGTCGCGTTGAAAACGCCGGTACAGAAATGGTCGCCGTACAGCGTAAGCGTTCCTTCGGACGTGCGCGTTATCGCAATGTCGGCTCTTCCCGCTGCCGGCAAAAGAACCGATTCCGTCTCGACGTATTGCGACATGGGCGCGCTGGAATCGTTCCCAACAGGGACACCATCACGCGACACGACGGCAAGAGGAAGATTGCGGCCGCTGTGGTCGCGCAGTCGCACGAGCTTCGCGTAACCGAATGACGAGTTGATTAAACGGAACAGCTGCGTTCGACCCACGGGTACGTCGATGGTTGCCGGGGCCATTACGCCGTTGATGGTGGGTTGTACAGCCGGAAATAACCCTTCGCAACCCTTGCGATCGAGCGAAATAGCGGCAGTTTGGACCGGTACATCCGACGGTACGGCCGGCGGGCTAAACGGATCGTATGGTATCGGCTGCTGAACTGGTTTCATCACCAGGTGGCGACCTGCAGCATCGAAGATCGCGTTGGCCTTTTGGCTCGGATACACGAATCCGGGGTCGCGGATCACGACGACGTGTTCGTCGGTTCTTGCAAGCGGCGGTGTCGGCGGATCGACAATCCACGCGCCGGTAAGCCCTCCAAGCACTTCAAGTTGCGAAGCACCGTGCACGTGCGTATGGTAGAAATACGTTCCCACGGGTTGCGTTGCAGGAATCGTAATGTGGTACTCGCACGCGTGCATTGGCGTGCTCAGTGTCGAGAGAAAGACGTTCTCATCGCTGGCCGCGCCTTCAAAACCGTGCAAATGAATGTTCGCATCGTCCGGTGTCATTTGCATCGCTCTCGTGTATTGCACGTGATGCAAGTAGCCGGTATGTCCCAGAGCTGGAATATTCGGCATCGGCATCGGCTTGCATGGCGGTAGGTGATCTGCGGGCACGGTCTCGCCCGGACTTTGACCTTTGATATCGTTCACGATACGCAGGGCAAAGCGCTCACTCGGATGCACGCGAAGCGTTGGCGCTACGAGAATTCTTCCGTCAGCCGTTCGATAGGTGTAACAGAACCGCGCGCCGTCATTGTGCACGCTTAAAATGACTTCGGGATCGCCGTTTACTGTAGGCGGTAACTTCCAAACATACAGGTCAGGCGGCTCTCTATATGCGCTGGGCGAGAGGGGCGCCGGACACGTTACGTCCGATACCTCGACTGAGGCGGGTGCCGCGCCATTGGTTTGCGGGGCTATCGGAGCACTGAGAAGGCACGGCATAAGGGCAGTTGCCAGTGAGGCGTAGCGCACAGATCCCTCCCATTCGTTATGGGGACGGTTCTGCGCCCAGTATACTCCAGCCCAGCCCATTCTGCGATGCGTTGCCGAAGAAGCGAGCGCCTGTTGCTTACTTAAAGTTCTACAGTCCGCGGTCGCAAATCGCCGAAACAGCCCGCGTATTTACGCCGTTGTTTTATTTGGACTGTCAGCGCTACGGGCGTAGACGCTCGCCGGTCGTTATGACGTGACACAAAGATCGCAAAGAATCGATGTGGTCGCCTCGCGCCGATGGCCTTTTTTTTTGCTTGTCTAGGCGCCCGATTAGCAGGCCATTGTGGACTATAAAATCTCTGCTCCGCCATAAGCGGATGTATACTGACATGCCACGGATTCTTTCACGGAAGTGCATATGTTCGTAAGCTAGGTGACGCTATGCAAACACGTCTTTCCGCTATTCTCGCAACCTGTATTGTACTTTCCGCATGCGGCGGCCGCGGCACCGATGGTGTAACGCCGGCTGCATCCAACGCAAAAACTCCGCCATCGAGCCGCATGGCCGGTTCGTCATGTACGCCCATCGATACGGTTAATCCGAACTCCGATTTCGCCGGCCGCGGGTTCACCGCCGCATCGTTCAATGGTGGAGATCACCTGAACATCGATGCGAGTGGCTGCACGTACGGTATCTATCTCTCGCCCGGCTCAACCGATTTGCATATCGATCACGCAAAGGTAAACAACGCGTCGCGAGTCCAGATATTCGCTGAACAAGTGTCGGGCGTTATGATCGACGATACCGTCGTTGACGGGACGGCTTTTGGAAGGTCGCCCGTGAAAGACGGCCGCACGTCGGCGCTTGGAGGCATCGCCTTCCGCGGCGCAAGCGGCACGGTAAATAATTCTCGAGTCTATAGCACGCTCGGATTCGGGATAAACATCGTAGCAAATAACGCGTGTTACCTGGGCGGTGGATCGTGCTTGGAGCCGAGCGTAACCGTGAGCCACACGCTCGTCGACGTTAGTAAAGGCACGAGCGACGGAATCGACGTCATCGGCGGCCCACTTCCGCTCGTCGCAAACGCCTCGATACTGCACTCAACCGTGATCGGGCCGAACAGCTCAACATTATTCGGCGCCGGTGAAATCGACATTTATGGTGCGCAAGTGGGCTTTGGATTCGAAGACGCTCGTGTCGACGCCCAGTATGACGCCGCGATCAATAACGAGATCGCCTTTGAATCGTATTGTTCGACCGGACTCACGAGCCTCGCACAGCTTCAGGCTTCGCACGACCGCGTCTCATACACTACTGCGGTGACATTACCGGCCTCTCCACTGCTCGAAAATCAAGTCTTAACCTCATACGACTCTGCGCAAATCGACGCAATATTCGGGCCTGGAGCGTGCTAGCACATGAGCTCCATAAAACGCGCGGAAGCTGCGCCTTTCACCAATCCGATGAATCTGACATGCAAACCGGCAGTAAGGTCAGGACGCGGACGGTATGAATATTGCATCGTGCTGAACACGCACGGCGCGGCTGCCAGCGCGCCTGCCGGCGAGGGCTGGATGCCTTTGCCCGGCTTTGAGCCCGATCCCAACGCGACGTACCGTGCTTCGGGACCGGTGGGAAAGCCGGATGCGCACAATAATCAGACCGATGCGGATACAGAGCTTTCCGGAGCCCAGATAGCGGTCTTCTATCGCGTTGCAGGTGGTTCAAGCTCGCATCCGAGGGCGACGAGAGAAACAGAAGATCGGGAATAAGCATGGAATGCCCGTTGAGCGAGGCCCGAAAGTTGACACATGCCGTGCGCATCACGCAGAGATACGGCGGTTGTTGGATGAGGTCAGTTTGGGCGAGCCGCTGTCCGAAGCGTCCATCGTCCGCGTATTGCAACGGCTCGAACATCTTGTCACCACCCACCTGGAGCTCGAGGAGCGAGTGTTGTATCCGGCCCTGGAGAGCAGCCCATCGGCGCTTTTGCAGCGCAAGGCGGTTCGTTACCGCACCCACATGTTTCCGATCGGCGAGAGGTTCATCGAAGTCTGCAGGACATGGTGCAAGCCTGGAGCGATCTCCGCCGCCCCGTCCCGCTTTGTCGATGAGTGGCGCACGGCGTCCGAATCGCTACGGATGCGGATGGAGTCCGAGGACGAAGATCTTTACGCGCTCGCCGAGATGCTCGTAAAACCAGGCCGGTAATATCCCGGACAACGCAGGGTCTGCCTTAAGCGCTCGAACGTTTCTCCTCTCCGGATTGCGGGAACCAATACCTCGCTTACTGAGAGGAGAGATTCGGACTTGAGCGGCAACGGCATCCAACAACGCAGGATGACGACGGGGGTGCCCGGCTTTGATGAAGTGCTGCATGGCGGCTTCATCGACGGCCGAACGTATCTGCTAACAGGGCCGCCGGGCGGCGGCAAAACAACCTTCGGCTGGCACTTCTTGACGAGCGGTGTGGCCATGGGTGAGAGCGCCCTGTTCGTGACGTTCGGCGAGTCCGAGCGTGAGCTCAGATCCAACGCGAAAGAGATGGGCTTCGACACGGCCGGTGTCGACTTTTGCGATTTGAGTCCATCGTCGGACCTTTTTGAAAAGATCCTCAGCTACGACATCTTCAGCGCTGCCGAAGTCGAACTGGAGCCGACGACGCAGCGCATCATCGAAGCGGTGGAGCGCGTAAAACCCAACCGGATATTCATCGACTCCATGACCGCGCTCCGCTACCTTTCGAAAGACGCCCCGGAGTTCCGGCGCCAGACGCTGTCGTTCCTGCGCTATCTTTTGGCTACCGGCAGTTGCATTTTGATGACCTCCGAGCGCAGTTTGGAAGCTCCGGACGACGATCTGCGCTTCTTGAGCGACGGCGTTATCGAACTGGATCCCGATCTCGTACGGCGCACGCTGAAGGTCACAAAGCTGCGCGGTTCCGACTACGAAGGTGGGGTGCATACGGTGCGGCTAACCGCCAACGGCGCAATTGTGTATCCCCGGCTCGTGCCCCGGCATCACTTCCGGGAGTTTGCGCCGGAGCAGCTTTCGTGGGGATTGCCCACCCTTGATGCGCTTACGAACGGCGGCATAGAACGCGGCACAATCACGCTTGTCACCGGTCCTAGCGGCATTGGTAAGAGTACCGTGGGCATGCAACTCGTCAAAGAGGCGGCAGCCCGCGGCTATCGCGGGGCAGCGTATACCTTTGACGAGCCGCGCGCTACGTTGTTGCGGCGGTGCGAATCGCTCGGCATGCCGATCACCGAGATGCTCGACCACGGCACCCTGAGCGTGAAGTATGTTGAAGCGCTGCAATACTCGGCCGACGAGTTCGCCAACATGGTGCGCCGCGACGTTGAAGAGCATGGCACGCGCGTGGTGATGTTAGATAGCATCAGCGGTTACAAACTCGCCGTGCGGGGTGAAGATTTGACGGAACGCTTGCACGCGCTTTGCCGCTATCTGCAAAACGTCGGCGTCACGGTCCTGCTGATCAACGAAGTGTTGAACGTTTCCGATTTCCGCATCACCGAGATCGGGGTGAGCTACCTGGCGGACAACGTGATCTTCATGCGCTACATCGAACAGCGAAACGGGGAACGCGCGGAGATTGGCCGCGTCCTGGGCGTATTAAAAAAACGGCTGAGTGATTTTGAACGGTGCATCTACACGTTCGAGATGACGCAGCAAGGGCTTGTTTTTGGTGAAGCGATCAGGGATTTCAGCGGCCTTTTCGGATCGCTGCGTCCGGTAGAGCGGAGTGAAGCGTAAGCCTGAATGGAGCGCATCCTCATTATTTTAGCCGGTCCCGAGAACCGGCGGCTGCTCGCCGAAGTTCTGGAACCGCTGTACGAGGTAACGATCGATTTCCCCGATGCCGACGCCGAAACGGCGCCGGAATTGGATCTCGTGATTCTGGACGGTTCTTCCCTTAAGGCGAATGCCGAGCGTCTCTCCTTTGAGCGCTCCTCGGTAGCGCCGGTTATGCTGCCGGTCTTGCTGCTGAGCGACCGCAAATCCGTGGCGCGCATGACGCAAGAACTTTGGAGCGTCGTGGACGACGTTGCGCTCCGCCCGCTTTCTAAAGCCGAGATGCGTGCGCGCGTTGAGAGCTTGCTGAAAGCGCGCCGGTTGAGTTTGAAGCTGCGCGAAGTTTCGAACGCCTACATTCACGAGCGCCGTGTGGCGCAGCGCTTTCAAAAAGCCGCCCTGCCGCGGGCGCTTCCGCAAATTCAAGGGCTTACGTTCAGTTCGTTTTACCGGCCGGGCATCGACGAAAGTCAGATCGGCGGCGATTGGTACGACGCGCTTGAACTGTCGGATCGGCGTGTGATGGTATCAATTGGCGACGTTTGCGGTTCCGGTTTGGATGCCGCGGTTGCAATGGCCAATGCGCGGCAGCTTTTGCGCGGAGCGGCGCAAATTCACGACGATCCCGCGAAGATGCTTGATGCCGCACACCGCGCGGTCATTGCGGAAAACACCGGCGGCCTGGTCACCGCTTTTGTCGGGGTCTTCGATCCGGTCACGAGCCTGCTGAGTTACGCAACTGCCGGCCATCCACGGCCGCTGGTGCGGCACGCCGATGGATCGATCGTCGAATTGACCGCTACGGGAGGACCGCTTGGATTACCGTTTCCCATCGATCGCACGCTGGAAAGCGCAGCGTTGCCGGTTGGATCGATGCTCGTGCTCTATACCGACGGCTTGACGGAAGCCACCCGCAACATGCTCGACGGCGAAGCGGCTTTACATCGGGCGCTGAGCGATCCCGACGTGCTGAGCGCGCCGAATGTTGCCCTTGCAATTCACGACGCCGTCGTTTCCGATGGCGCGCGCGACGACGTCGCCGTCATGACGATGGCGCATGTCGATCGTTCCGATCGGCTCTCGCACTGGTCGATCGACGTCAACGATGAAGACATGGCACGATCGGCGCGCTTGGAATTTCTCAAAGAGCTCGAGCGCGGCGGCGTCGGGAGCGAAGCGCGTACGTGGGCGGCGCTGGTGTTCTCTGAACTGATCGGCAACGTGCTGCGCTTTGCGCCGCGCTGGGCCGACATCACCCTCGACTGGGCCGAAGGCAACCCGGTACTCCACGTGTTGGACGGCGGACCTGGTTTCCGTCACGCGCCGAAACTTCCCGAAAATCTGCTGTTGGAACACGGGCGCGGCTTGTTCATCGTGTCGCAGCTAACGCGCGAGTTTGCCGTTTCCCGCCGCCCGAACGGCGGCAGCCACGCGCGCGCCGTTTTGCAGTCGACGGCATAGATCGGCAGCTATGGCTGCTGCAGTCGTTTGCCGCCGGCCAGCATAGCCTCAAAATCGTCCGCAGGCACCGGCCGGCTGAAATAATAGCCCTGTACGAAATCGCAGCCGAACTCGCGCAGCATCTGAAGTTGACGCGCGGTTTCGGCGCCTTCCGCTACGACCTGTAAGCCCAAACTGTGAGCAAGCGTGACAATCGACTGCGCAATTGCGGCGTCGTTTTCGTCCGTTTCGAGATCGCCCACGAACGTGCGGTCGATCTTGACCGTATTGAGCGGGAAGCGTTTGAGATAGGCCAGTGAGCTATAGCCGATTCCGAAGTCGTCGACTGCGATCCTCACACCCATATCCCGAATCTCTCTGAGCAGGCGAAGTGCGAGGTCGGGGTCATCCATAACGGTGCTCTCAACCAGCTCGACAACCAGTTTTTCCGCGCCGCCTTTGTACCGGCCAAAACACGCTGCAATCTTTTCCGGTAATCCGCCGTGCTTCAATTGTCTGGCCGAGATATTCACGGTAATGAACAGATCGCCGCTAAAACGCTCTGTCCATTGCGCGATCGAGGCGCAAGAGGTTTCCAGAACCCACTCGCCGATCGGCACGATGAGCCCGGTTTCTTCGGCCTCGTTGATAAAGGCCGCGGGCGCAAGTAAACCACGCCGCGGATGCTCCCATCGTAGCAACGCCTCGCACCCCGCGATACGCCCCGTCGTGAGATTGACGATTGGTTGATAGTGCAGCACGAACCGGCGATCGCGGATCGCGGTTCGCAAATCCTGTTCGAGTCCTAAGCGCAGCCGCGCTGCATGCTGCAGCTCCCGCGTCGCCAGTTCGATCGTATTGCAGCCGGCCGCCTTAGCGCGATACATCGCGCCTTCGGCACTCGAGATGAGGTCGTCCGCGGCCGTACCGTCGCTTGGATACATGCTGATGCCGATGGTCGTCGTCATTTCAAGGGGCTGCTCACCGATTTGGTAGGGCGCAGCGAGTGCGCTGTGCAGGCGCGTCGCAAGTGTCACCACGTCTTCAACGCTTTCGCATTCAGCGCAGACTAAGAACGCGGCGCCGCCCAGCCGGCTCGCAAACTCGCCGGCGCCAATCGAGCCGGTAATGCGCTCGGCCATGCTTTTCAGCAACGTATCGCCGGCGGAATGTCCCAACGAGTCGTTTACGGCCTTAAAGCGGTCGGGATCGATGCAGAAAACGGCGAGCCGGCCGGCGCTTTTCTGTGCGATTCGGATTGCTTGCGAAACGTACTCCGCGAAGACTTGGCGGTTCGGAAGTCCCGTAAGTGAGTCGTGCGTGTCGAGAAACGCTGCGCGCTCTTCCGCAAGCTTCTGCTCGGTGATATCGAGAACGGCGCCGTTTAAGCGCACCGCATTCCCGGCTTCATCGAACGTGTAGCGTCCGCGCTCGAGTACCCAACGTTCTGCGCCGTTGCCGCAAACGATCCGGTGTTGCAGCTCGTACGATTCGTGCCGCGCGCGAGCCGATTCCATCGCGCAACGAACCCGATCGCGATCGTCCGGATGGATGAACTCGAAAAGCGCGCCGTCCGTAGGCCGGTAATCGTCCGGGTTCGTTCCGCAAATTCTGTGGAGCTCGCGGGACCAATAGAGAGCGCCGTCCGGATAGCTTATCTCGAAGCTGCCGAGATGGGCAATTTCCTGCGCGAGCGCCAGCTCGGCTTCGCTCCGGCGAATGGTTTCAGCCGCCGCGCGCCTCTCGGTAATGTCGCGGCAGATAACCAGAAACGTTTGCGGCTGATGCTCCGAATCGCGCACGATCGTGCAATTCGTATCGAGCCAGCGATACGAACCGTCTTTGTGCCTTGCGCGGAAGACGGTGTGAAAATACTCCTGATTCAGGTCGGCATGCCGTCTGCGAAGTTCTTCGACTTCGTCTTTGTGCACGAACTCTTCGCTGGCGCGGCCGATCATTTCGGTGGGCTCGTAGCCGAGAATCAGTTTTGAGGCAGGGGATACGTATTGGAAGATGCCGTCGAGGTCTTCATATGCGATAAAATCGCGCGAGTGTTCGGCGATCTCGCGAAAGCGCTTCTCGGTAATCTCGAGCGCGAGCATCGTGCGTTTGAACGCGGTGACGTCGTTCATGGTCAGGATGACCGCTTCGACCCGGCCGCCTTTTCCAAGGAGGGGCGTCGCCGAGGCGATCCATGTCAACCATCCGCGCGTGGGACTCTCGAAGTGGTACTCGCGCGCCCGTATAGGCATTCCGGTCTTGAGCGTTCGCATGACGGGAAGCGAGAGCGGCGTTAGATGCCGGCGTTCTTCGTCCACCATTCGCATCGTCGCCTTTGTCACCGGGGCGCCGAGAATCTCGTTGCTCTCTATTTCAAAAGCGTCCAAGAAGGCGTGATTGACGAAGATAACCCGGCCTTGCGGATCGGTGACCGCAACGCCGGTGTCGAGCTTATCTAAGAGCAACGGCCACAGGGCCGAGATGGTCTCTTCCCGCATCTGCTCGGACAGCACGAAAAACTCGTACCCGTTTTTTTGAGCCCGGTGGGTCCAAAAGTTCGTTCATCCCGCTAGGCAACCAGGCCCCAGGCGCCCGCAATGGGCTTTAGGCGGGCGCTTCGGATACGTGCGCGCCGTAGGAGTCCGGCTGAAAATACCAATCCGGAAGCGTTTTCGGGAACGTCACATTGAAGAAGTCGTAATCGACGCTCAATCCGTCACCGCCGGGCTGCTCGTCGAAATTCGCGCGCGTAGAGATATGCGTGATGGCTTCGCAGCCATTCACCGTTGCGAATGAGAGGGTATCGAGTTGATCGTAGACCGGTCCCGCGAGGATAAAAAGTTTATCGGCTACGACGGCTTTTTTGAGTTCGAACGTCGCAGCATCCGCCCAGAGTTCGCGCAAGATATACGTTCCGGGCACGTGGAGCGGCCGAACGCGAAGGTGCCACTGTCCGCTCTCGATCTGCGCGGACGTTACCTCGTACGCGGGTCCGCCGGCGGCAACGACCGACGCGATGGTGCGATACGGCGAATCCGGTGAACGCGGTGCCGCTGCGCTTGCGCCCGCAAGCCCGAATATATCTGCGGTCGGCGGCCCCGGATCCCATGGGCCGTTAAACGACACGCGTGTGAAGCGTAGCGCTCCAGGGCGGTCGCGAACTATGCGGCGCTCGAGCGCCGAGGAATCCGCAGCGCGGTACCACACGCGATAGGTGTACGACCACTCAAGGTCCGGCAGCCCTTCCGGCGTCAGCTGCTCGCGGCGGAGGGTGTAGCTTACGAACGGCGCATGCGGCCGCGCGGCGTATGCGTGGACGATCTGCGAAAACAGCGCGCCGCCCGCGAGAGCGGCTGCGAGAAGCACACTCATACTCCTGATAATACGGCGTTAGCCGGTGTTGTGACGCTCTACCATGGGCGATTGCAGTGTAGCGTGTACCGCGGGAACATATCCGGACTTGAACAGCGCAACGATCGAGCGAGGCGTAAGCACATCGACTTCGAGTTGAGCCGGCGGAGTGATGCGGCCGGTGTATCCGTTGCCGGTCCAGGCGGCCAAATTGCCATGCCAAAGAATCCTGGCGCTCCCTTCAACCGTAACGTAGGTGCCGTCGGGAAGCGCTGCAATATTCGATCGCCACGTCCGTTTCTTTCGTCCGTCGACGCGCTCGGCATGGAGTGCGGCGTCGATGGCGTCGACGTTGGCAACCTTGCCGAAGAGTGACTCCCAGAGTGAGCGGAAGCGCTTGTATTCGGCGTTGCGGCAGTACGCGCAAGGCCGGTGCCCGGCTGCGAACGCCGTCGCCTCGTCGAGAAAGAAGAGTTCGGTCCACGTGCGGGGAGTCATGACGCTGCGCCGGACGCCTTTGAAATCAAGTGCGCATGCAATCCACCGTTTGACTTGCCACGGACGGACGATTTGCCGGCGATCGTCGTGCAAGACGCCTCGGTTGCCCATAAGCGTCCCTCGGCCGGGAAGCGCAACGATGTCACCCCACGGAGTCACGCGATTTTGCAGCGGCATCTTCCACACTATACATCATGCGGCAAAGGAGCGTTAAAACGCCCATCCAAACACAGGCCAGGCGTGAAAGAACAGGTTATTTTTTGCTGGAGCGGCGGCAAGGATTCCGCCTTGGCACTCTACCGCATGCTGCACGACGAGCGCTGCGAGGTGGTGTCGCTTCTTGTAACGTGCAACGAAGAATTCCAGCGCGTTTCCATGCACGGCGTACGTATCGAACTCGCGCAGATGCAGGCCGAGGCGATCGGGCTTCCACTCGAGATCGTCTTCGTGCCGGCCGGCGGTTCCAACGAGACCTATCAGCGTAAAATGGCGGAAGTGCTGCTTGCGCACAAGGCGCGCGGCGTTACCGCGGTTGCATTCGGCGATATTTTCCTGGAAGATCTAAAGCAATGGCGCGAAGCGAATCTTGCAGAGATCGGCATGCGCGGCATCTTTCCGTTGTGGAAAAATGAGCCGCGTGCGCTTATGACCGAGTTTATTGCGCTCGGATTTAAGTCGGTGGTGTGCTGCGTAAGCGATGCGTATCTCGACGAACGCGCACTGGGATGCACGATCGATTGGGGATTTCTGGATGCGTTGCCGGACGAAGTGGATCTGTGCGGCGAGAACGGCGAGTTCCATTCCTTTGCGTACGACGGCCCAATCTTCAAACGGCCTTTGAGTATAACCGTGGGAGAGAGCGTCTATCGTCCGGTCGAGCAAATGCCCCCGGGTCCCGCGAAAGGCTTTTGGTTCTGCGATCTGCTGCCGTCCTGAGGGCGCCATCAGTGCGCTGCGCCGGCTTGCGGTTGACGATCCCGCCGCTCCGGACGATCGAGATAGTTCTTAAGCGAATCTGCACTCCCGCGGGGATCGGCGAATGCGATGTGACCGTCCGGGCGCACCAAGTAGAGCGCGTTTTTAACGAGCCCGGCGCGGCGCATGTCGCGCTGCCATGGAAAGACGTAGAGCGGGATCTCCCGTGTATTACAAAGCGCGCATACCGCGACCGTAACATCGCCATACACGTGCACTTGCCGGCGCATGCCGTTCAGAGGCTCGAAATTATCGTTTGAATCTTTTACCGTAACCCAGGGTAGGCGGTCGCCGGCGTAAATTGCGCCCGCGCGCCCTTCGCTGAGCCGGCTGTTGCGATAGTGAATCGCGGTTTGCGAAAGGATGCGAAACGCGATGCGGCGCGCTGCGCTCGAGCGCATGAGCGCCGGAAGCACCGTTGGAATGACCGCCGTCCGGACGATTCCCGCGGTGAATCCGCGGCTATTGAGCATGCCGAAGACTGCATCAGTCGTTTTCACTAATCCACGCGCGAACGTCATTCGCTCAGACGCGTACGTGTCGAGCAGCGAATCCGAAGATTCGTGGCGCAGCACCGATGCCAGCTTCCATGCTAAATTTACGGCGTCGCCAATCCCGGTGTTCATCCCTTGCCCGCCGACGGGACTATGAACATGCGCCGCGTCGCCTACCAGAAAAGCACGTTGTCCGCGGAAAGTATCGGCGACACGATGGTGCACGCGATAGGTCGAAAACCAGCGGACATTGCCGACATCGCTTTGCAGCTCTCGGACGAGCCGGACGTTAACGTCCTCCCACGCGATCTGCTGCCCGTTCCATTCCAACGGCGACTGGCCGATAAGGCGCGCCGTTCCGGGTTCCTTCATGGGGAAAATCGCCAGAACGTCGCGCCGATCCATCGAGATGTGCACCTCGCCGTTGGTGAGCGGTCCGGTCATATCGACATCCGCGACGTACCACGTGTGCGAGTATGTCCCGCCGGGGAATCCGATGTTCATTTTTGCTCGGACGATCGAGTGCGCACCGTCGCATCCCGCTACGTAGAGCGCTTCACAATGCCCGGTGTTTCCGTCCGCCGTACGCATGGTGCATAAAGCGGATGTGTCGTAGAACGCGATATCGGTAAGCTCCATGCCCCGCTCAATGCGTATGCCGCGCTCCTGCAGCGCATCGATCAGAACGCGTTCGTGCTGATCCTGCGGAAAGATCAGGCTGTACGGGTACTTGCTCAGCGTCGCGCCCATATCGCCGAACTGCAGCCGCGCACGCGCTTTGCCGCGAACCCACAGATTGACCGCGGCAAACTTCTGTGCCGCATCTATCACCGCGTCCGCAATACCGAGCTGCCGGTAAAACTCCAGCGTCCGCGCGTGCAACACGAGCGCCCGCGACGTTGTGCCGGGTTCAAGGGTCTTGTCGATAATCCGGAACGGAATGCCGAGCCGCTCTAAACACAGCGCCAAAACCAAACCCGTTGGGCCGGCCCCGACGATGAATACCGGCACGGTCACGGGCGCTGCGCCATGATGCGTAGCGTTGGACGCCCTCCGATATTCTCCAGCGGAAAGTAAACAGCGTGCGTCACGGGATCCACCGCAACCGTGTGCGCGGCCGGCGCCAAAAAGCCTTGCCAAATCCGGCGCACGTTGCGTCCGGCATCGAAGACGGAAACCACGCCGCTCTCCGCAGCGACGTAGAGGCGCTGTTTTTTCGCATCGAGCGCAAGAACGTCGGGGCCTTCGCCGACGGTCCAAGTGCCGCAAACGCGCATCGTTCGCATGTCGAGCCACAGAAACGCGGCGTTGTCCTCGCACGCAATGAACGCGCGCCGCGCGCCCGCGTCGATCAACAGCCCGTGGTTTCCGGCGCAGCCTGAGAGCGGTACGCGCCGAAGGATGCGCATGGTAAAGGGATCGATCTCGAGGAGTTGCCCCAGCGTCTGTACGTTGACAAAGATATGATGTGAAGCAGCATCGTACTGCGTATTGCCGGCCTCGCCGCCGAGCGGTATCGTGCCGATTCTCCGGTTGGTTTTCGTATCTATTACCGTATCCGTGCCGCCGCGTTCGTCCGAAACGAACAGCCTGCGCGTACGCGGTTCGAAGGCTATGCCGTCGGGATACACGCCGCCCGGCATCCGGGCTTTGATCGTAAAGCCGGATTCGTCGATGGCGACGAGTTCGTTCGTGCCCGTGGCGCTTGCGTACACGGTGTTCAGCTCAGGCACGGCCAGTACGCCATGTACCGCGCTCACGTTCTGTACCGTTGCAACAACGCGCCGGCGTTGCGTATCCACCACCACGACGGCACTATCGCCAAGATGCGCGATAAACAGCAGATGCCTTCGCTGATCGAAGCTCTGATAATCCAGCCGTGTCGGATTCCCCGGCAACGCAATGCCGGCAATTCGTTCGAGCGGAGCATTTGCGGAAAAGCACGGTGCGATAGAAACGGCAGCGAATACCGCCGCTACCAGAAACGCGTTGCGCACAGGCTTGCTATGGGGCCTTCACGGCTACGTGCGAGAGTGCGTCCTTCAAACCCGCGGCGACATCTTTCGGGGCGCCCATGGCCCAAAAGTGCATGTAGTACAGCGTAGGCGAGTCGCCAATCATGTGACTATGCAACGCCGTGACCTCAATTGAATGAGCGACGAGCGCGCGCTGAACGGCGCCAACCTCACTGCCGATGAGCACGAAATCACCGGTCGTTGCGACTCTCGTGTTGCCAACTCCCTCAAAGTTCAGCGCGGTCGCAACGCCCATGGCGGGCGGAACGGCCATGCCTTGCATCGTGATGTCTTCTTGGCGCGGTACGGAGATCGCTAAAACGCCGTTGGATGATTTTCCGCTACGCCCCAGCGTCTGTTCGATCGTGGATGCAAACCACGGCGTTGCGGTATCCGCGGGTTTGGCCGCGCCCATAGGCGTGCGCGAGAGCGCGAGGGCGGTGTGTAAAGCGCGCGCGATGGCCGCTGCGTCGCCCGTACCCATGAAATGCATGTACATGACATGCGGATGCTCGTTACGCAAGTGATTGTGCAGAGCCGTTACCTGCAGACCCGATGCTTTCAAGCTTTGCATCACCGGTTGAATTTCTTCTTCGAGCAAGACCAGATCGCCGACGGCGAGCGCGCCTTGCGGTTCCTGTTTGAAAGCCGCGTAACTGCCCAACGCCAGTCCGGGAAGCACCGGTGTGCCGCCGATGCTCACCTTGAGGTCCGATCGCGGAAAGGAGACACGGTACACGCCGCCCGGCATTGCGGTTCCGCTGCGGCCCAGAGCGCGAGCGATCGCCGGCGTATCGAGGCTCTGCTGCCCGGCGGCGAGCGGCATGGATGGTAACGTAACCAAGGCCGCAAGGATAAATGCGGTCAAGACTTTGAGCATAGCAACTCCTAACTTGACGGCTTTCCGAGGTGCCTTTTTACAGTAGCCCTAATACCTGTAGCTGTAAAGAGACTCGCTGTAAGGCAGGTTGCTATGAAATACGTCACGCGCGCTCATGCCAAAGTGGATCGGATCGCCTGCCCCTGGCTCATCAGGCGGTTCATCGATAAAGACGCAGAGTTCTTGTTCGTGCAAGCCGATGACGTCATGGAGACGGCAAAGCGAGAATCCGCGCTACCGTTCGATGTGCCCGGCGTCGAGCTGGGGCATCACGGCGAGTTCTGTTCGTTCGACGCGGTTATCGAAAAGCACGGGATTACCGATCCCGCCTTGCTGCGTCTGGCGGAAATCGTGCGCGGGGCCGATACGGCAAACCGTAACATCACGCCGGAGTCTGCAGGCCTCTTTGCGATCGCGAGCGGTTTTCATGCACTCTCGCCCTTGGAATACAAGGACGATCACGCGCTTTTGCAGGCGGAGTTCCCGGTATACGATGCGCTTTACGAGTTTTGCCGCGCAGAAGTCCGCAAGGCCGCCTCCGTGTAGATAATGCGCGTATTGCGCGGGAATCTTCCGACGCTGCTCGGTGCAATCTTTTTAATCGCTTGTGCCGAGGAATTGTGGGCACGCTTTGTCCCGAACTACATCCGCGGCCTCGGCGGATCGGTGTTGGCCGTTGCGGCTTACGGCTCGCTGAAAGACTTCCTGGACGCGGTGTATCAGTTTCCCGGCGGCGCCCTAACGGCGCGTTTGGGCTATAGAAACGCTCTAACGGCGTTCAACACGATCGCGATCTGCGGATATTTGTGTTTTGCGCTGGCGACACGCTGGTGGATATTGCTTCTTGCACTGCCTTTGGTGATGGCGTGGCAAAGTTTCTCGCTGCCGGCCACGTTCTCGCTTATCGGCGACAGCCTCCCTCGCGGCGAGCGTAGCATGGCGTTTGCGTATCAATCCATCGTCAGGCGAATCCCCGTAGTGCTTGCGCCGATCGCCGGCGGCGCCATAATTACCGCTTACGGGACCTTATCCGGTACGCGCATCGCGATCTACGTTGGAATCGCTATAGCGTTGAGCGCTTTATTTTTACAGTTCGCGCGATATCGCGATACTGCCGCGGCCCTGTCGTTCCGAGAAATTCTCACCGACGTCGCGCACTTACATCCGAAACTCAAAAGGCTGCTGCTTTCGGATATCATCGTCCGGTTCGGGCAAGGGACGGCGGAGATTTACATCGTCATTTACGTCATCCATGTCGCAGGAATGAGCGCCGCGACGTTCGGCGTGCTGGTCGGATTGGCTATGGCGACGTCGCTGCTCGTCTATATTCCCGTTGCGCGCGTCGCCGACAGCCGCGGCCGGGAAGGGTGGGTCGCGCTGACCTATGCGTTCTTTGCGGCGTTCCCGCTGCTGCTCGCGTTCTCGACCTCACTTTCCATGTTGGCCGGTTCGTTCGTGCTCATGGGCCTCCGCGAAATCGGCGAGCCGCCCCGCAAAGCGATGATCGTCGATTTATCGCGCGAAAGCCGGCGCAGCGTCGATGTCGGCGCCTATTATCTCGCGCGTGGGCTCGCCGTATTTCCCGCTTCGCTGCTCGGCGGCTGGCTGTGGCGGTTTTCACCGCATGCAACATTTGTGGGCGCCGCCGCCATAGCGCTCTGCGGGCTTGTAACTTTCCGGATTTTTTTTAGATAGACCGCGCCCGAACGCGGACCCGTAGAGTTTTCCGGCTGCCGATCGCAGCGACGACGCCGGCGAAAAGCAAACATGCTGCAGCAGTCAGAAGTGCCTGAGCATACGATCCTGTGTGCGCGTAGGAGTACGCCGCGAAGAGCGGTCCTGCAACTTGCCCGACGCTGAAGATCAGCGTGGCTTGTGCAATGCGCGCGCTGCTGCAAGCCGGATCGAGGTCGCGCACAATGGCAACGGTTAGCATCGAAATGCCCATGAACGATGCTCCCAAACCGAACGCGCCTCCGAGCGCTCCCAATGCGTTGACCGCAATCGCCGGCGCGGCGCAACCGAAGGCAAGAAGCAGCAAAGCCGCAATCAGCATAGCCCACCGCCCGAACCGCACCTCGAGCGCCGTCCATGCGGTCACGGAAATCGCCGCGACCGCGCCGACGACGACCCACGAGATTGGCGCGATGGCTCGCAACGCGGGCTGCGCCGCTAAGATCGCGACCAAGAACGTCGCAGGGATGACGTAAGAAAATCCCGCGATGCCGTATGCCGCGGATGCAAACCAGAATGCTTCCGGCGCGCCGCTGCTGCGCGAAGAATGCGCTTCCGGCCGGTTTCCGGTGCCGTCGGGAACCGGACCATCGATCATCCGTACCGCCAGGACGCTCAATGTTGCGGCAAATATGGTGCATGCCGCCCATCCTGCAATCCACGATGGAAACGCACGATAGACGGCCGGAATCAGCAAACCGCTCACGGCAATTCCTATGCCGACGGAGGAAAAGAGCGCGGTGGCGGCTGCCGGCTTGCGGAGCGCCAAAACCAGCGTCGAGGCGTAAACAAAGATGAACGCGCTCGAAATGCCGGAGATGCAACGGGCAACCATCCACAGCGGATAAGCCGATGGAATGCACATTGCCGCCAAAACAAGCACGTTTACGGCGAGCGCCCATTGCAGCGTGCGAACAGCGCTCCGCCGGAATATGCGCATGCCGGCAATCCACGCACCGATCAGATACCCGAGTAAATTGCTCGAGGCGAGTACCGCGCCTTGCGCGTGCGAAACGGCGTGCTGCGCGAGCATCTGCGGAAGAACCGGTGTGTAAGCAAAGCGCGAGACGGCCATGCCGACGATCAGCGCGCACATGCCCGCCAGCGTAAGGCGAACGGTGATATCCGGCGAGCGGTAAACATGCAAGTCCATTTTTGACACTGTGGCGTTCCTTTTCGCTAGGACCCGGCTTCGCATCAAAGGGTGGCAAGCATCTCTACAGGCACCGGGAAGCACACGCGCTAATGCTGCGCTATGGTCGAACTGCGCGTGCCGCCGGAGATGGAGTATGGCTCGCTCGTCGCGATGGTTGCCGGTGATGCGGCGGCGCGGGCAGATCTGGAGCCGGAGCGCCGGTCGCAGCTCGAGCAGGCCGCAAAAACGGGATTCGAGTGCATCGTGCGCGATGCCATGGCCGGCCAACGCCAAGCCATTACGGTGCGCGCCGATGCGACGCCGGCGGAGTTCCGGCTCTCGCTCTTCGAACGCGGCTTGCCTTTGGACGACGCTGCAGTTGCGCGCGATCCCTGTTGGGCGGGCGTGCTGGCCGGGGTAGATTCGGCGCATTGGTCTTTACATGGCCGCGCGGGAAGCGAGTTGCAGCTCACCATCGTGCGCCCACACGGGACGGCCGACGAAAGACCGTCGCCCGCACCGCAAGATGAAGTGCAGCCGGCGCCTGAGCAGACGTATACCGTGCGCAGATTTCAGCCGGAAGATGCCGCCGGCGTTGCGCGTGCCTTTTATGAAACCTGGGGCTATCAGTACATCTTTCCCGCGGTGTACGTCCCGAAGCGTTTGATTCAGCTCAACGCAAGCAATGCGTATATTTCGATTGTCGCCGTTGCTGAAAGCGGCGAGATCGTCGGGCACTACGCGCTCGATCCGCTTCCGGATGCGCCGATCGCCGATTTGTGCGCTGCGATCGTGGTGCCGGCGCACCGCGGCCGCGGTTTACTGGAGCGCATGCGTCACGCGGCGGAAGATGAAGCAAAGCGCCTGGGCTTCGAGGCATACTACAGCGAGCCCGTAACGACGCACGGACGAACGCAACAGGAAAGCGCCAAGTTTGGCGCCCAGCTGTGCGCGATCGTTCTCGGGGGAGATCCGAAAACGTTCGTGCCGAAGGCAATGGACGTTACCGGTAGCGGCCAGCGGCAGAGTTTTACCGTGTATTTTAAACCGCTGACGGCACGCGAACCGCGCGTCATATACGCCCCGCGGCAGCACCGGGCGATCGTTGAAACGATCTATGCCAATCTTGGCCTTCCGGTTGACGTGCGAGAGGGTGGGGCGCCGGCCGGTGAGAGCCGGCTGCGCGTGCGCGTCGTGCGCGGCGAAGGGTATGCGAGTATCGACGTCCAGGAGGCCGGTATTGAAACAGCCGGGCAGTTTGCGCAAGCAGTGCGCGATTTGCGCGCGCTTGCCCGTTTGGGCGCGATCTACGTGAATCTGCCGCTCGAATCTCCCGGAACGCCGGGCCTGTGCGAAGCGGCGGAAACGCTCGGCTTTTTCTTTTGCGGCGTCGTGCCGTGGTCGCTGGACGGCAAGGACGCCTTGCGTTTGCAATTGCCGCTGACGCCAATCGATTTGGAGCAGGTGACGATCGCGGGCGACTTCGGGCGGCTGCTCAAAACCTATATCGCTACGCAGATGCAGGCGCGCTTGTCTTAATAGGCGAGACAGCGGCTTGAACGAGGATTGCGGATTCGGCGCTCGCAAGCATAGCGGCTGCCCGCCATGACTGACCTAATGCAGCTCGATCCGACGATCCTCAAGCATTTCTTGTACGCCGTCATCGTCGTCGACCAAGAAACCCAAGCGATCCTGGACGCGAACGACGCAGCCGCCCAGCGGTACGGGTATTCCCGCGAGCAGCTGCTCACGATGCGTATTACCGATCTCCGCGTGCCGGAAGAGCGCCATTTGGTGCCCCGCGTCACGGAAGAAATGGCGGCCGCACCGGCGATTTCCGGGCCTTTCCGGCATCGGACCAGCGCAGGGGATGTGATCCGCACGGAAGTCGTGTCAATCCCCGGCGAACTGCACGGCCGCCCCTCGATTGCCGCAATTTTGGCAGACGCAACCGAGCGCGTCACCGCGCAGACGCGCGCAAATATTCTCTTTGACCGCATGCCCCTGGGCGCGTGGATCCACGACTGCGACACGCTCGAGATCTTGGCAGTAAACGACGCCGCGGTCGAGATGTACGGATATTCGCGCGAAGAGCTGCTCTCGATGACGCTGGACCAGTTCCGTCCGGATAAAGATCGCGACGCGGTCGTGCGCTTATTCCGCGATCATCCTACCGGCGAGCTCAAAGGCCGCTACAGACACGTCAAAAAGGACGGAACGGTCATCGACGTCGAGGCGATCTCCGCGCCGATTCCGTTCGGCCGCAGAAACGCGCGGCTCGGCGCAGGGCGCGATATCACGCAAGAAGTGGCGGCGCAGCGAGCGCTGGAGCGCGCGAACGCGAGCCTGGAAGAAGCGCAGGAGATCACCCATTTAGGCAGCTGGCAACACGATTTCCGGACCTCCGAGACGCGCCGTTCGCGCGAGCTCTGCCGCATTCTCGGCGTTCCCGAAGGTGAAGAAGCTGTCTCCGTAGGCAGTTTGTATGAATACGTGTATCCCGCCGACATTGACGCCGCGCGCGAGACGATCGAGTCGGCGAAGCACGGCGAACTTGTCACGCTGGAGCATCGCATCGTTCGCGGCCACGGCGAGGTGCGCTGGGTGAGTTCGCGGGCGCGGGTTCAACGTGACGCAATGGGGCATCTGATCGGCGCGACCGGGACGGTTCTCGATATCAACGAGCAGATCGCCCGCAACGAAGAGCTGCGCTTTCTCGCGTATCACGATCCGTTGACCGGCCTACCGAGCCGCCAGTCGATGCAAAGCATTCTGGACGATGCGATTGCCGCCGGATCCGCGGCGGTATTCTTCATCGATTTTGATTCTTTCAAAGAAATCAACGACACGTTCGGCCACGCCGTAGGAGACGCGCTGCTGCAGCAGATCGCCTCGCGGCTGGACGGAATAAACGGCGTCAAGACGTGTAGATGGGGCGGTGACGAATTCGTCGTCGTTGCGCCGCTGAGCACGGCGCAGTCGCACGAAGACGCGCTCTTTAGAATCCGCACCACGCTTTCCGCTTCGTACGAGCACGGCGAGCAAACGTTTTTCATCACGCCTAGCATCGGCATCGCGCTCTATCCGGAGCACGGCCAGACGGGGGACGAGCTGATACGGAACGCCGATACGGCGCTGTACGAGGCGAAGCACATCAAAAACACGAGCGCGCTTTTCCGCGGCTCTATGGCGGATGCCGTCAGGGAGCGTCTTTACGTGCAAAACGGGTTGCACGAAGCGCTACGCTCCGATCATCTGAAGCTTGCGTTTCAGCCGGTCGTTACCGCTTCCACCGGAAAGATTGTAGGCGCGGAGGCGCTGATCCGCTGGCACGATCCCGAGCGCGGCGTGCAAATGCCGGAGAGTTTCATCGACATCGCAGAACGGACGGGGCTCATCGTCTCGATCGGCGATTGGGTCGTGAGCGAGGCGTGCCGCACGCTGCACGCGCTGCAATCGCAAGACCTGCGGTTGCCCATAGCGGTGAACGTGGCGGCACAGCAAATCGAGACGGCGCAGATCGTTGAATCGATCCGCAAGTGGACGGCGTTCTATGCGATCGAGCCGGAGTCGCTGTATATCGAGGTCACCGAAAGCGGGATTATGGGCGACGTTCCGCGCGCCGTAGAGATTATGGCGCATTTGCGCAAAACGGGGGTCCGAATCGCCCTGGATGACTTCGGCGCGGGCTACAGCTCGCTCACGCACCTCAAGAGTCTGCCGCTGGACGTCATGAAAATCGACAAGTCGCTCATTGCAGGCGTGGACGCCGGCCCGCGCGATCGAGACATCTTACAGTCAGTGCTGCATCTTGCCAGAGCAACGGAGCTTTTCGTCATCGCGGAAGGCGTTGAGACCGCCGGCCAAGCGCGGACACTGCAATCGTTAGGCTGCGATACGCATCAGGGCTTTTATTTCAGCCGGCCGCTCTACGCGGAAGACTTCTTTGAGTTTGTGCGGGCCGGGCGTGCCGCGAGACTAGACGTTTCTTAGACGCTTCCCTGCTAGGCTTGCAGGATGCTAAAACGATCGGCTCTTTTTGCAGCGATGCTGAGCCTCTGCGCCTGGACCGCAGCTGCGGCGGCTTCGCACAAATGTCAGAGCGCGGGCGGCTTCAGCTTTTCGAATATCATGGCGATGCCCCGCCGCAACATCGACGAAATGAACGCTGCAGCTGATACGCGCAATCGCATTGAGAACGCGCAAAGAACGCAGCGCGTCGAGAGAAAATAGACCTAGGTAAGAATAGTAATTCCGGCACACCCTGCGTTTTGAACGCGCGCCGTAGAATCGCACTTAGCAACGATTCAACGCCAGCGCGCTCTTCACGCGTCTGCGGCGTCGCTCCGGGAATCATCACGACCGGGCGCGGTTTTTCGTGAAAAAATGTCAATTACTTGTGAAAGGCGTTCATGATGAAACATGCACGACTCTTTTTCGCCGCGGCCTTCACGATGCTATTTCTTGCCGCACCGGCCCTCGCGGACAGCCCTCATTGGGTCAACACATCGGCGGCCGTCAGTCAAACGACCGGCGCGCTAACGGCAACGTTCAAGGTTGCCGGGCTCGGTACCAACGTTCTGGATACGATCACCTTGAATGCGAATGCATCGGCCGTCTATCAATGCTTCAACAACGGCGGCAAGCATCCGCAAGCGGGGAACAAGACGACCGTTACGTCACCGGTCAGTAATTCCGGATCGTTCCCGTCCGGTAAGAACGGCGCGATAAACAGTTCGTTGTCGGTCGATCCGCCGTCGCAAGGCAGCTTTAGCTGTCCGTCGGGGCAGACGCTGTACTTGCAAAGCGTCACCTACACCGACGTGGTGTTGTCCGATACGTCCGGCGCCGGTAACGCGCCCATCGCGGGCACATTCAGCGCGTCGAGCATTCACGTTCAAATCTAGAAGCGGCGCGGCCCTATAAAGGGCGGCAGGATCATGCGAAGCTTGTGGGTCTGTGGGCTCGCGCTGATGTTGACGGCGGCGGCGTCGCCGCCGCCGGCTCATCGGCCGCAACCACACCGGCATAAAGCGATCTACTTCAACTACGACGTGCTGGCCGCGCCGCACGACGTGCATGCGCTGTTCGGATGGGGAGTGCGCGTTGGAAGCGGCGTTGCGGAGATCGATACGGCGGCGCGGATGCAGGGCGAAACGCGCGGCATTTCGCTCGCGGGCTTTGCGTGGCGTGCAGAATCGCCGTCGGGCGTGCTCGTCATCGGCGATGCGCAAACGCTCCGCGGAAAATATGAGGATCCCGTACGCTTCGACGGCGTGCAGTTCGCGGGACGCAACGTGACGTATGAAGCGGGCTGGGAGCGCACCGACTTCGGCGACGGGGCGATGCAGCTGGGCCGGTTCGTCACCGAGGCGACGGCGCAAAAAGTCATCAATAGCCGCCTTACAGCGCAAGCGCATCTCTTCGCCGGTAGTCAAACGTCGCTCATTGCATTGGGCGCAATCTACCGGACGCCGTACTCCGGTCTGATCGCATTCGGCGTCGCGCCCGAGCAAGACGGCGCGCTCACCGGCTTTTGGGGATACGCGCTTACCAGCCCGCGATGGAGCGCGTCACTGGACGATCGGGTGACGCAAAATGTGCAGCGTTTCTCCGCGGACGTGCGATACCGGATCGCACCCGGTTCGGAGGTGCATCTGCGCGACGGCTACCAACGGCAAGGAGCAGCCCAGATACGCGCGCTCTCGTTCGGTTACGCGCAAACGGTGAACGATGCGGAATTGCACGTCGATTTCGTGCGCAACGCCGGAAGTTTTTCGCATAGCGCCGGATTGGCGACGTATCTTTCGCTGCCCATGGGTGGCCGGCGCAGCGTCACCGCGCAAAGCGATCTCAGCAGCGGAGCTGCTTCGCGAACGATTGCCTTGAAGCAGGATGCGCCGGACGACGCGGCCGGTACCGGATACGATATCGAATTCGGCGAGAGCGGGGGAAGCCGCTTCCAAAACGCCACGTTCATGTCGCAAACCGGCGCATCAACCGCGCAACTCGCGCTCTCACGCACGGGCGGCCCGCTTTCATGGAACGCGGAATTTTCGGGATCGCTGCTGCTTCTCGACGGGAAACACCTTGCGGCGCGCCGGCAGATCGACGCAAACGGCGCGTTCCAAACGTTGAGCGGTCGCGGCGCGGCTTCGCTGATCCTTGTGATGCGAGACGGATCCGCGGTGCCTGAAGGAAGCCTCGTGCGCGCGCTCGCAAGCGATGCGGTTTGGCGTGCCGGCACCGGCGGCCGCGTTACGATCGATGACCTGCAGGCCGGCCCGCAGACGCTGATCGTTACGTTGCCCAAAGGCGCGTGCATCGCATCGATCGTCATGCCGCCGCTCATCGCGGAACCGGCCGACATCGGTAAGCAAATCTGCGTTAGCGCAGCGGCGCCTTCCGGAAAACTTTAAAAGCGTCGAGGGATTCGACGCGCGGCGCAGCGCATTCTGCGCGGATGCGCCGCTACGCCTTTCTCGCGCTTGCCGTCCTGACGTTCGTTTGGGGCTACAACTGGGTCGTCATGAAGATCGCCGTCCAATACGCGCCGCCGATCGAATTTGCGGCGTACCGGTTGTTGGGCGGGGGCATCTTGCTTTTCGTCATTATGATGGCGATGCGCCGGCCGCTGCGGCCGAAGTATCTGCGGCGGTTCATTCTTATCGGCGTTTTTCAGTCGGGCGGCTTCGTCGCGCTCGCAATGTGGGCGGTGCTTGCAGCGGGCGCCGGCAAAGTGGCCGTGCTTTCGTACACGATGCCGTTTTGGGTGGCGATTCTTGCCTGGCCCGTCTTCGGCGAGAGATTGCAGAAGCGGCAGATGGCGTCGATCGCGATCGCGATGTGCGGCATTTTGCTGATCATGGATTTTTGGCACGCGAAAGGCTCGCTGGTTGCCGATGGAATCGCAGTCGCTGCGGGCGTCTCCTGGGCGATCGGCGTAATTTTGGCAAAGCGGCTGCAGATGCGCTATGAGGTCGACGTGCTCGAGCTCACGACGTGGCAGCTCATTTTCGGCGGCATCGCCGTGGGCATCGTTGCGCTCATCGTACCGGAGCACGCGACGCACTGGACGCCCGTGTATATCGGGACGCTGCTCTACAACATCATCGCAGCGACGGCGCTCGGGTATGTGCTGTTCATCTTCGTGCTGCGGCATTTGAGCGCGCGCGAAGCCAGCATGGGAACGTTGCTCAATCCGATTCTCGGTATTGTCGCGGCATGGCTGCAACTCGGCGAAGCGCCCTCGATGTCCGAAGCGTTCGGAATGGGCCTCGTGGTGCTCTCGTTAGCCGCGCTTACGCTGGAGCAAAAGCGAGTTCCCGACAACGAATAGGCTCGACGCGCCCATCGCCGCCGCCGCGAGCATGGGATGCACGATGCCGACTGCCGCGAGCGGAACCAGCACCACGTTGTACGCAAATGCCCAAAACAGATTCTGACGGATCGTGCGCACAGTCGCACGCGAGAGTTCGATGCCCGATGCAACCGCGCGCGGATCGTTCGAAAGAATCGCGACGTGCGCGCTTTCCAGAGCGATCTCCGTTCCACCGCCCATCGCGAGGCCGACGTCGGCCGATGCGAGCGCCGGCGCGTCGTTGATGCCGTCGCCGACGAACGCGACGCGTTCGCCGCGCGCTTGCAACGCGCCAACGACGCCGGCTTTTGCTTCGGGTGTAACGTGCGCGTGAAAATTGCGCGCGTGCAATTCTTGCGCGAGGGCGCGGGTGGGTGCGTCTGCATCGCCGCTGACGATCTCGACGGCGATGCCGTCGCGCTCCAAGCGCGAAACGGCGGCCGATGCTTCGGGCCGGGCGGTGTCGCCGAGGTCGATGGCGCCGATCACGGCGGTACCGTCGCCGACGTATACGCGCGTATGGGCTGAGCCGGCGAGCCCGTCGAGGTGCATGCCGTGCGCGTTCATAAACGCTTCGTTACCGGCGTACAGCGTGCGATCTCCGACGCGGCCTTGCAAGCCGCGCCCGCGCTGCGCGAGCACGTCGCTCGCGCCGCTCACCGGCAGTCCGCGTTCGCGCGCTGCCGCGACGATCGCGGCGGCGAGCGGATGCGTCGAGGCTACTTCCAAATTCGCAGCGGCGAGCAACACGGCGGCTTCGCCGTGCAATCCCGCGGCGTGTACGGCGGTGACGCGCGGTTTGCCGGCCGTTAGCGTTCCAGTTTTATCGAAGAGTACGGTGGTGATTGCGCCGAGGCGTTCGATCGCATCCGCATCGCGGAACAACAGTCCGCGTTTTGCGGCCGTGCCAACGGCAACCATGATCGCCGTCGGCGTCGCGAGTCCGAGCGCGCAGGGACACGCAACGACGAGCACCGCGACGGCTGCGGTTAGGGCTACGGGCCACGCGTGATGCGCGATGAGCCAGCCTGCGAATGTGAGCAGCGCGACGATCAAAATCGTGGGGACGAAAACACCGGCGACTTTATTTGCGAGGCGCTGCACGGGCGGCGTCGTGCCTTGCGCGCGGCGCACCAGTTCGACGATCTTTGCCAGCGTCGTGCCCGCGCCGATCGTTTGCGCGCGTACGGCCAGCGCACCGTCTCCGTTGAGCGTGCCTTGCTTGACCGGATCGCCGGGCTGCACATTGACGGGAATCGGCTCGCCCGTCAGCATGGAGGCATCGATCGCGCTCTCGCCCTCCAAAATGACGCCGTCAATCGGAACGCGCTCGCCCGCGGCAACCAGCAGCACGTCGCCGATGCGCACGTCGTCGACCGAGATCTCGCGTACGCTTCCGTCCGCCGCGCGCAAGCGCGCCATCGGCGGCCGCAAATCCAAAAGCGCGCGCACGGCGCGATTGCTCTTCCCGCGCGCCGCCGCTTCCAAATACTTGCCGACGAACACGAGCGTGACAATTGCCGACGCCGTTTCGTAATACGACGGCTGCATGGCAATCGTTGCATAAATCGAATATGCGAACGCTGCGCTCGAGCCGAGCGACACGAGCGTATCCATGTTGCTCGTGCCGTGCCGCGCCGCGGCGATCGCACCGCGGTGAAACTCGCCGCCTACGATCAGCCACACCGGCAGCGTGAGCGCGAACATCAACCAATCTTTGCCGGCGAACGTCACGGGCGTCATGCCGAGCACGACCGTCGGCACGAACAGCGCGATCGCGAAGATCAGGAGCGCGCGTTTCCGTCGCACCTGCGCGTCCCGCCGGCGCGCGTCTTCATCGCTGCTGCTATCGCGCACCGGTTCGGCGCCGTAGCCGGCGCGCTCGACTGCGGCGATCAGCGCCGCGACGTCCACGCCGCCGCCATGCTCGACGCTCGCCCGCTCTGTCGCCAAATTGACGGCGGCTTCCCTGACGCCGGGCACTTTCTTTAAAGCGCGGCCGACGTGGGCCACACACGAGGCACAGGTCATGCCGCTGATGGCGAGTTCCGTCCGCGCTCCGGACGGCCGGGGCTCGGCGATCATGCCAGTTCGTAACCCGCTTCGTCCAGGGCCGCGCTCAATTCGGCGCGAGGCACCTCCCGGTCGGTTTCGAGGGTCGCGGAATTGGAATCTAGGTTCACCTCGGCCGATCGCACCCCCGGCAAGGCGGCGAGCGCCTCGCGCACGTGGCGCACGCAATTTTGACACGTCATGCCGGTCACGCTTATGGTCTGTCTCATGTTTCTCGATTACGATAACCACATGGGGCGGTCCCGGAGATTCGCCCCGCGAAGACGAATACGCCGTTAGCCCCTCAGGTTGAAAGCGAGGTTTTTTCCGCCGATGTCATTGCGTGTCCGCCGCCTGGTATGTGCACTCGCGGCTATCTTTTTGCTCCCGGGCGTGGTCGGCGCTGCTCCGGCGGTGCTTCCCTCCGACGATTTGAGCGAGAGCTACGAGCTGCTGGCGACGACATATTATTCGAAGGTCGATTCGCAGAAACTACTCGACGGCGCGCGCGCCGCGCTGGCGGAGCACCTTCGTAAGAAGGGCGTGCGCGTAAGCGTGCCCGCGCTGCGCGATGCCGGCACTATGCAAAGCAACGTCGATCAGATCGCCGGTGCGATCGCGCAGATCGGCAACGCCACGCACGATTCGTCGACGCTGCTCACGTACGAGGCCATCGACGGCATGGCGAAATCGCTCGGCGACAAGTACACGACGTTCTTCACGCCGGATCAATTCCGCGAATTCAATCAGGCGTTGGATCCGGAGAAGATCTCCGGCATCGGCGTGCTCATCTCGCCGGATGAGACCACGAAGTACATCCGCGCATATTACGTCGTTCCGGGAACGCCCGCGGAAAAAGCCGGCCTGCAATCGGGCGATCTCTTCAAATCGATCGACGGCGTCTCCGTGAAGGGCATGCAGCCGGATCAAGTGTCGAAACTGCTGCGCGGCATGGCGGGCAGCACGGTGAAAGTCGAAGCGCAGCGCGGCAGCAAAGAACTTGGCCCGCTCACCATTACCCGCTCGCAAGTGCAGCCGCCGACGGTGATCTATAAGATGCTGCCCCAAGGCATCGGCTACATTTGGGTGCTCGCGTTCGGCCGTGAAACGCCTGATGAATTCGCCGTTGCGCTCGAACGCTTGCAAAAAGCGAACGTCCGCGGTTACGTGCTCGACCTGCGTAACGACGGCGGCGGCTACGTGAAATCCGCGGTGGACATCAGCTCGCGTTTCGTGGACGGCAACCCGCTGCTCACCATCGAAGAGCGCGGTCCGCACAACACCACGATTCCGGCCGAGGGCGATGCGCTGCCGCGTAAACCGATGGCGATTCTGGTGAACGGCGGCACGGCGTCCGCTTCAGAGATTACCGCGGGCGCGCTGCAGGACAACGGCGTTGCGGTGCTCGTGGGCGAGCGCACCTACGGCAAGGGCGTGATGCAATCGCTCACGGCGTTGCCCGACGGCGCGGCGATCAAGATCACCACCGCGCACTATTTGACACCGAAGAACCGCGACATCAACCTCAAAGGCATCCAACCCGACTACAACGTCCCGGAAAATAAGGACGCCATCATCGGCGAAGTCGATCACGACGCGCAACTGCAAGCCGCGATGTCGATCCTCACGAAAAAGATCGCCGACGCCAAACCGTAGCATGCGCTAAGGCAAGGCGTCGCGGATAGGAGGCTACCGTGACACTTCGCTTTGTCTCACTCGCCTTGGTACTGGCCTTTTTCCCCGCGCCCGGTTTCGCACAGAAGCCGGGCGCTGTTTCATCTCCGGCGGCTCTTCGCGCCGCGCTGCAGCGCGATCTCGACGCGTATTTGAAAGAGCGCGGCGCAAAGGAGCATCTTTCGGCGCTCTCGCTTTCCCTGAGTTTAAACCCCTCGCAACCGCCGATCAACGTCACCGCGGGCACGACCACCTACGGCGGTAAGGTAGCGGCGACGCCTGCCGACCTCTTTCAGATTGGCAGCAACACCAAGGCGTTCATGGCGGTGACGGTACTGACGTTAGAAGCGCAAGGCCGCCTCTCGATCGACGCGCCAATCGGGACGTATCTGCCCCAGTACCCGGCGTATGCGAAACTGACGCTGCGCCGTTTGCTGAACATGACCGGCGGCCTGGAGTCGTACGACAACACGCCGGCATGGGAACGCCTGATGGCGCAGCATCCGAAACAGCAGTTTTCCGCAGACACGATGATCCGGTTGGTGTATCCGTCGATCAAGTATCCGCCCGGAACGAAATACTATTATTCCAATACGGGCTATTTGCTCGCGCAAGAGGTTGTCGCCGCGCGCAGTCCGGGCAAGAGTTTCGAGGCGGAGATCGGGCGCGTCATTGCGGCGGCCGGTCTGCACGACACGTATTACTCGTCATATCTCTATGCCGCGCCGATCGCGCGCCGCGTCGTTGCCGGATATTACGAAAACGACGAGCGCTTCATGCAGAAGTATCGCGGCGATGACGTGACCGGCTTTAGCCTCTCCTGGGCGCAGGGCGCGGGTTCAATGGTGTCTACGCCGGCCGATCTTACGAAGTGGGCGCGCGTGCTCTACCAAAACGGCGCGCTGCTGCCGCCGAAACAGCGGCGCGAACTCTTCAGCCTGATCTCGCTCAAGACGGCAAAGCCGCTCGCGCAAGTCACGGCGAACGATCCGGCAGGCTTTGGGCTGGGTGTCGTTCAGCGCTACGATCCCAAGTTCGGCGCGTACTGGTTCTATCAAGGCGAGACGCTCGGATTCCGCGCGGCGCATCTGTACTTTCCGAAATCCAACATGGTCATATCGATCTTTGCAAACAGCCGGCCCGTGGAATCGCAAAGTCATCTCCACGAGTTGTTCAATACGCTGTATGCAACGATAAAATCGTAAGATTAGGTTTTTGTGGCGCCCGCGGAAGAGCGGTATTCGCGGGCGCCGGTTTTCGGATCGTAGTACACTTCCATCAGCTGACCGGTGCCGGGATCGATAAATTTTTCGCCGGTCGGTTCGAAGCGCGAACCGGGCGAGGCCGCAATACCGCTACGGTAACGGCCTTCGAACAACAAACTCAAAAGCACAAGGCCGCCGAAAATGAGCAGACCCCACCCCGCGTGGGGCGGCACTGCGGAAAGCACGATGCCGGCGCACAGCGCCAGAGCGCCAATCGCCGCGATGACCGTGCGCAGCATTACGCCGGCTCCACGATGACCGCAGTTCCGTAGGCGACGATCTCGCTCATCGTTTGGCCCATCTCGGACGAATCGAAGCGCATCATGACCACGGCGTTGGCGCCCATGGCTTGGGCGTTCTGCACCATGCGATCGACGGCGTGCCGCCGCGCTTCCTCGAGAAGTTGCGTATATTCCGTGATTTCGCCGCCGACCAGCGACCGGAGTCCGGCCGCAATATTGCCCGCCAGGCCGCGGCTGCGGACGACGACGCCGAACGTCTGGCCCAGCGTCTGCGTCACGCGGTGTCCGGCGATGGCGTCCGTGGTGGCTACAATCATGAAGGCTCTCCTTTTACAAGCAGTACCTCGAGAAACCGCTGGTGTTCCGCTGCGGCAGCGCGAAAAAGCGCCGCGTGAACAGAATCGCGGTCTTCGCCGGGCCATCGTTGGGACCGGCAGAACGGATCGTACACCCCGCACTCACATACGTAAATCCCGCCGCGCGCGGAGACGTCGAGCGGGCGGCGGGGGAATTCGATGCCCTGCTGCTGATCGACGGCGTGTTCCATCACGATCTTGCGCCCTCGCCGAAAGAAGTCTTTGCCGCAACCCAGCGTGTCGCGATGTTCGGCGCAGCCAGCATGGGCGCGCTGCGCGCAGCCGAGTGTTATCCCTACGGAATGACGCCGCTCGGCATTATCGCGCGTTGGTATATGCGCGGCGTCGTGGACGGCGACGATGAGGTAGCCGTGCTGGTCGATCCTCGCACGCAAACGGCGCTCACAGTGCCGATGGTCAATGTGCGCTATGCGCTACTGCTCGCTCGCCGGCGCAGGCTGCTCACCGCAGCGGAATGCAACGCGGTGTACGCCGGCGCGCGCTCTGTTTATTACATGGAGCGCAGTTGGGACGACGTCATCGCGCTCGTTCCCGGACGCGCCCGGCAAGCGTTTCGCGCTATCGCTGAAATCGAAGGCAATCTCAAACGTCACGATGCGCTTTTCGCAATCCGCAGCGTGCTGCGCAGAGGCGGACGCGCTTACCGCCGGCCGAACGCGATCGCGTAATGGAAATCGCCGCGATCGATCGCCTGAAGCACGGCGTCCGCCTGTTCAACGATTCGGCCGCGAATTTCGCGAGTCCAGCAATCTATTTGCAAGCATGCCCCGTACAAACGCCGGGCGAACTCGCCCGCCTCGTGCGTCGCATCGACGAGTTCTACATCCGAAAAGCGTGCGCGTAGCACCTCTTGCGCAGCGCTCAAGCGCTGTTCGTGCCGGCCGTCGAGCGAGGCGGCGGTCATGCAAAAGGCGCCACCGTCGCGCAAGACATGCGCGGGCATAGAAAGCAGCGGGGCGCCGAATTTTCCCGATGCGGCAAGCTCTAGCGCGACGACCGCATCGAACCGCCGAGGGAACGCATGCGTGCGATAGTCTGCCGCGATGAATTCCATCCCGGGGCAATGTTCGCGGCCGGCCGCGATTGCGTCGGGCGCGCGGTCGATGCCCGTTGCGAGCGCCCCGTGTCCCGCGAAGTGCAGCCAGCGTTCAAAAAAACCGCGCCCGCAACCGACGTCCAACACGCGGGATCCCTCGCGCAAACCCAGCCGCGCGCAGATCCGTGCGAGCATTTCGTCGCTGATCAGCGAGAGGCGGCCAATTCCGCTCGGGCAGCCCGCCTTGCGCGCCGCCTCGTCCAGCAGCGCATCGCTCACCCCGGCGTGAAACGCGCGGAACTGCGCCGCGACCACCACATCTTCAAACATGCCGTGGGTGGGCTTCGCAAAAGGGCTTGCTTCGTCCCATAACGCAAGAACGTGGTGAGCCGAACCTACCCCGCGAGGAGGAACCCCCATGGCGCTTGAGCCGCACGAAGAGCCGGAAGTCGGCGAACAGTTTTTGGATATTCTCGCACGCGACGCGGAGGTGCGTCAGCGGTATATCGAAGCCGGCGACGACGAAGAAGCCGTCGCGAAAATCATCGCAGAACACACCGGGCGCGACGTCGAGGCGCACAATTTGGCGGGGATGGCGAGACATCTTTCGCAGAACCGGGCCGAGCAATGCAATCAGCTCGCGGAGATGTATCCAGCGATGAATCTCGTGGTGGTTAGTACGCAGTAGCGCCCTCGGAATCGTTTTCAAACAGCCAACGCATGAGTTTGGCGCGCGACTCCAACTGGAGTTTATCGAACACGTTTCCGAGATGCCGCTCGACCGTGCGTTCGCTCAAAACGAGCGTCTCCGCAACTTCGCGATTCGATTTGCCGTCGCCGACGAGCCGCGCAACTTCGAGTTCGCGGGCGGTTAATCCATGCACATTTCGCGACGCGTATGTCCCGGTTAATTCTGTTAGGCCGATTCGTTTAAGCAGCGCGACATCCTGATCGCCGGCGTTGCCGGATTTAAAAGCCGCGTAAGCGGCAAAAAAGTCCGCCGATAGGACCCGTGCCTGTGCGGCGGCATCCGCTAAGACGGAAGGAGCGCGCTTGTCCTTCAATGCGGCAAGCGCGACGCCGCGTGCGAGGGACCATTGCATGCGAGTCCAAGGGGAACGGTCTTTGGACGTCTCCGCATCGGAAAACATCTTTAACCAGGCCGCTTTTCCGGCACGTTGCGCATAGAGAGCCAATCCGAACGGCAGAAACCCGATAGCCATTGGCGCGGGCGGATGATCGGGGAGATCCAATACGAGGCCGTCGAGACGCCGTTCCAGATCTCGGTCGCGTTTGCGAAGCAACGTCCAGGGGGCAACCTGTAAAATCGTGTCGTTGGTTTGCCACAATTGCCCTGACTGTTCTTGTGCGACGGTGTTTTCCGGGGGCGGCATAGTCGAGAGCGTTCCCAACATAGCGGCAATCGCTTGTTGATGTATGTGCACGTGCGCAGTAATATCTGCCAAAAATGAGTCTGCGACGAGCCGGCGCGCCACGTCCCAATCGCCTTTTGCAATCGCGATCCACGCACGGAACGCGCTCCCGAAATCGTGTTCCTTTCCCTCGACTCGATTGTTTGCAAGCCATCCCGGCAGCCGGCTTTCAGCGATTTCGCAGCCGCTGTGCCGGAAATGCAAAAGAAGCTTGGTAAATCCGAGTGTGTCGTCTTGGCGGCGTTTACGGTCGGCGAATGAGACGGCTTTCTCTATGTCCGAGATCGCGAGATCGAAATCACCATGTGTAGAATGGAAAAATGCCTCGGCGCCATACGATCCGGCCCGGGCGTAGTCGGAGAGCGTCGACTCCAACCCAAGTAACTTTTGCCGTTCCGCCTCGAACGCCGCATCGTCGAATCCAATCGCCGCGACATACATTGCGAGCACCATCCCATCTGCTCGATCCGAATCAGTTTTGAGCATCGGAAAAAATGTCTCGTAGGCGTCTATCGCCTGACGATATTGCGCACGTGCGACGAACGTCGCCATGAGCATCGAGAGTAACGCACCGGTTCCGTGTTCGATTCCGGCAGTGCGCGCCTTTGTGAGCGCCGACGCCAGGATCTCGGTAGCCAACTCGTCTTGACTGTCCGAGCGCAACGCCATCGTGTACTGCGAGTAAAATTGAAGGTAGTGCGCCGCATCGATGTCCCGAATCGCAAGCGCCCGTTCGCAGGCGTCGATGGTGGCGCTCCACGATCTCGCCGCAAAGGCGCGCCCGCTTAAATCAACGAGTGTATCCAGCGCTAACTGGGTGTCTCCAATCGCGAGCGCGTGATTGACGATGCGGTCGAGATCCGCAAATGCCGGATCTTTGAAACTTTGCAAGGCCGCGATGATCCGGCGCCGCAGCGGAACGTCGAATCCCACCGTGCTTCGTACCGCCTCGGCGACGAGCGAATGGCGGAATCTAAGCGCGGGACCTTCCGGCATCAGGTACGGCCGTGCGCTTCCGCTCACGAGCATCGCTACTTCGCTGGGCGTGTACAAAGCAAAGAGCATGCGGTATTCAATCGGCTCACCGAGCAGCGAGCATATCTGCAAGAACTCACGCTCGTCGGGTTTGAGCGAAAGCACGCGGTTTCCAATAGCATCGCGAACGCGCGTTTCGCCGATTGTTTCCGAGACCGCCGCTCCTGCCGCAAGTTCTTCGCAAAGCGTTAGAATCTCGAATGCATTCCCGTTTCCGTGCTGCACCACAGTGTCGAGCGATATGCCCGCAAGACCGGGATAGCGCGAGAGTGCGAATGCCTTTGCCTCCGTTGGATCGAACGGGTCCAGAAGGATCGTTCCCGACTCCGTGGCGGGCGCCGCTTTGCCCGATCGTTCCGCGAAGATCAGCGCAACCGCGCCCGTCACCGCATTTGCAGCCAATGCGTTGAGCACGTCTTTCGATTCCGCATCGATCCACTGCGCGTCGTCACACGCGATCAAAACCTTGTGGTCCGTTCCGATTCCGTCGAAGAACCGCAGGAAAATCTCTTGATAGCGGCCCTTGTCGACCGCCGCAGCTGCCGGCCGATCGAAGTGTAGCGCGATTTTCGGATCGAGCATCGCAAGACCGGCCTCGAGCCCGCTGGTGTACCGTGACGCGTCGCTCCCGAGCGTCTGAAGCGCCGCCGAAATCAGGCGGTTCGCCGTAATGAACGGCGTATGGCGCTGAATCTCGTGGCAGGCCGTGGAGATTGTGAACCAGCCGTCCTGTTTGCAATCGGCGACGACGCGCTCCACGAATGCCGTCTTGCCGATGCCCGCCTGGCCGGCGACGCGCAAAACGGCCGGCACAGAGCTGCTTTGGGATCTTTCGAGAGCCCGGTAGGCCAGCGCCAACTCTCGATCCCGGCCGAATAAATCGCTATCCGCGGCCGGCCTCAGGTTTCTCAGGAAACTCTCCTCATGGAAACGAACGGGAAGAATTCGTGGACGACCTGTTTTGTCCGCCCGGCCGCATGAAGCCGCTCGCAGCTACACTGCAGAGCGCGAGCGTATTGCAGACACAGTACGGCATCACGCGCATTGCCGACATCACCCATTTGGATCGCATCGGCATTCCGGTAATCAACGTCATCGTTCCGGATTCGCCGGACATCATCGGCGTCTACAATGGCAAAGGTATAACGAAAGAACATGCCGTCGCCAGCGGGCTGATGGAAGCGTTGGAGCGGCAGATCTGCGCGCGCTGCGATGTCGATCGCGCTTTTGTTCCGGTGGCGGAAATGCACGAATACCTGGACCTTCCCGCGCTCGGATGGATAGGTCCCGGCGCAGGCGGCATAGAGTGCGTGCGGGGTGTCGATCTGCTCGGGGGCGCTAAGATCGCGGTTCCGCTGGGTTTGGTGCAATGTCCGCGAACCGGTCACCAGCATTTTACAAACGTTTCAACCAACGGCCTTGCATCGGGCAACACTGCGACCGAAGCGGTTTTGCATGCGCTTCTGGAACTTTGCGAGCGTCATCTCTGGTCGCGCGTGCACGTGCTCGCGCACATGTGGCCGCGTTCGCTGCGCGCGCGCGCCGGCGACCTTTCCGAGCGCGCTGATGATGCGATCGCAAATGAAGTGATAGCAAGGGCGGACACGCCGCTGATCGGCGCGATGGCCGAAAAGATCCGGTGCGCCGGATTAGGTTTCCGATTGCTCTGCTACGTAAACGGCGGCTGGCCGATCGCGATGCTTGCGTGCATCAGCGAACCGCACGGCCGCGAGATGTTTTACCATCTCGGCATGGGGTGCTCGTGGTCGCCGCTGCACGCGGCGACGCGCGCTATTACCGAAGCTGTGCAGGTCCGGTTAGGCGACATTTCCGGTGCGCGCGAAGATCTGCGGCGAGCGAGCGGAGCCGCGGAGGGATTCGAACACGGGCGCAGGCCCGCGGGATTTCCAACCGGACGCTGGTATTTCGACGGGCCCGCGCGGCAGATCGCGTTCGACGATTTGCCGGATCGCTCACGCACCGATCTCGGACAGGAAGTCGCTATGATTCTGGACGTCCTGCGCGATTTCGGCGAACGGTGTGTGGCTTATGTAGATCTCAGCCCGAAGCATGCGCCGGGGATAAGCGTTGCGCGCGTAGTTGCGCCTTCACTCGAGCGCACATTGGTGGACGGCTCGCTTTCACGACGCTCGTCGACGCTGCTCTCCTCGCCGCTTACATGGATCCGGTGAGCAGCGTGTAATTGAAAGATCCGGACTCGACGGCGTGCAGCGCTCGTGCCGCTTCGTTCAAAACGCGTTCTTTGACCGGCTCGGCCCAGCGTCCCATCAACATTGCGGAATAGAGCGTAGCCGCGAATTCCCGGACTTGCTGCGTAAGATCGAGAGCGCGAACGCCGCCGGTCTCGCGGCGCAACCGCGCGCACGAACGCGAAAGATTTCCGGCGTATGAATCATCGAAAGAGGCGAGCGTAATGGCGTAGCGCCCGCCCGAATTCAGATTTTGCGCGATGCATTTCGCAAGACTTCCCGAAACGATCCCCGGCGCGGATTCGAGCGCGAAGATGCGATCGAACTTTGCATCATCGACTGCCACCCCCGCCGGCGAATCGATGCCGGTGTACCGGCATGTCAGCGAGTTCCATAGAAACCAGCGGGCGAGAAAGCCGCGCCCACACCCGATATCCAGAACAGCCGATTTTGGCGGGATTCCCACCGTTTCCACGACTTTGGCTAACACCCGATCATCCAGCAGCACGAGCCGTCCGATGCCCGAGGGCAGCCCGCAGTGCCGTGCATAGTCGTCGAGGATCCGGTCCCCCGCATACCGGTAGAGTCCCCGGCGGCCGGCTGCGAGCATAGCCATGATCCTATGCTACCGGACCCCGCGCGGGTGGAGCATGAGGGAATTCCCGCATGTTACTAGCGACTACTCGATCGGCAGGGGCACCGAGTGGCTGCCCGAGCCCGGGACTGTATGTAAGAGCAAATCTGAACGTCCCGGCGGATTATTCAAGATTTTCGTATAAACTTGAATAACCGAGTTGCGTTATTCAAGCTTTCGAGTTAATCTTGAATAACAATGGCCGTTGTTCAAACTTCGGTATGGGCACCTCGCTTCGAACTTAGCGGTTTACCGCGAAGTGAGCGAAAAGGCTGTCACTATGATGCGTACATACCGGACAGACTTCAAGGGCGAAAGTTCATATTTGGCGCCAATGAAGCTGCTGACGTATCTGATGCTGAGCTCGCGATCGCGCGTCTTAATGAGCGCGCCAAAGCCTTGGCAAATACCGAGGCACTCGCACGTCTTTTACTGCGGGCAGAATCAGTTGCTTCCTCTAAGATCGAGGGCCTCGAAGTAAACGCAAGCGCACTACTTTGTGCCGATGCAGCCCGGCAGCTCGGTGAACCATCCCAGGACGTCACCGCACGGGAAGTCCTTTCGAACATCGATGCGATGCGGTTCGCAATGGACGGCATTGCGAACGGTGGCAAAATTTCGCTTGGCCTCCTTTTGAAGACGCACGAACTTCTGCTCGCACCGACGCGGCTTGCAGCGCACGGTGGTCATTTTCGTGAACAACAGAACTGGATTGGCGGAAGCGACTACAACCCATGCCGGGCCGACTTCGTGCCGCCACCGCCGCAACTGGTGCATGACTTAATGGTTGACTTGTGTGAGTTTTCCAATGATGATGCATTGCCCGCTGTGGCGCAGGCGGCAATCGCGCATGCACAATTTGAGACGATCCATCCCTTCGTCGATGGAAACGGTCGCGTGGGGCGCGTGTTGATTCATTTAATTTTGCGAAGGCGCGGCCTGGCCACTACTGTTTCGCCACCCGTTTCCTTAGTGCTTGCGACGATGTCGCGAGACTATGTTAGCGGTTTGACTGGAACGCGATACATAGGTTTAGCGGATTCCGCAGAAGCGGTTAGTGGAATCAATAATTGGATCGTGCTGTTCGCGGCGGCTTGCCGCCGAGCCGTAGCTGAAGCAGGTGCCTTTGAAGAACGTATTAGCGCGATTCAAGAAGAATGGCGTAAAAAACTTGGCAGCATCCGACGCAATTCAGCAATCGATGTTCTCGTCGAGCGCATCCCCGGTGCTCCAATTGCAACTGTAAGCACTTTAGCTCAACTTGCGCAACGCAGCTTTCAATCGGTGAACGAAGCGATGAACCGGCTTATGGAAAATGATATAGTATCGCCGGTTCGCGTCGGGGCTCAAAGAAACCGCGTCTTTGAGGCACGTGACATCATCCACGCCTTTACAGAGCTTGAACTACAGCTCGCAAGTCCTGCGGGCGATACAGGGATCCAAGCGCCGGCTAGGCCCGTACCAAAAAAGCGACGGCAACGGTCAACTTAAACGGGCTGTTGCAATTTTGCGAGGTTCAACCCGGGCCTTCTTTGGACGACCTTGTCAAGGCCCAAGGCGGCGTCGGAACGAAAGAGGACAAGCCACGGGCGATTAGCTCAGTTGGGAGAGCGCCTCCCTTACAAGGAGGATGTCGGCGGTTCGAGCCCGTCATCGCCCAAATTCCCTTTTATGGACACAGCTGCAAAACAGGTCGAGACCGCTCTCGAGGGCGGCATCGCCGTCGTCACCATGAACCGGCCGGAGAAGCGCAACGCACTCTCTCTGGAGATGATGCGCGACCTTACCGCGGCGTTCCGCGCGATCGGCGACGACCGCACGATTCCGGCGGCGATTCTGCGGGCCGAAGGCCCGGCGTTTAGCGCCGGCCACGATCTGCGCGAGCTGCGTTGCCGCGACGTCGTCGCGTACCGCGAGATTTTCGACACGTGCGTTGAGCTGATGGAAACGCTACAGCGCATTCCGCAACCGGTGATCGCCGAAGTTGCGACGATTGCGACGGCGGCCGGCTGCCAACTGGTCGCGACGTGCGACTTGGCGGTCGCATCGGCGCAGGCAAAGTTCGCCACGCCCGGCGTGCGCATCGGTCTGTTCTGCACGACGCCGATGGTCGCGCTCACCCGCGCCGTAGGACGCAAGCGCGCGATGGAGATGTTGCTTACCGGCGACTTTATCGATGCGGCAACCGCGGCGGACTGGGGGCTCGTGAATCGAGTCGTTGAACCGGAAGTCCTACACGCCGAAACGCTGGCACTCGCGCAGCGCATCGCTACGGCAAGCCCCATGGTCGTAGGGCTTGGCAAGAGCGCGTTTTATGCACAGGTCGAAATGGCCCAAGGCGCCGCATACGGATACGCGAAGGAGGTCATGTCGATGAACGCCATGGCCGAGGATGCGCAGGAAGGGATCGGCGCGTTTATCGAACGGCGCAAACCCGTCTGGCAACAATCATGAACTTTTGTTAAGATTGGCTCGTAAGACGTCTGACACGCAGGGGGCGGTTCCCCGCCGGATGAAACGGCCCTATACTCGACGTAGCATCGTGGGCAGCTGCGGCGGGACAACAACGAAAAGCGTCGCCCACACCCGGTATGCGGGCAACCGCATACGCGACGACAGCGAAGGCTCGCATTAGCGGGCCTTCCTGTTTTTTGCTCGAAGTGGACGGCTCGTGAATCGGATTGACCCGCGAACGCGCTTTGCCGCGTTCTTACTTTTGATTGCGCTGCTCGTGTCGGCATTCATCGCGTTCGAACGCATTCGCGTCGAGCGCGCCACGCAGCGGGTCGAGCTCGCGATGGACTACAACGATTTCCTCTCCCTCGCGCGTTCGTACAACTATAATCCCCGCTCGTTCCTACAGCAGCTGCAGAAGGCCGGGCTTACCTCGCTCGCGCTGACGGAAGAACTCGGCGGGTCGCTCACCGGTTCCACGAGCGGCAACGCGTACGCAATCTCGGGTGTCGCGCTGCTGGATGCGGCGCGCGTCTCTCCGCTTTCCAATCCGACGCTCGCCGGGCTCGTGCGCGACGGACGCGTGCGTCCCGGTTCCGTGTATCTGCTCGTCTACGACAAGCCGACGTTCGACCGGTACATGCAGCAGTTGCCGCTGCACTTCGAGCGATCCGGCATCAAAGTGCTGCATCCCGCCGCGCCGTACGTAATCGCGGTGCGCACGCAGATCGACTACTTCAACACGACGGCGCTCGGCGTCCCGAGCGATCAGGTCGATCTCGCCCGGCGCCTGCAGCTGCTCGTCATTCCGCGGTTCCAAAACGACGAACGGCTTCAAGACGGTCAGATCGCCGCCATGTTCGACGATCTGCACGCCGGAAAATGGATGTCGACCGTGGTGTTCTTCGGTCTGCGCAATCAGGTGCTCGGTTTTCCCGATCACGTCGCCGACACGGCCGCGATCTTTCACGATCGCAAGCATCTGAACTTCGGCGAGATCGAAACCTACGACGCAAGTCAAGTTCAGAAGGGCAACGCCGAACTTGCGAAGCTCATTCCGGGGCGCACGGTTCGCGTGGAAGCGATCGGCAAGGTCGAACAGGACAAGCTGAGCGTGCCGGAGATCGTCGCGCGCTACGAGCTGGGCGTGCGCGAACGCAACGTGCGCGTCGTGTATCTGCGTCCGTACGGGCACGAGTACAACAAGCTCTCCATCGAAAAAACGAATGTGGAAATCGTGCGGCAGCTCGCGGACGACCTGCGCGGGGAAGGCTTTACGCTCGGACGCGCAACGCCGATTCCGCTCTACCGCGGCAATAACCGCATCCTCGTCGGCATCGCATGTTTGGCGGTGCCCTCGCTCTTCGTCTTGCTGCTCGGATGGTTCGGCTGGTATCGTCCATCGTGGGCGATCCTTGCCTACGCCGCGACGGTTCTCGTCTACGTGGGCGGTTACGCAACGCATCACGATCTGCTCGGGCGTTCGATCGTCGCGCTGGCAGGAGCGGTGCTCTTTGCTGCGGCGGCGTTTATCGCGCTTTCCGGAGCGTTTTACGAAGAACCGCTCGCACGGACCGGTCCTCAAATCACGCGCAGCTTGCGGTGGACGTTGGTTTCGACGGGGACAGCGCTGCTGGGCGCGCTCACGGTCGTCGGCATCATGAGCTCGCCGCTCGTGATGGAAGAAGTGGAGCCGTTCCGGGGCGTGAAGCTCGTGCTCGCGCTGCCGCCGCTCATCGCGCTCGCGCTTTATCTCTTTACGTCGCGGTTCGATTCGCGCATCGGCAATCCGAAAGAAGCGTTTACCGCGCCGATCCGGATCTATCAGCTGCTCATTGCATGCGTGGTGCTGGGCGTGGGCGCGCTCGTGCTGATGCGCAGCGGCAATACCAGTGACATCGCGCCGTCGTCGTTCGAACTCGCGCTGCGCCATCATCTCACGACGCTGCTCGGCGTGCGCCCGCGTTTCAAGGAGTTCGTCATCGGCTTTCCGGCAATGATGCTTTTGCCGGCGCTGCGCGGAATCGATCGGCGCGCTACCGGCATGCTGTTCTCGCTCGCTATCGGCATCGGTTTGGGCGATATCATCGACACGTTCTCGCATCTGCATACGCCGGTGCTCGTCTCGCTGCTGCGCGTTTTCAACGGCCTGGTGATCGGCGCGGTGATCGGGGCGATCCTGATTGTCATCTATCGCCGGTTCGACGCGCGGCGCAAGCAGAGCAGCGGCGTCGTCGCCATGCCGCACGATCCGCAGCTCGTCACCCGCTAAGATCCGCGTGCGTATTTTGGTCTCGGGATACTACGGGTTCGGCAACTTGGGCGACGAAGCGCTGCTCGAGGTGATCGTCTCGCAGCTGCGCACGCGCTATCCATACGCACAGCTCGACGTGCTGTCGGCAAAGCCCGATGAAACGGCGCACGATCTTCGCGTGGAAGCGACGCCGCGGTGGGACGCTAAAGCCGTGCGTGGCGCGATCGCCCGCGCCGACGTCGTGCTCTCGGGCGGCGGCGGCTTGCTGCAAAATGCGACCAGCCTGCGCAGCCTCGTGTATTACGCCGGCATCATCCGCGCCGCCGTGCGCGCGAAACGCAAGACGATGGTATTCGCGCAATCCGTCGGCCCGCTCGACTTCTGGGGCAAGACCGTGGTCAAAGAATGCTGCAAAGGTTTGTCGGCCGCTACCGTGCGCGACCGCCGCTCGCAGCAATTGCTCTCTTCCATTCTGCCGGGCGTAACCGTAGAGCGCACCGCCGATCCGGTGTTTCTGTACGACGCGCCGGAAGAAGACGTCGATCTCTCGGCCGAAGGCTTGGGGCCGCAAAGCGATCCGCTCGTGATCGTCAGCGTGCGCAAAGCGACCGGCATGAAAGACCGCCTAGACGTCGTTGCGCGCGCGGTCGATCGCCTGGCGCAGCAGCACAACGCCCGCGTCGCGTTCTTACCGCTGGGCGGCGCACCGGATGCGGAAGTCTCGACGCTGGTGATCCGCAAGTGCAAGAGCGCGCCCGTGCTGCTTCCGGAATGTTCGCTGCCGCGCGCGGCCAATATCATCCGCCGCGCGAAAGCCGTCATCGGCATGCGGCTGCACGCATTGATTTTGGCGGCACGTTACGCGGTGCCGTTCTTGGCGGTTCCCTACGATCCGAAGGTCGCCGCCCTTTGCGACGATCTCGCGTACCCGCTGCCTCCGCTCTTCACGCTGGATCCTGCGGGGTCCAAGCCCGAGCCGGCGGAGACCGACGCGCTGATCGACCGTTTTTGGAACGAGCGCGAGAGCGTGCACGCCCATTTGGAGCGGGCGGCGGAACGCCTGCGCGAGCTGGCCGAGCGAAACTTCGACGTATTGGATCAGGTCATCGAAGGAAAGCCCCATGAGTGAGACCGTGCAGCGCGATTATCGCGACACCTTGAATTTGCCCAAGACGGCATTCCCCATGAAAGCCGACTTGCCCAAACGCGAGCCCGATCGCGTCGCGTGGTGGGAAGCGCAGGGTACGTACCGACGCCGTTTGGAGCGCAATAAACAGAACGGGCCCTGGATTCTGCACGACGGGCCGCCGTACGCGAACGGCCACTTGCACATGGGCCATTTCTTGAACATGGTCTTGAAAGACATGTTCGTGAAGATCGCGCTGCTCGACGGAAAGTGGGCGGAGTTCGTCCCGGGTTGGGATATGCACGGCCTGCCGATCGAGTTCGAGACGCTCAAGCACCTGAAGATCAAAGATTTTCACGCCATCGACCCGATCGAACTGCGCAACAAATGCAAGGAGCGCGCGCTGCACTGGCTCGACGAACAGCGCTCCACGCGCATGCGCATGGGCAACTTCGGGGAATGGCAGCATCCGTACCGCACGATCGATCCGGAGTTCGAGGCGACGATCGTCGAAGCGCTCGCCGATCTGGCGCAGGCGGGACAGATCTACAAAGGCCTGCGTTCCACGCTCTGGTGCGTGCACGACGAAACCGCGCTTGCGGAGGCCGAGATCGAGTACGAACAAAAAGTCTCGCCGTCGATCTACGTACGCTTCAGCGCAGATGCGCAGCAGCGCGACGAAATCTTACGGGCAATGGGCGTCGCTGCGGAGAGCGTCCCGCAAAAAATGAGCGTCATCATCTGGACGACGACGCCGTGGACGCTGCCGGCGAACGTCGCGATTGCGTTCAAGCCCGACGCGCAGTATGGCTTGTACGCGCACGGCGATGAAGCGTTCATCGTGGCGGAAGAACTGGCGCCGCACACGCTGGGCGAGCATTTCGGACAATTCCGCAAACTCGGCAGCGTGAAGGGCGAGGCGCTCGAAGGTCTTTCGGTGCGCCATCCGTTTCTGGATCGCAACTCCGAACTGGTCGTTGCGGATTACGTCGATCTCGAAACCGGAACGGGCGCGGTGCATACCGCTCCAGGGCACGGCGCGGACGACTTCCAAACCGGTTTGCGGTACAATTTGCCGATCCTCAATCCGGTGGACGCGCGCGGCGTCTTTACGGCTGAAGCCGGCCCGTATGCCGGCATGCACATCTGGAAAGCCAATCCGAAGATCGTCGAAGATCTGCGCGCGAGCGGCGCGCTTTGGAACGCGTACGAATACACGCACAGCTATCCGCACTGCTGGCGCTGCCACAACCCGGTGATCTTCCGCGCGACGGCGCAATGGTTCATCGCCATGGATCAGAACCGGCTGCGCGCGCGCACGATCGAGAATCTGCAAGACGTCACGTTCACGCCGGATTGGGGCAAGAACCGCATGACGCAGATGCTCGAGAACCACCCCGAGTGGTGCATCTCGCGTCAGCGCACGTGGGGCACGCCGATTCCGGCCGTGATCTGCACGGGCTGCAACGAGTCCGTGCTCGACGCCGGCGTGGCCCGCATCGCCGCCAAGCATTTCCGCGAACATGGCGCCGATACGTGGTGGCGCGATCCGGTCGAGACGTTCTTACCGCACGGCTTTGCATGCCCGAGCTGCGGCGGCAACTCGTTCGAAAAAGAGAAGAACATCGTCGACATCTGGTTCGAGTCGGGCGTCACGCACCTCGCGGTGCTCGGCAAAAACGGCATTCCGTGGCCGTCGGACGTGGTGCTCGAAGGCGGCGATCAATACCGCGGCTGGTTCAGAAGCTCGGTCGTGACGGCAACCGCCATCAAAGGCAGCGCGCCGTACAAACAGATCGTCAAAAACGGCTGGGTGAACGACGAGCACGGCCGGCCGATGAGCAAATCGCTCGGCACCGGCATCGACGCGAAAGATGCGATGCAAAAGTGGGGCGCCGACGTGCTGCGCCTCTGGTCGGCGTCGGTGGAGTTTGTCGACGACGTTCGCTTCGGCCCGAACGTCGTCGATCAAGTCAGTCGCGTATACCGCAACATCCGCAACCGCGTGCGGTTCATGCTCAGCAACGTCGACGATTTGCAGCCGTCGGATGTGGTTCCGTACGCGCGCATGCAATGGTTCGACAAACTCGCATGCGACGTCACCGACGATTGGGTTGCGCGCGTGCACGCACATCTCAAAGCGTTCCGCCTCCACGACGCGTACCTGGAGATCATCCGCTTCGAAGGCGACGATCTTTCCAGCTTCTATTTGGACGCGCTGAAGGACCGGTTGTATTCGAGCGCGGCCGCTTCAACGCGCCGGCGCAGCGCGCAAAGCGCGATTCTGCACATCCTCACGCAGTTCTTAACGGTGACGGCGCCGCTGCTCTCGTTCACCGCGGAAGAAGCGTGGCAATCGCTGCCCGAAGCGCTGCGCGGCGATCGTGCGAGCGTCTTCGATCTCACCTTCGCGGGTTCCAAGCATCCCAATGCGTCCTCCGCGCAGGCGTGGGAGAAACTCAAAGAGCTGCGCTCTTGGGTTGCGGCGAGCGAAGGCCGGCGCGACTACGAACTGCAGGCGAAGCTCGCATTCCCCCAATCGTGGTACGACCGCTTTGCGCCGCACCTGGACGACGTGCGCGAGGCGATGGTCGTCTCCGCGCTGACGATCGCGGCGAATCCGGAGTTGGAAGACGGCGCGGTCGAACGCGAATTGCTTGCTGCCGATGGCGGCAAGTGTAAACGCTGCTGGAAGTACTTGCCGCTCGGCGCGGATCCGCGGCATCCGGAGCTGTGCGCTCCGTGTGCGGAGATCGTCGGCTAGGCCGAGTACGCGACCGAGAGGTGGCAGGCGGTGTTCGGAGCCGCCGAAAGGCGCGCGCGCAGCCAGCGCAGCGCGGCCGGTAACCCGGTGGAGTTGGAGTTCATCACCAGCACGGCCGGAACGGCAACGGGCCGGTGCTGCGCCGCCTTGAGCGCGGCCGAGCCTTCGGCGCCCGGGGCGATGATGCCGATAGGCAGCGAACGCAACAGCCGCCGCGAGCGGATCCAGTCGATGACCGCGACCATGTCGCGAAGCGCCAGCGACTGTTCCGCGCGCAGCGTCAGTGAGGCGATGCCGGCCTTGGCCAGCAGCGCCGTAAGCGTTCGTATCTCGCTCTCACCCCCGGGATGCTCGATGCACACGGTCAATGCCGTCGCCGTCCGCGGAATAGAAAGCCTGCCCGCCATCGTGATTCCGGGAATGGTGACTTGGATCGGTACATGGAGCGAGACCGGGGTTGACGACTGCACGATTGCCTCCGCCAGTAGTGAGTAGCGAGGCGACCAGTATCGCAACGGGCCGTGCAGAAATGACGAAGACCCGGGCAAGCGTTCTTCCCGAGTTCTTCCCCAACCAAGCTGTGAGTTGCTAACGCCGCCGCGGGCGCTTGAGGGGCCGGTCTTCGGCGCGGATGACCGTGAGCGGTTTGCCGTCGATCTCGAAGAGATTGAATGCCGCGATGGCGGCCTGCGCGCTTTTGTCGTCGGCGACGTTCACGTACGCGTAGCCCTTCTTGCGGCGGCTGCGCCGGTCGCGCGGGAACGTGACGCCGTCCTCGTTTACGCCGAATTGGCGGAAGAGGCGAAGCAGATCGTCTTTGGTGGCCTCGCGCGGATAGCCCGCGACGAATAATCGAATCATACCGGCGTTTCCTGAAGCACGCTATTGCGAAATGAAGCCCAAGTCCCCTCTTCGATCGCCGTGCGCGCTTCGCGCATCAGGTCGTTGAGCACGTACACGTTGTGATACGAGAGCAGGCGCGGCCCGAGCATCTCGCCGGAGCGGAAAAGATGCGCCAGATACGCGCGCGTGAACGTCGTGCAGACGTAGCAATCGCACTTCGGATCCACGGGCGAGAAATCTCGCGTGTAAGCCGCGTTGCGGATCGCGAACTCGCCGTCGCGCGTCATCGCGCGTCCGTTGCGCCCGCAGCGCGTGGGATAGACGCAGTCGAACATGTCGATGCCGCATTCGACCGCCATCACGATGTCGCGTACCGTGCCCACGCCCATCAAATAGCGCGGCTTGTTCTCCGGGAGAAGCGCAGCCGAGAAGCGCGCAAATTCGTACATCTCTTCGCGCGTTTCACCGACGGAAAGCCCGCCGATCGCGTAGCCGGGAAGATTCAGATCGACGATCGCCTGCGCGCTGCGCTCGCGCGCGCCTTTGTCCAGGCCGCCCTGCATGATCGCAAAGAGGGCCGTTTCCTCGCGCGTGCGTGCGGCCGCGCTGCGGCGCGCCCATTCGGCGGAGAGGCGCACCGATGCATCAATCGCACCGGGTGTTGCGGGCAGCTTTACGCAGACGTCGAGTTGCATCGCGATATCGACGCCGATCGCTTCCTGAAACGCCAGCACGTTTTCGGGCGTGAAGCGGTGGCGGCTGCCGTCGATGTGCGAGGAGAACGTCACGCCGTCATCGTCGAGTTTGCGCCGCGCTTCCAAACTGAAGACTTGGAACCCGCCGCTGTCGGTGAGAATGGGGCCGTCCCACTGCATGAACTCGTGCAAGCCGCCCGCTTCGACCAGCAAATCCAATCCGGGCCGCAGCCAGAGATGGTACGTATTCGCGAGCAGAATCTGCGAGTGCGCGCTGCGCACTTCGTCGGGCGTGAGACCCTTCACCGTTGCCGCCGTACCGACGGGCATGAACGTCGGCGTTTGCACGGCGCCGTGCGTGAGCGTCAACGTTCCGCGGCGCGCTGTGCCGTCCGTTTTCAACAGTTCGAAGTTCATGCGTTACCGGAGTGCATCGCGCGCGCTTACGTACTCGACAGGCGGATCGATCTGGAATTCCATGTCGCGGCCCGTGCGCGGGTGCCGGAACGAGAGCCGCCACGCGTGGAGCGCTTGGCCGGGCAAGTCGAAGCGCGGATCGGTTTTGCCGTAGACCGGATCGTTGACGAGCGGATGACCCATCGCGGCCATATGCACGCGGATCTGATGCGTGCGCCCGGTTTCCAATTGGAAGAGCAGCTCAGCGGCATTGCGCAAACGCTCGCGCACTTCATAATGCGTGACCGCAGGCTTGCCTTCGGCGGTGATCGTGTACTTCAAACGGTTCTGCGGGTCGCGGCCGATCGCGCCGTCCACGGTGCCTTTCACGTGCACGGGGACGCCGTTCACCAGACCTAAATACTCGCGCGAAATATGCCGCGCTTTCATCGCTTTTCCGAGCGCGCTCAGCGCCGCATCCGTTTTTGCGACGACCAGCAAGCCGGACGTATCGCGGTCGAGCCTGTGCACGAGCCCTGGACGCAGCGCATCGCCGGGAAGCGATTGCACATGCGCGAGCAGCGCGTTCACCAGCGTGCCGCTGGTCGCGCCGTGCGCGGGATGCGTCACCATGCCGGCGGGCTTGTCGATCACGAGCACGTCTTCGTCCTCGTACACGATGCTCAGATCGATCGCTTCCGGTTCGACGGCCAGCGCCGGACGCTCGCGCAGTTCGTACGAGATGACGTCGCCTTCCGCCACGGGGAAGCTGCCTTTGACCGCCGCTCCGTTCACGCGAACGTCGCCGCGCTTTACCGCTTCCGCGACCAGCGAACGTGAAAAACCGGTATGGTGCGCGACGATGACGTCGGCACGCTTGCCGGCATCCTCAGGCGCGACGACGAGTTGCAAGGCTGGAAAGAATCAGCAGAATGACGCCGATCGTGATGCACGCGTCCGCAACGTTGAAAATATTCGGCCAGATGCGGTAGAAATCGACGAAATCGACGACGTAGCGCAGATGCAGGCGATCGATGATGTTTCCGATAGCGCCGCCGAGAATCATGCCGAACGCAATGCGCACCAGCAGCGAGCGTTCCGCTTGATCGCGAAACGAAAACCAAAATACGAGCAGCACCACGACCGCGAGCGCGATGAGCAGCACCGGAGAGGATCCGAACAAGCCGAACGCGCCGTGCTGGTTCTGCTCGTACGTCCATTTCAGAAAATGAGGAATGACGAAGCGGCTCTCGCCGGGCAGAAAATTGCTGACGATGAGATGCTTCGTGAACTGATCCAGCGCAATCGCTATCGCCGCGACGGCGAACAGCTGCGCGGTGTCAAAGCTTCGGCTGCGGGACAAAGCTGTAGAAGAATCCGGCGACTCGCAGGAACCAGTTGTTGACAAGAACGACTCCAGTCAGAATCATGAATACCCCGGCCGCCATTTCAACGGCCGGAAGAAAGCGCTTTATGCGGTTGAGCGCCGGCAGCACCGTGCCGATCGCGAGCGCCGTCACGATGAACGGCACCGCCAAGCCCATGGAATAGACGAAGAGAAGCCACGCTCCCTGCCATACCCCGTTTGCCTGCGAGGCAAGCGCCAGAATGGCCGCGAGAATCGGGCCGATGCAAGGCGACCATCCCGCGGCGAAGGCGACGCCTACAATGCCGGACGTGACAAGCGAGCGCTTCTCACTGCGGACCTGCAGGCGGGTATCCATCGCGAGAAACCGGAGCCGCAGAATGCCGAGCATCTGCAAGCCGAGCACGATGACGATGATGCCGCCGATCCGGGCGATCAGAATGCGGTTTGCGAGTAGCACACCGCCTATCGCGCTTGCCGAGGCGCCCAGCGCCACGAACACCAGCGTGAAGCCGATGATGAACGCGAGCGCGTGCACCGTCGCGTTCGCGCGCGCGTTAAGCGCCGTCCCGGCGCGCAGCTCGTCCACGCTCGACCCCGTCAGGAACGACAGGTACGCCGGAACGAGCGGGAGGACGCAAGGAGAGACAAAGGAAACGAGGCCCGCCAGGAAGGCAATGCCGACGGTTATGTGCGCTTCGGCCACACGGGTCATTTAGACAGCGCCATTATTCGGTCATCCCAAGGGACCGCTTACGCAACGCATGCAGCACTGGTTTAGCTACCCCAACATCAACCCGATCGCGATCCACCTCGGACCGGTCAGCATTCACTGGTACGGCATCTCGTATCTGGTAGGGTTTGTCGCCGTCTATCTGTGGATGAGCCGGCCGGAAGGGCGGCGGCGGCTGGGCCTCACCAAAGAGCAAATCCAAGATTTCCTGGTGTACGCGCTCGTGGGCGTGCTGGTCGGTGGCCGCACGTTCTTCGTCATCAACGACATCATCAGCAAGCACGACGCGTCCATGTACACCTCCAATCCGCTCAACCTGATTGCGGTGTGGAACGGCGGCATGGCGTTTCACGGCGGCCTCGTCGGCGTCATCGTCGCGCTCTTTTTGTACCTGCGCAAACATCCGGGCCTGACGTACACGGTGCTGGGCGACGAAGTGGTCGTGCTGCTGCCCATCGGCATTACCCTCACGCGCCTCGTCAACTTCATCAACGACGAGTTGTGGGGCGACATCTGCAATCCGGACCGCCCGTGGTGCATGGTGCCCGGCAATACCTCGGACTGGGGCGTGCAGCCGCGCCATCCCTCGCAAATTTATGAAGCGATACTGGACGCGATCACGCTTCCGGTCTTGCTGTTCATCTATAAGCGGCGTCCGCCCGACGGCGTCGTCGCCTGGAGCTGGTTCACGATCTACGGCATCACGCGCTCCGTCGCGGAGACGTGGCGGCACGCAGACTTCACGTGGCACGGCCTGACCGGCGGGCAGCTCTACGCGCTCCCGATGATCCCGATCGGCCTGGCCGGCATCTATTTCTGCTGGCGCAACGGCAAGCGCACCGAAGAACGCAAGCTCGCAATGTCCTCGTGAGCATCGCCGAACGCTACGCCTCGCTTCGCGCTCAGGTTCCCGCGCACGTCACCATCGTCGCCGTTTCGAAATTTCAGCCCGTGGAAGCGGTGCGTGAAGCGATCGCCGCCGGCGTCACCGACGTGGGCGAAAACTACGTGCAGGAAGCAAGCGGAAAACTCGCGGGGCTGAACGTGCGCAAGCACTTCATCGGACACGTGCAGACCAATAAGGCCAAAGGCATCGCGGCAACCTTCGACATGGTGCAAAGCGTGGACCGGATAGAAGCCGGTACGGCGCTTGCGAAAGCCGCGGCGGCGCTCGGGAAACGGCTCCCGGTGCTCTTGCAGCTCAACGTTTCCCCCACCGAGCGCTTCGGCTGTCAGCCGGCGGACGCGCCGCGACTGGCGGAACAGTTGCGCGCGCTCGATGCGTTGGAAGTGCAAGGCGTGATGGCGATCGGGCCTATCACGGAAGATCGCGCGGCTCTGGCGCGCGCATTTGAAGCGGCGGCGCAGGTCTGCGCGCGTATCGGGGGCAGCACGCTCTCCATCGGGATGTCCGGCGATTGGCGTGAGGCGGTGGCGGCGGGGTCCACGATGATCCGGGTCGGAACGACCATCTTCGGACCAAGACCCGCGCCGCGGGCGTCGAAGTAACGCGGCAATGTGAGGTGCTTATGAGCATGTTCAGCAAAATCGGGTCGTTCTTCCAAATGAACGACGAAGAGGACGATCTCTACGAAGAAGAAGGCGGTGCGCGCAACGTCGTTCCGCTCAGCAACGCGCCGCGGCGGGGCGGGACGGAAGTCAGCGTCTATTCTCCGCGCGCTTTTGCCGACGTCACCGAGATCGCCGACGCGCTGCGCAACCGGCAAGTCGTCATCGTTAATCTGCAAAACGCCGATCGCACCCTGTTGCAACGCGTCGTGGATTTTACGTCGGGCGTCGCCTACACGATCGACGGCAAAATTCAAAAGCTTGCCGAGGCGATCTACCTGGTGGTGCCGGCGGGCGTCACTGTAAATGCGCAAGGCTTGCGCGAATCCATGATGGCGGACGGTTCGCTGGATTTTCTCTCGAGTAGAGGATAAGCATGCAGAAAATCACGCCCATCGACATTCAGCACAAGAGCTTCAAAAAAGCGCTGCAAGGCTACGATCGCGCCGACGTCGACCAGTTTTTGGACGACATCATCGAAACGCTCGAGGACGACGCGCAGCATATCGCGGCCTTGCAAGCGGAAGTCAACGATCTCAAAGAGCGGATCAGCCATTTCAAAGCGATGGAAGAGTCGCTGCAAAACACGCTGGTGCTGGCGCAGCGCACGGCCGACGAGGTAAAAGCCTCGGCGCACAAGGAGGCGGATCTCATCAAAGAGCAGGCGCGCATTGCGGCCGAGCGTGAGATCGCCACGTTCACCGAATCCGCGAACGACGCGCGCCGCGAGCATCAGCGCGCGGTTGAGTCGGCGGAGAAGGCGCGCAGCGAGCTGCGCAGCTTGCTGATGACGCATCTGGCGCTGCTCGACAAAACGCCGCAGTCTCTCAACGGCACCGCCGCGCACGCCGCTCCGGAGCCGCAAACGGAGGATACCGCGCCGGTGGAAGTCGCCGAACCGACGCGGATTACCGTGTACTAATCCCGAACGGGCCCGCTATGCCCACGATAGCAGTGCTTCCCGGCGACGGCATCGGGCCCGAAGTCACGCGCGCAGCCGTGCGCGTGTTGCACGCCGTGCGTCCCGATCTCGAATGTATCGAAACGCAAGTAGGCGGCGCCGCGCTCAAAGCCGGGCGCGCCGCGCTTCCCGACGATGCGCGCGCGCTGTGCGAGCGCAGCGCCGGCATCCTCTTCGGATCGGTCGGGCTTCCCGAATACGAAGGCAAACCGCTTCCCGAGCGGCCGGAATACGCGCTGTTTCTGCTGCGCCGCGATTTTGAATTGTACGCGAACATTCGCCCCGTGCGCGTGTTTGCGGGTTTGGAGTCCGCGTCGAGCTTGCTTCCGGACCTCGTGCGCGGGCTCGATCTCATCGTGGTGCGCGAACTCACCGGCGGCATCTATTTCGGCAAACCGAAAGAGCAGCGCACGGGCGCCGACGGCGTTGAAGAAGCGGTGGACACCATGATCTATCGCGCGCCCGAGGTCGAACGTATCGCGCGCGTCGCGTTCGAGCTGGCGCGCAAGCGCCGCAAACACCTTACCTCGATCGACAAGCAGAATATTCTGGAGACGTCGCGTTTGTGGCGGCGCGTCGTCGAACGCGTTTCTGCCGAGTATCCCGACGTCGCGCTGAATCATCTGCTCGTGGATAACGCGGCGATGCAGCTCGTGCGCCGGCCGGCGGACTTCGACGTGCTGGTGACGGAGAATATGTTCGGCGACATTCTGTCGGATGAAGCCGCCATTCTGACCGGTTCCATCGGCAATCTGCCCAGCGCGAGCCTGGGGACGCGGACCAACAGCGGCGGCGGTCAGTTCGGATTGTACGAACCGATCAGCGGGTCGGCGCCCGATATCGCGGGGCAAGGCATCGCCAACCCCACTGCGGCGGTTCTTTCGGCCGCCATGCTGTTGCGGCACAGTTTGAATGACGACGCAGGCGCGAAGCGCATCGAAGATGCGGTGCAGGCCGCGTTCGCCTCGGGCGCGCGCACGCGCGAGCTTGCCCGCAAAGGCCAGACTGCGCTGGACACCCTGCAATTCACCGATCGCGTGCTGGCGCAGCTGTGAAGACGGCAGCGCTTACTGCGCCCGTCCGCGTTTCGGCGTACGGCATGTACGTGCCGCAAACGGTGCTCTCCAATGCGGATCTAGAACGCATGGTAGAAACGAGCGACGAGTGGATCGTGCAGCGCACCGGCATTCGCGAGCGGCGCCGCGTTGCGGAGAACGAGTACACCAGCGACATGTGCGCTGCCGCAATCGGGCAGTTACTGCGGGATTTTCCGCACGTGCGCCCCGCCGAGATCGATTTCATCATTGTCGCGAGCACGACGCCGGATTACGTCTACCCGAGCGTTGCCGCGATGCTGCAAGAGCGCTTCGGCGTTCCGAAAAGCGCCGGCGCGCTGGATATTAGTGCCGCGTGC
>DASSEZ010000049.1:0-15691 GCA_035694945.1 Vulcanimicrobiaceae bacterium
GGCCGGCCAAGAGCGCTTGCGCGAGCGCGTGAAGGAGCAGCCAGCCCAGTACCACCGCAACGGCGACTGCAATCACCGTTTCCACGAGCGAAAATCCGCGCGCATGCAAACGCCCCACGACGCACACAGTGCCCAGCACGACGCACTTCGGGGACCAGCCGCGGTAAGCGCTAGCGCAAGTCCAGTTTCATCGTCTCGCGAAACGTGCGAAAACCAAGCGACTCATACAGCGGGCGCGCCGCTTCCGAAGCTTGTAAACGAATGGAGACGCAGCCGCGCCCTTTGCACCACTCGATGGCTCGAACGGTGAGCTCGCGCGCAATTCCGCGGCGGCGGTAACCGGGAACGACGTAGATGCCTGCGAGCGTCGCGGTAACGTCGAGCAGAACGTTCGAGCGCCCGCAACTCAAGAACGCCGCGGCCGTTCCGACGATGTGGCCATCCTCCTCGGCGAGAAACCAGGCCATCGCCGCTTCGGCCATCTGCTCGGTGAAGTGCCGCTCCAACCTCGGCCGCCAATCGGCCATGAGTCCCGAGCCGGCAACCTTCGATTCGACCAGCATGTCATGCCAAAACTGGGCGAGGACGGGGACGTCGTGGTCCGTGCCATGGCGGTAGGTGGGCATGAGATGCGGAATCCGCGCTAAATGGCCTCGATACCTCGGCTGCGCTTCGATGCCTCAGCGTGACACGCCACGGGCCACGCCACGGGGTCTGCGATCAAGCGAGCGCCGGCGCAGGTTGCGCCTAGCCGGGGCCGTGTGGTACTATCCCTGAGCCGAAGTAGGGTCCTGAGCTACGGCGCAGGGTCCTCACCGGATGCCCGCGGGCGATCCGGTCTTCACCTGAGGTGCCGCCGGCCGGTGCCGCCAGATGGAGCTGCTTCGGCAGCGCCATTTTTTGTTTTCATCAGGAGTACTTGCCATAGCTCGACCGCTCAGAATTAACGACCAGATCCGCATTCGTCAGGTGCGTGTGATTGACGAGGACGGAAGTCAGCTCGGCGTCATGCTGACCGAAGATGCATTGGCGCGCGCGCGTGGCGCGGGCCTCGATCTGATCGAAGTATCGCCGACGGCACAGCCGCCGGTGTGTAAAATCGCCGATTACGGACGCCTGAAATACGAGCAGTCGAAGAAAGACAAAGACGCCCGCAAAAAGCAGAAGAACTTCGAGTTAAAAGAAGTGAAGCTGCGCCCGAAGATCGAGACGCACGATTACGAGACCAAGGCCCGCATGGCCGAACGTCTGCTGCTGGACGGCAGCAAAATCAAAGTCACGATCATGTTCCGCGGACGTGAAATTACATATACGAGTTTCGGTCGCAGACTTCTCGATCGCATGGCCGTCGACATGGCGCCGATAGCCACGGTCGAGCGCGATCCGAAACTCGAAGGAAAAAACATGTTTATGATCCTCGCGCCTCGTCCGGTGCCCACGGGTCCGCCGAAGTTCCTTTCGCAACACGAAAAGGAACGCGAACCCCACAAGCCGCCGGCGGACGAAGTCGCGAAGACGGAGGAGCCAACCAGTGCCTAAGATTCGTACCCATCGTGGTACCGCAAAGCGCGTGAAGGTCAGTGCGAACGGCGTCGTTCAGCACCGCCATCAGTTCAGCGGTTGCGGCCACATCATGAGCAAGCGCACGCGCAAGCGTAAACGCAAGTTCCGCAAAGATCAGCCGGTGTTCAAGGGCGACCTCAAACGCTTGGCACCGACGATCCCGTATTTGGTGTAAGGAGGGTCCGAGAAAATGGCACGTATCAAACGCGGTCTTCACGGCCTCAAACATCGTCGTAAAGTGATGAAGCTCGTCAAGGGCTTCCGCGCTGCGCGCCGCCGCAACTATCGCGTTGCGAACGAAGCGCTGCTGCACTCGCTGGCGTACGCATTCCGCGATCGCCGCGTTCGCAAGCGCGACTTCCGCTCACTGTGGATCAGCCGCATCAACGCGGCGGTTCGCAAAGAGGGTCTCACGTATTCGGTCTTCATGAATGGCCTGAAGAAATCGGGCGTGACGCTCAACCGCAAGGCGCTTGCGGAACTTGCGGTGTCGGATTCCGCGGCGTTCGGCTCGCTGCTCAAGGCGGCAAAACAAGCGACCGGCAAATAACGCCGCTTCTTTACGAAAATAAAACGGCAGCTGCCTTGCAGCTGCCGTTTTCGTCTTACGGAGAAGCGAGCGCTCCCGATAGACTGGCGCAATATGAACACGCGCACGCTTCTTTTCGCGCTCACCGTTTTCGCGGTACCTGCCGCCGCAATCGCGGCACCCATCAGCGCCTCCCTCATTCCCGACGGCACGTACGTCGTCAAAGTGGAGCAAGTCAACGACGCGCAACACCTGACGGTCAAAATGGACAACGGCATGGAAACCACGCTTACGGCAACAGGAACCGTATCGTTCGCCAAAGTCAAAGCGAACCAGACCATTAAGGTCTCGCTCATCAAGGGCAAAGTTCCCGTTTACGCAATCCAATAAAAACGACTTTTCGCAACAAGTACCGAACCCTAGGAAGGTGCAGAGTCAGACCCGCGGGTTCGAGGTGTATCTCCTCGGGCTTTTAGGCGTCCTCGAACGGTTGCCGATTCCCATTGCAATCGCGTTCGACCGCGACTGCGAGCGCATTCAAGGCAACCGTGCGTTTCGCGATCTGATCGGCTCGGCAGAGTATCGCTACTTCTCCGGCGGTGAAGAAATCGACACCACAGAGCTTCCGCTCAGCCGCGCCGCGCGCGACGGCGTTGAAGTGCTCGACGTGAACGTACAGCTCGTTCGCGAACGCGGCGGCAGATTCGATCTCATCGCATCGGCATGGCCGCTGCGCAACGCCGAGGACGTCGTCGAGGGCAGCATCGGCGTTTTCGTCGACGTTACGCAGAGCCGCGAATTGCAGTGGCGCTACGAGCTCATCGCGGAAGCGATTCCGTCGTTCGTCTGGCTCGACGCGCCCGACGGCAGTGCGCAATACGCGAACCGGCGCTGGCTGGAATACACCGGCCTGACCGAGGAACAAAATCTCGGGCACGGCTGGGAAGTCGTCGTGCATCCCGACGATGCGACGCGCTTGCAAAACGAGCGCGAGCGCACGCTGCTCACCGGCGAAGCGTTCGAAGACGAATGCCGCTACCGCGGAAAAGACGGCAAATACCGCTGGTTTCTCTTCCGGTCGATTCCGGTTCACGACGAGAACGGCATCATCACCAGTTGGCTGGGAACGGCCACGGACATCGACAAGCAGAAACGCGCCGAAGCGCAGCAAGCATTTTTCGCGCTCGCCAGCGACGTGCTCGGATCGACGCTCGACGTTACGACGACGCTGGAACGCATCGCGCGCCTGGCAATCGCCGCGCTGGGCACATGGTGCCAGATCGATTTGCCCGATGCGCAGGGCCATTTACGTCCGCAAATCGTCGCGCACCAGGAAACCGAAAAAGAGCGGCTGCTCTCGGACATTATCGGCGAGCGGATTTACAACGACCACGCGTCGATTGGTCCCCCCGCGGTGTATCGCTTCCTCAAGCCGCAATTGCTGCCGAACGTCGACGAAGCCGCGGTCGCGTACGTCATTCCGGGAAAAAAGCATCGCGACGTTTATCGCGCGGTCGGGTACGTGTCGGGCATCATGGTGCCGCTGCGCATTCGCGATCGCGTGCTCGGCGTGCTGGGCATCGCGTCCGAGGATCCCTCGCGTCTTTACACGGACTTTGACGTAACGACCGCTCTGGAACTGGGGCGGCGCAGCGCGATTGCGCTCGAGAACGCGCAATCGTTCGCGCGCGAACACCGTGTCGCAACGACGCTGCAAAAAGCCTTGCTTCCGGCCGCGCTGCCGAGCAACGAACACGTGCGGTTTTCGTCGGCATATGCCGCGGCGGCATCGCAGCAAGGCGAAGCCGTTGGCGGCGATTGGTACGACGCGTTTCCGCTCGAAGGGGGACGCATCGCCGTGTCGATGGGCGACGTTGCCGGGCACGGCGTCGACGCAGCCGTCACGATGAGCATCGTGCGTCAGGCGATCCGTGCGGCGGCGCTGGAATCGCACGGCCCCAAAGACGTGCTTGCGCGCGCCAACCGCGTCGTGCTGCTCGAGCACGCGCATCCGATGATCACGGCGCTGTTCGGCGTCTATAACCCGCACACGCGCGAATTCGTCTACAGCATCGCCGGCCATCCGCCGCCGGCGGTATTGCAGCCCGACGGCACGATCGATACGCTGACAGGCAGCGGTCCGCCGATGGGCGACGCGTTCGACGACGTTCTGCTCGTACAGCAGCGCATTGTGCTGCCGCCGAGCACCGCGCTGATCTTCTTCACCGATGGCCTCATCGAGTACGCGCGCGACGTGTTGCGTGCGGAGCAGCGATTGCACGCCGTCTTATCGGCGCGCGCGTTTCTCCAAGCGCAGAACCCGGCGCAGGCAATCATCGACGGCGTTCTGGACGCGCCGCAGCGCGACGACATTGCCGTCATGGTCGTGGAAATTTAAGCGCTTTTCCGCCCGTTCGTCTCAAGCACCGTGTCGACGATGCCGTAGGCTTGCGCTTCGCGTGCGGTCATATTGAAATCGCGCTCCATGTCTTTGAGAATCTCTTCCGCCGGTTTCCCCGTGCGCTCCGCGTAGAGCTCCGCGACGGCGCGCCGCGTGGCGATGAGGTCGCGCGCGTGAATCTCGATATCCGTCGCCTGCCCGCCGATTTGACCGATCCATGGTTGATGAATCAAAATCTTGCTGTATGGCAGCGCCATCCGTTTGCCGGGCGCCCCGCCGACGAGCAGCACCGATGCCGCGGACGCCGCAAACCCCGCGCAGATCGTTGCGACGTCGGGCTTGATGTACTGCATCGTGTCGTAAATCGCGAGCCCCGCGGTGAGCGAGCCGCCGGGGCTATTGATATACAGATCGATGTCGCCGTCGGGATTCTCTTTTTCGAGAAACAGCAATTGCGCGATGACGATGTTCGCCAAGCCGTCGTCGATTTGTCCGCCGACGAAGACGATGCGATCTTTGAGCAAGCGCGAGTAGATGTCGTACGCCCGTTCGCCGAGGGCGGTGTTTTCGACAACCGTTGGTATCAGATGCCCCATGCCGTTCGTATACCACGCTCGTTGCCGCCGCGCCAGCAGGAGCGCTTCAAAAGCGGCCAGCGCACCGCAGGTCGCTTCGCGCAGCCGTGCGTAGTACCACGCATGAATCAGATCACGGTTGAGCAGCAGCGACGTTTGCTCGCTCTGATTCGTGAAGGCCATAGTCTGCGCGAAATCGAGCGCCGGACCGGACACCGCCGCGAAACCATTGCCGTCTATGGCCGGCTCGCGGGATTGTTGCCGCGGAGAACCGCAAGCAGCGACGCGCGCATGGCGGCCTAGCCGCCTTTCCGGCGGCAACATGCCGGTGCCGCTATGAACCGCGTGCGCAGCGCAGGCGTACTGCGTATGTGAACGAACTGAGCGCCAGCCATGGCAACCGCGGCGACGCCCCACGAAGGGGTTGACGAGGCCACGTTGGCGCAGGCATTCGCGCACCGCGAGCGCTGGGCGTTCGACGAAGCCTACCGCCGCTTCGCATCGCTGCTCTACACGGTTGCCTACAACGTACTCCACAGCGCCGAAGACGCGGAAGACTGCGTACACGACGTGCTCGTCCGCGTCTGGAACAATCCCCGCACGTATACGGTGGATCGCGGCTCGGTGCGCGCCTTCTTGGTCGTGTGCGTACGCAACGACGCGATTTCACGGACGCGATCGGCGGCGCGGCGCGAACGGCTCGCGCAGCGCGTCGGGCGTGAAAGCGAGACGACCGAGGAACTGCACATCACCGATTTCGTGGAAGAGCAGCGCGTGCGCGATGCGCTCGCGCAACTGCCGGACGAGCAGCGCACGGCTGTCGTTCTCGCCTACTTCGGCGGAAAAACGCACGTCGAAATTGCGCGGCACCTGGATCAACCGCTGGGAACGGTGAAAAGCCGGATCGCCTTGGGACTACGCAAATTAGGTGCTGTGTTGAACGCGGGGACGCGCGCATGATCGATCACATCGACGAGTTGGCGGAACTCTACGCCGTCGGATCGCTCGACGAACTGGAAAGCGCGCGCGTGGAGCGGCACGCGGCCGAATGCGCGACGTGCTCAGCACGTCTGCACGAAGCGGAGATGGCGATCGCCTCGCTCGCGCAAGCGCAAGCGGTACCGCTGCGCGAACCGTCCGCGCAGCTGCAAACGCGCCTGAAACGCTCGCTGAAGCAGCGCAATCGCGGCGTGCTTGCATGGCGTCCCTTTGCGGCAGCCGTGGCGGCTGCCATCGTGCTCGCGCTCATCCCGACGTGGGTCGCGGTCGATCGCAACAGCGCGCTACAGGCGATGCGTCAAGACGAACGCGCGCTGGCGCGTCTGGCAAGTGCCGGCACGCAAATCGACCACGCGCAATTCATGTCGCCGAAAAACGAACCGATGAACGCCAAGGTGCTCTACGGCCCGCACGGCGACTGGTATTACGTCGTCGTCATGCACCCGCGCCCGAATATGCAAGTCGCGTACGTGCACGAGGGGCGCATGGAAATGCTCGGCACCGTGGCGATGCACGGTGAGAGCGGGACGTTGTATCTACCGGTCAATCACAAGATGGACGAACTCGCGCTCGTGCAAGGCGGCACAGTCGTCGCCGACGCGCATTTAGCGTATTAGATCTGCCGAGCATGCGCTCGGCGGTTTGCGGCTGTTCAAGCGAAGGCCGACCAGTTTACGTGACCGAAGTGCGCGCTATGCGAATCGCGCTCGCCTGGTTTATCGCTGCCGCTTTGCTGCTTGGCGCGCATGCTTCGGCCCAGCAAGCGGTGCCTACGCCGCCGCAAACGCCGCCGACGGCACCGCCATTCTCCGACGCATCGGCGCACGCGATTGACGCCGCCGCTCGCGCGGAAGTGCATTCCGGAAGCACGCCCGGCATCGCCGTCGGCGTTGTCGAGGACGGTTTACTCGTATATGCGCACGGTTTTGGCTATGCGAGTTTACAGCCGAAGCGGCTTGCGAGCGCGAGCACCCAGTTTTATGCCGGTTCGCTGAGCAGACAGTTCACTGCCGCTTGCGTGCTGCTTCTCGCGCAGCAAAAGAAATTGTCGCTCGACGACAAGGTCACCAAATACGTTCCGGAACTGACTATCGCGCGCAATACCACGCTGCGTCAATTGCTTTTGCAAACCTCCGGTTTGCCGCATGCGCGCAATGCGAGCGGAATTCCGCACGATCTCACACATCCGGTCAAGATTGAGGATTTGTTGAAAGCCGCGAACGCTTTACCGCCGCTCTTCGCGTCGGGGACCGCGTTCGACGACAACAACTTCAACTATTTCATCGCCGGTTTGGTGGTGCAGCGCGTGAGCGGGATTCCGCTCTCGAGTTTCTACTCGACGCAGATCTTTCAGCCGCTCATCATGACGTCGAGCTTCGTCGCCGGCGATCAGGGCATCTCGCCGCAGCACGCGCTCGGCTACACGCGGTCGCGCGGAAAGTTTCTGCGCGTTCGTCCGTGGGATCCATCGTGGCTGCTCGGCAACAGCGATCTGGTAACGACGGTGCAGGATCTCGCAAAGTGGGACATCGGTTTGCCGCTGCTGCTCAATGTCGATTCGGTGCGCGAGATGTGGACGCCGAGCGGGCTGCCCGGCGCAGTGCCGTACGGAATGGGCTGGGTCGTCGATCAGCGCGGCGGTCAGCGATACTTCTGGCAAGACGGTGAGGTAGGCGGTTTTCGCGCGGTAAATGCGCTGCTTCCCGACATGCATTTGGCCGTGATCGTGCTGGCGAACGCGGATTCGAGCAGTGGAGAAACCACGGTGCAGCCGGAGCGGCTGGCCAACCGCATTCTGGACATCATCGCGCCGCTGCCGCCCGCGCATTTCGGCAATCTCATTACGACGCGCGCGAGCGAATGGCTCGGCCGGCTGGCGCGTTTGGACATCGACCGCACGCAGCTCACTGGCGCGTTCAGCCAATACTTAAGCGATCAGGTCGTACACCGAGCTGATGTCGGTTCTTTGGGGCCGGTGCTTTCGCTCGTCCCGATCGAAAGCTACCAGCGGTCAGGAAATACGGTGTACGTGTTCGACGTCAAATTCCAGCACGGCGCATATCGCTATAGCTTCGTGATGACGCCGGACGGAAAAATCGACGGGCTGTTTTTGCAGCCGTACGGTTAGTCGTCGCCGTTCGCTAAACGACGGCCCGTTGCTTCGATGACTTTGCCCAGCATGCTTACGGCTTCCGCGCGTGAAGCATTACTGAACATGTATTTCAGCTTGTCGTCGGAATCTTCGACGATCAACACGGCGCGTTTGCCCGCGCGCACCGCAGCAATGAGCTTGTTTAGGTAGGCTTCATCCTCAGGTGCCAACACGGACGGTACTCCGGCTTCCTTGCCATCGCTAAGCAAATATTTTAAAACCGCATTTATATCCCGCGGGGTATCCACGCGCTACTTACCTCCATGGCGAAACGCCACAGTCACTAAACGCTACAATAGCGCATTCCGTGGCAGCTTCGTAGATGGATTATCGACTCTTAAAAAAACTAATTTATATGGCGGCCCGTAAACCAGAGAAGCGCCAGCACCGTTTTCATGTCGATGATTTCGCCGCTTGCTTGCATGCTTAACGCCTCGGCAAACGTGACTTCACGCACGTCGATGCGCTCGTCGTCTTCCAGTTGCTGCGGTCCGGCATGCAAACCGCGCGCCGCATAGATGTGAACGCGTTCGGTGCAATACCCCGGCGTGGGATACACCGAGCACAGTAGGTCCAACGAATCAGCCGTATAGCCGGTTTCCTCGCGCAGCTCGCGCAGCGCGCCGTCTTCGCACGACTCATCCGCTTCGGCCGTTCCCGCCGGAATTTCCCAGAGCGCTTGCCTTGCCGCATGCCTGTATTGACGCACGAGCACCAGGCGGTCGGCCTCGGGCAGCGCAGCGATGGCATACGACCCGGGATGCTCGACGATGTCGAGTTGATGGCGGCGCCCATCGGCGTCCTCCACGGTGTCCTTGCGCAGGCGGAATACGCGTCCGTTAAAGAGTTCTTGCGAGTCCAGGAGGCGCGGCTGTTCGCTCATGGCGCCAAGATTAACGGAATACCGCGCGCGGGCCTCGTAGAAGCAACCGTGCAACGTTCGCGATCCTCGATCGGCCAGGAACTGTTCTGGCTGCTGGTGTGGCTGGTGATCTTCGTCATCATCACCGTATTGCTGCTCAAATTCGTCGTGCCGCACCACTTCAACGATCGCATAGCCGTCATGATTTCGGCGATCGTTTCCGGCGTTGCGATGATCGCGCTGCGTGCCTACGTCTCTCGGCGCGCATAACCCGCGCATCGACGCCGCGCGCGATCTTCTCACGAAGAAAGGCCGCAAACAGCACGGCCGTTATTCGTTCGAAGGCGCAACGCTGCTCGAAGAAGCGCATCGCGCCGGCGTTCCGATCGAAACGCTGTACGTAACGCGCGACGCGTACGAGCGTACGCCGCTGGCGCAGCAGCTGGACGCAAACGGTGTGCCGGTCTACATCGTCGACGATCGCGCGATGAAACGTCTTTCCGACGTCGAGACGCCCGCCGGCATCGTCGCGGTGGCACCGATGCGGTTGGCCTCAATCGAAAGCGTGCTCGGCGCAGACGGCGTGGTGCTGCTGCTGGCCGACGTGAGCGACCCGGGGAACGCCGGGACGCTGTTGCGTACGGCAGAGGCTTTTGGCATCCGCGGGGTGATCGCCGGAACGCTGGGCGCCGAGCCGTACCTGCCCAAGGTGGTGCGCTCGGCCATGGGCGCGGTCTTCCGGCTTTCCATCGCCTTGTCTGATCCGGACGCCGCCGCGCAGCACCTGCGCGGCCGCCAGGTGACGGGCTTGGCCGCCGCGGGCGAGCCGCTGGCGAGTCTGGATTGGGCCGCCGGGGCTCTGCTGGCCGTCGGTAACGAGCGCCATGGGCTTGGGCGTTGGGAGGCGCTGTGCACGCGCCTGGCGGCCATTCCGATGAGCGGGAACGCCGAGAGTCTCAACGCCGCCGTCGCCGGCTCGATTGCGCTCTACGAAGCAACCAAGCACCGCCACGTTTAAGCGGAAAACCCTTTTTTATCGGCTTGTCAAGGCAGCGTTCCAGAGGCAAAAAGTCAAGACTACCCTGTGGAAAAGTCGCATGCTATACTGCATCCATTCGCACGGGCGTGCAGAGCCAAACGTCATAGAGAAGGAGACACGCGGACCCAATGGCGACCTCCGAATTCTTCTGGAAACTCTTCAAAGACACGGGATCGATCAGCGCCTATTTGATATACCGGCAGTTGCATCCCAGCCCGGCTCCAGCTACCTGACCGCCCACGAAGAAGAAGAATGTCGATAAGCGCCCGGAATATCTCCGGGCGCTTTATGTTATCCGATCAACTTACCGAACTGCGCGCGCGGTTTGACGCAGCGCTCTCCGCCGCAGGCGATGAAACCGCGCTCGATGCCGTGCGCGTGCGCTTCTTGGGACGCAGCGGCGAGATTACCGCGTTGCGCCGCAGCATCGGTCAACTCGCCGCCGACGAGCGGCCAATCGCCGGAAAGATCATCAACGAATCGGTTGCGCAAATGGAGGCGGCGCTCGCTCAAGCGCAAGCAACGCTCGAATCACGCAAGTTCGAAGCGCAGCTCTCGCAGCGCATCGACGTCACGTTTCCGGCAACCGAGCCGCCAACCGGTTCGATCCATCCCGTGCGGCGCGTGCTCGAAGATGCGTGCCGGTATTTTCAGCAGCACGGTTTCGCGGTCGTGCTTGGCCCGGAAATCGAGCCCGAATACTACAACTTCGACGCGCTCAACATTCCGCCCGATCACCCGGCGCGCGAAGGATTCGATTCCTTCTTCCTAACCGACACGCTGCTGCTGCGCCCGCATACCTCGCCGATGCAGATCCGCACGATGCAGCAGCATCGCCCGCCGGTGGCCATCGTGACGCCCGGCAAGTGTTACCGCCGCGACGCGGTCGACGCGCGGCATCTCTTTCAATTTCATCAGCTCGAAGGATTGCTCGTCGGCGAAGACGTCACCATGGCGCACCTGAAGGGCATGCTGACCGGCATGTGCCGCGAACTGTTCGGACCCGAGCAGCAAGTACGGTTTCGTCCGTCGTTCTTTCCGTTCACCGAACCCAGCGCAGAAGTGGACACGACGTGTCCATTGTGCCGCGGGGAAGGCGTGAGCGCCGACGACTCGCAGTGCCGGATGTGCGGCGGGTCGGGCTGGATAGAACTCGGCGGCTCCGGCATGGTGCATCCGAACGTGCTGCGCAACATGGACTACGATCCCGCGGTGTATTCGGGGTGGGCGTTCGGTTTCGGCATCGAACGCATGGCGCTGGTGCGATACGACATTGACGACATCCGCCGCTTTTACGAAAACGACCCCGACTTTCTGTATCAACTCGCATGAATTTCTACCTTGTTCGCCCGGTCAACATTCCGTCCGAAAACCGCTCGCAATTATGCCGTCGATTTAAAAGGCGCTCCGGCCCAGCCTTCGCGCCCCCCACTGCGTGGGTCCCCCTGACCGCATGGCGCCTAAATGTGATTGCCACCACCAGCGCTCCCCGAGGGCGCCGTCAAAGTGAGTTCAGCGCGTGAAAGTTCCCTTAGCATGGTTGCGTGAGTACGTCGATTTGCCGTCGAGCCCCCAAAAAGTTGCGGAGATGCTCGCGCAGATCGGCTTCCCCGTCGATGCGGTGGAAGAGCGCCCCGTCGTTACGGGCGTTGTCGTAGGGCGCATCGAGCAGTTGGAAAGACATCCCAACGCGGATCGCCTGCAAGTCGGACAAATTTCCGTCGGCAACGGTTCGCTGCTGACGATAGCGACGGCGGCGACGAACGTTGCGCAGGGGCAAACGATTCCGGTTGCGGTCATCGGCGCACAGCTTCCGCACCTCAAAATCGAACGACGCAAAATGCGCGGCCTGGAATCCGAAGGCATGATGGTCTCGGCGGACGAGCTGGCGCTGCCGCCGGAGTGGTTCGAAGACGGCATCATGCAGCTCGAGCCGGATATCGAGCCCGGCACGGACGTCGTCGAATATTTTCGCCTGAGTGAGGCGGTGCTCGACGTCGACATCACGAGCAACCGCGTCGACGCCATGTCGATGATCGGGTTGGCACGCGAGCTGGCAGCGTATCAAGGCGTTCCTCTGCGCGTGCCGCCGGCGCGCGACGTGCCCATTACATTGCAGTCAACTGCACGCGTGAGCGTGCAATCACCCGATTGCAAGTTGTTCGCGCTGCAAGAATTCGGTGATGTGCGCGTCGGCCCGTCGCCTTCGTGGATACGCATTCGCTTGGCGCTCGCGGGCCAGCGCCCAATCAATAACCTGGTAGACATCTCAAACTATGTGATGCTCGAAACCGGACAGCCAACGCATTTTTACGACGCCGCAAAGATCGCGGCCAAACACCTCATCGTGCGCGACGGCCGCTCCGGTGAACAGTTGGTGACGCTCGACGGCGCGCAGCACGAACTCTCGCAAAAAGATCTCGTCGTTGCGAGCGAACAGGGTCCCGAAGGGTTTGCCGGACTTATGGGCGGTGCGCGCAGCGAAGTGACCGAAGCGACAACTGGTATTCTCCTGGAAGCCGCGATCTTCACCGGCGCGCGCGTTCGGCGCATGAGCGCGCGTCACGGTTTTCGGTCCGAAGCCAGTTCGCGCCACGAGAAATCGCTGCCGACGTCCCTCGCCATCAACGGAGCTCGGCGCGCTGCCGAATTGCTCGTTGCTTCGGGCGCTGCAGCCGGACCGCTCGTGCTCGAAGGCTCGCAGGACGAGCGCAGCGCGATTGCGTTTCCGATACGAGACGTAAAGCGGCTGCTCGGGTTCGAATTGACGGCCGAGCAGATCCGTGAGTATCTCGACCGGCTGGGCTTCACCGTAGAGACGGTCGATGAAACAACGCTCGCCGTTACGTCTCCGCCGTGGCGACGCGACGTGAGTATTTCCGCGGACGTGGTCGAGGAAATCGCGCGCATGGCGGGTTACGAGCGCATCGAAGCGCAGATTCCCGCGGTAGCGCAACACTATATTCGCAGCAACGCGTATGAACTCGAAGAGCGCATCGCGCACACGCTCAGCGCGCTCGGCTATCACGAGATCATCACGTACGCGCTGCACGGCGCGCAGGTGTTCGATCGGCTCGCACGCGGCGCGACCATTCCAACGTTTCCGCCGGTCGAAGTGCTCAACCCGCTCTCGGAAGATCAGCGCTACCTGCGCTTCGCGATGGGCAGCGCGCATTTGGAATACTTGGCGCGCGTCGATGCTCCGATGAACATTTTCGAACTCGGGCATATCTTCTATCTCGAAAACGGCGAACCGCTCGAACTGCCGATGGTTGCCTTTGCCTTCAGCGCGCAGCCGCTCGACGAGCCCGCGTATCGCGATTCGCATTTCCTGCGCCTCAAAGGCGATGTCGAGGCGCTGCTGCACGCGCTCACCGGCCGGCGCGACTTCGAATTCACCGCGGACAAGCGAAACGGTCTACATCCGGGCAAAACGGCTGCCGTGCTGCTCGACGGGCGCGAGATTGCGTTCATGGGCCAAACCGATCCGCGTATTACGGCGGCCTTCGACGTGCGGCTGCCGGTATACGGATGCGGCATCTATCTGGAAAACGTCCCGGAATATAGTACGGCGCTGTACCGGCCGCCCTCGAAGTATCCGTCCACATATCGCGATCTCGCGCTGCTGTGCGATCTCGATTTGCCGGCCGCAAACGTTGAAACCGTCATCGCGAAAGCCATAGGCGAACTGTGCACCGGCGTTCGGACGTTCGACGAATACCGCGGCTCGCAAATCGCCGCCAACAAAAAGAGTTTGGCGGTGCGTGTGACGCTGCGTAAACGCGACAGCACGATCACCGACGAAGAAGCGGACGCCGCGATCGACCTCGCATTGCGCATGCTGCAAGACGAGCTCGACGCCACGCTGCGCGCGTAGCCGTGCATCTGGTCTGGCCGGACATCGTCATCGGCGCGATTCTGCTGGTCGCGCTGCTCAAAGGGTACAAGCGCGGATTCATCATGGAGCTCGCGGGCGCGATCGCGCTGCTGCTCGCCTTCATCACGCCGTGGTTCTACGGCGGCGTGTTCGACGGACCGCTGCAGCACTGGGCGCATTTGAGCGCGGGTTCCGCGCACATCGTCGGGATGTTTGCCGTCGGCGTGCTCACATACATCGCGATCATGCTCCTCGCGCGCGCGGTGAACATCGTTTCAAAATTACCGATTCTCGGCCTGGGCAATGCGCTGGCGGGCGGAGCGGTCGGGTTACTGAAAGGCGCCGCCGCCGTGTGGGTGGTGCTGTACATCGCGCTGTTCTTTCCGCTCACGCACGACATCCGAGCCGACTTGCATCGGTCTGTGCTCGCACAAATCATCACGCAGCCCAACGCGCGCGTCGACGACGCGATAATTGGAACGCTGCCCGCGTTTGCTAGGCCGGTGCTGCAGCCGGTGTTTGCACGGCATCGGGTCTAGACCCGCCCGCCAAATCCAAAAAGACACGCAGCGCGGCTTGTACGCCGGCGCCGACATGCACGGGCACGTCGTATTCGAGCAGCGCCATTTCCAGCGCACCGAGCGCGCCGAGGACGTCGGTTTGCGACACGTCGCCCATCGTTCCCATGCGTACGATTTTGCCTTTGAGTTCGAGTTGCCCGCCGGACAGTGAAACCCCGCGCTCTTCGCGCAGTTTGCGCAGCAACGTCGCCGCCTCCACACCGGTGGGCACATTGCCGGCAACGACGGTCACGGAATGTGCACCGGGCTGCGAAAACACGCCAAGCCCCAACGCCGTGAACGCCGCGCGAATTGCTTGCGCGTACATCGCGTGACGGTGCCGCACGTGCTGCGCGCCTTCGGCGTGATAGTGCGCGAGCGCCGCATCCAGTGCGAATAGCACCGACACCGGCGGCGTCCACGGCGTCTGGCCGACGCGCGCGAACTCCCGCGCTTTCAGTAAATCAAAATAGAAGCGCGGCGTTTTCGCCGATTCAATCGCTTTCCACGCGCGTGGACTGACCGCGACCATCGCCATGCCCGGCGGCGCGGCAAACACTTTTTGCGAAGCGGAAATGACGACGTCGTACCCCCACTCGTCCATCAAAAATTCGGTCGCGCCCATACCGCTGACCGAATCGACGATGGTGATCGCGCCGTGCTCGCGCACGATCGGAGCGATGGCGGCCATGTCGTTCTGCACGCCGGTCGACGTCTCGTTGTGCGTAAGGAAAATGCCTTTGTACCGGCGCTGCGTGTCCGCTTGCAAGCGCTGCGCCAGCGCCTGCGGGTCGAGCGCGAAACCGAGATCCGTATCGAGCACGTCGACGTTGACGCCATACGTTTGCGCTATTGCGATCAAGCGCCGTCCGAACACGCCGACGGGTGCAGCCAGCACGGTGTCCCCGGGAGAAAACGCACTCGCGATCGCCGCTTCCAATCCGCCGGTACCGGACGATCCGAGAAGCAGAATGTCGGCGTCGCGCGTTCCGAAAATGGGGCGCAAGCCTTCGTCGATGCGCTGTACGAGCGCGGCGAACTGCGGGCCGCGATGATCGATCAGCGGCTTGCTCATCGCTGCGAGCACGTGCTCGGATACCGTCACCGGGCCGGGGATGAACAGCAGATTCTTTT
>DASSEZ010000050.1:0-25329 GCA_035694945.1 Vulcanimicrobiaceae bacterium
TTCGATCCGTACGCCAAGTTCGCAGACAAGATCGTATTGCAGCAGAAAGACATTGCCGCAAAAGAAAGCACCGCGTCGCAACTGGTGCTGAACGCGGCGCAGGAGTGCAGCGGCGACTAATACACGGTTATACGGTTGGTGTCGGCGAGATCGGTCGCCGGAAATTCCTCTTCGTGCGGCTCCGCCTGAGCGTGCGGCTGTGCGCCGTTGGTTGCGGGCGGCGTTTTGTCGAGCAGCGCCAGATGCGTCGTGAGCAGGCTGCGCAGTTCGCTCTTGGCTTTCTCCGCTGCGTCGATGGCGCGCTGATGTTCGCGACGCGCGTCGGCTGCGGCATCGGTGAACGTGGAAATCTCGCGCTCGGCCGCGATACGCGCCTGTTCTTTGATGAGATCCGCTTCCTTGTGCGCCGACGCCTTCACTTCATCCGCCGTACGCTGGGCGAGCACGAGCGTGTTTTGCAGCGACTCTTCCATTGCTTTGAAATGACTGATGCGTTCCTTGAGGTCGTTGATCTCCGCCTGCAGCGCGGCGATGTGCTGCGCGTCGTCTTCCAGCGTTTCGATGATTTCGTCGAGAAACTGGTCGACTTCGGCGCGGTCGTAGCCTTGCAACGCCTTCTTGAACGTCTTGTGCTGGATGTCGATGGGCGTAATTTTTTGCATGCTCTACCCTCTATTCGAGAGAAAGTCCAGCGAACCGTCGGCCGCCATGGAATCGCGTAAGCCCTGGGCGTTCACCATGATGCCGGCCGGCACGACCAAGTAAATCGCCTCGGCGAGTTTTTGAATTTTGCCGTCGATCGTATACGCCACGCCCGAGGTGAAATCGACGACACGCTGCAGCAGCGAGCGATCCGCGTTCTGCAAATTCACGATGACGACTTGGCGGTTGCGCAGGGCATCGGCAATCTCGGTCACGTCGGCGAATGCACGCGGCGCGTAGACGCTCACTTCCGTGCCGCCGCGGCGCGCGACGCGCTGATCGAGCGGGACGACGTTGCGAGCGGCGCCCGGCTCGTCTTCGTAGAGTTCGTCGGCTTCGTCGTCCATCGAAAAGAACGACCTCATCTTACTGAACATGCTCATAGCCCTTCGATACCTCAGGATGACACGCATCCGCGCGTCAGCAGCTATGGTGGATTGCCGTGTTCTTCGACGCCGGGCGCGCCGGTCTTGGTCCGAAGATGGTGCTTCCGACCCGAATCATGGTCGAACCGGCCTGCACGGCCAAACGCCAATCGCCCGACATTCCCAGCGAGAGCGTCGTGCCGCCGATGCGCTCGAACGTCTGCGCGGCTTGCTGAAAAGCCCCCAAGATCTCGCTTTCGTCGCCGGTGATCGGCCCGATGGCCATGACCCCCTGCAGATCCAGGCTCTCGTGCGAACGGATAAGCTGCGCCAGCGCGGTCGCATCGGCGGGCGGGCAGCCGAAGCGTTCGGACGGCGAGATATTGAGCTGCAGCAGCACCGGCAGGCGTTTTCCCAGCGAAGCCGCGGCTTTGGCCAGCGCGCTCGCGGCGTCCGCGCGATCCACGCTTTGCACGACGTCGAAGGTCGACGCGATCGCCTTGGCCTTGTTCGTCTGCACGTGACCGATGAAGTGTTTGCGTGGTTCGGCGAGTTCGCCATGGCCGAATTTGCGCTGCGCTTCCTGCACGTAGTTTTCGCCGATGTCCGTAACGCCGGCGGCTACCGCTTCGCGCACCGCTTCGACCGGATGGAATTTACTGACGGCGAGGATCGTCACGTGCGCAGGCACCGCGGCGCGCAGCTGCGCGTACCGCTCGGCAATCGTCACGTCGTGGAGGTTTTTGCCGGTACCGCCGCGTGCGAGTCGTCGCCGCGCTGATTGGTGCGCGGCCCCGAACGCGCGCACAGATACAAGCCGATCAGGCCGATGGGAATCATCGGCAGCGCATAGAGCTGGCCGCCGGTAATGCCGTGCCACATGAAATCCGCATGGCGCCACGTTTCGGCAATAGATCGCGTGATGCCGTACATCGTGAACCACGACCACGCAACGACGCCGTCGCGCGGGCGCTTTTTGTAGAGAAACAGCAGAATCGGCAGCGTGATCGCGTCGAGGACCGCTTCGTAGAGCTGCGATGGATGGCGCGGCGCATACCCCCACTCGTTGGTGTTGCCCGGCACCATGCACCACGGATGATCGGGTTTGCAGATGTCGCCCCACAGTTCGTCGTTGATGAAATTCACGACGCGTGTGAGCGCGATGCCGATCGGCAGCAGCACGACGATTTCGTCGCCGAGCACCTTGTACGTCAGGCCCGGATGCTTGCGCAAGAACAAGAACAGCGCGATGATGACGCCGACCAGGCCGCCGTGGAAGGCCATGCCGCCGTTCCATACCGCGATAAAATTGAGCGGATTTTGGAAATACATGCCGGCATCGTGCTTGCTGATCATGTCGTTGATCACGAAGAACGTGCGACCGCCGACGAGCACGCCCACGAGCGCATACACCAGGAAATCCTGAATCTGCTCGCGAGTCAGGCCCAGGCGCGCCCGGCCCACGGGTCGGCTCATCCACAGGTACACCGCGATAAATCCGACCAGGTACGAGATGCCGTACCAATGGATATTGAGCGGTCCGAGGTGGATCGCGATTGGGTTAATGTTGGGGTAGGTAAACCACTGTTGCATAAAGGCTTTTCGGGCAGGCATGAAGAGGCGAGGCTCTAAATGAGCGATGTGGCCAGCGCGCACCTGACCGTCGGGATCGCCTTCCTGGCGGGGCTCGTTTCCTTTGTCTCTCCCTGCGTCCTTCCGCTCGTGCCGGCGTACCTTTCTTTCTTGACGGGTTCGAGCGTAGAAGAACTGCGCGACAGTCTGACGGCCGACGCGCGCGCGCGTGTCATCGCGCACGCAATCGCGTTCATCGCCGGCTTCACCATCGTGTTCGTCGCGCTCGGCGCCTCCGCCAGCGCCATCGGTGCCGCACTCCGTGAGAACCAGGTGCTCATTGCGCGCATCGGAGGAATCATCGTCATCATTTTGGGTCTGCAGATGATGGGCGTACTGCGCTGGCGCCTGCTTGCGCGCGACACTCGCGTCCAGGTGCAAACCGGCCAGCGCTCGCTCGTTGCGTCGGTTATCGTAGGCCTGGCGTTTGCGGCCGGCTGGTCGCCGTGCATCGGGCCGATTCTGGCCGGCATCCTGGCGCTTGCCTCGCAGGCGAACGGCGTTTGGCAGGGAGCATGGCTGCTCTTCGTCTATTCAATGGGCTTGGCCGTGCCGTTTCTGGTAACGGCCGTCGCGATTGGCGCCGTTCTGCCCGCGCTTAATCGAATCAAACGGTTCTTGCCGGCGATCGAATTTGCCGCGGGAGCGTTCATGATCGCCACGGGAGTCGTTCTTGTCACAAACTCATTCCTACGAATCGCCGGCTGGTTCTATCAATTTGTCCCGCAGCCGAAGCTTTGAATCCGCACAGCTGTTCGGCGTAGCGGCGATCGTCGTCGCACTCGACCAGTACACCAAACACTTGGTGACGGCAAACTTTTTGCCGGGCGAGAGCCGGTTCGTCATTCCGCATTTTCTGAAATGGACGTACGAGCAGAACGAGCACGGCGCGTTCGGATTGTTCGGCTCATCTCCCGTGCTGCTGATCCTCATGGCGCTCATCGTGCTGCTGATCTTCTGGTATTCGTTCCGCGAACAGGCGCGTGCGTCGCTGCTGGTCCGGATCGCGTTCGGCATGATTTTGGGCGGCGCCATCGGCAACATCGTCGATCGTTTGCATTATCGCTACGTCGTGGACTTCATCGACTTCTACCGCATCTGGCCGAACATTTTCAACCTCGCCGACGCCTGCATCACCGTCGGCGTTATTCTGCTGATTCTCGCAAGCCTTGTACGTCGTCGTCACGCCTGAGGAGTCCGGAAAGCGCGCCGACGTCATCATCGCGCATCACACCGGATTCTCGCGTTCGCTCGTAGCCGAAGCGGTCCGCCGCGGTGACGTGCGCGTGAACGGCGCCGCGGTCAAGGGCAGTTATCTCGTCAGCGAAGGCGACGTCGTCGAGGCGCAACTTGCGGAGCGCCCGCCGCTCGCCGTCGAGCCGGAAGCCATCGACCTCACCATCATTTTCGAAGACGACGACGTGCTGGTGGTCGATAAACCGGCCGGCATGGTAACGCACCCGGCGCACGGTGCGACGAGCGGAACGCTGGTCAACGCCTTGCTCGCGCACGTCAGTGCGCTTCCCGGCGAAACCGTGCGCGCCGGATTGATCCACCGTTTGGATCGCGACACGTCGGGATTGCTCGTGATTGCGAAAACCGAAGAAGCGCTCAGCGCGCTCGGCAAAGCGATGAAAGCACGCCACATTTCGCGAGAGTATCTGGGCCTGGTCACCGGCGTTCCGCAGCATCCCAAAGGCACGATTGACGGCGCGATCGGACGCGACCCGCACAACCGCTTGAAATACGCGATCACCGCGGACGGCAAACCTGCGATCACGCATTACGAAGTGCGCGAGCGACTAAAGAACGCGGCGGAATTGCTCTTCCGCTTGGAAACGGGACGCACGCATCAGATTCGCGTGCACATGGCCGCGATGGGGCACCCGCTCGTCAACGATCCGATCTACGGCAAAACCGATCCGCGCTTCGAATTGCCCGGCCAAGCGCTGCACGCATGGCGTCTGGCGTTTCGGCATCCTCGCACGGGACAAGAGCTCGAGTTTCAAACAGATCCGCCGCCGGAGTACAGCGCGGCTAAAGCGTGGTTCGACAAGCTCACCATGACGAGTAACGACTCACCATGACGAGTCAGATTTTCGAACTGCGGAAAACGGACGGGAGTGCGCGGCGCGGAACGCTTCGCCTCAAGCACGGTGTGGTCGAAACACCGACCTTCATGCCCGTGGGAACCGCCGGCACGGTCAAGGGTTTAACGCCCGACGAAGTCGCGTCCGCGCATTCGCAGATCATTCTCGCGAACACGTATCACCTGTGGCTGCGTCCCGGATTGGATCTCTTGCTGCAAGCCGGCGGTCTGCACGAATTCATGCAATGGCATGGACCGATTCTCACCGACAGCGGCGGCTTTCAAGTGTTTAGTCTGGAGTCCCGGCGCACGCTCGACGACGAGGGCGTCACGTTCGCATCGCATCTGGACGGCAGCCGCCACCGCTTTACGCCGGAAAACGTGCTGCAGTTTCAGGAAGCGATCGGCGTCGACGTTGCGATGCAACTCGACGTGTGCGTGAAGCTGCCGTCGACGCCCGATGCGATCGAGCAATCGGTGCGCCTGTCGGCGCAGTGGGCACAGCGCAGCGCCGCAGCACGCACGCGGCCGGACGACACGGCACTCTTCGCCATTATGCAAGGCGGGCTCGACGAGCGTGCGCGCGAGCGCAGTGCGGCGGCTATTACCGATCTCGATCTGCCGGGCTATGCGATTGGCGGACTTTCCGTGGGCGAGACGCGCGAGGAAATGTACCGCCTGGCGCGTTTTTCGGCCGGGTTGCTGCCGCAGAACAAGCCGCGCTACTTGATGGGCGTCGGCACCGTTCGCGACATCGTCATGGCCGTGGAGTGCGGCATCGACATGTTCGATTGCGTGTATCCTACTCGGTGCGGGCGTAATGGACGCGCGATGACCCGCCGCGGCGAATTTGCGATTCGCAACGCCGCCTACGTGCGCGACTTCACGCCCATCGACGCGGAGTGCGACTGCAGCGTGTGCACGACGTACACGCGCGCGTATTTGGCGCATTTGTTCCGCGCCGGAGAAATGCTCGGCCCCCGCTTGCTCTCATACCACAACGTCTACGTGCTCAATTCACTCATGCGCGAGGCGCGCGCGGCCATCGAAGCAGGTACGTGGGGGCGATTTCGCGATAGCGTCCTCGGGGAAGCGCTTACATGATTCGATTGTTCGTCGCGGGTTATCCGCGTGAGGCCACCAAAGAAGACCTCGTCGCCCTCTTCCGCCAGTTCGGCGCACGCGAGGAAGACGTCACCTTTCCGCGCGATCGCCGCAGCCGCCGCAAGAAAGGCTACGCGTACGTGAACGTCGCCGACGACACGTCGGCCGACGCTGCCATCAAGGCGTTTCACCTCTTCGAGATCGACGGCAAGGCGCTCACGGTCATCCGTGCGTCGGACCGTCCGCTCAAACGCCCGCGCCGCAGATAACTCGAATCTCGGAAGAAGTTGAGAATCGCCCTGGAACGGCGGTTCTTCGCACATTCGCCATGGTTGCTTGAGCCGCTGCAATAGTTGTCGGACACGTTTATCCGTGGAGGGCGCCATGATCGACAACTCTGCAACGCTTTGCCTTCACATTCCGGTGGCGATACCACTGGGGTCGCGCACCCTGCACGGCGAACTCGCGCTCCCCGCGCATGCAAGCGAAGTGCGCGTGTGCGTGGGAGACGGAACGGACCGTGCGGCGCAGCGACGGCAAGCGAGAAAATGCGCGGCGCGGGCCATTGCGGCGCTCAACGTAGAGAGCGCGAACATGACCTCCGGCGATTTGCTGAAGATCATCGACTGGGTACGCTCGCGGCGCTTGCTGCAGCCGCTGCCAATCTCGCTCGTTACGCCGTCAACGCAAGCGCTGGCGGCACTCAAGGCGGCGCACCATCGTCCGGCGTGCGTGCGCAACGTGCTCGTCAGCGGGTCGGCCGAGTGCGCTCCGAAGCGCCGCGTACGGCACCTCTCGCTCGCATATTCGGCTTAACGTCTAGGCGATCGAGCGAACTATCTGCGCGCATGGCGCGCACAGCGACGGATGTTCTGCGTCCGTACCGAGCGGCAGATATTTCCAACAGCGTTGGCATTTGCCGCCATCCGCGGGCAGTAGTTCGCGTTTGACGTCGTTCTGCGCGAGTTGCGCGTCGTGTTCGAGCGTCAACGCGGAAACGACCAGCGCTTCACGCACGTCGTCGACATGCGCGTGCATGCGCTCGTACCACACCGAGGGCAGCGTGAGTCTTGCCTGCAGTTCGTAGTCGCGTTTGCCTTCGCTCGCCGCAACCCATGCGCGCAGGCTCTTGAGCATCTCCCAGGACGCGGTCGTTTCGGCGCTCGGCGCCTTCGAGGCCGTAAGCGGCAGGTCGAAGACGCTCGCACGGTCGCCGCGCAACTCTTCAGGCAGCGATTGCCAGGCTTCTTCGGCGGTAAACGAGAGCATCGGCGCGACGACTGCTAGGAACTGCTGCAGAATGTGCAGCAACGCGCTTTGCGCGCTGCGCCGGCGCGCTGCATCCGCTGCGCTCGAATACAAGCGATCCTTGAGCGCGTCCAGATAGAAGCTCGAGAGATCCTCGCCTTCGAAGCGAATGATCTCCAGATACGCATCGTGCAAACGGTACGCGAGCAGATGCTCGCGAACGCGCGTGCTCCATGCGTCCGTCATCTCGCATGCCAGGCGGTCGAACCAGTTCAAGCGCTCGCGCGGCACCAGCGCATCCGGGCGCAAATCGTCGACGTTGCTCAGTATGAAGCGCACGCGATTGCGAATGTTGCGGTAGACGCGGCTGACCTGATCGACGACGTTGGGACCGAAGCGCACGTCGTCGACGAACTCCACGGACGCCGCCCACAAGCGCAGCACGTCGGCGCCCCACTTGTCCATCGCGTCTTTTGCGTCGATGCCGGTGCCCAGCGATTTGCTCATCGGGCGACCGTGCTCGTCGTTCACCCAGCCGTTCTTCACGACGTGGCGGTACGGCGGCGCGTTTTTGATCGCCGTTGCCGTTACGACCGAACTGCGAAACCAGCCGCGGTACTGGTCGGCACCTTCCAACACGGCGTCCGACGGCCACGGCAAGCCGTCGTGTCCGAGCACCGCCAGATGCGTCACACCCGATTCAAACCAGATGTCGACGATGTTCTTTTCTTTTTCGAACGTGTTGCCGCCGCAATGCGGACATTGGAAGCCGTCGGGCAGAAACGTTTCGACCGGATCGCGCCACCACGAGTCGGCGCCGTGCTCGCGGAAATGCTTGGCCGCATTGCGCGCGACGCGCGGATCGAGAACCGACTCATTGCACGAGGTGCAAACCACTGCGGGAATCGGCGTGCCCCACGTGCGCTGGCGTGAAATACACCATTCCGGATGCTGCTCGAGCATCTGCTCCATGCGTTTGCGTCCGTGCTCGGGCGTGAACGCCACTTCGCGCAAATTCTCGATGGTGCGTTTGCGAAGGCGGTTTTGATCCATCGCGATGAACCATTGCGGCGTCGCGCGGAAGATGACCGGATTGTGACAGCGCCAGCAGTGCGGGTAGCTGTGCGTGATCTCGTAGGCGTTCCACAGCGCGCCGCTCTCGCGCAAATCCTCGACGATCTTCGTGTTTGCTTTCCAGATGTGCATGCCCGCGTATGGGCCGGCTTCGTCCGTAAACACGCCACGCGCATCGACGGGGTTGAGGATCGGCAAATTGAAGCGCATACCGGTTTCGAAGTCGTCGGCACCGTGTCCAGGCGCGGTATGCACGGCGCCCGTCCCGGTTTCGAGATCGACGTAGTCTGCCGTCACGATAGCCGAATCGCGATCGAGGAACGGATGGCGCACCGCAAGTCCGCTGAGCGCTTCACCTTTGACGGACGCCAGTTTTTGGGCTTGTCCGAAATCTTCTCCGAGCGTCTGCGGCGCGAGCGCTTCCGCGACGACGAATGCTTCGTGTTTATAGCGGTAGAGCGCGTAATCCGCGTCCGGTTTGAGTGCGATCGCAACGTTCGCCGGCAGCGTCCACGGCGTGGTCGTCCAGATGATGAACGAGATCGGCTCCGTCACGGCCTCGGCGTGCATGACATTCAGAATGGCGTGGCGCTGCTCCGCGTCGGCCATGAAACGGACGAAGATCGAGGGCGACACTTTGTCCTTGTACTCGATCTCCGCTTCGGCCAGCGCCGTCTCGTCGTGAATGCACCAAAGCGTCGAACGCAGGCCCTTGTAAATCTGATCGTTCTGCGCCAGATCGGCAAGCGCGTCGACGATCGTCGCCTCGAACGACGGATCGATCGTGCGGTACGGATGGTCGTAATCGCCGAACGTGCCCATGCGCATGCGCGTGTCCATTTGCGCGCGCAGCCAATGCAGCGCGCGTTCCTTGCACTTGCTGCGCAGTTCGATGGGATCGATCTGATGAAAATCTTTGATCTTCAGGTGTTTGAGCGTTTCCAGCTCGATCGGCAGTCCGTGCATGTCCCAGCCCGGAACGAATTTCGCCCACTTACCGTCGAGCAGCGCGATCTTCACGAACATGTCTTTGAGCACCATGTTCAGAAAGTGGCCCATGTGCAAGTTGCCGTTGGCGTACGGCGGACCGTCGTGCAGAATCCACGGCGGGTTGCTCTTGTTGCGCTCCAATCGCCGTTCGTATACGCGCTGCTCTTGCCACCACTGCACGCGGCCGGGCTCGCGTTTGGGCAGATCCGCCTTCATGGGGAAGGCGGTCTTCGGCAAGTTCAGTGTGTCGCGGTAGTCGCGTTCGACGGTGGCATCGCTCATGGGGACATCCGCTTTTCGCCAACGAGCTCGTCCAAGACCTCGAAATTGCGCGCAGCCATTTCGCGCAGGCGCTCGCCTGACGCGCGCAAGTGCGCCGCGAGCGCTTCGCGTTTGTGCCAAAAGTCGTCGACCAGCGCGTCGACCGCGTCGAACTCCGGCTTGGGTCCGGGCGGATTGAGTGTGAACAGGGGCGGCATGGGATACGCGAGATCCTCGCACAGCGAGACGACCTTCGGATCGTACGGAATGGCCAGGAACGGTACGCCGTAGCGCGCGGCCAGTATTAGCGCGTGCAGGCGCATACCGACGACGGCCTTGGCACGGCGGATGATGTTCGCAGCGCGTTCGAGCGTGCACTCCGGCAGCAGCACCGGCGCGGTCTTGCACTTGCGGATCACCAGTGTCGAGACTTCGGCATCGGGCGTGCCGCCAATCGGTAAGAACGCAACGCGCGCGTCATGCGCCTTGGCCAGACGATCGACCGCGCGCGCGACGACGTCGAGGCGATCTTTCATGCCCGTTGCCTTGCGCACGCTTACGATGACTAGCGGGTCGGTATTCGGCCCGAGCCCCTCGCCCGACAGATCGACGTCTTCTTCGGGCGCATCGTACAAAAAGACGGGATCCGCCGTCTGCTCGACGTGTGCTCCGGCAGGCAGCAGTGGCGAGAGCATCCGAACCGAGCGTTTGTCGCGCACCGTCGCCGCATTGACACCCTTGCAGCATTCCTTCACGACGGCGCGTCCCCAGAAATCGAGCGGTCCGATAGATTGCGCGAAGATCATCGCTTTGCGGTTCGCGCGTGCAGCGGCACGGATAATGCCCGCATAATATACGAGGCTGCGCAAACTCGTCGCGTTCTGCAGCAGTCCGCCGCCGCCCGAGAGCAGCACGTCGGCGCGATCGATCGCGCGCCGGACCGCTTTGGCGTCCCAGCGCGGCGTGGCCTCGACCCGCAGTTCGTGCGCGGTGTTGTCCGGCTGCGCGGAAAGTACGTCGATTTGCGCGTACGGATACCGTTGCTTGAGCTGCGAGACGATCACGGTGAGCAGCGCTTCATCACCGAGATTGCCGAAGCCGTAATATCCCGAAAGCAAAAATCGCACTTAAACTGAAACGAGTTCGGACGGAGCATCGGGGACCAGCACGTCGGGCGTGCGGCCGCGCTCGAACCGTTGGTAAATCGCGATCGCGATCGCGCCGATAATTGCGCCGATGACCAGGCCGTAGATGACGCGCACGAATGAGATGAGCAGCGGCGTGTGCAGATGCGAGAACGTGTCGATGATGTCGCCGATGCCGATGCCGATGCCCAGCGTGAGGATGATGCCCACCGCGCGCCGGTCGCCGCGCCGCAGCGCCGGCAAGAGCATCAGGAACGGAAAGCCCACGACGAATTCTTTGAAGCGCGGACGCACGCTGAGCAGCGCGGTCAGATGATGGCGCAGCGAGAGTTCGAACGACGAGGGCGCGATGTCGCTCTGGTTGCCGCTGCGCATCAGCACGAGCGCGCCCGCGCCGAGCACCACGCACGCGATGAGTAATTGGTAAATGCGGATCGGCGCCGTGAACGCCTCACGCGCATTCTGGATGCCCGAATCGAATTTGTCCGTGAACAAGTACAGCGCGAGCGCGATGAGCGGCGGCAGCGCCAGCACCAGTTTCACGCCGCGGAACGGCTCCACTTCTTCCATGGTCAGCGGCGAACTCATGATGCCGACCACGACCAGCGCGCCAAGCAGCGCAACGCCCGTTGCGATGAGCGTCCAGCGCAGGCTGCGCACGATTTGCCCGCTGAGTTTAGGCAGCGGCTCGCTAAAGAACGCGGGACCCAAAGCTGTGAACGCCGCCGCCGCGAACACGAGCGCGCCGCACAGCGCGATGATCGATCGCCCAAGCAGATCGTGATGCGAAAAATAGCCGCCGAGGTAGACGAGCGCCGTAAGCGCGTACGCAAGCGCCGCCCACGATCGGCGATACCAGCCGAACCAGCCGAGCAACAGCACGAACATCGAGGGCAGCGCCATCGTCGCCAGACCCACCGCGATCGCGCTGTTGCCGCGATAGAGCGGAATCGGCGTCGCGCGGCCGAGCGTGAACCCGTGCGATCGCAGATCGTCGGCAATCTGCCGCACCATCTCCACGTTCGTCTTTTCGATGGACATGCCGTTGTATTCGTGCGGGAACGGACGCAAGTACACCACGCGCACGTTGCGCTCGCGAACGCCCAGTTCGTAGCGCGACACGATGTCCGGAATGGTGAGTTTGTCCAGTTCCGTCTTGCTGATGGCCTGCACGCGCACGATGTGGCCCGGAATGAGCCGCGCCAGTTGGACGTTGCCCTTTTGCACTTGGCTCGCGTCGTACGTCTCTATCTCGCCGTAGTTCGTGTGCTTGCGCGCCTGAAATACTTGCGCCGTGTCGCGCAGATGATCCGGAAAACCGAGTACCTGGTTACGCAGTCCGAAGAAAATGACCGTGGAGATCCACTTGCCCGCGTGCAGATCGTCGAACATCGTGGCGATTTGTCCGTCGTCGAGCCGCTCGTCGTTTTGGAAACGCGGGATGATGAAGAATCCGAGGCGCCGGGCGAGTTGAATTTGATCCGCGGGAATGCCGAGCGCCGTCGTGTTGAAGAAGTCGGCCTCGGTGCGCAGCCCAATCACGTACGGCACGGACGAATGCAGCACGGTGATGCTCGAGCGCTCGAAATGCAGCGGCAACTGCTGCATGTACCGGTCGAACGTCGGTTTGTCGTACACGAGCACGTACATCGAACCCGGGCGCACTTTGCCTTCGCGAACGAGCCGCGCCAGCGTGGGATCGGAAACCGGCGCCAGGCGCGCGGAACCGAGCAGTCCCAGGCCGGAAACGGCGGTGGCGTTACCGCTGGACGAGGTGATGAGCGATCCGCCGAGTTCTTCGGTGAGTGCGAGCGACGTGAGCCCCGCGCGCCGAAGTTCGAGCAAGAATTCCGCCGGTTTGTAGTTGTACGAACGCGCGAACGTGATGAAGTCGTTGTAGTCCATCGCGATTTCGACGCGGCGCGTGTGCTGCTCGACTCGCGCGCGATTCACCGCGACGTACGCGCATGCGAGCAGCGCAATCAAAAGCAAAAACGCGGCAAAGCGCGTTCGCGGATCGATCCGGTTCACGAGCAGATTCCTTCGAGTAAAAAACAGGAAGGCCCGCTGAAAGCGAGCCTTCACTGCCGTCGCGTATGCGGTTGCCCGCATACCGGGTGTGGGCGACGCTTGTTTCGCATCACTCTCGGCGCCTGCCCACTGTAGCGCCGGAGTGTCTCTGGTATTAGGACCTTAGCAAAACTTCCCTGGCGGCCGTAAGGTACCCTACCGAATATTAACAGATGTTGCTTTTGTCTGCCACACCGGAGGTCGCCGCTCGATGAAGGCGGCCATGCCCTCTTGGGCATCGCCGGCCATCGCGTTCAGCGACATCACTTCTTTAGCATAACCGTAGGCCGCGTTTTGCGCTAGGTCAATTTGTACGTAAAATGCGGCCTTGCCCAGCCCTATAACGGGCGAACTGGCCTGGGCTATTCGCCTTGCAAGCGCAAGCGCCTCGTCATGCAGCGTACCGGCGGGCACGACGCGATTCACCAATCCCCACTCCGCGGCGGTACGGGCGTCGATGAAATCCCCCGTGAGCAGCATCTCCATGGCGCGCTTGCGGCCCACCGCCCGAGAGAGCGCTACCATGGGTGTGGTGCAAAACAGCCCGATGCGCACGCCCGGCGTCGCAAACTTCGCTTCTTCAGCGGCGATCGCCAAGTCGCACGTGGCGACGAGCTGGCAGCCGGCCGCCGTGGCGATGGTCGCGACTTCAGCGATGACGGGCTGCGGAATACGCTGGATGCGCTCCATCAACTCGACGCACGTATCGAAAATCTCACGGTAGGACGCCACGTCGCGGCACTGCAGTTCGCGCAAATCGTGGCCCGCGCTGAACGCGGGGCCGAGCCCGCGTAAGATGACGGCGCGCGTTTCACTCTCGGCACCAATCTCCGTGAACGCGCCGATGAGTTCACGCATGAGTTCCAGCGAGAGCGCGTTGCGCTTCTCGGGGCGTGCCATGGTGACGACGGCGATGCCGTCGACTACTCGCTCGCTCGTAATGAAGTTATACGTGCGCTGTTCCAGCATGATCGTTGGCCTCGGTTGAACTTTGCGTCAGGCCGAGGCGCCGGGAGCGCCTCGGTATGGCGTAAAGTTTGGGCGATGACGGGCTCGAACCGCCGACATCCTCCTTGTAAGGGAGGCGCTCTCCCAGCTGAGCTAATCGCCCGTGATCTCTAGCTTGTCCATTGCTGCCAGAAGGTCCTCGGCTACGAAAAAGCCCCGCAGCATATTGCCGCGGGGCTGATATCTTCGCGCCTGACCCTAATGGAGTCTCCTAGTTCTTGGCGTCGGCGATTTTCTTGGTGAGAATGCCGATGGCCGTCTGCAACTGCGCATCGTGACCGAGATCGCCGAACCGTGCGTCTTTGTTCTCCACGACGACGTAGTCGGGCTGAATACCCTTGAGGTTGATGTCGTGGTTGTTCGGCGTGAGATAGTGCGCGGTCGTGATTTTGATCGCCGCGCCGTCCGGAAGCGGTGTGAGCGACTGCATGACGCCCTTGCCGAACGTCTTCTCGCCGACGAGCACGCCGATGCCGTTGTCCTGCAGCGCACCCGCGGTGATCTCCGACGCGGACGCGGTGTAGCGGTTCACCAGAATCGCCATCGGTTTGGGCGGCAGTGCATCGGTGCCGGCATCGACGGTGGTCGTGTGCGAACCGCGCTCTTCGATCGTCAGCAGCGGATTGCTGTTGATGAATTTCGAGCTGATGTCGAGTGCCGAATTTACGTACCCGCCGCCGTCGTCACGCAAATCGATGACGTACGCGCGCACGTCGTCCTTTTGCAGACGATCGAGCGCAACCGCAAATTCGTCGGGCGTTTCGCGGCCGAACGCGAGAATGTAGATGTAGCCGACGTGCTGCGGCAGCATCTTGTAAATGACCGTCGGCGGCTGCACTTCGGAGCGTGTGATGTCCATTTCCGCCAGCGCTTTTCCGTCGCGCGTCGCCTGCACGTGCACCACCGTTCCGGGCTTGCCGCGCAGCAGTTTGCTCGCATCGTCGGCGCTCAAACCCTTGAGCGATTTTCCGTCGACGCCGGTGAACAGATCGCCGGTCTGCAAGCCTGCTTTTTCGGCCGGCGTTCCCGGCACGACGTATTCGGCTTTGATGTATTTGCTCGACTCATCCGCTTGCACGATAACGCCGATGCCGGAAATCTTCTCCGGGTCGAGCGCATCGTTGAATTGTCTGTACTCTTGCGGTGTGAAAAACGTCGTGTACTTGTCATTGAGCGAGCGCGCCATGCCGTTGATCGCATCGTACGTGAGCTGCGTTTGCGAAGCGTGCAGCGCAGATCCCACGCGCGTGATCGCGGAAACCAGTTGATTCACGTTCGCGTCCACGCTGCCCAAATCGTGAAGAGCCGGCACTTTGACGTGGCCGTGGTGCTTGGAGGCATCGTCCAAAAGCGCCCGGCGCGCGCCGTCGAGCAATCGCTGCGCGTCCACTTTCGAGTAAAACGTCGTCGCCAGCAGTTGGTAACTCTGACGCAAATCTTCTGACGGATTGACCGCGGCCGGAGCCGCTCCAATCGTCACGGGGAACGCAGCAATCAGGCCTATAGCCAAAGCCCAACGGCGTAAACGCCAATGCATGGGAGGGTGAAACCTCGCTTTCAAAACGGTCCTGGAGAATGGCAACCTGCGCTGCCGCTGCCCACTCGTGCAACGACAAAGCCTTGGGGAGGGTTCCAGCTGATGCGGGGACCGTCCCGCATCTATCGTAAACCAGGAACATGATACAAACCATTGGTGTGACGGGCATGACGTGTCAAAATTGTGTGCGGCACGTCGCCGAGGCGCTCAGCGCGCTGCCGGGCGTCCGGTCGGTCGACGTCGACTTACGTGCCGGCGCGGCGCGGCTGGACACGGAGCGGGAGATCCCGCGCCAAGACTTGCACGCTGCCCTCGACGAAGCGGGCTACGAATTGGCATGACCGCGACCGGCACGCCTTCGCACGTGACCGAGCTCTCGGTTTCGGGCATGACGTGCGCTTCTTGCGTTGCGCACGTGGGGCGCGCGCTTCGAAAAGTCCCCGGCGTGTCTGACGCGCAGGTGAACTTGGCCACGGAGCGGGCGAGCGTTTCGCACGAACCAGGCGTGAGTTCCGACGCGCTCATAACGGCCATTGAGGCCGCGGGATACGGCGCGGCGCTGACCGCGGACGAGCAGGACGACGAAGACGCGCAGCGGCGCGACCGCGAGGTGCGCCGCAAACATCGCCTGCTGATCTTCGCCTTCGCGCTGTTCGTGCCGACGCTGATCCTCGGCATGACGCCCGTGGCGTTCGCTTTCAAAGATTGGGTGATGCTGGCGCTCACGCTGCCGGTGTGGCTGGTGGTCGGCGGCGAATTTCACCGCGGCGCAATCGCCGCGCTGCGGCACGGCACGAGCAACATGGATACGCTCGTTTCGCTCGGTTCGACCGCGGCATTCGGCTATTCCGTGTACGCCACGATCGCCATGCAGCCGTCGTATTACGAAACCGCCAGTGCAATTGTCACGCTCGTTTTCACCGGAAAATATTTGGAGGCAGCCGCTCGCGGAAAAAGCAATCGCGCGATTCGCGCGCTGCTCGGTCTTCGTCCACCGTTTGCACGCATACGAGATGCCGACGGAACGGTTCGTGACATCGCGATCGAGCGCGTGCAGAGCGGCGACGTGCTCGTGATTCCCGCAGGCGAACGCATACCGGTCGACGGCGTCGTGATCGAAGGACGCAGCGCGATCGACGCGTCGATGCTCACCGGCGAGCCGATTCCGGTTGCAGCCGGTCCCGGCGATATGATCAAACAAGGAACGCTCAACGGCGACGGCGCGCTCGTCATGCGAGCGCGGGCCGTGGGCGCGGGGACGACGCTGTCGAAAATCGTCGAAGCGGTGCGCCGCGCGCAAGGAAGTACACCGCGCGTGCAGCGCCTGGCCGATGCGGCGGCCGGTGTATTCGTGCCGGTCATTCTCGTTATCGCCGCGCTGACGTTCGCGGGCTGGCTGCTCACGCATCATCCGTTTGCCGCCGCGTTCACCGCCGGTGTTGCGGTGCTGGTCGTCGCGTGTCCGTGCGCGCTCGGATTGGCGACGCCGACCGCGATCATGGTCGCGGTAGGGACCGGCGCGCGCCGAGGGCTGCTGTTCCGCGATGCCGACGCGCTCGAGCGGCTCGGCGCCGTGCGTACCGTGCTGTTCGACAAAACCGGAACGCTGACGATCGGCAAACCCGAAGTGCTTGGAGTCGTGCCCGTGGCGCCGCATACGCAGGACGAGGTTCTGGCGGCAGGCGCGGCGCTCGAGCGCGCATCCGCGCATCCGCTTGCGGCGGCAATCGTTCGCGCAGCCCACGATCGCGGCATTGTCCCCACGTTCGCAACCAACGTAACCACGCAAGCCGGCGCGGGCCTTTTCGGAACGATTGACGGCGCGCATTACGTCGCCGGCAACGAAGCGTTCATGCAGCAGCGCGGCATTCTGCTGGACGGATTTGCGGGCGGCAGCGCGACGCGCGTCTACGTGGCCGCGGGTCAAGCACTCATCGGCGCGATCGATTTGGGCGACGTCGCACGCCCGGAAGCGCTCGAAGCGGTATCGCGTTTGCACCGCAAGGGCATCACCGTCGAAATGGTGAGCGGTGACGCGCCCGCACCGACGCAAGCGCTCGCCGAACGCTTGCAGATCGACGGATGGCATGCGCGCGTTACGCCGGAAGGCAAAGCCGAGATCGTGCAACGCTTGCGCGAGCGGCAGGCGCACGTCGCGTTCGTCGGCGACGGCATCAACGACGCGGTCGCGCTGGCAAGCGCCGACGTGGGCCTGGCGATGGGTGGCGGCACCGAGATCGCGATCGAAACGGCGCACGCGGCAATTCTTTCAAACGATCCGCGCGCGGTTGCGGCCGGCATCGATCTCTCTCGCGCGACGCTGCGCACGATCAAGCAGAATTTGTTTTGGGCGTTTGCGTATAATGCGGTGCTGGTGCCGCTCGCCGCGGCCGGCATCGTTCACCCGATTCTCGCCGCGGCCGCAATGGGCGCGTCGAGCTTATTTGTCGTCGGTAACTCCTTGCTGCTGCAGCGCAAGCGCGCCTAGCGCGATCACGACCAGCCCCATTCCGATTGCTTCCGACGTACTCGGCTTCTCGCCGAGTTGCAGCCACGCCGCGATGATGCCGATAACCGGATTCGCGAGCGTTCCCATACTCGCGTCCCGCGCCGGCAAATGCTGCAGCGCGTAGATCCACAAGAAAAATGCCAGCGCGGATGCGCCGATCGCGTTGTATGCCAGCGCACCGCCGTAGGCCCACGTCCAATGCGTTGCGTGTTCCGGAACGATGAGCGCCGCAATGCCGACGAGCGCGCCGCCGAAAAACATCTGCCACGTGGTCAGTTCCAGTACGTCGACGGTGCCCGCGCGTTGAACGCGCTTGCTCATGATCACACCGATGGCCCACGAAACGCCGGCGAGCAGCGCGAGCATGTCGGCGAACAGCGAACCGTGCGTGTCGCGAATATCGAGAACCAGAATAATGCCTGCAAGCGCGATGCCGAGTGCGGCAATTTGCACCGCGTTTAAGCGTTCACCCAGCAGCGGCCATCCGGCGAGCGCGACCCACAGTGGCATCGTGTACGAAAGAATGGCAACCTTGCCGGCGCCGGAGATCAGCACCGCCCACGTGGCGAGCGCGAGAAAGCCGCCCGATAGGAACATGCCGATCCAGAAGTACTGCCACGGGCGCGCGGGGCGCAGCGGCTTGCGCAGCACGGCGAGCGCGATGAACAGCACGCCCGCACCGAGCAGCAAGCGCAACGCCGCGAATTCGATCGGCGGCGCGTACTGCACCGCGATCTTCATCACGACCCAGTTATAGCCCCAGAGTACCGCTAGTATGGCAAGCGCAAGATACGCTCGCGTTCGACTGTTGCGCATGAACGGCGGCGACGTTATTCTCCCGGCGAACGCGGACCTGCCGAGCTCTAGACGCTTGACCCGCCGCGCCGCCGGTGCAAACAATGAAAGCGTGGCGCAGCCCATCATCGTCAGACTTCAAGGTGAATACGACATCGCCCGCCGCGATGAACTGGACGACTTGCTCGACCGCTACGGGGACGCCGAGCCCCTGGCTTTCGATTTGAACGACGTGCACAGCATCGACACGTCGGCGATCCGGTCGCTCGTCCGTTTTCAGCGCGCACGCAAAGAAGCCGGACGCACGCCCCTGGTTCTACTCAAACCATCGCCGGTGGTGCGCGACTTCATCGAAAAGGCGCAGTTGAATCACACGTTCGAAGTGCGCGAGGATTATTAAGCGACGTCGAACAGGCGGTCGAGCGCAGTAATCGTGAGCAACTTGCGCATGTGCGTGCTGCTCCCGACGAGCCTAATCGCGCCCTCGCGGCCGTGCAAACGCATGCGCCGGCGCAGCGAGATAAGGGCGTTGAGCAGTGTCGTGCCGGCATACGTTACACCGGAAAGGTCGATAACGGCCGCATCGGCTTGTTCGGCTTTTGCAAGCAGCTTGCGCAGACTATCGCGCGAGCTGATGTCGAAATCGCCCTTCAGAGATACCAGAACAGCGGCCTGCTCCAAGGCTTTCATGAAAGAGAGACTACGCCCGCCCGGTTACGGACTGGGGAAAAACCTGCGAATAAGCCCCGAAATTACGTGCCCTTGTCGGCACCCGCATATTCGATGAGTTTGATCACCAGGCGCGGCGCGGTTTGGAACGCGTTGGCGTCGCCGTAGACCACGTACAGTTCGTTGTGCGAGAACCGCAGGTGATATGCCACCGAGAGATTCCACGCGTTCAGGTCGGGATTCGGTACGCCGCCGCTGACCACGGGAGACGCGCCGATGATACGGCGCACGCCCACGCCGATCGAGGAATTCGAACCGTTCTCGTACGTATACGTTGCCTTCTCAAGCCATGACGTGTACGTCTGTCCGGCATCGAGCCACTGACGATTGCTGTCTGCTTCGAACGAGAGATAGCCGCGCGAACCGGCGCGCAGCGTGGTCGAGCGCACCCACGAATCCAATTTACCGGGGCCGAAGCGGCCGGTATACCACGAAATCGTCGTTACGGTCGGCGTGTGGTAGTGGTACGAAAGATCGATGCCGTTCTGCGTGATCGGCGTGAACGTGCCGTCGCGCAGTCGCAAATACGACGACCCGGTTTGCGCGCGGATGTGCCAGATCTTCGCGAAATCCGCCCCGGCCGCAAACGATCTATCCGCCTGATTCAGACCCACGCCGGTTCCGTGGTACATGTCGAGATTGCCGGCGACAATGACGCGCGGAAAGAATGACGTGGGCTTGTAATACCACGTGTAATCGCCGTTGAGGTCGTAGCCCGCGATATCCGAATGCTGAATGAAGCCGTCCGCGGGCGAGTACTGCGCGCCAACATGGCGCAGCGCGAAATAGAGGCCGCCGTTGCGCCCGTAGTACCCCACGCCGGCCTCTTTGCGGGTGGCTTGCGTCGCATCGGTGATCTGCGTTCCGCTCTCGTTGCCGTAGCCGAGGTATTCGAATAACCCTTTGAGGCTGTCGTGGCTCACGTTCCAATAGGAGACGTTGTCGCGGAAGCCGGGCAGATTTACGCCGACGCGCTCAACGCTGAACGAAGTCTTCGTATCGGCGGTGTGCGCGGCAAACGCTTCTGCGTCGTCGCGGCGACCGTCGATACCGATCGCATCGAACGCGGCGAACGTCGCGGGTCCCTGTTTGCCTTCGATCGCGTAGCCGTCGCGCGGCGTGGGGATGGCGGGCGTGTAGAGTTCCTGCCCGATGCAACCGATGCAGGTACCGTAGTTGTAGAAATTCTGCAACTGCGTGAAAAACGGGCGTACTTCTTGATAGAAACGCGCGTACGCGGTTGGCTGAATCGTTTGCTGGTCGAGTTCGACGTTCGAGTAGTCCGGGTGCAGCGTCGCGACGAACGACGTACTGGTCGTAAACGGAATGGAGATGTCCGCGCCCATGCGTGACGTCGAACCGCCGATGCTCTTGGACGCAAGTTCGCCCAACTGGTAAAAGCCGATGCGCGGTTTCGGGCGCACGCCGGGCTGCGCGGGAATGCCCGCCAAGAAACCGCTGTAGATCGAAGAGGCTTCGCTTCCGCTGCCCTGCTGCGGCGCGTGCTGCCACACGTAATCGTCTTGCGTCGCGGCGACATAGCGCGCGAATTGCAAGCCCCACGCCCCGCCGTTCGCGCCTTTCATTGCGGAAAGCGGAATGCGCATGGTTACCGTGTAGCCACCGTCCCGCTCGCGTCCGGCCGATGCCCATCGCGGCGCGTACGCCGTGTTCTCGCTTGAGGAAGCGACGTGCGTGCCGTTCGGATTTACGGCGAAACTATACGAGAATCCATTCGAACCGTTCGGCCAAAAATACACCGCAACGTAATCGTTGTCAGTAAGGCTCGTGTCGTTCGTGTGCTGCCCGGCCTGAATCGGTTGACGCTGCTGCGCGTCGAAGCCGACGTACAGATAGTGTCCATCGGTCATCACGTACGCGGTCGTCGTCTGATTCGCGGACTGCTGATCGCGAAGATTCCACTGCAACTGCACCTTTGCAGCCGTCATCTTCCAAGACGGATCGTTCAGCGTTCCGTCGATCGCCGGCGGTTTGGAGACGGCCGGCAACGCAATGCGCGTGCCGATGTACGCGGCGGACGGCGCGGCCGTGGCCGCAGCGGACGGCGCGGGACTTTGAGCAACGGCAATCGCCGCCACCAGAGCGAGAAGCATCCAAACCTCCGGGTCGTATACTAATTCTTTAATAGTTTACGGCCGCAAACCCTATCTGTCAACTAATTTCATAATAGGGTTGCGACGGACGCTACGCTGCGCGCCAGCAGAGTTCCAAGCGCGTTCCGGCGGGATCCTCGAAGAAGATTGCCGGGTATTGCTCGATGTTCGCGGAGAGCTCGACGTTGCGGGCGCCGATCCGCGCAAGCAGTTCGAAAAACGTCTTCCAGTCCGCACCGAGCGGTAAACGGAATGCGATGCGCGTGGGGTGCGGCGTCGACGAACGGTCTTCGATTACGCCCAGGAAACGGGCACCGCGTCCAACGGATTCGGGTTCATAGTACTCGACCACGTTCGTCGCGGTGCCCGCGGGCGGATCGCACCACTCGCCCTTTGCGTCCACGAACGCGTTGCGTTTTCGAGGCAAGCCGAGCAACGGCATGAGCGCATCATAAAACGCTTCCACCGCGTGCAGATCGTTGACACGCACGTCGGCATGGTCGAACCCGGCGAACTCCGTCACGCTACACTACGGAAATTCGTACGCGCCCGCATCGCACTTATTGTCGCCTCCATCACCCCGCATGTTTCCTCGCTGGTCGGTCGTCACGCCGTTCGCCGTACAGGTGGTGAGCGGAATGAGATCCTTGCCGGGACTTGACGCGGAGTCAGCCATCGTCTGCGTCGGTCCGCCGTTCCCGGCGAGAGCCGAGAGCAGTGGATCGACCGTCGCGCCAATGACGTCGTAATCACTTCCTGGCGCCATTGACGAGTTGCTCGTGTTGATGACGTTATACCCGTTGTCCGTGATCGTCGTCATCTGCGTATCGCCGCCGAGATTGTCTTGCGCCGGCGCGCTTCCGCCGGCAATGATGCTGCCGAACAGCGTCAGGGAGTTGCTGCTTTGCCCGTAGTAATCGCCGCCGGCGCCGCCATCCGCATTCGCCGTGCCGTTCATCACGGTGACGTTGGTCAGCGTGAGCGATGAAAGCTCGTTGTAAATGTCGCCGCCGAACTGCGCGCTGTTTCCGGTGATGGTGTCGTTCGTCATCGTCGTCGGTTGCGTGATGAACAGACCACCGCCGCCGTCGTTTCCGGTCTGGTCACCGGAGACGGAGTTGTTTGCAATGGTCGAGCCGGTGATCGTCGTGCTGGTTGTGCCGGCAATCATCAGTCCGCCGCCGCCGTCGTCCGTATTCGGCGTTGCCGTAACGGCGTTCGACGTAATGCTGCTGTTCGTAATGACGGCGGTGTCGCCGTTCAAGTACATACCGCCGCCGTCGGTCGCCGCAGTGTTGCCGCTGACGGTTCCGTTGCTGAATGTGAACGTCGTGCTGCAACTGCACACGCCGATCGCGCCGCCCAGTCCGTACACCGTTCTCGTAAGAAATCGCGCGACGTGTGGGCGGCGCACGATTTGGCCGCGTCGGCGTACAAACGTAAACTGATGCCGATTATGCGAGCTCGGGCGACGCGAAAAGACCTTCACCGTGGCTGCGTGCGGCCTCGCCAATGCGCAGATGCCGCTACTGGTGGGTGAGGTAATGAGCGCCTTGTTGTTCGTGAACGACACGTTGCTGACGCCGGCATCGGAAAACACAGCGCCGCCTCCCACGCTCGCCGCCATACATCCGCCGTCACCGACGGTGACCGTATTGGCGTCGAACGAACCGCCGTTCATCGCGATGGTGCCCTCTGCTTCGAGCCCTCCGCCTTCGGCATCGTGGGCCGCCGTAACGGTGTTCGAAGTGAATTGATCGCCGTCGAGCGTGAGGGTTCCGCCGTCGACGTAGAGCCCGCCGCCCAGGGCGAAGCCGTTCGAGCCGCCCGTGGTGGCGCCGCCCGTTGCGCTATTGCTCGTGAACGTCGAGTTCGTGAACGTGTCGGTGGATCCGGACGATGCTACGTATGCGGCTCCGCCCGCCGCATCGCCGTCGTTGCTGCCGTACGCCGAGTTTTGCGTGAAGGTGTTGCGATCGATCGTAAGCTGTCCGACTAGCGCAAGCGCGCCGCCGAATCCCTCGTCGGCACCGCCCGCCGAGTTCAACGTAAAGCTGGAACTGCTGATGGAAATTTGATTGTACGTTTCGTCGGACACCGCTCCGCCATATCCATCGGCGGCGTTTGTTCCACCGGCGGTGTTCGATGTGAACGTGGAATTCGTAACCGTCAAAATGCCATCGTCCATATTGATCGCGCCGCCCTGGCCTGTTGCGCCCGAGCCACTGCCGGCGAGGTTGTTGCTGAAGGTCGTGTTGTCGATTGTCACGTCGTCGTCGCTGTAGATGGCGCCGCCATACGACGTCGGCGGCGACGCAACGACGTTGGGATCGCCGGCCATATTGCCGTCGAACTTGGCATTGCTGATCTGGACCGCGTTGAAGACGTACAGCGCACCGCCGTACCCGCCGTTGTTCGCGCCGTTGCCGGCAGCGGAGTTGCCGGAGTACGTGCCTCCGGAAATGGTCAGCGGGGCGTTCACCGCAATCGCGCTCCCGGTGTTTCCCGACACGGTGTCGTTCGTCAGCGTCGTCGCCACGTTTGCGACCAGCGCGCCGCCGTCGTCGTAGCCTTGCGTATCCGTCGCCGTGTTGTTTGAAAGCGTCGAGTCGGAAATCGTGACGCGCCCGACCATGCGGGCCGATTCGAAGATTCCGCCGCCCTGTGTCGCCCGGTTTCCGGTGATTGTGCTGTTGGAAATCGCGAGTGAAGCGCCGTCGTCTCCCGCAACCGCCCCGCCGAACGCGTCCGGGCCGCTCGCGCTGCTGTTCGTGATCGTCACCGTGTCGAGCGTCAATGCACCGGCGGTGTCGAGCGCACCGCCGTTACCGGTGGCCGCATTGCCTTGGGTGAGCGTGAGATTCGAAATCGTCGCCGTCACACCGGCGAGTACCGTGAAGATGCGCGACGCGTTGTTGCCGCTGATCGTGATGCTGCCGCCGCTCGGCCCGCTGAGCGTGACGTTCTTCGCGATGGGAACCACGCCGCTCGTCAGCATGATCGTCGACGGTGAATCGAGCAAGAACGTCACCGTATCGCCGGCATTCGCATCCTCGAGCGCTTGACGCAACGAGCCTGGTCCGCTGTCGGCGGTCGTGCTGACCACCGGCCCCAGCGTAATTGCGATCGTGTTCGTCGTGTCGAGCACGATCGTGTAATTGAACGTCGTACGATCGAGAATTTGGCCCGTCGCTCCGGTGCCGCTGTAAGCGTTGACGACGAATGCATCGTTTCCGACGGCGGCATCGATCGTTACCGTACACGTCGTTCCCGTTTCGCCCGGGCTGCATCCCGGCGAGGTCGGCAGCGCGTCGAAGACTTGCTCCGTTCCCGCATTTACCGTGACGCCGATGGATTGCGTGGACGGTGAAATCGTTTCGGCACGCCGAGCAGCGCTCACCGTTTTTGCCGGCACGAGAAAACTGAATTTCACCTGCTCGTGCTGCGCGATTGGATGTGTGGGCGCGGAAGGCGGAAGCATTGCGGAGCCGCCGCCATGTCCGCCGCAGGACGCCATCATCATGGAGAGCGCGATCGCGCAGACTGCTGCTCTGGCCCGCATCACTGGATGACTCCTTGCGTAATGGTGACGTTAACGGTAACGGTTTGCGACTGGCCGTTCTGATCGGATATCGTGATCGTGCACTGGCCCGCGGCGACCGACGTTACGTTGAACGTCGCGCTGGGCCCGGTGGCACTCCCGGGTGAGACTGTCGCGATTGCGCCGCCGCCCGGGTTGCACGTATCGCGCTCGGAGAACGTGCCGGTATAGCCGCTTTCCGAAACGCTGAAGCCGCTCGTCACACTCGGCAACGTAAAGTTCAGCGTCGTCGGCAGCACCGACAGCGGTACAGGCGTCGGTGTCGGCGTCGGCGTCGGCGTCGGTGTCGGCGTCGGCGTCGGTGTCGGCGACGGCAGCGGGGTGAGGCCCGGAACGCTGTACTCTGTGACGCTACT